>NZ_JBDPLZ010000005.1:0-788956 GCF_039871655.1 Actinocorallia sp. B10E7
GGCGGGGGGGGGGGGGGGGGGGGTGGTCGAATCCGCAGAGGGAGTAAGCGGAGGGGGAGGTGGAGGGCGCGTATGCGGCGGGTGAGGGCGGTCAGGTGGGTGGGGGTGGGGGACCAGCCCGACTGGAGGAGGAGGGTCAGCCAGGCGTCGAGGTAGGGGGCGGGGCGGGTGCGGAAGTCGCGGGTGACGGGGAGGATCCGCCAGCCGAGGGCGGCGAGGCGGGCGCGGCGGAAGGCGTCGTGGGAGCGGTTGCGGGGGCCGGTGTGGTGGGCCTCGCCGTCGTATTCGACGGCGCAGCGGTAGCGGGCGTGGCCGAGGTCCAGGCGGTAGGGGGTGGGAGGGGCGGGGAGCTGGCAGGTGGGGCGGGGGAAACCGGTGTCCACGAGGACACCGCGGATCAGGGATTCGCCGGGGGACTGGGCTGCGGGGTCGGCCATCGCGATGACGGCGCGGGACTGGGTGGCGCCGGGGCCGGTGGCGCGGCGGGCGCGGGCCATCAGGGCGGGCCGGGAGACGCATTGGGCCAGGAACTGGTCGACCAGGGCGAGGGCCTCGTAGCGGGGCAGGGAGCGGGCACAGTCGTAGGCGGTGCGTTCCGCGGTGGTGAGGCGGTGACCGTCCAACGTGGTGACGTCCTCGGGGAGTAGATGCAGGACGGGTGGATCACCGCGGCCGAGGCGGGGAAGGACGGGCGGTCCGGGAGGGACCGCGACCGGGGCCCGTGCGGGGGAGATCGGCTTTGGAGCTGCGGGCGCGGAGACGCTCGGCTTTGGAACTGCGGCGGGGGCGGTCGGCTCCGGAGGGTCGGCGGCCGAGGCGGGGCAGGGGACGGCCAGCTCCAGGGGGACGGCGGCCGGGACGCGGCGGGGCAGGGCCAGGCCCCAGAGCAGGGCGGCGGCCCGTGCGGTGAGCACGAAGGGCGCCCTGATCCGCTCCAGGAGGCGGAGCCGGGCTTCGAACGGGCCGGTGCCGTGGGCGACGAGCGGGCGGTGGCCGAGAGGGCCGGTGTCGAAGAGCTGTGGCTGCGTCATGCCTCCACCCTGCGGCGGCACGGAGCCCGCGAAGGAACCGAACCGAATTCTGTGGACAAGCGCTGGTAGGAGGCTGTGCGGGTGTGCGCGGTTTGCGAAGTGTCGCAGGGTGCTGCCAGGGTGTCGGCTGTTCCAGTAGCCCAGGGGCCGGGGGTGCCGTGCGCAAGCTGATCGTGTCCGTCGCTGTGGGAACCACCGTGCTCGTGGGGACGGGGGCGCCCGCGCAGGCGGCGCCGAGCCTGCCGCAGCCCGCGATCAAGGCCAAAGCGGTGGCGCTCAGCCTGAACGGCAAGACCGTCTGGAACGAGGGCGCGGACACCAAACGGCCGATCGCCAGCCTGACCAAGGTGATGACGGCGATCGTGGTGCTGCGGCAGGAGACGAACCTCGACCGCACCCTGAAGATCAAGAAGAAGTACACCACCTACGGCGACAAGTGGAACGCCTCCGAGGCCGGGCTCGTCGTCGGCGACAGGGTCAAGGTCCGCGACCTGCTGTACGGGGCGATGCTCGAATCCGGCGCGGACGCCACCGCGGCCCTCGCGGACGCCTACGGACCCGGCTACAAGAACTTCGTCGCGAAGATGAACGCCACGGCCAAGCGCCTCGGCCTGAAGAAGACGCGCTACGCCAACTTCGACGGCCTGCCCTACCCGTCCCAGACGTCGACGTATTCGACGGCGGCCGAGCAGGTCAAGCTGGCCAGGTACGCCCTGCGCTTCCCCACCATCGAGAAGGCCGCCGCCACCAAGAAGATCACCATCAAGACGGCGAAGAACCGCACCTACACGTTCGAGAACACCAACCGCCTGCTCGGCAAGTACCCCGGCATCTCCGGCATCAAGACGGGCTACACCAACGGAGCCGGCTACTGCTTCATGTTCGCCGCCAAGCGCGGCAAGCGCACGCAGATCGGCGTCATCCTCGGCTCTCCCACGGAGAAGAGGCGCTTCTACGACGCCAAGCGCATGCTCGACTGGGGTTTCAGCGGTTAGAGCCGTCCAGGACGCCCCCGTCACGTCACGGCGTACACGCGGCTACCATCGGCGAGTCCACGGCTTCGGCCGGGCACGTCGAGCACAGTCGAGGAGAGCATGCACGGGCTGGAAGAGCTGATCGCCGGACGGGTGGCGCCGGGCGTCCGCCGTTGGGAGATCTCGCCGGAGGAGCTGTTCCGCACCGCGAGGCGGCCGCAGCGGGCGGGTCTCACCCGCACTCCGGACGGACGGCTCGCGCTTCCCCTGGCGATGGGCGGCGGCCACGCCGACGTCGAGGCGCCCCCGTGGCTGGTGGACGCCGAGGACGCCGGCTGGGAGGTCTTCGGGCTGGGCGAGTCCCGGAACGAGGAGGAGTTCCTCGCCAACGCCGCGGACGTCCTGGAGTTCCCGGAGGACTCCGACGCCGACGATGGGGACGCCTTCTACGACCTGCTGACCGACATGGAGTGGCTTCCGGCGAAAAAGGGCTACCTGATCGTCTGGCCGGCCTGGCGGAGCCTCGCCGAAGCAGCCCCCGAGACGTTCTTCACGGTCATGGACATCTTCCGTGACGCCGTCGACGCCTGGGCGGAGAGCGATACGCCCATGCACGTGCTGCTCCCCGCCTCCGCCGCCGAACTCCAGGAGCTAAAGGGACTCGCGTAGGAAGGCGAGGTCTTCGGCCTGGCCGTCGCCCGGGGTCTCCAGGACGATCGGGGCGTCCGCTTCGCGGCAGACGGCGAGGATGAGGTCGGGGTCGATCTGGCCGTGCTTGAGGTTGGCGTGGCGGTCGGCACCGGAGCCGAAGGCGTCGCGGCTGTCGTTGCAGTGCACGAGGTCGATCCGGCCGGTGATCGCCTTGATCCGGGCGACGGCGTCCAGGAGTTCCTCTCCGGCGGCGTGGGCGTGGCAGGTGTCCAGGCAGAAGCCGACGTTCTTCTCCAGGTCGGCGACGCCGTCCAGCGTCTCCCAGAGCTGGGCGATCCGGTCGAACTTCCGGGCCATGGCGTTGCCGCCGCCCGCGGTGTTCTCGATCAGCACCGGGATCGGGCATTCCAGCCGTTCAAAGACCTTGCGCCAGTTGTCGAAGCCCACCTGCGGGTCGTCGCCGTCGCCGACGTGCCCGCCGTGCACGATCAGCCCCTTGGCGCCCAGTTCCGCGGCGGCCCGCAGGTGCTGCTCCAGCAGCTTGCGGCTGGGGATCCGCACCCGGTTGTTCGTCGTCGCGACGTTGATCCGGTACGGGGCGTGGACGAAGACCTCGACGTCCGAGGCCTTCACCACGTCGGCCAGCCCCTCGGGGAGCACCGGCTTCTTCCAGCCCTGGGGATCACCGATGAAGAACTGCACGACGTCGGCCTTCAGCTCTTCGGCCGCGGCGATGGGGTCGTCGTCTCTGACATGGGCTCCGATGCGCATGCGACCAGGCTAGGGCCTGGTCCCGACAGCGAGCGGGGTTTTGTCGGCGCCACGGGTTAGAGTCGAACACGACTTCGATTCGAGGAGGGTTGATGAACGAGTTCTCCCAGATCGGCGACGCGGAACTGGTCGATGAGCTGTCGCGCTTGACGACCCAGACGGCCAAGCTGAGGGCCCGCATGTTCGATCTCATGGCCGAGCTCGACCGGCGGCGGGCGAGCGCCGCCTGAACGAAGGCGCTCGCAGGCCGGCGGAGCCTGTGGAAGCAGGTCTGACGACCCACGGGTTGTTGGTAGCCTGGTTCGGTCCCGCACTCTGCGCTCGAGGCACTCGCCTGCGAGCCGGGAGCGGGCAGGCAGCTAGCCCTCCTGTCACGGACACGCCGTGACCGCATCAGTCCAAAGGAGGTAGGGACCTCAATGCGTCGCTACGAAGTTATGGTGATCCTCGACCCGTCGCTCGACGAGCGCGCGATCACGCCGACCGTCGACCAGTTCCTCAACGTGGTCAAGACCGGCGGGGGCACCGTGGAGAAGGTCGACGTCTGGGGCCGCAGGCGCCTGTCGTACGACATCCAGAAGAAGTCCGAGGGCATCTACGCCGTCGTCGACCTCACCGCTGAGCCCGCGTTGGTCAAGGAGCTTGACCGCCAGCTCAACCTGAGCGAGTCGGTGCTGCGTACGAAGGTCCTGCGTCCCGAGGTCCACTAGACCTCGTTGTGAGCCCCACACCGGAGTCGGGAGCGTAACCCCATGGCAGCAGGCGACACCACGATCACCCTCGTCGGGAACCTCGTCGAGGACCCCAATCTGCGGTTCACCGCGTCCGGGCAGGCCGTCGCGTCCTTCCGCGTCGCGTCCACCCCGCGGTACCTCGACAAGGCGACCAACGAGTGGAAGGACGGCGAGAGCCTCTTCCTCACCGTCAACGTCTGGCGGCAGGCCGCGGAGAACTGCGCGGAGAGCCTTCAGCGGGGCATGCGGGTGATCGTTCAGGGTCGCCTGAAGCAGCGCTCCTACGAGACCAAAGAGGGCGAGAAGCGCACCGTCTACGAGATCGAGGCCGACGAGGTCGGTCCGTCTCTGAAGAACGCCTCCGCCAAGGTGACCAAGACCAGCCGCCAGGGCGGCGGTTACGGTGGCGGCGGTGGCGGCGGCTACCAGGGCGGTGGCGGTTACCAGGGTGGTGGCGGCGGTGGCTACCAGGGCGGCGGAGGTTACTCCGGCGGCCCGTCCACCCCGCCGGAGGACCCCTGGGCGACCAGCGCCCCGGCCGGCGGTGGCGGCTTCTCCGACGAACCGCCCTTCTGATAAAGCCCGTCGCTGTGGCAGCAGGCTGACTCCTTGTTGTCATACCGGGACGGCAGGAGTCGTGGGGACTGGTTCTCCTCGGCTTCGTCCCCGGGTGTTCGAGTCACGGCTTTCCGGCCGCAGACGGAGGGCCCAGGTTCTCTGGGCGCGAAATCCACGGTCTTCCGGGGTCGCGGGCGAGTAGCCTGCGAGTCCGCTCGGTGCCCCTGGTATCGGGAAATACACTGAAATGTCCATTCCTGCTTCGGCAGGGCTCTGAGTCTGAGGAGCACCACGATGGCCAAGCCACCGCCCCGTAAGCCCAAGAAGAAGGTCTGCCTGTTCTGCCAGGAGAAGATCTCCTACGTCGACTACAAGGACACTCCGCTGCTGCGGAAGTTCATCTCCGACCGGGGCAAGATCCGTGCACGCCGGGTGACCGGCAACTGCACCCAGCACCAGCGCGACGTCGCCACCGCGATCAAGAACGCGCGTGAGATGGCGCTGCTTCCGTACACCTCGACCGCTCGCTAAGGAGGGGATTGATATGAAGCTGATCCTCACCCAGCAGGTTTCCGGTCTCGGTGCTCCGGGCGACGTCGTCGAGGTCAAGGACGGCTACGGCCGCAACTACCTCGTGCCTCGTGGCTTCGCCATCCAGTGGAGCAAGGGCGCCGAGAAGCAGATCACCGTGATCAAGAAGGCGCGTGCCGCCCGCGAGATCGCGACCCTGGAGCAGGCGAAGGAGATCGCCGACTCCCTCAAGGGTCTCAAGGTGGTCGTCAAGGCGCAGTCCGGCAAGAGCGGCCGCCTGTTCGGCGCCGTGACCGCCGGCGACATCGCCGAGGCCGTCAAGACCGCCGGTGGCCCCGACCTCGACAAGCGTCGCATCGAGATCGACCACCCGATCAAGACGACCGGCGCGCACAAGGTCACCGTCCGCCTCCACCCGGAGGTCAGCGGCACGGTCAGCCTGAACGTCGCCTGACCTGGCTCAACGGAGACGGCCCGGATCATCCGATCCGGGCCGTCTTTGTCATGCCGATCGGGGATAAGGATTGTTTTGCTCCCCCACTGGGTGGAGACTGACCGCGTGCGCCGTACCAACCCCTACGCAGTCGCCTCGCTGGTCTGCGGGCTGTTGTGGGCCTGCGGGATCGGCAGCCTCCTGGCCGTGGTCTTCGGTCACCTGGCCCGCCGCCAGATACGAGCCACTGGCGAACGCGGCCGCGTCCCCGCCCTGGCCGGCCTGATCCTCGGTTATGTGGGCCTGCTCTGCCTCGGCCTCTTCCTTCTGCAGGGGAACGTCCTGATCGTCGCCTGAGCCGGGGACGCGGAGGGAAGGGCGCCCCCGGCTCAGTTCTCGATGCGCGTGATGTGCGCGCGGCGGCGGGTGGACTCGGGGTCGATGCCCTCGACCAGGGTGCAGATGTGCGCGACCCGCTCGGCCAACGCGTCCGGCGGCAGGTCGGCCAGGCCGTGTGCCGCCAGCTCGTCGATCGCCTGTGTCAGGCGAGCCAGCCTCTCCCCGTGCGGTGAACGCATGTTCGAATTCTAGCGAACACGGCAGTCCCTTCGAGTAAGTTTTCGAACATCTGTATCAACGATTTCGATCAACGAGCGGCACCGGTGACCAGCCAGGCGCCGGTACGGGCACGCGCTCCCAGGGTGAGCAGCCGGACGGCCATCCACCAGCCGAGGGCCAGCCACAACGCCGCGATCCCGTGCCCCGCGGCCAGCAGGGCGGCGGGCAGGAACGCCGCCAGCGTGAAAACGCCGGCCCAGGCCAGGTACCTCATGTCCCCCGCGCCGATGAGCACCCCGTCCAGGACGAAGGTCAATCCGCCGAGCGGCTGGATCAGCGCCACCACGAGCAGCGCCTGGACGAGCAGTGCGGAGACCACGGGGTCGGCGTCGAACAGCCCCGGCACCCAGGGGCGGACGGCCAGGAGGAGCGCGGCGAAACCGCACGAGGCGTACAGGCCCCACCACGCCATCCGCCGGGTCACTTCGCGGGCCGCCTTCTGGTCCCCGGCGCCGAGGTGGCGTCCGAGCAGAGACTGGCCCGCGATCGCCACGGCGTCCAGCACGAAAGCGGAGAGCAGCCAGATACGCGAACTGATGCCGTACGCCGCGGCGACGTCCGGGCCCTGCCGGGCCGCGACGAGAGTCGCGAGTACGAGGGTGGCCTGGAGCGTGACGGTACGGATGACGAGTGCGAACCCGGACGTGGCCGCGGCGCGCAGACCTCGCCAGTCCGGCAGTACAGAAGCCCCGTGACGTCGTGCCAGGCGCAGCACCGTCACGAGGTAGACGAGTGCGCCTCCGGTCTGCGCGGTGACGGTTCCCCAGGCCGAACCGGCGATTCCCCAGCCGAAGACCAGTACGAACAACGCGTTCAGCACGAGGTTGACGGTGAACATCCCGCCGGAGACGTACAGCGGGACGCGTCCGTTCTGCAGGCCGCGGAGCACACCGGTGCCGGCCAGGACGACGAGCATGGCCGGTGCGCCGAGCAGGCTGATGCGCAGGTATTCGACGGCGTACTCGTTGTGTTCGAAGAAGCCGACGATGGACGGGCTCGCCGGGATGCCGACGGCGATCAGCGCCGCGCCGATGGCGAGGGCGAGCCAGAGCCCGTCGATTCCCTGCCGTGTGGCGTGGCGGAGGTCTCCCGCTCCGACCTGGCGTGCGACCGCGGCCGTGGTCGCGTACGCGAGGAAGACGCAGACGCCGATGAGGGTGGACAGCGCCTGGCCCGCGATGGTGAGGGCCGCCTGTTGTGCCGTGCCGAGCCGTCCGACGATGGCCGCGTCGGAGAGCAGGAAGAGGGGTTCGGCGACGAGCGCGCCGAACGCCGGCACGGCCAGATGCAGGATCTCCTTGTCGTGTTTTCTTTTGTCCACAGGTGTGGACGGACGTTTTCGCAGCTCAAGCCCCTATCTCTGGTTGTGCGAACATGTTTTTCCACAAGTTGTCCCCAGGTTGTCCACAGGCTCTGGGGAGTACTGCACAGGTCATCCACAGGCTCATCCACAGATCAACTTGGGGAGACGCGCGGATGTCCAGAGAATGTCAGAGGGGTGCGTTAGAACTGTGACGTAGGTGCGGTTCGGGGAAGGATGGGCGCCGAGTGAGTATCGCGGAAATCCCTCGGCAGGAGTCCGAGTTCGAACGTGTCCCCCCGCACGATCTGAACGCCGAACAGTGCGTGCTGGGCGGCATGATGTTGTCGCAGGACGCCATCTCGGACGTCATCGAGCAGATCCGCGCGTCCGACTTCTACCGTCCCGCCCACCAGGTCATCTACGACGTCATCCTCGACCTGTACGGCCGCGGTGAGCCCGCCGACGCCGTGACGGTCGGCGCCGAGCTCACCAAGCGCGGCGAGCACACCCGCACCGGCGGCGCCCCCTACCTGTTCACGCTCATCAACTCGGTGCCGACCGCGGCCAACGCCGGCTACTACGCCAAGATCGTCCAGGAGCGCTCGGTGCTGCGCCGCCTCGTGGAGGCCGGCACCCGCATCGTGCAGCTCGGCTACACCGCGGGAGCGGACGCCGACGACCTGCTCGACCAGGCACAGGCCGAGGTCTACGCCATCGCGGACAAGCGCTCCGGCGAGGACTACCTGCCGCTGAGCGAGATCATGCCCGCCGCCCTCGACGAGATCGAGGCCATCGGCAGCCGCGACGGACAGATGGTGGGCGTCCCCACCGGCTTCACCGACCTCGACACCCTCACCAACGGCCTGCACGGCGGCCAGATGATCGTCGTCGCGGCCCGCCCCGCCATGGGAAAGTCCACCCTCGCGCTGGACTTCGTGCGCGCCGCCTCCATCAGGCACGGCCTGACCTCGGCGTTCTTCAGCCTGGAGATGGGGCGCAACGAGATCACCATGCGTCTGCTGTCGGCCGAGGCCCGCGTCGCCCTGCACGCCATGCGCTCGGGCACCATGAACGACGACGACTGGACGCGCCTCGCCCGCCGGATGAGCGAGGTCGCCGAAGCCCCCCTCTTCATCGACGACTCCCCCAACATGTCGATGATGGAGATCCGCGCCAAGTGCCGCCGCCTCAAACAGCAGCACGACCTCCGTCTGGTCGTCATCGACTACCTCCAGCTGATGACGTCCGGCAAACGCGTCGAGAGCCGTCAGGTCGAGGTCTCGGAGTTCTCCCGCTCGCTGAAGCTCCTCGCCAAGGAACTCCAGGTCCCCGTCATCGCGCTCTCCCAGCTCAACCGAGGCCCCGAGCAGCGGACCGACAAACGCCCCATGGTGTCCGACCTGCGTGAGTCCGGCTGCGTCACGGCTTCCACCAGGTTGATGAGGGCGGACTCCAACGAGGAGGTGACCATCGGTGAGCTGTTCGCCAGCGGTGCGCGTGATATCCCCGTTTGGGCGCTGGACGAGCGGTTGAAGTATGTTCCCCGCACTCTGACGCACGCCTTCTCCAGCGGAAGGAAGGAGGCGTTCAGAGTCACGCTCGCCTCGGGCAAAGAGGTGGAGGCGACGGCGAACCATCCGTTCCTCACCTACGAAGGCTGGCAGGAACTGGGGGCTCTCAACGTGGGCGCAAGGGTCGCCGCGCCGCGTCATGTGCCGCCTCCGCTCAACATCGCGCCGATGGACGATGACGAAGTCGTCGTGCTGGCCCACCTGATCGGTGACGGATCCTTCGTGAAGGGCCAGCCGATCCGTTACTGCAGCAAGGACGAGGCCTGCCTCGATGCGGTTGCCGAGTCGGCCGCCCGCAGATTCGGAGTGCGGGTCATCAGAGACGACTACGAGGCCGCCAGAGTGACGACGTTGCGCTTGGCCTCGCCGCATCACCTGACCCACGACATGCGCAACCCAATCGCCGAATGGCTGGACAAGCTGGGGCTCTTCGGGCTGCGCTCTGCGGAGAAATTCGTTCCGCACCAGGTCTTCTCCCTGCCGAAGGAGCAGGTCGCCCTGTTCCTTCGGCACCTGTGGGCGACCGACGGCTGTGTGTGGTGGGATGAGAAGAACGGCATGTGCAGGGTCTACTACGCGTCTACCAGCCGCCGTCTCATTGATGATGTCTCTCGGTTGCTCCTGCGCTTCGGCATCATGTCAAGGATCAAAACCACCCAGAAGCAGGGGTACGGGATCTGCTACCAACTGCATCTCTACGCGGCCCCCAACCAACTCGCCTTCTTCGAGGCCGTCGGAGTCCACGGCGTGCGAGGCGAGATCGCGAAGGAGGCATCCGCACGGCTTCGCCAGAAGACGGCGAACACCAACAGGGACACTGTTCCCAAGGAGGTGTGGAACGACGTGCGCGAGATCCTCGCGGAGAAGAGGATGAGTCACCGGGCCTTCTCCGAGGCCATGGGAAGCAGGTTCTGCGGCAGTGCCATGTGGAAGCGTGCGCCGAGCCGTCATCGCCTGGGTCGTATCGCCTCTGTGCTCGAGAGCACAGAGCTTGAACTCATGGCTTCGAACGACGTCTTCTGGGACGAGATCGTCTCGATCGAGAGCCTCGGTGTCCAGGAGGTCTATGACGCCACCGTGATGGGGCTGAGCAACTTCATCGCCAACGGCGTAGCTCTCCACAACAGCATCGAGCAGGACGCGGACATGGTCATCCTTCTCCACCGAGAAGACGCCTACGAGAAGGAATCCCCACGAGCGGGTGAAGCCGATCTGATCGTCGCCAAGCACCGCAACGGCCCCACCGCCACCGTCACCGTCGCCTTCCAGGGCCACTACAGCCGCTTCGTCGACATGGCCACCGGCTGACCCGGCGGAACAGCGTCTACCTGGCGGACCAAGGGCCCAGGTCGTTCCTGTGGGTGTCCGCCGCCCGCTGCAACGCCTCCGGGGAACCCAGCAGTTCGGGCGGCAGATAGCCGGACCGGACGCGCAACTCCCAGCCGTGCGCCTGGACCGCGAGGGCGGCCAGGGCAAGGGCGTCGAGCGGCAGCAGGGTCCTGGGCGCGGGATCGGGTCCCACGTTCTCCCGGTGTTCGGCGAGCCGGGCCGCGAGGGCCCGCTCGAAGGAATGCCGGTCATCTTCGAGAAGGACGCGAAGGAGACGCTGGTCCGGAGTCAGGGGACCGGCCGCGTCCAGCCGCCGGGCCGCCTCGGCGCGGTCGCCGGCGTCCGGCTTGCACAGGGGAACGGCGGGCCAGTCCCGGGGCAGATGCCCGCTGCTCTGGGTCAGGTAGCAGCACAGGGCGTCCATCGCGGCGAGATCCGCCGGATCCGAGGTCGACTTCAGCTTCGAGTACGGCACCCCGTCGCGGATCGCGGGCGCGTAGTCGTCTCTCAGCAGCAGGCCGATCACCCGCTGCCAGTCCCACACCAGGCGGCTGACCAGGCTTGTCGTGAACGCGTCGACCCACGTTCTGGCCGTGGGAGCCTCTTGGGAGGTGTCGTGGAAGCCGGCTTCCTCAGTACTGATCTTCTCGCCGATGAGGGGGAAGTCGATCTCCTGATCGCCGTCGGGGAAGCAGCCGACGCTCAGCATTCCCAGCGAGCACTCCGCCGCGGTCCGCAGTGCGGAGCGCGGCGGCTCGTCAAGCACGGATCCCTCCACTGTGCGGGCCGCGACATGGTCGAGGAGTTCGTCACGGAGTTCCCGCAGACTCTCCGGGGTCGTGGTGCCGTGGAGCATGTCGTGCCACCGCTGTCGGGTCCGGTGGACGATGTCGTCGAGCGCCCGTGCCATGTACTGTCCGCTGACCTCATGGCGTGTGACTTCCCGCACGGCTGTTGTCCTTCCTGATCTTCTGTCAGGAACGGCACGCTATCAACGGGTTCGGGCATCCTTCCCGGAGACGACCGGGAGGTCCCGACCGGCGGCACTGGTCGGAGGGCCGCGAGGGGCGGGCCGGGAACGGTTCCGGCGCCGTGTGACCGCACCACACGACGCCGGAACGGTGTCTCCCCGACACCTGCCGGAAGCTCCGGCCGCTGGTTCAGTGTGGCTTGCAGGGATAGGTCCGTTATATGCCGGAAAAGACGGAAAACTTTGAGAGTGTCTGCGGCTCGTGACAACTTCGCGGGGGAGCCGCAGGTCAGCGGGCACCCGGAATTGATCTCGCCTGTTTTACGAGCAGGGGAAAGGCAGCGGTAAAGTCACGCACATGTCGTTCGAGATGTTCTTTATCGGCCGTGACCTACCCGTCCACCGGATCGGTCTGGGCACCGGACAGCTGGTCGGCAAGGGCCACTGGGGGGCCCGGGGCGACCGGGAGGACGCCGTCAGGCTGCTGCGCCACGCGGTCATGCGGGGTGTGGACCTCATCGACACCGCGGGTGACTACGGGCCCGGTCTGGCCGAGGAGCTGGTCGCCGAGGCGTTGCACCCCTACCCGGTCGGCCTGGCCGTCGCCACCAAGGGCGGGATCGTCCGCACGTCCGCGACCGAGTGGCACCTGGACGGGCGTCCGGAGTCGCTCAGGGAGATGTGCGAGGCCAGCCTCCGCCGGCTCAAGCTGGACACCATTGACCTCTACCAGCTGCACCGCATCGACCCTCAGGTCCCGCTGGCCGAGCAGCTCGGCGCGCTCACCGAGCTCCGGCGGGAGGGCAAGATCCGTCACATCGGGCTGGACAGCATCTCCGCCGAGCAGTTGCGGGCCGCGATGGAGCTGGCCGAGATCGCCTCGGTCCAGAACCGCTTCCATCTCCTGGACCGCGAGGCCACCCCGCTGCTGGAGCTGTGCGAGGAGCGCCGGGTGGCCTTCCTGCCCTGGGGGCCGCTGAACGAGGGCGCGCTCGCCGCGTCCGGCCAGCCGGTGGTCGACGAGATCGCCCGGGCCCATGACGCCACCCCGGCGCAGGTCGCGTTGTCCTGGCTGCTCCACCGCTCCAAGGTCCTGCTGCCCACGCCGGGCACCACCTCCCCGGCGCACCTGGACGAGAACCTCGCCGCGGGTGATCTCGAACTCACCTCGCAGGAGCTCTCCCGCCTGGCGGAACTCGTCTGAAGTACCCCTGTTTGGTGGGAATTTTCTTTGACCTGTCAGGCTTCCTGTGGTCTGGTGAGAACCGACCCTAAGGAGGGCCATGGCGAGGGTGACGCCGAAGGTCGCGGTCAGCGTGGTCTTCGTCTGCTCGATGTTCATCTCGATCCTGGACACCACCGTCGTCAACGTGGCCCTGCCGAAGATGGCGGAGTCGTTCGGCGTCCCCGTCGGGGGGATCGGGGCGGTCGTCACCGGCTACCTGGTGAGCCTCGCCGTGGTCATCCCGGCCTCGGGCTGGCTGGCCGACAGGTTCGGTTACCGGCGGGTCTTCCTGGTGGCGCTCGGCTTCTTCACCGCGGCCTCGGCGCTGTGCGGGCTGGCCCAGAACGAGGGGCAGCTGATCGCCTTCCGGGTGCTGCAGGGCGCCGGAGGCGGCATGATCACGCCCGTCGGGTTCGCCCTGCTGCTGCGGGAGTACCCGCCGGCCGAGCGGCTGCGGGCCAACCAGATCCTCATGGTGCCGACGGCCCTGGCCCCGGCCTCCGGCCCCGTGGTGGGCGGCCTGCTGGCGGACACGGTCGGCTGGCGCTGGGTGTTCTTCGTCAACGTGCCGATCGGGCTGGCGGCGCTCCTCTTCGGCCTGCTCACCCTCCCCGACCACCGGGGCCGCAGGACGGGGAGATTCGACTTCGCCGGGTTCGTTCTGGCCGGCGCCGGTTTCGCCGGGGTGATGTACGCGCTCAGCGAGGGTTCGGCCCTCGGCTGGGGCTCGCCGGAGACCCTGGTCCCGGCCGCGGGAGGGCTCGTCATGCTGGCGCTGCTCGTGCGGGTCGAGTCCCGCAAGCCGGATCCGATGTTGCGCCTCACCCTCTACGGCGACCGCCTGTTCCGCCGGACGAACAGCGCGTCGGTCCTGTCGACGGCGGGTTTCATGGGCGTGCTGTTCCTGGTGCCGCTCACCCTTCAGGAGGGGCGGGGGCTGAGCGCGCTCCAGGCGGGCCTGTGCACGTTCCCCGAGGCGCTCGGCGTGATGGTCGGCTCCCGGCGGATGACGGGGCTCTACCACCGGTTCGGCCCGCGCCGCCTGATGGCGGGCTCGCTCGCCCTGGTCGCCGCGCTGATCCCGGTGGCGGGCGTGGTGCCCGTCGCGGTCCTGCCCGTGGTGATGTTCGCCATCGGCTACATCATGTCCCACGTGTTCGGCACCGTGACGGCCGCGGCCTTCGCCACGATCTCCACGGAGCAGACGGCGCAGGCGTCCGCGCTCTTCAACGCGACGCGCCAGCTGGGGGCGGCCCTGGGCGTCGCGGCGGCGGCGACCGCCGTGGCCCTGCTGTCCAGTGCCGAGGCCTATCCGTGGGCGTTCGCGGTGGCGGGCGGGTTCTCCCTGCTGGGCGCGCTGCTCGCGCTGCGGATTCCGGACGAGGACGCCGCGTCGACCATGGAGGCTCCGGCCGCGAAGGAGAACGCGGAACCGGCAGCCGCCTGAAGCCCTCCGGGGTCCGGAAACGGTTGCGGCCTTGACCATAAAAGAGCACCATTGTGTCACTAGGTAATCACAAAGCGTTATCGTGGTGGAGGCGGCGCAATGGGTGCTCAAGTACGCAGTCTGCGGCTTCCCGGCCGTCCCGAGCAGGTGCGGACGGCCCGGCGTTTCGTCTCGGACGTCCTGGGGACCGCCCACGCCCACCGGGACGCGGCGGTCCTCCTGGTCAGCGAGACGGCCACCAACGCCGTCGAGCACAGCGGCAGCGGCGGGCCCGGCGGGCATTTCATCGTCACCGTCAGCAACACCGACACCTGGGCCAGGGTCGTGGTCGCCGACGAGGGGTCGGCGAGCGTCCCCTGCTTCTGCCGGGTGGGCGTCGAGTCCACCGAGGGCAGGGGCAGCGAGCTTCTGGACGGCTGCGCCTCGCGCTGGGGCTTCACCCGGGAGCCCGAGGGCACCCGGGTGTGGTTCGACGTCGGGGCCGAGCCGGTGGAGCGCTCCGACCAGCACGGATGTCTCTCCCTCCCCGGCAGGGCCGGGGCGATGGCCGGCGGGGCCCCCGGCATACTGGGTTCATGATCGAGCAAGTCGTCGTGGACGACTCCGTCCGCGCTCTGCGTCCCGATTTCGCGGTCCTGGTGATGGCCGCCCACGGATTGCGCAACGGTCCGGGCGATGCCGAGTCGGCCTCCTGGCTGTCGGCCGCCGCGCACACGGCCAACCCGGATGATCCCCATGTCCTCGCCTGGCGCGAGGCCTACCGGGCGTTCGGCGCCAGACCCAACCGGACCCGTCCGTCGGTGGACGCGCTGCTGCGCCGGGCCGACTCGCTGCCGTCCATCAACCGGGTCGTGGACGCCTACAACGCCGTCAGCGTCGAGTACGCGCTGCCGATCGGCGGGGAGGACCTCGACAGGTACATCGGTCCGGCCCGGCTGACGGTCGCCACCGGCGAGGAGTCGTTCGAGGACGCCGAGCCGCCCGCGCCGGGCGAGGTGATCTGGCGGGACGACGAGGGTGTCACCTGCCGGCGATGGAACTGGCGCCAATGCGTACGGACACGTATCACGGAAGACACGCGTAACGCCCTTTTCCTCCTGGAAAGGTTGGAGCCTTACCCGTTGGAACGGCTGCACGCCGCGGGAGAGGCATTGGCGACACGGCTGCGCGCGATCTCCCCCGAGGTCGAGATCGAAGGACGGCTGCTGAAGGCGTAAAACGTCAGGACATCGCTCAGTCAAAAATGCGGGAATAGCTGGAACAGTAGAAATCGGTCTCGGAAGACACGCCTTCCGAGACCGATTCCCGGATACTTCAGTGGCCGACGAAGGCCTGGGTGGACTGCCGGGTGGGCCGCAGCCCCACCGATTCCAGCGCCCGGCGGTAGGCGGCGGTCGCGTTGGCCCCGTCGCCGGCCGCGTCGAACAGGTCGCCCAGCTCGCGGGAGAGCGAAGCGGTGAGCCGGCTCGCGGGCAGCCGCTCCAGCCGGGCCGCGGTGGCCCGCAGGACGGACAGCGCAGCCTCCCTGCCGGACTGCGCCAGATGCGCCTGGGCCAGGACGAGCTGCGCCTGCGCCATGACCGGGTCGAAGTCCTGGCGGGGCATGCCGTCCAGGGTGCGGCGGACGGTGGCGACGGCCTCGTCGAGCCTGCCCAGGCTGATCAGCGCTCGTGCCGACTCGATGACGCAGGCGGTCGCCTCGTCCCCGCTCAACTCGGGAGCGGCGGCCGTGAGCAGGTCCAGCGCGCGCCGGTTGTCGGTCTCGTCGCCGCGGATCAGCGCCCGGGCTCCGGCGACCCGGAGCCGGGCCTGCGCGGTGGAGCGGGAGCGGGCCGAGGCCGCCTCCAGCGCCTGGTCGGCGAGGTAGATGGCGTCGCCCAGCGCGCCCTCCTCCAGGGCCTTCTCGCTGGCCCTGCGATAGCCGCCGACGACGTCCGCCTCGTCCGGCATGTGCCGGGTGAGGGCCTGGGCCCGCGCGGTGTCGCCCCGGTCCAGGTAGGCCAGCAGCAGCACCCTGGCGACCTCGGCGAGGTCGGAGCCACCGGCCAGCCCGAGCGCGGTGAGCCGGCCGAGTGCCCGTTCGCCGAGTGCCACGGCCTGACCGAGGTCGCCGACCGCGTGGTAGCAGCGGGTCAGCGCGATGACGGGCGGCAGCCAGCTGGTGCGGCCCGCGTCCCGTTCGGCCAGCTCGCGCAGCTCCTCGAACTCCGCGATGGCCTCGCCGACGCGGCCGAGCCGCTCCAGCGCGGCGGCGCGGCCCCAGCGGGCCCGCAGCGTCAGTTCGGGATTGTCGTCCGCGGCGATGACGTCGTCGAAGCCCTCGAGCGCTCCGGCCGCGTTCCCGGCGAGCAGCGCGAGCTCGCAGTGCCGGGCGCGGACCTCGACATGGGCGCGCTGCTCGGGCTCGATGCCCTCGGAGAGGTACTCCGGGGTGCATCCCAGCCGTTCGGCGAGGAGTTTCAGAACGGCCGGGGTGGGGGTGCGCTTGCCCGACTCGATCAGCGAAATGTAACTGTCGGAGAGGTCGTGCCCGGCCAGTTGGGCCTGTGACATACGGCGCGTCAGCCGCAAGTCACGTACGCGCTCTCCGACACTGCCTGGACCCGGCATGACAACTCTCTTAGCGGAAGGTTGGGGTGGAGGGAGTGCCGACATATTTCACACCGAACGATCTGCGGGTGCGAAAAGAACCCACACGGTGCTTTCGCCAGACTAGCCAATCAGGGGCCGCGAGAACCGCGCTGTATCAGACCTGTGACATTGGGCGTCAGGAACACAGTGCGGATGGCTGTAAAGACCGCTGACACGACGACGGCCCGTGCCCTCAGGGGACACGGGCCGTTCGTTCCGGTCGTCAGTCCTCCGGAGTCCCGTCGGGCGCCACGCGCTCGCCGAGCTGCCGGTGGAGCTCGGCGGCCTGCCGGTGCCACTCGCCGGACTCGCCGACGAGCTGGTCGAGCTGGGACTGGACCCCCTCCAGCCGCAGCCTCCGGGTCTCCAGGTCGTGGACGTTGCCGGTGGTCACCTCGGCGGCGAGCTCGGTGCGCATCTTCGGAATGGCGTCGATCATCTCGCGCAGCCTCTCCTCCAGCGACTTCGTCTTGCCGTTGGGGAAGATCATCTCGCAGACCTCGGCGTACAGCTGGTCCGGATAGGGGAGGAAGTCGACCTCGCGCAGCGCCTGGTCCTGGCCGGCGGACTCGGCGATGAACTTGCCGTAGCCCAGCAGCCGTCCCACGGGCGAACGCTCGTAGCTCATGTCCGTCACCTTCGACAGCGGCATCATCGCCACGTCACGGGTGATGAGCCCGGTGGTCAGCAGCATCCTCTGATTGGTGATCACGAAGTAGACGACCGACCACTCGGCGACCTCGTAGACGAACCAGCCGAGCAGGACCAGCCACGCGAGCCAGATGAAGTCGACGACCCGGCCGGCGTCGCCCCCGGCGACGGTGTTGGAGAGCACCCCGGCGAGGATGAGCCCGCCGAGCACGAACAGGACCGGCTTCATCAGCACGGCGGGGTGCTTGCGCACCACGATGACCTGGCGTTCCTGGGGCAGCAGGTAGCGGTTGACCGAGGCGGGAGCCGAGTCTCCCGGGGTGACCAGCCTCATGAGCCCAGGGTGTTCACGAACGTGGCGACGGCCCCGGCCGCGTCACCGAGACCGGAGGCCATGCGGTTGATCAGATCCGCCGCGGCGCCGGGTTGGTTGATCACGTAGAGCGCGGCCAGGATGCCGCCGGCCCACTTGAGGTGTTTCTTGTTCACGAACCGCCTCCCGCAGGGGACTGGAAAACCCATCCCACACTAGCGGTCCTACCCCCGAAAAACCCCTTTCCCACCGGGGGTTTCGCGTTTTCACCCCCCGATGCGGGGTGACCTTTCGGCG
This sequence comes from Actinocorallia sp. B10E7, assembly GCF_039871655.1. NCBI lineage: Bacteria > Bacillati > Actinomycetota > Actinomycetes > Streptosporangiales > Thermomonosporaceae > Actinocorallia > Actinocorallia sp. B10E7. Next base: position 18,039 of record NZ_JBDPLZ010000005.1, read on the forward strand.
GCCACGATCGCCAGCACGCGCAGGTGTCGGCGGGCTATCTTCTCGACGAGATCCGGTTCGTCCGAACCGATCACGTCCTGGGCGCCGTGAAGTGCGGCCGAGACGCACCGGTTGACGGTGGAGACCGGATGGATGGCGGCGAACTCCTTGCGCAGCCGCTCGGTCAGCTCTTCGTAAGCCTGCAGGTCCTGGGCCATCGACGCGTTCCTTGCCTCGCTCGCCGTACCCCGGCGGGTCCCCGAGCGGGCCAGGGCGGCGAGAGGAGCATCACGCTCCGTGCGAGGTTATTACCCGGCGGTGACACCACTCGAACCTGCGCGACACCGTAGTGTCACGCCGTTCCGTACAGTCGGTCACCGGCGTCGCCGAGCCCCGGAATGATGTAGCCGTTCTCGTTGAGCCGCTCGTCGATCGCCGCGGTGACGACCTTGATCGGGGTGCTCTCGGGGAAGGAGTCCTCCAGCACGGCGAGGCCCTCGGGCGCGGCCAGCAGAGTGATCGCGGTGACGTCCCGCGCGCCCCGGTCGAACAGCAGGCTGATCGCCGCGGCCAGGGTGCCGCCGGTGGCGAGCATCGGGTCCAGGACGTAGCACTGGCGGCCCGACAGGTCGTCCGGCAGGCGGGTGGCGTACGTCTGCGCCTGGAGGGTGCCCTCGTCGCGGATCATCCCCAGGAAGCCGACCTCCGCCGTGGGGAGCAGCCGCGTCATGCCGTCCAGCATGCCGAGGCCGGCCCGCAGGATCGGCACCACCAGCGGGACGGGACGCGCCAGCCGCACGCCGGAGGCGGGCTGGAGCGGAGTCTCCACGGTGACGGATGTCACGCGAACGTCCCGGGTCGCCTCGTAGGCCAGCAAGGTGACGAGTTCATCGGCCAAGCGGCGAAATGTCGGCGAATCGGTGCTCACGTCACGCAAAGTAGTCAATTTATGTGCCACCAGCGGGTGGTCGACCGCAAGGATCTCCATGTTCTTCACGCTAACAGGGATGAGTCATGGTAGAGCGGGAAGGAGAGGCACATGGACGGGCGTGAAGAGTGGACGTCGGAGGAGATCCGCGACCGGCTGCGGCGCCGGGCCGCCTTTCTGCGCGACCTCGCCGAGGCGAGGGAACTGCGGCGGAGGGTGGCGCCCCGCCGCTCCCGGCGCGCGGAGATCCATGCCACCCTCCGAAGGCGGACTTTTCGTACTGAGTAGTGTGCAGTACTGATCCATCGTTCCGGCCGGACCGCCGAGCGAAGCGGTCGGCCGGAGAATTAGCCGGCTCACACCGCACCGCGGCCTGGCATCTGGGAACATTCGGGTGGGCACAGGACGCGGCGGTGGGTGAATGATGACGGACAACGAAACGACGGACTTCGCTGTCGTGGTGTTTCGGGAGGAATCCGCCTGGGAGGCCGAACTCCTCCCGGTGGCGCTGACCGAAGACCTCGACGGCCTCATCCACGCGCTCAGGCAGATCCCCGGGCTGGGCGGCACCATCGGCCTCGCCGCGGTCGGCGACGACTTCTTCGTCGCGATCCGCGTGCTCGGCGAGGAGACCATGGTCTTCCTCTCCGACGTCACCGCCTCCCTCGACTGGCCACTGGCCCGGCAGGTCCTGGAGTACCTGGAGATCGACATCCCCGACGAGGACGACGACCTCGACCAGGTGCTGCCCGTCGGCGACATGTCGATCTTCGCGGACCTCGGCATGGACGAGATGGAGCTCGGCGCGATCTCCGGAGACCTCGAGGCCTACCCCGACGAGATGCTGCTGTCGATCGGAGAGAAGATCGGATTCGCCGTCCCCCTGGAGCGGGCCCTCGACAGCCTGGTGTGACGGCAGGTCACAATGGGTGTGTGCCGTACTTCGCCGCCGTGTTCGCGCAGACAGATGAAGGCTGGATGGCCGCCGAGGCCGACCTCGCCGAGAGCGAGACGTCCGAGGACGTCACCGACCTCCTGAGAGAGGCGGCCCTGGAGGCCTCCGGCGAGACCGCCCTGCTCCTCATCGAGGAGAACGACGCCTGGTTCGGCGTCCTGAGGCTCGTCGGAGAGGAAGACCCCCGGGTCTTCCTCTCCGACGGCGCCGCCGCCCACAACAGCGCCATCGGCGGAATACTCTCCGAACTCGTCGGCGACCGGCCCGAACCCGCGGCCGACGGCGACCCCATCGGAGACCCGACCCTCCTCGCCGACCTCGGCACCGACGAAGCCCGACTCCTCCGGCTCGGTGAACGCGCCATCCCCACCGACGCGCTCACCGACATCGCCGAACACGCCGGCTTCACCGAAGAACTCGACTCCCTACGGGTCTGAACCCGCCCATGCCGCAAAACCCAGCACCCGCGAACCCAACACCCGCGAACCCGGTGCCCCGCTACGAGGCCTGGATGCGCGAAGCCCTCACCCAAGCCGAGAACGCCGGTCCCGACGTCCCCATCGGCGCCGTGGTCACCGGCCCCGACGGCACCGTCCTCGCCCGCGCCCACAACGAACGCGAACTCACCGGCGACCCCACCGCCCACGCCGAAATCCTCGCCCTCCGCCGCGCCGCCCACACCCTCGGCCAATGGCGGCTCACCGGCTGCACCCTCACCGTCACCCTCGAACCCTGCACCATGTGCGCCGGAGCAGCGGTCCTCGCCCGCGTCGACCGCATCGTCTACGGCGCCACCGACCTCAAAGCAGGCGCCATCGGCTCCCTCTGGGACGTCGCACGCGACCGCAGACTCAACCACCGACCCGAAGTGATCACCGGAATCCTCGCCGACGAATGCGCCGCCCCCATAACCCGTTTCTTCTCCACTCGAAGATTCGGGTAGGCTCTCCCGCGGTGGTGTCGCCTAGTGGCCGAGGGCGCGCGCCTCGAAAGCGCGTGATGGGGCAACTCATCCGAGGGTTCAAATCCCTCCACCACCGCAGTGCGGGCCCTCCTGCTCGCAGCCCTTCGGGGCTGCTCGCCGGGGGGCCTGCTCCTTTTCCCCGGGGGGACGACCCCCCGAACCCCCCGATGTGGGGGGATTCCCCCCACGCCCCCCGCGCGTGGTGCTGCTGGCGGGGGGCTTTCCGTTCTTGTTCGGCTTGCCTTGGTGAAGCGCTCGGGGGCTTTCTGGCTCTTCTGCGCTTGGGGGCTTGCCGGCTATCTCAGGTCCAGGACTCTGGCGTGGAGGACCGTGCGTTGGTGGAGGGCGGCTCGTAGGGCGCGGTGGAGGCCGTCCTCCAGGTAGTAGGTGCCCTGCCACTGGACCACGTGGGGGAAGAGGTCGCCGTAGAAGGTGGAGTCCTTCGCCAGGAGCGAGTGGAGGTCCAGTTCCCGCTTCGTGGTGACCAGCTCGCTCAGCAGGACCTGGCGGGGCGGGATGGTCGCCCATTCCCGCTGGGTGAACCCGTGCTCGGGATAGGGGCGGCCGTCGCCCACTGCCTTGAAGATCACACATTTGAGTGTATGGGCGGTTTCGGGGTGCCGCCATCCATGCGACCTGCGCCGACCGCGAATACGAGCCATCGGAGTCGACCGGACGGGGGAGGGGAAACCCGGCCGGTCGTCGGTGGCCGTCGTTACAGTGAGGGCGTGACGCGTCCTGAGAAAGTCCTCGACCGCCGCCGACTCAATCGGGCACTCCTGCAGCGCCAGCTACTCAGCGAAAGATCGAAGCTGGGTACGGAGGACGCCCTCCGCCACCTTCTCGGTCTGCAGTCCCAGCAGCCGATCCCGCCCTACTTCGGCCTCTGGTCCCGGGTCGAGGGTTTCGCCCCGGAGGACCTGGCGGGGCCGCTGACCGAACGGAGAGCGGTCCGGGCGACCCTGATGCGCTGCACCGTCCACGTCGTGACCGCCGACGACTGCCTGAGGCTCCGCCAGGTGATGGGGCCGGTCATCGACCGCCAGCTGTACGGCAACCCGGGGAGGGCGGCCGAGCTGAAGAAGATCCCCGACCTGGACCGGCTGGCCGAGGCCGCCCGGGAACTGCTCGCCGAACCGCGAGGGAGCAAGGAGCTCGGTGAACTGCTCGCGGAGCGGTGGCCGCAGTGCAAGCCGGCCGAGCTCGCCCGCATCGCCCAGTTCGTCGTGCCCGTCGTGCAGACGCCGCCCCGCGGGCTCTGGGGGAAGAGCGGCCAGCCCGCCTGGGCGGCCGTGGAGAGCTGGCTGGGCGCCCCCGTGGACCGGGCGGCCGAGACGGGCGAGGTGGTGTGCCGCTACCTGGCGGCCTTCGGCCCCGCGTCCGTCGCGGACATCCAGAAATGGTCGGGCCTCACCGGCCTGAGCGAGATCTGCTCCCGGCTGGACCTACGGACCTTCAGGGACGAGCAGGGCCGTCTCCTCTACGACGTCCCCGACGCGCCCCTGCCGGACGAGGACGCCCCCGCCCCCGTGAGGTTCCTGGCGGAGTACGACAACGCGATCCTGTCCCACGCCGACCGTTCGCGGATCATCGACGACGCCCACGTGGCCAAGGTGATCTCCAAGAACGGCATCGTGAAGGGCACGGTCCTGGTGGACGGCTTCGTCGCCGGAGTCTGGAGACTCCAGAAGGCGGCCCTGACGGTCACGCCGTTCGCCGCCCTGTCCGCAATGGACGCCGAGGAGGTCGAGGCCGAGGGACACCGCCTCGTGGCCTTCGCCGAGCCCGCGGCGCGGACACGGAACGTGAGGATCGCCCCCGTCGAATAGCGGTCATCGGATGACCGCGATGAAGGGTGAACTGCGGTTCTGCTGACAATAAACGTCTGAGACGTTAACTCTCCGGTGTTTCAATTCGGCTACTATCTCACAAACTCAAAGTCAAGGGATCCGATTGGGTGGCCTTTCCTGGACGGAGCCGCCGCCGGATCCCTCTTTTTCCGCCCCCGCCGCCCGGCGGATGTGAACGCCTGCGCCCGTCCGCCGACGACTCCTGCGCGCGCGACCGGCCGGACGTCATTTATTGCGGACATCCTCCCGGTGTGAGGTTGTTAGCATTCGATTTGCGCTGTTCGTCATTGATGAGGGTTTATCTAGGGGCGCGCATGTCTGATGACGCTGACGTTCGAGTCAATCTGATGGGTAGGTTCTCGGTCTCGATCCGGGGCCGTGAGATACATCAGTGGCGGGCCGGTAAAGCAAGGAATCTTTTCCAATACCTCATCGTGAACAGAGGGAGGGTGGTCCCCAAACTCAAGTTGTACGACGCATTGTGGCCGCGCAGGGAGTGGTCCCCCCACTCCAGTTCGCTCAAGGTCGCGGTCCACGCCCTGCGCCGGATCCTCGAGTCGGCGGCGGACGCGGACCTCGCTCTCAGCATCGGCCACCAGGACTTCGGGTACATCCTGCACACGGGCAAGATCTGGGTGGACGTCGACGAGTTCGAGGCGCGGCTCGAGGAGGGCAGGGCCGCGGCCCAGGCCGGGGACAAGGCGGCGGCCCTCGCCGCCTACAGCTCCGCCATGCACCTGTATCAGGACGGTTTCCTGATCGGGGAGAGCGCCGACTGGATAGACGAGCAGAGAGAATGGTGCAAAGCGCTCGCGCTGCCGGCGCTCACCTGGCTGGCGGAAGAGGCATTCGCCCGGGACGACCTCAACGACCTTATTCGCTGGTGCCGGCGGATCATCGAGATAGACCCCTATCACGAACGGGCTTACCAGCTCATGATCATGGCTCATGGAAAGCGCGGAAACCTGGGTTCCGCACGCCGCTGGTACGGAATGTGCATGACTCGGCTGAGAGAGGACTTCGGCGTCGAGCCGAGTGAATTCACCCGGCAGATCTACCAGAGGGTCCTGCGCCGACGCCACCAGACCGGCACCATCGTGGCCCGCTGACGAGAAATCCTCTCCCGGAATCACCGGGAGAGGATTTTTCTTATTTATTATCAGCCGGTCAGGACGCCGACGCCCGCCATCGCCCGGCGGTAGGCGATCTGCTCCTCGGAGACGGGTTCCTCCGGCCGCCAGGCCGGGGTGGGCACCAGGCCGGGCTCGAGCATCCGGTAGCCGGCGAAGAAGGAGGCGACCTGCTCCAGGGTGCGGGGGAACATCGGCTGGGCGAGGACACGGTAGGTCTCCAGGACCTTCTCCGCGGCGACCGGCCAGTGCTCGGCGGTGAGCGCGTGGGAGAGCGCGAGGTGACTGCCCGGCGCGCAGGCGTCCCGGTAGGCGGCGATGATCCCGGCGGGGTCGTCGCTGTCGGGGATGAACGGGAAGACCCCGGTCGCCAGCAGCGCCACCGGCTTCGAGAAGTCGATCAGCCGCCTCGTGTCGGGGTGGGACAGCACCTTGCCGGTGTCCCTGATGTCGGAGTGGACCGCGGCGACCCGGGGCAGGCCGGAGATCAGCTCCCGGGCCCGTTCGACCGCCACCTCCTCGACGTCCACGTAGACGACGGCCGCGTCCGGGGCGAGTTCGTGGACGTTGCCGCCGGCGGGGATCCCCGAGCCGAGGTCGAGGAACTGGGTGATCCCCGCCTCCCGGTACAGGTGGCGCACCGCGCGCTGCATGAAGGAGCGGTTCTCCTTGGCGACGTCGGGGGTGTTGGGCGCGATCTCGAGCAGCCGGTCGATCAGCGGCTGGTCGATCTGCTGGTTGTGGGTGCCTCCGATGAGGAAGTCGTACACGCGGCACGCGTTCGCTCGATCGTCGGACAGTTCCGACAGGTTGCTCATCGCTGTCATCCTTTCTAGGCGGAATAACCGGGAACGGGGAATCGGGTGCAGAGCGCGGCGACCTCGTGCCGCACCGACCGGCGGAGTCCGGCCGGCAGGACGAGGCCCGGCGCCTCCAGGGAGTTCAGGACGCGGTCGGCGAGCACCGCGCAGTGGCGCATCTCGGCGGGTCCCATTCCGCGTTGGGCCAGCACGTTGGTGCCGAAGCGCAGTCCGCTGGTGCGGCCGGGATGCCCGGCGTCGCGGGGGATTCGGTTGCGGTTGGCCAGGATCCCCGCCGATTCCAGGGCCCGTTCTGCGGCGCCGCCGGGGAGCCCGCGGGCCGCCGTGTCGAGCAGGACCATGTGCGTCTCGGTTCCGCCGGTGAGCACCCGCCACCCGAGCCCGGCCAGCGCCGCGGCCAGTTCCCGTGCGTCGAGCGCTATCCGTGCGGCCAGTTCGCGGAACTCCGGGGCGGCCACCAGGGCCAGGGCGCGGGCCTTGGCCGCGATCCCGGCGGGGTGCAGCGTCCCCTGGCTGGCGGGGAAGACGGCCCGGTCGAGCCGCCGGGCCAGCGGAAGCCCGCCCGACGGTCCGCTCGACAGGTGCTCGGCGCCGCTGAGGATCAGGCCGCCGCGTGGCCCGCCGAGCTGCTTGTAGGTGCTGGTCGTGGTGACGTGCGCGTGGTCGATGGGGCTGGGCAGCACCCCTCCGGCCACCAGCCCCGCGATGTGGGAGATGTCCGCGAGCAGGTAGGCGCCGGCCTCGTCGGCGATGGCGCGGAACGCCGGGTAGTCGAAGGCGCGGGGGTAGGCGCTCGCGCCCGCCACGATGACCTTGGGGCGGTGCCGCAGGGCGAGGTCCCGCACCTGGTCGTGGTCGATCAGGCCGTCGGGCCCGAGTCCGTAGGCGACGGCGTTGAAGTAGCGTCCCGTGACCGAGGCGGGCGAGCCGTGGGTGAGGTGGCCGCCGCTGTCGAGGTCGAGCCCGAGCAGGGTGTCCCCGGGGTCGAGCAGGGAGAACAGCACCGCCAGGTTGGCCGAGGAGCAGGAGTGCGGCTGGACGTTGGCGTACCGGGCGCCGAAGGCCGCCTTGGCCCGGGAGACCGCCAGCTCCTCCACCGCGTCCAGACGCTCGCAGCCGGGGTGGTACCGCTGTCCCGGGTATCCCTCGGCGGTCAGGTTCGCCAGCGCCGACGCGCCGCAGGCCAGGACGGACGGTGCGGCGAGGCTGGCGTAGGCCACCATCGCGAGCGTGTCCCGCTGGCCGGCGAGTTCGGCGTCGAGCAGGGCGTTCAGTTCCGGATCCTCGTCAGCCAGGGCCTCGGCCGCGAGTGCGGTGAACGAGGTGCTGCCGACCGCGGTGATGCTCATGCGACCTCCCGGGTGGTCCGTCTCTTCCGGGGAAAGGAAAGGGTCGGGAAGTTAGCCACTGGTTACGAACGGCGCATAACCGGCTTGCAACTGCCCTGCCGTACCGTCCGCGTCGATTCGGACAGAACGAGGCAGGGAGAGGACCATGGCGGAGACCGGAAGACTGTGGCCGAAGCTCGATCGCATCCCCCACCCCCCCAACCGCGTCCCGCTGCTGGGGGACCTGGTGGGCGCCACCCCCAAGACGCCCATGCAGGGGGCCATGACCTGGGCGCGCAGGCTCGGGCCCATCTACACGACCAAGGCACCGGGCTTCGAGATGGTGGTCGTCTCGGGAGCCGACCTGGTGGCCGAACTCGCGGACGAGGAACGGTTCACCAAGCACGTGGGCTTCGGCATCGACGCCTTCCGGCCGGTCACCGGGGACGGCCTGTTCACCGCCTTCAACGACGAACCCAACTGGCGGCTGGCCCACGACATCCTCACCCCCGCGTTCAGCCGGGAGGCGATGGAGCGCTACCACGGGGCGATGCTGACCACCGTCCACCGGCTGCTCGGCCACTGGGACGCCCGGTGCGGCGGGGAGCCCGTCGACGTGGTCGGCGACGCCACGAAGCTGGCCCTGGAGACCATCGGGCGGGCCGGATTCGGCTACGACTTCGGCTCCTTCTCCCGTTCCGACCTGCACCCGCTCGTCGCCGCGATGATGGAGACGCTGCAGTTCTCCATGAAGATGCCGCTGATGAAGCTGTTCGGCGGCAAGGAGAACGACAAGAAGATCAAGTACATGCACGACGTCGTCGACGAGGTCGTGCGCAGGCGCCGCGCGTCGGGCGACACGAGCGCGAACGACCTGCTGGGGGCGATGCTCAACTCCACGGACGCCGACGGCGAGAGCCTGGCGGCGGAGAACATCCGCTTCCAGATCCTGACGTTCCTCATCGCCGGCTACGGCACCTCCGCGGGCATGCTCTCCTTCGCCCTCCACTTCCTGGCCTCCCGCCCGGACGTGCTCAAGCAGGCCGTCGAGGAGGTCGACCAGGTGCTGGGCTCGGGCACCGAGCCCTCCTACGAGCAGGTCGTGAAGCTGCGCTACCTGCGCCGCGTCCTGGACGAGACGCTGCGGCTCTGGCCGCCGACGCCCGCGTTCCTGCGCGAGGCCAGGGAGGACACCGTGCTGGGCGGCGTCCACCCGATGAAGAAGGGCGCGTGGGCGGTGGTGCTCATCCCGATGCTGCACCGGGACCCCGTCTGGGGCGGCGACGTGGAGTCGTTCGACCCCGACCGGTTCCTGCCCGAGGCCAACCGGGCCCGGCCGCCGCACGCCTACAAGCCGTTCGGCACCGGGGCCAGGGCCTGCATCGGCCGTCAGTTCGCCCAGCACGAGGCGACCCTGGCGCTGGCCCTGATCCTGAGCCGGTACCGGCTCCAGGGCCTGCCCGGATACGAGCTGAGGATCCGTGAGGCGGGGTTCTTCATGCCCGACGGGTTCAGGCTCGCGCTGGAACGCCGTCCGTGAGCAGGGAACGCAGCCCGGCCAGCAGCGCCCGGCGGCCCGTCTCGTCGTAGAAGTGGCCGCCGGGCAGCGCCGCGGACCGGAATCCGCCGAGGGTGAGCCCGGCCCAGGCCAGGCAGCCCTCGGCGGTGACGTCCTGGTCGGCCTCGCCCCGGAACGCCGTGACAGGGCAGCCCAGCGGCGGCCCGGCGGCGTGCTCGTAGGTCTCCACCACGGCGAAGTCGGCGCGGATGGAGGGCAGGAAGTGCTCCAGCAGCTCCGGCTCGTCCAGCAGTTCGGGCGGGGTCGCGCCGTAGTGCCGCAGCTTGGCGATGAGCAGCTCGTCGGGCAGCCGGTGCAGGTCGCCCCGGTGCGACCCCAGATGAGGGGCCTCATGCCCGGAGACCACCAGGTGGGCGGGCTCCGGCAGCCTCCGCGCCCGCAGGGCCCGGACCAGCTCGTACCCCAGGAGCGCGCCCATGCTGTGTCCGAACACCACGTAGGGCCCGCGGGTGAGCGGGATCAGCGGGGGCAGGAGGTCGGCGACGACCGCTTCGGCGCCGCGGTGCGCCGGCTCGAACAGGCGGCTTTCCCGGCCCGGCGGCCGGGCCGCCCAGATCGCGACGTCACCGGGCAGGTCCCGAGGCCAGTCGTGGAAGGCGCTCGTCCCTCCGCCGGCGAACGGAAGGCAGACGAGGGTGATCCGGGGAGAGGGCACGGGCCGTATCTCGATCAGAGAGTCCATGCTCCGAGAGCAGTGGGTTGCGGTTAGCGCCCGGTTACGGACATCCCTCCTCCATAACCGTCGGCCAACCGGCCGCTTCTAGCGTTCGCGGCGTTCGTGAGTCGCTCCAGCGAGGAGGCAGCGCAGTGAACATCCGACCGAAGATCGTGGCCGTGAACGGGTCCATCCGCGACGGCAACACCGCGGAGGTCCTGCACGAGGTGGGCCTGATGGCGGCGAGGAGAGGCCTGGACTTCGAGGTCGTCGACGTCCGTGATCTGCGGATGCTGGGCACCGGCACCTGCGGAGACTGCAACTCCCGGACGTCGGCGTGCACCCGGGAGGACGACCTGCCCGCCGCCGTCCGCCGGCTCTCCGAGGCCGCGGGGGTCATCTTCGCCTCGCCGGTCCAGGGCTTCGGCATCTCCGGGCTGATGCAGACCTTCATCGAGCGCGCCGGGGTCTGCCACATGCGCTACGAGCGCCCGCTGACCAACAAGGTCGGCGGGGCGATCGCCGTCGCCCGCCGGTACAGCTCCACCGAGTCGTGGAGCCATCTGGTCGCCAACCTTCTGCTCAACCGGATGATCCTGGTCGGCAGCGGGTTCCCCGCGACCGTGCACGGGCTGCACCCGGGGGAGGCGGTCAAGGACGAGGAGGGCATGGCCAACGTCGAGCGCATGGTCGAGCGGATGATCGACATGATCGAGCTGCTGGCCGCGCACCGCGAGCTCACCGGACGCGACCCGCTGCCGGTCTCCGCGGCCAACGAACGGGCGGGGATCGCCTTCGAGACGCTGCGGGGACGTGGATGAGCGACTTCCTCCGGTCCCACGCGCGGGTCATGGACCGTTTCCAGGCCGGGACCCTCACCGAGGGGGAGCTGGACGGCTGGCGCGAGCACCGGCTGCGGGCGGTGCTCTCCCTGGTGGCGGACAGGTCTCCCTTCTACCGGAGGCGTCTGGCCGGATTCGACCTGGCGACCGTCCCCCTGGCGGAACTGCCGTTCACCACCAAGGCGGACCTGCGGGAAGCCGGATACGACATCCTGTCCGGCCCTCCGTCCGAGGCGATGGTCTTCTACGAGACCACCGGCACCACCGGCCCGCCGACCCCCTGTCCTCGCGGCCGCGCCGACGTCGTGTCGAGCAACGCCTCGGTCGTCGAGGCGTTCCGGCGGCAGATCGAGGCCCGTTTCGGCGGGCGCCGTCCGGTGGTCGGGCTGATGGGGCCGTCCGAGCTGTACGCGTTCGGCGACGTGTTCACCGCCGTCACCGACGCGCTGGGACTCTGCCATGTGAAGATCTGGCCGGAGTCCCCCAGGGTCGGGTTCGCCAAGGCGCTCCGGCTGATCGAGGAGCTGGGGGTCGAGGTCGTGGTGTGCGCGCCCGCGCTCTGCCTCAGCCTCGCCAAGGCGGCGCGGCACCACGGCCACCGGCTGGAGGACCTTCCGCTGAAGCTGTTCCTGGTGCTCGGCGAGATCTGCACTCCCGAGTTCGCCGCGAACGTCTCCTCGCTCTGGCCGGAGGCGACGGCGGCCCCGATCCTCTACGGCTCCCAGGAGGCGCTCTGCCTGGCCACCGGGGATCCCGGAGGCCGGCTCCGGCTCGCCGAGCCGAACTACGTCTTCGAGCTCGTCGACCCCGGGACCGGGCTCCCGGCGCGGGAGGAGGGGGAGCTGGTCGTGACCATGCTCTCCGACGGGATCAAGCCGCTGGTCCGCTACCGGACCGGGGACCTCGTGCGCATCGGCTCCGCCGAGGCTCCGGGGGGCGCGCCGGGCCGGACCGTGACGGTCGTGGGCAGAGCCGCCGACCGAATCCGGATCGGGGAGGCCGAGCTGTGGCCGTCGGACGTGGAGTCGGCCGTGCTCGGAGGGGTCCGCGGCTGCCACGGCTACCAGGTCGTGATCGGCTCCGACGCCGACGGCCGCGACCGGGTGCTGGTCCGCCTCGACCTGCTGGAGGACCCTCCCCGGGACGCGCTCGCCGCGCTGCGCGCCCTGGTCGGGCCCGCGGTCGAGGTGCGGCTGGAGCGGGAGCCGGAGCTGGACCCGGTGACCGCGACGGGGGCGTTCGTGAGCTGGAAGGCCGCCCGGATCCTGGACACCAGGACCCCGGCCGACGAGATCGTGCTGGCCGCCCGTCGGGCGGCACCCGGGCAGGTGATCACCACATGAGGCTCGAGGTGAGGACGGTCCGGCGCACGATCCCCGCGCCGGAGCCGCTGTCGGCCTTCCAGACCCTGGCGGCCCGGTACGGAGCGGACCAGGTGTGCCTGCTGGAGTCCGCCGCGGGCCCGGCGGACGACTGCTCCCAGCACCTCGTGGCGTTCGGGGAGGTCCTGGCCGTCTCGGTCACCCGGGGGCTCGTGGAGATCACCGGCGGCGAACCCCTGCGCGACCTGGTACTCGGCCGGACGGCCGGCCTGGTCGACGGGCTCTCCCGGCTGCGGGACGGCGTCTCGCCGTGGGATCTGGCCAGGTCGGTCCAGGAGTTGTTCGACGCCGAGACCGGCCCCCACGGATTCGACTTCGGTTTCGTCGGCTACTTCGGCTACGACACCGCCCGCTACCTGGAGAACCTCCCGTACCTCATCGAGCAGGAGCCCGACCTGCCGGAGGTGCATCTGGTGCTCTACCGGGGCCTGCTGCGCTGCCCGCTCGGCTCCGGCCGCGCCGAACTGCTGCTGCACGAGTCCGAGGCCTGGCCGGCCCGGGACGATCCCGGCCTGGCGGAGGCACTGGCGGCCGTACCGTCCGGGCATGCCGCATCCGCCGGGCGCGTCCGGGAGGCCGTCGGCGACACGACGCGCGACACCTACGTGGCCAACGTCGAGAAGTGCCTCGGCCACATCGCGGTCGGCGACATCTACCAGGTCGTCGTCGGCCATGAGCTGGCCTTCCGAAGCGAGGCCGATCCGGTGGACGTCTACCGGCGGCTCCGCGAGCGCAACCCCTCTCCTTACATGTACCTCGCCCCGCTGCCGGGGGGCAGGACGCTGGTGGGGGCGAGCCCGGAGCTCTTCGTCCGGGTCGAGGACGGCACGGCGGTGATGCGTCCGCTCGCCGGGACCCTGCAGGCCGGTCCCGACGACGAGACCGCCGCGGCGAGGCTGAGCTCGGACGAGAAGGAGATCGCCGAGCACGTCATGCTCGTCGACCTGTGCCGCAACGACATCAGCCGGATCTGCGCGACCGACACCCTGAACGTGCCGGAACTGCTGGCCGTCGAGCGGTACGGCCGGGTGCTGCACCTGGTCTCGACGGTCGCGGGAGAGGTGCTGCCGGGCAGGGACGGCTACGACGTGATCGCCGCCCTGTTCCCCGCGGGCACCATGACCGGGGCGCCGAAGATCCGGGCGATGGAGATCATCGAGCAGCTGGAGACGAGCCGGCGCGGCATGTACGCGGGCGCGCTCGGGCTCGTCGGCTTCGGCGGCTACCTGAACCTGGCGCTGTGCATCCGCACGCTCGTCCACGACGGCGTCCTCTACCGGACCCGCGCCTCGGCGGGGATCGTGGCGGACTCCGATCCGGGCCGCGAGTGGGCGGAGACCCTGGCCAAGGCGAGCGCCGCCCACTGGGCGGTCACCGGGAGGGAGCTGGCATGAGAGTGCTGGTCGTCGACGCGTTCGACAGTTTCGTCCACACCCTCTGCCAGTACCTGAGGTCGGCGGGGGTGGAGGCGTCCACGATCCGCAACGACGAGGTGTCGCCGGAGTACGTCCGGTCGGTCCGGCCGGACGCGCTCCTGCTCGGGCCGGGGCCGGGCCATCCGGCCGACGCCGGCTACGTGGAGCTCGTCCGGGAACTGGCCGGGCGGCTGCCGATCCTCGGAGTCTGCCTCGGGCACCAGGCGATAGGGCTGGCGTACGGCGCGCAGGTGGTCCCGGCGATGCACCTCGTGCACGGCAAGTCGAGCCAGATCAGCCACGACGGTACCGGGGTGCTGACCGGGCTCGGCGCCGACTTCCGCGCCACCCGCTACCACTCGCTGATCGTCGCGGACGGCTCGGTCCCCGACAGCCTGCGGATCACCGCGCGGTCCCGCGATGACGGCTACGTGATGGGGCTGCGCCATCACGGGCTGCCGGTCGAGTCGGTGCAGTTCCATCCCGAGAGCGTCGGCACGGAGAACGGACTCCTGATGATCGAGAACTTCGTCGAGCAGAGCAAGGGCTACCCGGCCTGGCGGGAGCGGGTCGAGGGGGCGGGACGGCACGTCCTGGAGGCCGTCAACGACACGGCCGCGCCGCTGCCGGAAGGCCACGTCCACGAACTGATCGAGCGGGTCTGCCGGGACACGCCGGACGCGCCCGCGGTGGTCCAGGGCGAGGAGGTGACGACCTTCGGCGAGCTGGACGCCCGGTGCGATCGGCTCGCCCGGCACCTCGCCGGCCTGGGCGTGCGCGACGGCTCCCCGGTGGGGGTGCTGCTGGAGCGCGGCACGGACGCCGTCGTCGCGCAGCTGGCGGTGTTCAAGGCGGGCGGCACCGTCGTGCTGCTCGACCCGCAGTATCCGCCGGACCGGCTGGCGTTCATGGTGCCCGACTCGTCGGCGGTGGCGGTCGTGACCTCCGACGCCTTCCGCGACCGGCTCCCCGAGGGCACTCCTGCGGTGCTGTCGGACTCCGAGGAGTGGGCGGACGGGCCGCCGCTCCCGCCCGTCAGCCGGATCACCGACGACTCCGTCAGCCACATCGCCTACACCTCCGGCTCGACGGGCAGGCCGAAGGCGGTGGCGCTCAGGCACGGCCCGTTCCGCAACACCGTGCACGCCATGCGGACCCAGTGCGGGATCGACCCCGGCTCCCGGGGCAGCTGGTCGTGCTCGCCGGGGGCGGGTCTGGTCGAGGTCGACTTCTTCCCCGTGCTCGCCGCGGGCGCCTGCCTGCACATCCCCGACCAGGAGACCGCGGCCTCGCCCGAGCTGCTGCGGGACTGGCTGGTGGCCGAGCGCATCACGCACACCCTCCAGCCCACGGCGATGGCCGAACGGTTGTGGCGGCTCGCCTGGCCTGAGGACACCGCGTTGAGGTCGATGCGGATCGCGGGCGAGCGGGTGCGGTCCTGGCCTCCGCCCGGCCTGCCGTTCACCGTGCTCAACGTCTACGGCTCGTCCGAGGCGAACGTGGTCGCCACCTGCGATCTGACGGCCCTGGCCGCGGGCCTCACCCCGCGGGAGCGGGAGACCCGCAGGCCGCCCATCGGCCGTCCGGTCGCCAACGTGCGCGTCTACGTGCTGGACGACGGCCTCGGCCTCGTGGAGCCCGGCGAGGTCGGGGAACTCCACGTCTCCGGGAGGAGCCTTTCCCTGGGCTACCTGAACCGGCCCGACGAGAACGAGGCGCGGTTCCGGCCCAACACCCTTCCCGAAGACCCCTATCCCGTTCTGTACCGGACCGGGGACCTCGCCCGGTATGACCGGGACGGACTGGTCGAGGTGGTCGGCCGCACCGACAGCGAGATCAAGATCCGCGGCTACCGGGTGCATCTCGGCGAGATCGAGAGCGTGCTGGCCGGGCGGCCGGGGGTCCGCCAGTGCGCCGTCCTCGCCAGGGACGACGGCGCGGGCGGGCTGCGGCTCGTGGCCTACGTCGAGCCGGACCCGGCGCGTCCCGTGCGGATCCCCGAGGTCAGGGCCGCCCTCGGCCGGGTCCTGCCGCCCTACATGCTGCCGTCGGCCTATGTGGTGATGGAGCTGCCGACCAGTCCGAACGGCAAGATCGACCGGGCGGCGCTGCCCGCTCCGTCCTCCTCCCGGCCCGAGCTGGAGGTGCCCTACCGGGCGCCGGGCACGGAGGCGGAGCGGGAGCTCGTCCGGCTCTGGGAGGAGGTGCTGGGGATCGAGGGGATCGGCGTCGACGACGACTTCCACCAGCTCGGCGGGGACTCGCTGCGCGCCACCCGGCTGCTGGCGGCGGTCCGGGCCAGGTTCGAAGGCGAGATCGGCATGTCCGACCTCTTCGGCGCGCCGAGCGTCGCCGGGCTCGCCGCCCTGGTGGAGGGACGGGGCGAGGTGGCGGGGGCCGACCCGGCGCTGCGCTACGCGCCGTTCCCGCTCACCCCCGCCCAGCGGGACCTGTGGGCCGCCGCGGGGTTCCGGCAGCCCGCCCCGGACGTCTACGAATGGCGGCTCGACTGGCTCGACGAGGAGCGGTTCCTCGAGGCCTGGCGGGCGGTGGCGGCCAGGCACGACGCCCTGCGCACGACGGTCAACCCCGACGGCACCCAGGTGGCGCACCGGGAGGCGGAGGCCCCCGACGTCATCGACCTCGGCGACGTCTCACCGGAGGAGGCGGAGCGGAGGCTGGCCGCGAGCCGGACCCTGCTGCGGGCCGAGGAACGCCCGCACCGGCTGCGCGTCGGCCTGCTGCCCGGCGGCGGGGCCTGCGTGCAGCTGGCGGTGCAGCCCCTCGTCGTGGACGCCGACAGCGTCCACCACGTGGTGCTGCCGGACCTGGCCGCCCACTACGAGGACCCGTCCTCGGCCCGGGTGCTCCCGTCCTTCACCTTCCGGGACCACGTGGGCGCCCTCCGGCCCGAACAGGCGGCGCCGGCACGTCGGGGCGCGGGCGTCGGGCACGGGGACCGGCTTGTCCACGCGTTCGCCGACCTGGGACCGAAGGCCTTCACCAGGCTCCTCGAGCGCACCGGATCCGAGACCGAGGACGTCCTGGCCGACGTGTTGCGCGCCGTGGCTCCGGAGGCGACGCTGCTCGTGCGGTCGAGCCGCCGCGCCCCGCATCTGGCCTTCCTGGCCGGGCACTTCTCCTACATCCGGACGCTTCGGGAGGGAAGCGGGGAGACGGTCCTGCTGACCGTTCAGACCGACGCCGCCGACGCGCCGTCCGCGCCGTCCGTCGTCGTCTCCAGCAGCCCGTTCGCGGACCTGGACGTCCGGGCCGTCCTCGGAGCGGACGGACTGCGCCTGCACGTCGCAGGAGACGACCCCGACCGGGTGAGGGCCCTCCTCGACGCCTACGCGGAGAGGCTCCGGGCCGTCGCGTCCTGAGAGAGCAAGAAGGAGAGCCGGTGGGGGCGACGCCCCCACCGGCTCTCGCCGTTTCCGAGCTCAGTCCTCCAGGTCCCGGAGGATCTCGCACATGGCCAGGACCCGGGCCGCGTCGTCCGGGTCGGCGAGCAGGGCCGCGGCGGTGTCCGCCACCGTCGGCCCGGTGAAGACGACCCGCAGCGACAGCTCCACCCCGAACAGCTCGCGCAGCCGGGCGATGACCCGGGTCGCGATCAGGGAGTTGCCGCCCAGCCGGAAGAAGTGGTCTCCCCGCCCCACGCTCTCCAGCCCCAGCAGTTCGCACCAGAGCAGAGCCACGATCTCCTCCACCGGGCCCTCGGGCGGGCCGCTCTGGACGTCCGGGGCGGCGGTCCCGGCCCGCTCTCCGAGCGCGAGGCGGTCGACCTTGCCGTTGCGGGTCAGGGGCAGCGCGTCCAGCACCTTCACGGTGGCCGGGACCATGTACGCGGGCAGCAGGCCGGCCAGACGGCCGCGGAGCTCCTCCGGGTCGGGGTCGTCGCCGGTGACGAAAGCGACCAGGCGCTGCCCCGCCGCGACCGCCACCGCCCGGTCCACCGAGGGGTGCCCGGCCAGCGCCGCCTCGATCTCGCCGAGTTCGATCCGGTGACCCTGGATCTTCACCTGGAAGTCGGTGCGCCCCAGGATCTCCAGCGAGCCGTCGGGGAGCAGACGGCCGAGGTCGCCGGTGGCGTAGGCGCGCGGCTCCAGACCCGGGACCGGGGAGAACCTCTCGGCGGTGCGCTCGGGGTCGCGCCAGTAGCCGCGGGCCAGGCCCACCTCGCTGGCGACGTACATCTCGCCGGGCACCCAGACGGGCCTGGGCCTGCCGCGGGAGTCCAGCACGTGGTAGCGCTGGTTGGTCATCGGCCGGCCGTAGGGGATGCTCGGCAGCGAGACGTCCTCGCCGTCCTCGCCGTCGAGGGGGTTGACGACCGACCACACGCAGGTCTCCGTCGGCCCGCCCGAGGCCACGACCAGCACCCCGGGGGCGAGAGCACGGAGCCGTCCGGGCAGATCGACGGGAATCCAGTCGCCGGCCAGGATCGCCGTGCGCAGCGAGGGCAGTCCGCCCGTCCCCTCCGCCTGCGCGACCAGAAGCTCCAGCAGCGCGGGCACCGAGTTCCAGAAGGTGACGCCCTCCGCGCGCACCAGGTCGGCCCAGTGCTCGGGGTCGGGATGGTCGGAGGGGGCCGGCATGACCGCGCATCCGCCGGCGGCGATGATGCCGAACACGTCGTACACCGAAAGGTCGAAGTGGAGGTCGGAGACGGCCAGGCAGCGGTCGTCCGGGCCGACGCCGAACCGCTCGTTGACGTCGTCGATGGTGTTGGCCGCGCCCCGGTGCTCGACCATCACGCCCTTGGGCCTGCCGGTGGAACCGGAGGTGTAGATGACGTAGGCGAGGTCGTCGGGGCGCTGCGCCGGGTCGAGGGGCGAGGGGTCGACGTCGTCGAAGTCGACGTCCACGCAGAGGCGGTGGACCCCTTCCGGCCAGTCCAGGGCGTCGTCGAGCACGGATTGGGTGAGCACGACGGAGACCTCGCCGTCCTCCAGCAGGAACCGGAGCCGTTCGGCCGGCACCGCCGGGTCGACCGGCAGGTAGGCCGCTCCGGAGGAGAGGACGCCGTGCGCGGCGACGATCTGCTCCCAGCCTTTGCGCATGACGATCGCGACGAGGCCACCGGGCTCGGCGCCGAGGTCGCGCAGCCGCCTGCCGACCTGGTTGACCCGCCGGTCGAGTTCGGCGTAGGTCAGGCGGACGTCGCCGCTGATGACGGCCGGTGCGGACGGCCGGACCCGGGCGTGCTCGCCGACCGGGGCGTGCAGCAGCCGGTCGGGTTCGGGCCCCGCCGTCGCGTTCATCGCGCGCATGAGCTCCCGCTGGTGCCCGGGGATGAGCGGGACGTACTCCAGCGCGAGGGTCTCCTCGTCGTCCACGAGCCGCTCCAGCAACCCGGTGAAGGCGCCGAACATGTCGGGGAGCACGCCGGGCGGGAAGACCTCGTCCACCGAGTCCCAGCTCAGCCGCAGCTCCCCGGCGACCTCGGCCACCTGCATGTCGAGCGTGACCTGGGGGGTTTGGGTGCTGGTGTACACGGCTTCGCCGAGCGCGGTGTGGAAGTGCCGCGGCGGCTGGCCCAGCAGGATCGTCGCGACCACCGGGAACGCGGCCCGGGAGGCCACACCCCGCCGGGTCGCCAGCTCCCGCATCACCTGGACGCCGCTGAAGTGCCGGTGCTCCAGGTCGGCCCACAGCCGTCCCTGCAGGGCTCTGGCCCGGTCGGCGAAGGTCCCGCCGGTCTCGGTGACGGCCAGCAGCGAGGTCGTGGTGAAGTCGCCGATGACCCGCTCGACGTCGGGGTGGATCGGCGCCCGGTCGAACAGCGGCACGTTGACGGTCAGCTCGTCCTCGGCGCTCCAGGCGCGCAGCACCTCGGCGAACGCCGTCAGCAGCAGCCCCGACGGCGTGACGGACAGCGCCGCGGCCCGCCCCTTCAGCACCGCCCAGCGTCCGGCGTCGAGGGAGAACTCGCGGCGGGTGAACCGGATCTTCTCCGGGACGGGCCCGGGAGCCTGGGGAAGCCGCGGAGCGGGTGGCAGGTCGTCGATCCGGTCGAGCCAGTAGCTCCGCGACGTCCGGTACTCCTCCGAGGTCCGCCGCCACTCCTCCAGGGCCAGCGCGTAGTCGCGGAACCGCAGTCCGGGCGGGGCGGGCTGCCGGTCGGGGTCGCAGTAGGCGGAGACCAGGTCGGGCACGAGGATCTGGAAGTAGCTCCAGGCGTCGATGATCAGCAGGTCGAGGCCGAGGTGCAGCCGCACCCGGCCGCCGGGCAGCAGGGTCACCCGGACGTCCCACAGGGGGAAGCGGTCGGCGGGGATCATCCGGTGGGCGAGCTCCTCCCGGAGTCCGGCGGCCCGCTCCTCGGCCTCCTCCTCGGGCAGCGCGCGCAGGTCCAGGACGGGGATGTCGTACTCGGGAGGGTCCTTCAGCACCTGCTGGAGCCCGTCGGGGAGGATGACCGTGCGCAGCGCGTCGTGCCGCCGCACCACCGTCCGCCAGGCCGCCTCGAACCGCGGCACGTCCAGGCCTTCGCCCTCCCACTCCCAGTAGCCGTGGCAGCCGACGCCGCCCAGCTCGACGGCGTCGCTCCTGCCGATCCAGTACGCCTGCTGGGTGTCGGTGAGGGGGAACGGCTCGAACCGTCCGGGCGACTCGGCCTCCGGGACGATCAGCTCGGGCCTCGGCCTGCCCGCCGGCCAGTGCACCCCGTCGAGCGGCCCGTCCACGACCGCGTGGGTGATCTTCCCGGCGAGCAGCCAGTCCCGCAGCCGCGCGGGCGTCGCCATGGCCGCCGCGTCGGCGACGTGGAGTTCCGCGCCCGCCATGAGGAACGCCGGCCAGAGGAGGGCGCCCGAAGAGCACGCCCAGCCGCCCCTCGCGGTCTCGTCGAGTCGGGCGGCGAGCTCGTCCAGGCCTTCGAAGGAGATCTCCCCTTCGGGGAGAAGGGAGAACTCCTCGACGTCCTCGAGGTCGGACGGGACGGGCAGCGCCCGGATCCGCAACACGGCCAGGACCGTAACCACGGCGTCGACGCTCGGCCGCCGGTCGACGGCCACCCGGTCGCCGGGGCGCGTCCCGCGCGTCCCCAGGTCCCGGGCGAGCCGCTCGACCCGGGCGTCGAGCTCCGCGTACGTCAGTGCCTCCCCCCGGCCGGTGACCGCCCTGCGGTCCGTGACCGGGAGTGTGATCTGAAGGGAGGGCGGGTCCAGCGGCACCAGGAGTTCGGTCATCGCGTTTCCTCTCGTCCGGCGCGGCCGATGAGCCGCGCCACCTCCTCGTCGGTGAGCCGTTCGATCAGGTCCAGCAGGTCGTCGGGGGCCTCCGCCGCCGAGATCCGCTC
This sequence comes from Actinocorallia sp. B10E7, assembly GCF_039871655.1. NCBI lineage: Bacteria > Bacillati > Actinomycetota > Actinomycetes > Streptosporangiales > Thermomonosporaceae > Actinocorallia > Actinocorallia sp. B10E7. The sequence goes on from NZ_JBDPLZ010000005.1 coordinate 39,173, forward strand.
CGCCAGGGCGGCGATGGTGGGCCTGGTGAAGAAGGCGTCGAGGGGGATCTCCACCCCGTACAGGTCGGCGATCCGGGAGAGCACCCGGACGGCCAGCAGCGAGTGCCCGCCGAGGCTGAAGAAGTCGTCGTGGATCCCGACGCGGGTCCGGCCCAGCGACTCCTCCCAGCGGTCGGCCAGCCACCGCTCGACGGGGGTGCGCGGCGGGTCGTACCCTGCGTCGCCGCCTTCTTCCGGCAGCGGCCTGGCCGCCAGGGCGCGCCGGTCGGTCTTGCCCGCGGTGGTCAGCGGGAAGGAGTCCAGCTCGACGATCGTCCCGGGGACCATGTGGGCGGGCAGCGACGCCCTGAGCGCGGCGGTGAGCTCCCGCGCGGAGACCGGCGAGACGGCGCGCACGTAGGCGACGAGCCTCAGGTCGTCCTCGGCGCGCCGGTGGACGACCGCCGCGGCCTCCGCCACGGCCGGGTGCCGCAGCAGGCAGGCCTCGATCTCGCCCGGCTCGATCCGGAAGCCGCGGAGCTTCACCTGGTCGTCGGCGCGTCCGTGGTACCAGAACACGCCTTCCTCGTCGTACCGGACCAGGTCGCCGGTGCGGTAGAGGCGCAGGCCGCTCGCGTCCGTGATGAAGCGTTCGGCGGTCAGCTCGGGCAGGCCCGGGTAGCCGTCGGCGAGCCCGGCGCCGCCCAGGTAGAGCTCGCCGAGCGCGCCCGGCGGCACGGGGCGGAGCGCGCCGTCCAGGGCCAGCGCGGTCAGGTTCGGCAGCGGTCTGCCGATCGGGACGGGGCCGCCCTCCTCGACCCGGTGGGTCAGGGCCCAGACGGTGGCCTCGGTCGGCCCGAACAGGTTCCACACCTCGCCGGCGCGTTCGGCCAGTTCGGCCGCGAGCCGGGCGGACATGGCCTCCCCGCCGCACAGCGCCGCCCGGATCCGGCCGGGCCGCCAGCCCGCGTCGACCAGCATCCGGAAGGTGGCCGGGGTGCCGTGCAGGACGGTGACGTCCGCGGACTCGGCGAGCGAGAGGAGGGCCGCGCCGTCCCTGGCCTGGGAGCGCCGGGCGATCACGACCCGGGCGCCGACGGTCAGCGGGAGCAGCAGCTCGTCCAGGGAGATGTCGAAGGTGGGGCTGGTCAGGGCGATGAGGGCGTCGTCCGGGCGGACCAGGGGCGCCATCGCGCCCAGGAAGTTGCCCAGCGCCCGATGCCCGACCGCCACTCCCTTGGGCCGTCCGGTGGAGCCGGAGGTGTACATCAGGTAGGCGGTGCCGTCGGGGGACGGCCGGGGAGGGGCGGCGGGCCGCGACCTCTCCTCGAAGTGGAGTTCGCCGGACGTGCTGCCGGAGCGCAGCACCAGGTCGCAGCCGCTGTCGGCGAGGACGAAGTCGAGCCGCTCGGCCGGCAGCTCCGGGTCGAGGGGCAGGTAGACCGCGCCGGACTTGAACACGCCGAGCAGACCGGTGAGCTGCTCCAGCGTGTAGGGGGAGGCGACGGCGACGACGGATCCCGGGCCGCGGCCGAGGTCGCGGACGGCACGGGCGATCCGGTCCGCCTCCTCGTCGAGCTCCCGGTAGGTGAGGGTGCGGGTGCCGTCGACGACGGCGGGCCGGTCGGGGCCGGCGGCCACCCGCGCGGCGAACAGCGGCAGGAACCCCTCGGGGGCGGGGACCCGCGCGATGTCCCGCCAGCGGGCGAGGATCCGCTCGCTCTCCTCGGGCCCGAGCAGGCCGATGGCGCTGAGCGGCAGATCCGGGTCCGAGAGGAAGGCCCGCAGGATCGATACGTAGCCGTCGGCCAGGCGCCGCGCCGTCCGGTGGTCGTACAGGTCGGTGGCGTAGTCGAGGCGCGCCTGGAAGCCGCCGTCCGGGGTCTGGTCGACGTTCAGCTGGAGGTCCAGCCTGGCCGTCCCGTTCGGCAGGCCCCGGATCTCGACGGCGAGTCCGGGGACGAGTTCGCGGGGCGGGTCGGTGATGCCTCCCATGGCGAACAGGACCTGGTAGAGGGGGTTGCGGCCGGGGTCGCGGGCCCGGCCGAGCCCGCGCACCAGCTCGCCGAAGGGGAGTTCCTGGTGGGCCAGGCCGTCCAGGACCCTCGCGGACGTGCGGGCGAGCAGTCCGCTCACGGAGGGGTCGCCGGAGGCGTCGACGCGCAGCGGCAGGGTCGTGGAGAACGGGCCGATCAGCGGCTCCACCTCCGGGCGGACCCGGCCCGACAGGGCCGCTCCGAGCACGGAGTCCTCCTCACCGCCGAACTTCACCAGGAGCGTGTGCAGCGCGGCCAGCAGGACGACGAAGGAAGTGGTTCCGTGCGCGGCGGCGAACTCGGCGACCCCGTCGGGTACCGGGAACTCGACGCTGTCTCCCCGGAAGCCCTGCACGGGCGGCCGTGGCCGGAACGACGGCACGGCCGCCGCCGGGGCGTCGCCGAGGTGCTCCTTCCAGAATTCCAGTGCCTTCGCGGTGGGCCGTTCGCGCTGCCAGGCGCCGAAGTCGGCGTACTGGAGGGGCAGCGGGTCGAGCCGGCGGCCGGCGTACAGCTCCTTCAGTTCGGTGAGGAGCACGGACGCCGACCAGCCGTCGGCGACGGCGTGGTGGGCGATCCACACCAGCACGTGGTCGTCGTCGGACAGGCGCAGCAGCCGGGTGCGGACGACGGGGCCGGAGGCCAGATCGAACCGTTCGGCGGCCAGCGTGCGCGCCCTGCGCCAGAGGGCCTCCTCGTCCGGGACGTCCTCGACCTCCAGGGGGTCGGGGGAGGGTCCGGGCAGCTGCATCAGCCTGCCGTCCTCGGTGACGAGCCGCGACCGGAGCACCTCGTGCCGCCGGACGACCTGGTCGAGCGCCCCGTCCAGCGCCTTCACGTCCAGCGGTCCGCGCAGCCGGAACGCGAACGGCACGACGTAGGTGGCCTCCGCCGAGAGCCGGTCCAGGAACCAGAGCTGGTTCTGGGTGAACGACGCCTCGGCGGGCCCGCCTCCGCGCGCCACCGGACCCGTGTCGGCGGTGCCCCCCGCCTTGGCGTGGAGCGCCGCCCGTTCCTGCGGTGACATCTGCCGCCACCGCGTCATCGCCTTCTTCACCGGTCTCCTCCCAGCAGCCCGAGCACCACCCGGGCGACCTCCCGCGGCTGGTGCTTGCAGAAGTAGTGACCGCCCCCGGCGACGACCGAGAGCGAGGTGCCCGACCCGTACCGGCCCCAGTCGGTGAACCGCCGCTCGTACCCCTCGGTGGCCGGGTCGGCGTCGCCGACCAGGCAGTGCACGGGCCCCGCCAGACGCCTGGGGGGCGTGCCCGCCTCCGCGCGGTAGAGCCCGACCATCTCGGCGAGGTCGTGCCTGACCACCCGGAGGATGGCCTCGACGTCCTCGTCGGCGAGGGCTCCGTCGAACCCGCCGAGCCGCCGCATGTGGGCCAGCAGGTCGTCCTGGTCCCGTTCGGCGAGCATCCGCCAGGACGCCTCGGGGTCCTCGTCGGGCAGGGCCGCGCCCATGAAGACGGCGCTCACCCGGACCCCGAGGTCCTCCAGCGCCCGGCCGAGCAGCAGGGTCGCCGCGGTGCCGGCGCACTGCCCGTACAGGGCGACCGGCCCGGTGACACGGTCGCGCACCTCCTCGGCGCACCGGCGCATGGTCTCGTCGATCCCGGCGAGCGGCCGGGGGTCGGCCAGGTCGTGGCCCGGCAGGTCGACCGACCAGAGCGCGCAGGCCGGGCCGAGCGCGTCGGCCAGCGGCTGGTAGGCGACGGCGTTGCCGCCGCCGTACGGCACGCACACCAGGGTCAGCGGCGCGTCGGCGGACTCCGACAGCAGATGGAGGAGGGGTGGTCCGGCGGTGTGCTCGTCGTTCTCCAGATGGCCGGCGAGGGCGGCCACGGTGGGGTTCTTGAAGATCGTCATCACGGAGAGCCGCTCGTCCAGGAGCCGCGCGGCCCTGACCGCCTTGAACGAGTCGCCGCCCAGGGTGAAGAAGTCCGCGTTCCTGTCGATCTCGTCGAGGCCGAGCACCCGCCGCCAGGCCGCGGCCACACGCTCCTCCCCCGGCCCCTTCGGGGGGCTGTGGACGGGGGAGACCGGACGGTCGTCGCGGGCGGCGAGGGCCTTGCGGTCGACCTTGCCGTTGGGGCTCAGCGGCAGGGCGTCGAGCACGACCAGCCGGGACGGGACCATCGTCGGCGGAAGCGCCCGCCGGGCGTGCCGGTGCACCTCCTCCACGTCCAGGCCGGATCCGGCCACGAGGTAGCCGACCAGCCGCCGGTCGCCGGAGGCGTCGGTGTCGGCCACCACGACCGCCTCCGAGACCGCCTCGTGCCCGCGGAGCACCGCTTCGACCTCGCCCGGCTCGATCCGGACGCCGTTGACCTTGACCATGAAGTCCATCCGGCCGAGGAGTTCGATCACGCCGTCCGGCCGCCACCGCGCCCGGTCCCCGGTCCGGTAGAGCCGCAGGCCGCGCCACTGGATGAACTTCTCGGCGGTCAGCTCCGGCCGTCCCAGGTAGCCCAGGCCGACCCCGATCCCGCCGAGGTGCAGCTCACCGGGTACCCCGACGGGCACCGGCTCCCCCGCCGCGTCGAGGATGTAGGCGGTCTGGCCGGCCATCGGACGCCCGTACGGGAGGGACTTCCAGGACGGGTCCACATCGCCGACGGGGTAGACGATCGAGTGGATCGACGCCTCCGTGGCTCCGCCGAGCACGACGAAGAGCAGCCCGGGGGCCAGGGCCCGCAGCCGGTCCGGCATGGTCACCGGCACCCAGTCGCCGCCGAGGATCGCCAGGCGCAGCGTCTCGGGCCGCGCTTCCACGGACTGCTCGACCTGGTCGAGGAAGAGCTTCAGCAGCGCGGGCGCGGAGTTCCACACGGTGATGCCGTGCTCTTCGACCAGTTCGGCCCAGTGCGCGGGGTCGCGGGCCAGCTCGGGCTCGGGCAGGACGACGGTTCCGCCCGCGCCGGGAACGCCGAGCAGCTCGTACACCGACATGTCGAAGCTGGGGGACGACAGGGCGAGCACGCTGTCGCCCGGCCCGACGCCGAAGCTCCCGTTGAGGTCCAGGAGGTTGTTGACCACGCCCCGGTGGCGCAGGACGACCCCCTTGGGCTCGCCGGTGGAACCCGAGGTGTAGATGACGTAGCACCGGTCGTCCGGGCTCACCGCCACGCCGGGACGGGTCGCCGGGGCGTCCGCCGAGGCCGCCACGTCGGCTTCGGTGACCACGACGGGGGCGCCGGAGTCGGCGAGGATGTAGTCGATCCGGGTGGCGGGGTACTCGGGGTCGATCGGCACGAAAGCCGCCCCCGACTTGAGGACGGCGAGCACCGCCACCAGGTAGTCGACGCCGAGCGGCAGCTTGAGGGCCACGAGCGATCCGGCGGGCACGTCCAGGTGGCGGGCGAGCCGGTTGGACCTCTCCTCGAGCTCCCCGAAGGTGACCTCCCGCCCCGCGCCGACCATCGCGACGGCGTCACGCGGCTGCCGGTCGAACAGGTCGTGCAGGCAGAGTTCGGTGACCTCGGTGGCAGTGTCGTTCCAGGCGCGCAGGATGCGGTCGGCTTCCGCCTCGTCCAGCAGGGGAAGGGCGCGCACGGGGGTGTCCGGCGCGCGGACCGCGGCCTCGATCAGGACCCGGAGGCTCGACAGGAACCGGTCGACGGTCTCCGGGTCGAACAGGTCACGGCTGTACTGGACGTGGATGCGGGCCCCGCGGTCCCAGACGCGGGCGCTGGCCAGCAGGTCGTACTTGGCGGTGCCCGGGTCGAAGTCGTCGACCAGCGAGATGTCGGCTCCGGGCAGGGAGAGCGCGGCGTCCGGGGTGTTGTCCTGCTGGAACATCACCGACACCAGGGGCGGCCTGCTCGCGTCCCGGGCCGGGCGGAGGCGTTCCACGAGCAGGTCGAACGGGAGCTCGGCGTGCTCGTGATCGGCCAGGGTTCCCGCCTTCACCCGGGCCACCAGTTCGCGGAAGGTGGGGTCGCCGGAAACGTCGGTGCGCAGCACGAGGGTGTTGACGAAGAAGCCGATGACGCCCTCGGCCTCCGGCACGTCCCGTCCCGCCGAGGTCGTGCCGATCGCGATGTCGTTCTCGCCGGTGTACCGGGCCAGCAGCGCGGTGAACGCGGAGAGCAGCACCAGGAACGGGGACGCGCCGGTCTCGGACGCCAGCGCGCGCAGTTCCGCCACCAGGTCGGCGGGCAGCCAGAGCGCCGTCTCCCGCCCGGAGTGGCTGGGCAGGGGAGGGCGGGTGCGGTCGGAGGGCAGATCCAGCTCGACCATGCCGTCGAGCCGCTTCCGCCAGTAGTCGAGCAGGTCGCGCTCGACGTCCCCGGTCATCCGTTCGCGCTGCCACAACGTGTAGTCGGCGTAGCTGATCGGCTGTTCCGGCAGCCGCGGCGCGCGCCCCTCCCGCAGGGCGGTGTAGCACTCCTCCAGCTCCCGCACCAGGATGCCCATGGACCACTGGTCCGAGGTGATGTGGTGGATGTTGAGCTGGAGCAGGTGCTCGTCGTCGGAGAGGCTGATCAGGGTGGTCCGCAGGACCGGGCCCCGCACCAGGTCGAACGGGGTGTCGACCTCGGCGTGCAGCGCCGCGAAGGCCGCCTCCTCCCGCGCCTCGGGAGGCAGGTGGTTCACCCGGACCCGCCGGACGACCTCTTCGGGCACCTCGCCGACGACCTGGACGGGTTCCCCGTCCACCTCGGGGAAGACCGTGCGCAGCGCCGCGTGCCGCCCGATCAGCAGGCGGAGCGCCTCGGCGAGGAGACCGCCGTCCAGCTCGCCCCTGACCCGGTAGGTGACCGGCGCGCTGAAAGCCGTACCCCCGCCTCCCATCTCGTGCACGAACCACAACCGGCGCTGGGCGAAGGACAGCGGCTGCGGCCCCTCTCCCGCGCGGCGGACCGGCCGGCGGTCGTCCCTGCGCAACCTCGCGAGCAGCGCCTGGCGTTCCGGTGACAGCCGGGCGATGCGTTCCACCTTGGCTTCGGACATCGGCCACCTCTCCTTTGGGGCGGCACCGTGCCGACCCGCTCGGAAGCTAGGCCGACCAGGTCATCCGGCGGTTACGCCCGCCCGTAACCCTTCGCTAACCGCTCCGGCCAAAGGTCTCGGGCGGGAGGCTCTATGTATGACGCGATCGTGGTGGGCGCCCGGTGCGCGGGAGCCGGGACGGCCCTGCTCCTGGCCGGGGCGGGCCGCCGGGTGCTGGTCCTGGAAAGGGCGCGTCCCGGCACCGACAAGTTGTCGACCCTCTACATCCACTCTCCCGGGGTGGACCGGCTGCGCGCCTGGGGGGTCCTGGACGAGGTGGCCGCGAGCGGCGCGCCGCCGCTGAACCGGCAGAGGTACGAGGTCGCCGACGTGCGGCTGGAGGGGCCGGGCCCGGGCACCGCCTACGCCCCGCGCCGCCACGTGCTCGACACGATCCTGGCGACGGCGGCGCAGAAGGCCGGGGCCGAGGTCAGGCACGGCTGCACGGTCCTGGGCCTGCTGGAGGAGGACGGCAGGGTCACCGGGGTGCGGTACCGCACGCCCGGCGGGAAGACGACCGCCGACCGGTGCCGGCTGGTGGTCGGTGCGGACGGGATGCGCTCGACCGTGGCCCGGCTGGCGGGGGCCGAGGAGTACGCCGTCCATCCCCGGCTCACCTGCGCGTACTACACGTACTGGAGCGGGGTCGAGGCCGGGTTCGAGCAGTACCAGAGGGAAGGCCACTGGATCGGGGCGATCCCCACCAACGAGGGGCGGACGCTCGTCGCCGCGTACTTCCGGCAGCGGCACTTCGACGGGATCAGGGCCGACGCGGAGAACGCCTACCTGGACAACATCCGGACGACGGCGCCCGGCCTGGCCGAGCGGCTCCGCACGGCGTCCCGGGACGGCCGGATCTACGGCACCGGCGACCAGCGGAACTTCCTGCGCACGCCCGCCGGGCCCGGCTGGGTCCTGGTCGGCGACGCCGGCCACCACAAGGACTCGCTCACCGCGCGGGGCATCACCGACGCGTTCCTGCAGGCCGAGCTCCTCGCGGGCCCCGGCGCCCCGGACGACCCCGGCGCCGCGGCCAGGAGGTTCGCCCGGGAACGGGACGGGCTGCTGCTCGCCAACTACCGCTCGACGCTGGCCGTGGCCCGGCTGGACGTCGAACCCGAACGGCTCGAGCTCCTCCGGTCCGTCCAGGCGTCGGACGAGCTCACCGAGAAGTACTTCGCCGCGGCGGCCGGGAGCGTCACCGCGGGGGACCTGTTCGCGCACTTGGCATAGGAGGACAGCAGTGACCCAGGAGACCGTGCTCAGCGGAGACGCCGAGATGTACACCAAGCCGGTGCTGGCGATCTACGACCCGATCGCGCTCGGCATCGTCTGCCCCGTCGCCTGGCGCTGCTCGCGCCGGGTGATGCTCAACCACTACGACCGCAACGTCCGCGACCGGCACCTGGACCTCGGTCCCGGAAGCGGGTACTTCCTCGACCGGTGCAACTTCCCCTCGCCGCGGCCGTCCGTCACGCTGGTGGACCTGAACGAGCTGGTCCTGTCGACCGTCGCGGACAGGATCGCGCGGTACTCCCCCACGACCCTGGTCAGGGACGTGCTGCACCCGCTCGACCTCGGGGAGCGCCGGTTCAACTCGATCGCCGTCCAGAACGTCCTGCACTGCCTGCCGGGGACGCTGGAGGAGAAGGCGGTGGTGTTCGACCACCTCCTGCCCTACGCCGAGCCCGGCGCCCGCATCTTCGGCACCACCGTGATCGGCGACTCGCCCGACCAGCCCGCCCTCACCCGCTGGATGATGCGCTCCTACAACAAGGCCGGGTCGTTCCAGAACCTCCACGACCGGGTGGAGACCCTGGACGCCGAGCTCCGCAAGCGGTTCTCGGCGTCCAGGGTCTGGATGAAGGGCTCGATGGCCTTCTTCGAGATCGACGTCTGATCAGACCTTGACGGGCGCCTCGTCCCCGGCAGCCGGCGCGGCGGCCGGGGACTTCGCGCTGCGCAGAAGGAGGGCGACCACGAGCGAGCCGGCCACCAGGACCGCCCCGGCGATCAGGAAGGCGATCTGGTCGCCCCGGGTGGCCGCCTCGACCGTGTCGCCGCGGTCATGGGCGTAGGCCGTCGCGACGGTCACGATGGTGGCGAGGCCGAGGGCCTGGCCGAGCTGGAGCACGGTGGTGATGACGCCCGAGCCCAGGCCGGCGTCCTGGCCGGACACGTCGGTGAGCGCCGCGACCTGGGTGGCCGGGGTGGCGGCGCCGCCGCCGAGCCCGATCAGCAGCAGCGGCACCAGCAGGTCCACCGGGTAGCTGCCGTCCACCGGGATCCGGGTGAGCAGCAGCATGCCGATCCCGGCCAGGAGCAGCGCGCCCGAGATCAGCCAGCGCGGCCCGATCTTGGGGAGCAGGTTCATGGTGACGGTGAGGCCGACCATGAACGTGGCGATGAAGGGCAGCCAGGCCAGTCCGCTCTGCAGCGGGGTGAAGCCCAGGGTCCGCTGGACGTAGACGACGGTGAGGAAGAACATCGCGGCGGTCGAGCTGGACAGGAAGACCATCGCGACGTTGCCGGTGACGCGCACCCGGTGCCGGAAGAAACCGAGCGGGACGAGAGGGTTGGCGACCTTGGCCTGGAGCACGACGAACGCCGCGACCGCGGCCAGTCCGCCCAGCAGCGGACCGAGGACGTTCACGCTGGTGAACGAGTGCTCGGCGATCGACAGGACGCCCTGGATCACGGCGACCAGGCCGCCGGTGACCAGGATCGCGCTCGCCCAGTCGGGGCGGGCGCCGGAGGGCATCCGGCTCTCCCGCACCAGCCGCGGCACCATGGCGACGGAGAACAGGGCGAGCGGAACGTTCACGTAGAAGATCCAGTGCCAGCTGACCAGGTCGGTGAGGACCCCGCCGAGCAGGACCCCGGCGGTGGAGCCCAGACCCGCCAGGCCGCCCCAGATGCCGAACGCCTTGGCGCGTTCGGCGTCGTCGGAGAAGAGCAGGGCGACGAGGGACATCGCGGAGGGCACCGCCAGCGCCTCGCCGACGCCCTGGGCGAACCGGGCGGCGACCAGGACCTCGGCGCTCGGGGCGAGCGCGGCGGCCAGCGACGCCGCGGCGAAGAGCGTCGCGCCGGCCATGAAGACGGCGCGGCGCCCCGCCAGGTCGGCGAGGCGTCCGCCGAGCAGCAGGAGACCGCCCGCGGCGAGCAGGTAGCCGTTGACGACCCAGGTCAGGGCGCTCTGGTCGAGGTCGAGGTCCTCCTGGATGGAGGGCAGGGCGACGTTGACGATCGTCCCGTCGGTGAAGACGAGGAACTGGACCAGCGCCAGGACGGCGAGGGCCTTCCATCTGAGCGGATTGGGCGGGACTTCGGTCATGGATCTTCTCCCGGGAAGAGATGGGGGTCTCCGGCGCGGGATTCCGCGCCGGTCCAGCCGAGGTCACGCTAAAAGCAATTGAGGACGCACCTTGTCCGCGATTGCACGGAGACTGGAGAACATGTCAGAAACCTCGGCACAACTGCTGCGTCTTCTGCGTCTCCTCCAGGTGCACCGGGACTGGACCGGCACCGAACTGGCGACACGGCTCGGGGTGACCCCCCGGACCGTCCGCCGCTACGTCGACCGGCTCCGGACGATGGGCTACCCGGTGGACGCCGTGCCGGGGGTCGCCGGCGGGTACCGGCTCGGCGCGGGAGCCGTGCTGCCGCCCCTCCTGCTGGACGACGAGGAGGCGGTGGCGATCGCCGTCGGGCTGCGCACCGCCGCGGGCGGGACCGTCGTGGGGCTCGAGGAGACCTCGGTGCGGGTGCTGGCCAAGCTGGAGCAGATCCTGCCGGCGCGGCTGAGGGAGCGGGTCGACGCGCTCGGCTCGGTGACGATGCCGCTGACCGGGCCGGGCGGGCCCGTGGTCGAACCGGAGCTGCTGACCTCGATCGCCGCGGCCTGCAGGGCGAACGAGAAGGTGAAGTTCGACTACCGGACGCACGCCGGGGAGGTCGGCCGCCGGACCGTGGAGCCCTACCGGCTGGTGCACACGGGGCGGCGCTGGTACCTGCTCGGCTACGACCTGGCGCGGGAGGACTGGCGCACGTTCCGGGTCGACCGCATCGGGCGGCCGATCACCCCCGGCTCCCGGTTCCGGCCGCGCACGCCGCCCGCCGAGGACCTCAACGCCTACATCTCGCAGCGGGTCTCCTCCACGCCGTACCGGTACTGGGCCCGGGTGCTGATGTACGCTCCGGCGTCCTTCGTGGCCGAACGGATCCCGCCGACCGCCGGGCGGCTGGAGGCCGTCGGCGAGGACTCGTGCATCCTGCACTCGGGCGCGAACTCCCTGGACGGGCTCGCCCTGCACATCGGCCTGGCGGGCGCGGACTTCAAGGTGCTCGACCCGCCCGAGCTGGCGGAGGAGGTCCGCCGCGTCGCCGAGCGGTTCACGCGCGCAACCCGCGCATAACCGCGTCCGGAGAGACTCGGCTCCGTACCGAACCCCGGCCACGGAGGACATGCCATGACGGAGCGACCGGAACGCGTGGTGCTGAAGACCGAACTGTTCGCCGACCCCGAGGCGCTGCGGGCCGCCCTGGGCTCGGACGGGCCGATCCACCGGGTGGTCCTGCCCGACGGCATGCCGTCCTGGCTGGTCACCGGCAACGAGGCGGTGAAGCAGGCGCTCTCCGACCCCGCCCTCGTGCGCGGCGTGGACGCGGCCGCGCCGGAGCTGCGCCCCTACCTGGGCCTGGCGAGCGACGACTTCGTGCTCACCCGCCACATGCTCTTCGCCGACCCGCCGGACCACACCCGCCTGCGCAAGCTCGTCTCCCAGGCGTTCACGCCCCGGCGGATCGAGCGGCTCCGCCCCCGGGTGGACGAGATCGCCCACGAACTGCTCGACGGGTTCGCCGCCAAGGGCGGTGCCGACCTGGTCGAGTCGCTGGCCCTGCCCCTGCCGATCGCGGTCATCAGCGAACTGCTCGGCGTGCCCGTGGAGGACCGGGAGTACTTCGAGCGGTACGCCGAGATCCTCACGGGCGCCAACTCGTCCTCGGACTTCGAGGACATCGTCGGCGCGGGCCGGTGGTTCGACGAGTACCTCACCGAGCTCGTCTCCCGGCGCCGCGTCGAGCAGGGCGACGACATGATCTCCGCGATGGTCGCCGCGCAGGAGCGCGACGACCGGCTGACCGATTTGGAGGTCAGGTCCAACTCGTTCCTGCTGCTCGCCGCCGGTTTCGAGACCAGCGTCAACCTCATCGCCAACGGGATCCTGGCGCTGCTGCGCCACCCCGACCAGCTGGAGGACCTCCGCTCCGACCGCTCCCTGATGTCGAACGCGGTCGAGGAGCTTCTGCGCTGGGACAGCCCCGTCTCGGGCATCACCTACCGCTTCGCCAGGGAGGACACCGTCCTCGGCGGCGCCGCGATCGCCGCGGGCGAGCACGTGGCGCTCTCCCCGCCGTCGGCCAACCACGACTCCTCGAAGTTCCCCGACCCGGCCCGGCTGGACCTGCGCCGCAGGACCAACGGCCACCTGAGCTTCGGCCACGGCATCCACTTCTGCATCGGGGCCCCGCTGGCCCGCCTCGAAGGCGAGGTGGTCTTCGCCGCGGTCCTGGACCGGCTGGCCGGCCTGGCCCTCGCGGTTCCCGTCGAGACCCTGACCTGGAAGGAGACCTTCCTCGTCCACCGCCTCGACAGCCTGCCCGTCACCTTCGAGCCGGAGGCCTCCTGACCCTCCCGGGCTACTCAGTCCGGTCGGGTGGAGGTACTCAAGATCCGCCCCAGGCCATAGGGCATCCTTGCGCTTATGGACACGGTGCATATTTCGCCCAAAAGGCTGGCCTGGCTGCAAAGAGAGCTGGCCGCCTGGGAGGCGGACGGGCTGATCGACGGCGACACGGCGGCCGGGATCGCGGCCCGGTACACGGCGACGACCCGCCGGTTCGCGCTGGAGCGGCTCGCGATGGTCCTCGGCGCCGCGTTCGTGGGCGTCGGCCTGATCTGGACCGTGGCCTCCAACTACGAGCGGCTTTCGCCGATGACGAGATTCGTCGGGATCGTCGTGATCTGGCTGGCGGCCGTGCTCGCGGCGGAACTGCTCGCCTCCCGGTTCTCCGGCGCGCTGCCGGCCTCCATCCGGGTGATCGCGGTGGCCGCGGCCGGCGGCGTGGTCTTCCAGGCGGCGCAGAGCCTGCAGGTCCCGGCGGGCAGCTCCGAACTCCTCGGGGCGTGGGCGGGAGGGGCGCTCGCCTACGCCTACGCCACCCGCGGGAGGGCACCGCTGGTCATCGCGGCCGGGCTCGGCGTCGGCTGGTACGCCTGGTGGGCGGCCGAGAACGCGGGAAGCCACGGCGTCGTGGCGTGCGCGATGCTCGTCGCGGCGGCCTGCGCGGCGGCCATCGCCCTCCTGCACGAGCGGTGGACGCCCGCCTTCACGATGGTCTGGCGGCCCGTGGGGGTGCTGCTCGCCCTGGTCGGGCTCTACGTCGCCGCCTTCCCCGACCCCGACTTCCGCACGACGAACGCGCTGTGGATCGGAGGCGCCGTCGCCGTGGTCCTCGCGGCCGTCGCCGCCTGGGCGAGCACCGCCCGCGGCGAGGTCGCCGTGATGCTGGGCATCCTGGGGGCGGGCTTCCTGCTGGCCGTCTGGGACCCGGCCGGCTCGATGACGTCGCCGAGCGGCGCGCTGCTCGTCCGCGCCGTCGCCGGGATCGTCGTCTACGTGCTGGCGGCGGCCTGGTTCGCGATCCTGGGGACGTCCCGGGCGCTGCCGGGCGTGGTGTCGCTGGCCGCCGGGGCGCTGGTCGTCTTCGTCACCACCCAGAGTTTCGCGATCTTCGCTCCGCTGTTCTCCGGCGCCGCCCTGTTCCTGGTGCTCGGCGTCGTCTTCCTCGGCACCGGCGTGCTCGCCCACCGGGCCCGCCGCCTGATCACGGAGGTCTCCCGATGAGGTCGCTCTCCCGCCCGGTCGCGGTGGCCGCCGCCGTGCTCGTCCAGGCCGCGCTGACGGCCTGGGCCGTCCAGCCGCAGCTGTCGCCCCGCCTGACCGGCACGGAGTACAGGCTGGCCGTCGCCCCCGTCGATCCGATCGACCCGTTCCGCGGCGCCTACGTCCAGCTGAGCTACCCCGGTCTGCCCGCCGAGGTCTCGGACGAGGGAGGGGCCTACGTCCCCCTCGTCCGGGACGGCTCCCTGTGGAAGGGCGGCACCCCCGTCAAGACCCGTCCCAGGCCCCCTTACCTGGCCTGCGACTCGCACGGCGTCGTCCTCGACTGCGGACTCCACAGCTTCTTCGTCTCCGAGGACCGCGCCCGCTCCATCGAACAGGACATCAACGCCGACCGCCTGGCCGCCGTGATCCGCGTCGACGACCAGGGCAGGTCTGCTCTCGTCCGCCTCGAACCCCGCTGACCGAAGGCTCTTGCGACTGGGATAAGTCGGTGATGTCAGCTTTTAGATAGGAGAAGTTCACAAGATCTTGACTTGCCGGGACGGGACTTACTTTCGTCATACGTGTGACCATGCGGGTGTTTCGTCCTTTCGATGGAGGCCACGTTGCAGACCCAGCACCGTCCCCGCTCGATCCGGATCGCCGTCACCCTCGCCGCCGCGACCGCCTTCTCCGGCACCGTCGCCCTCACCCCGGCCCACGCCTCGGTCTACGGCTCCTGCACGATCTCCCGCTGCTCGGACGCCAAGTCGGCCCGGTCCATCTGGTCCGGCAAGGGCTTCCCCACCACCGCCGGCTGGTACTCCTGGCCCGACGGCAAGTACAACTACACCGGCGGACGCTTCTACAACCGCGAAGGCCAGCTGCCCAGCGGCGCCACCTACTATGAGTACGACGTCTACAGCCGGGCGAAGGGCGCCTCCCGCGACGCCTACCGCATCGTCGTCAACCGCAGCACCGGCGCGTCCTGGTTCTCGCCGAACCACTACACCGACTTCTACAAGATCGCCTAGGGTCCGTGATGCCGTCCGTCGAGCGCCAGCCGCCGTCCTGGCTGACCATCTCCAGCGTCCCGGCGCCCGAGGCGCTCGACGGGCGCGCCTGCCGCACTCGCGTCGGCCTCTTCACCGAGGCCGCGCGGGTCCTGCGCTTCCCCGACTACTTCGGCCGCAACTGGGACGCCTTCTACGACTGCCTCCGAGACGCCGATCCGCCCGTCTTCTCCGTCGACCACGCCGAAGAGCTCCTCGCGGACGAGCCGCCCGAACAGCTCGGCCTGCTGCTGAACCTCCTGTCGGACGCCGGCCCGCGGGTCGTCCTGGCGGCCTCCCACCCGCAGAGTCTCCACGACAGGATCCTCGCCGTCCTCTGAGGGAACCGGGCGGTCCGAACCACTCGGGCCTCACGGGTATCCAACGGTTGGCCCTGTCGAAAGCCAGGGGCGGCGGCTGACCTTTGGGGGAGGCGGAGCACTCTTCGCAACTCATAGATTTGCCGCGAACGGGACAAATCAGTACTTGCGAGAGTCACGGGGGGCGTCATGTCGGACGTACGGGAAGAGACGGGGCGGGCCGGATGACGGACGCCATCCTGGATCTCGCGCACGACATCATCACATCCCCCTGGATCTACCTGCTGGTCCTGGGCATCGCGCTGCTCGACGGGTTCTTCCCGGTGGTGCCGAGCGAGACCCTGGTCATCACGACGGCGGCGTTCGCCGCCTCGACGGGAGAACCCGAAGCCCTCCTGGTGGTCCCGGTGGCCGCCGCCGGCGCGATCTGCGGCGACCACGTCTCCTACTGGCTGGGGCGCAGGGCGGGCGGCGGACTCAAGGACGGCAAGGCGTTCCGGTGGGCGAGGAGCGCGGTCGCCGAACGCGGCGGGCTCATCCTGGTCGTCGCGCGCTACATCCCCGGCGGCCGGACCGCCGTCACCATGACGCTCGGCGCGACCCGCTACCCGTTCCGCCGCTTCATGCTCTTCGACGTCCTCGCGGGGCTGAGCTGGGCCGTCTACTCGGTGCTCGTCGGCTACATCGGCGGTGCGGCCTTCGAGGAGGACCCGCTCAAGGGTCTGGCCCTCGGCCTGGGCATCGCCTGCGGCATCACCGCCGTCGTGGAGACCATCCGCTACGCCCGCAAGAGAAAAGCCGGCGCGCCGCGGAGCGGGGAGGCCCAGGAGAAGGCGACGGTATGACCGCGGGCCGAATTGAAGATCTTTCATATTCGTGACCTGTGAGATGCCGATTCATGGCCTGCCCGTCATATCGGCCTGTCACAACAAGGTTCATGCAGACCACCCGGCGACGCTTCCTCACCGGTGCGGCGGCCACAGCGGCCGCCTCCGCACTTCCGCTCTCCGTCCAGAAGGCCGTGGCCGAAGCCGTGCCGCCCGGCGGGCTCGGGTCGATCGAGCACGTGGTGTTCCTCATGCAGGAGAACCGCAGTTTCGACCACTACTACGGGACGCTCTCGGGGGTCCGCGGCTTCGGCGACCGGAACGCGATCAACCGCCCGAACGGCAAGAGCATCTTCGAGCAGCCCGGGTTCGCCCGGGACGTCCTGCCGTTCTCGATCAGGAACGCGGTCGGCTTCAACCTGCGTCCCAAGTCCGCCCAGCAGTTCGTCGCCGGGCTCCCGCACTCCTGGCCGGACGCCCAAATGGCGCTCAACAAAGGCTGGAACGACCGCTGGGTCTACGCCAAGACCCCGGGCACGATGGCGTACTACGACCGCCAGGACCTCCCGTTCCAGTACGAGCTCGCCGACACCTTCACCATCTGCGACGCGTACCACTGCTCCCTCCCCGGCGGGACGAACCCGAACCGCATGTTCCACTGGGGCGGCAACGTCGGTTACGAGCCCGACGGCAAGCGCACCACCGGCAACGACGCCTACGCCGACGACCACCCCGGCTACAAGATGACCCCCTACGTCGACCGTCTTGAAGCGGCCGGCAAGACCTGGCGCGTCTTCCACGAGTGGGACAACTTCGACGACAACGCGCTCGAGTACTTCGAGTCGTACCGCGAACTCGCCAAGAAGGCCCTGGCCTTCACGACCTACCGCTCCATGAACGCCTTCTACGGCGCTGTAGGCAGGGCTGAAGACCCCACGATCCTCCTGAACCGGCTGGAACAGGGATACGACACCCTGACGGACGCCGAGAAGTCCGCCTTCGACAACGGTCTACGCCGAACGAGCAAAGGCGATCTCGGTAAATTCTTCCGTGAAGAAGCCCACGCCGGACGCCTTCCGAACGTCTCCTACGTCGTCGCACCGGCTGCCGAGAGCGAACACCCGGGCAGTTCCGCCCCCGGACGCGGCGCCGGTATCACCTACGACGTCCTGGACGCCATCGCCTCCGATCCCGAACTCTGGGCGTCCACGGCCGTCTTCATCACCTACGACGAGAACGACGGCTTCTTCGACCACGTCCCGCCGCCCGCCCCGCCCGCCGGCACCCCCGACGAGTTCGTGGACGGCAAGCCCCTGGGCCTGGGCACCCGCGTCCCCATGCTCATCGTCTCGCCGTGGACGGTCGGCGGCTTCGTCTGCTCGGAGGTCTTCGACCACACCTCGACGATCCGCTTCGTGGAGACCTGGCTGGGCGTCCGGGAACCCAACATCGGGCCCTGGCGGCGTCAGGTCGCGGGCGACCTGACCTCGGCGTTCGACTTCGCCCGTCCCCGCTCCCGCAAGGTCGTCGGACGGCCCGCCCCGGACCCCGGCGCACAGACCCTCCTGCCGGCCCTCCCGCCCATCTTCCAGAAGCCGCCCGTCCAGGAGCCGGGCCGCCGCCCGTCCCGTCCCCTCGCCTACCGCACGGAAGCGTCAGCCCGGCTCGACGGCGAGATCCTGAGGCTCACCCTCCGGGACGAAGGCATCCGGGGCTCGCACTTCGCCGCCTACCCCTACGCGGGCGAACTACCGTCCCCACGCCACTACGACGTCCAGGGCACGACCACCGACACGATCCCCGTCACCGGCGGATACTCCGTCACCCTGACCGGTCCCAACGGCTTCCGCAGAGAGTTCACCGGCACGGTCGCGGGCAAGGCCGCGACCGCCGACGTCTCCTCCCGACAGGACCGCCGCACCCTGGTCGTCACCCTCGGGAACCCGACCTCCGAGCCCCTGAGCTTCAAGGTGAAAGCACTCGCCTACAACGCGCTGGAAGAGACCGTCGTCCTGGCCGCCGGAGCCTCCCGAAACCTCCGGTACCGCACGGCGGACGGCTGGTACGACCTCGCCGTCACCACCGCGGAGGACCCCACCTTCAACCGTCGTCTGATGGGGCACCTCGAGAACGGCCGCCCCAGCAGGTCGTCGTAGACCACGTCGGCGGAAGACGGAATGAACCGCCCATGCCCGGTGAACGCGGATCGCGTAGGTTCGACTTCATGAGAAGCGGAGTGGTCGGGCTCATCGGCGGGATGAGCTGGGAGTCCTCGGCGGAGTACTACCGGCTGCTCAACACCGAGGTCCGGCGGAGGCTGGGCGGGCACCACAACGCGCGGAGCCTGATGTTCACCGTCGACTTCGCCGAGATCGAGGAGCTCCAGCGCGCGGGGGACTGGGCCGCCGCCGGACGGGTGCTCGCCGAGGCGGCGCGACGGCTGGAGGCGGGCGGCGCGGACGTGGTCCTGCTGTGCACCAACACGATGCACAAGGTCGCCGACGAGATTGAGGCGGCGGTCGACGTCCCGTTCCTGCACCTGGTGGACGTCACCGCGCGGCGCGTCCGCGAGGCGGGCATGCGCAGGGTCGGCCTGCTCGGCACGAGATACACGATGGAGATGCCGTTCTACGCCGACCGCATGGCCGAATGGCACGGGCTCGAACTCGTCGTCCCCGACGACCCCGGCAGGACACTCGTCCACGACGTCATCTACCGCGAACTCACCCAGGGCCGCATCCGCGACGCCTCACGAGATGCCTACCGCCGGATCATCGAGGACCTGGCCGCTCAGGGCGCCGAGGGGGTCATCCTCGGCTGCACCGAGATCACCCTCCTGATCTCCCCGGAGGACAGCCCCCTCCCGGTCTTCGACTCCACCCGCATCCACGTCGAAGCCGCCCTCGACACCGTGCTGCGCGAGAATCCGCGGATCTGACCGGACTGCCGGTCGTCCCGCAGACCGCCGCGGTCAGCGGGCGAGGCTCCACAGGCGCAAGGTGTTGTCGCGGGAGCCGCTGAGAGCCATCGGGGTGCCGGCCAGGTCGGTGAAAGCGACGGACCAGACGCGGTCGGTGTGGCCGGTGAAGGGGCTCTCGATCTGGTCGCGGGCGGCGAGGTCCCAGACCCGGACGGTCCGGTCCTCGCCGCCGGAGATGACGAGGGTGGTTCCCGCCGCGGCGCCGGCCGTGATGGACCGGACGGAGTCGACGTGGCCGCGCATCGGCTCGCCGACCTGACGGCGGGCCAGCAGATCCCAGACCCGGATCGTCCCGTCCAGGCCTCCGGTGACGGCCACCGGCCTGCCGTCGAGCCTGGTGAGGGCCACCGAACGCACCCAGCCTTCGTGGCCGGTCAGTGACGCCACCTGCCGCCGGGCCGGCAGATCCCAGATCCGGACCGTTCCGTCGTCACCGGCGGACACCGCCGTGAGCACGCCGTCCAGCTCGGTCAGGGCGACGGCCGCGACCGCCCCGCGGTGCCCGGTCAGCCGGGCGATCTCCTGCTGGTCCTCCAGGTCCCAGATCCGGAGTGACGCGTCGGCACTGCCGCTGACCGCGATGGGACGGGAGCCGAGCTCGCCCGTGGCGACGGTCTTCACGTCGCCGTCGTGTCCCTCGAAGACGCCGAGGAGGCTGCGGTCGGCCAGGCTCCAGACCCGGACGGTGTCGTCGTCGGAGGCGCTGACCGCGATCGGAGAGCCGCGCAGGACGCCGAACGCCACCGACTGCACCCAGTAGGTGTGTCCTCGCAGCGGTGCGCCGAGGGTCCGTCCGGTGGCGAGGTCCCAGACCCGGACGGTCTGGTCGTCGGAGCCGGTGACCGCGACGGCGGAGCCGTCGACCGTGCCGACCGCGATCGAGCGGATGTCGTTGCCGTGGTCGATGAGCGGCGGGTGGACGAGCTGCCCGAAGGACGGTCTCGCTGACGGTGAGACCGTGCCGCCGGTCCGCTTCTCCCCGTCCGGCCAGAGGAGGAAGGCCGTGAAGGTCACCGCGGCCAAGCCGGCCGCGACCGGCAATGGCCAGGTTCTCCTGCGCGCCGGTCGTTCCGGAGGGAGGGGCGATGTGGCCGGCCCGGGACGGTCGGCCTCGGCCGGCCGCGTCGGCGCCGGGGCGTGCCCGCTCAGCCGGGCGTGCAGTTCGTCGGCCGTGGGCCGGGAGCGGGGGTCCTTGTCCAGGCAGAGCGCGACGATCCCCGCCAGCGGCTCCGGCAGGCCGGAGACGTCCGGCGGCTGGTGCAGGATCGCGTTGAGCAGGGCCGGCATCGTGTCGCCGGGGAACGGCCTGCGCCCGGTCGCGGCGAACACCATCGTGCCCGCCCAGGCGAAGATGTCCGCGGGCTGGCCGACGGCGCCGTCCGTGAACTGCTCCGGGGCCATGTAGGCGGGCGTGCCCACCGAGCCCGTCCTGGTCCCCGCCTGGTCGAGGGCCCGGGCGATGCCGAAGTCGATGACGACCGGCCCCTCCGGACCGAGGACCACATTGGCGGGCTTGAAGTCCCGGTGCACGATGCCGGCCCGGTGGATGGCGGCCAGGGCGCTGGACGTCGTGACGGCCAGGCGCTGCAGTGCGCCGCCGCGTCGCGGCCCCTCCTCCTGGACGAGCAGCTCCAGCGATCTGCCCGGGACGAACTCGCTGACGATGTAGGGGCGTTCCCCGTGGACGCCCGCGTCCAGCACCCGTGCGGTGCAGAAGGGCGCCACCCGCCGGGCCGCCTCGACCTCGCGGAGGAAGCGCCGCATGGCGTCCTCGCTCCCGGCCGCCCCCTCGTGCAGCACCTTCACCGCGACCGGGCCGCCGTCGGGGGCCTCACCGAGATAGACGGCTCCCTGGCCTCCCCGTCCGAGCAGGCCGGTGAGCCGGTAGGACCCGATCACGCGGGGCGCTCCGGGTCCGAGCGGAAGCGGCTGCGGCACGGGTGCACCCCTCTCCGAGGACGCCTCCGAGATTAGCCGGACCGTTCCCGGGAGAACGGCGCCTCACCAACTGTTCACCTGCCGATCATCGACGCGGATCGGTCGGGTGAGATCGTGTCTTCCACTGGTTCCGTGCCGACGGCGGGAGACGGTTTCGTGGGACGCCGAATGACGGCCGCGCTGTCGGCGGGGGCGGTGGCCCTGGCGGTGGCCGTGGTGTGCGCCGCCGTGCGGTGGGAGCGGGCGGGCGACCTCCCCGAGGTGCGGGTGCCGCCGGGGGCGACGAGCAGCCTGCCGGAGGGGGAGCGGTACGAGACCCGTGTGGACAACATGGCGCTGGCCATGAAGCAGGGGCTGGAGGAGCGGTTCGGCTCTTCGAACTCAAGGATCTACGCGTTGCCCGAGGGGACCGTGCCGGCTGAGGCGGTGGCCTTCGTCGGCCGTTCCCTCGGGGAGGACTGGGCGCCGGTGAACGCCCGCTGCCGGCAGCGCGGGTACCCGGATTCCCCGGGCCGGCGATTCATCACGGCCTGCCGCTGGGTCGAGAAGAGCCGATGGTGGCCGCGGGCGGTGGAAGTGGCGGTGTTCGACCGGCTCGACCGGGTGCCTCCCGCGTACTGGCCGGACATCACCCTGCTCGTGGTCGCCACCGGCCGCGGCCGCTGAAGGGGCACCCCGGGCGCCCGGTTCAGCGGCCGGGGTCGTTCAGGGCCTTGGAGCACCGGGCCAGCAGGGCGCGGAGCTGGTCGCGCTCCTCGGGTGAGAATTCCTCGGACAGCCGCCGCTCGATCGCGACCGCCGCCCGGTCCGCGGTCTCGAACGCCTCCCGGCCCGCCTCGGTCAGCCGGGTCTCCAGCACGTTGCGGTGCCAGGGGTGCGGGGTCCGCTCGACCAGGCCCCGGTCCTCCAGGTTCCGCAGCACGACGGTCATCGCCTGCGGGGTGACGAGGCAGGCGCGGGCGAGTGCCGCGGCCGAGATCCCCGGGGCGTCCGAGAGGGCGAACAGGGCCGCGTACTGCGGGACGGTCAGGGGTTTCAGCGCGGCTTGCTTGGCCGCCATCAGTTCGGTCTCGACCCGTTTCAGGTCCAGGCCGAGCCGTTCGGCCGCGGGCATCGTCATGTCATCAATCCTAGGTCTGATATAAAAGCTTTGATAACCATCAAGGTTTGGAGACGTCATGATTCCCGCCTCCCACGAGGACCTGCTGATCCGCCCGCTCTTCGCCCACCTCGCGACGCTGAACTCCGACGGCGGCCCGCAGGTCACCCCGGTCTGGCAGCTCTGGGACGGAGAGGCCCTGCGGTTCACGACCACGACGGACCGCCGCAAGCACCTCAACGTCGTCCGGGACGCGCGGGTGGCCGTCTCGATCAACGATCCGGAGCAGCCGTACCGCTATCTGGAGGTCCGCGGAGTCATCGAGAGCGTCGACCCCGACCCCTCCGGGGAGTTCTTCGACGTGCTCGCCAAGCGCTACGGCCTGCCCTACGAGCCACCGGTGGGCGACGCCCCGCGCCGCGTCGTCCTGGTGCTGCGCCCCACGCACGCCACCTGGCAGTGAGAAATGCAGATATGAACGAATCCTTACGTCAGCGCCTCGGGACCGACTTCCGGATGATCTGCGGTGTGTACTCCTGGTGACCGAATCGGATCACGAGCAGGAGTCGACATGAAGCTGTTGCGTTCCGCGTTCGCGGTGGTCGCGGCCGCCGCCGCGATCTTCAGCGTCCCCTCCGCCGCCCAGACCTGGACCCAGCACGCCCTCGTCTGAGACGCACTTTTCCCGAGCGGGAACCCGCACCCTGCGAGGGGGAACGCACAGCCCCGGATCCCAGAAGGGACCGGGGTTGTCGTGTTCCCGTCAGGCGGGTTCATCCGAGGCGGTGGTCTGCTCCTCGGACAGCCACCGGGCGACGAGGCCGGTGACGATCGCGCCGCCTCGGTCGTTCAGGTGGAGGTGGTCGACGAGGAGTTCGAGCCCGTTTCCGTGGGAGATGTCGTCCCAACTCCGTCCCAGGAGGTAGTGCTCGGCTCCGGCCGCGAGGGCGACCGCGAAATCGAAGCCGTACGGGGTTCCGGCACCGCCGCTCTTCCGGAGGAAGTCGACCGCCTGCTCGTGTACGGGGATGTAACCGACCTGGGCGCGGGCGGCCGTCTCCTTGATCGCGGCGTTGTAGGCGCCGAGCCTGCGGTTGCGGGATGAGGCGAGGTCCTCGCCGAGCGGGGGGAGGGACAGCAGAGCGATGCGGGCGGTGGTCTTCTCCTTGATCCGGTCGACGATCGCGCCGAGGTCGGCTCGGTACTCCTCCGGCGGCACGCCGTCGAGGACGTCGTTGGCGCCGACCAGGATCGTGACCGCGTCCGGATGACACGCCACGATGTCGGAGTCGACCCGCTTGCGGAGGTCGTCGCTCGTGTCGCCGTTGACACCGGCGTTGACGAACTCGTATTCCCGGTATTCGGGCCGGTCGCGCAGCGCGCCGACCCAGTTCGCGCCGAGTGTGCCCTGCGTCATGCTGGCGCCTGCCGCGACGACCACGGGGCCGGGGCCGCGTTTCCGGCCGCAGGCTTCGGAGGGCGGGTTCTCGGCCGAACGTACGAACGTCAGGTATCCGGCGGTGGCCGTGAGGCCGAGCGCGGTCGCGAGCAGCAGGCCCAGCGCGAGGAGCATCCGCTTCTTCATGGTCAGTACCCCAGGGCGATGGTGTGACCGACGGTGGCGGGGGCGTCCAGCACGTTGAGGATGGCTTGGGCGAGGTCGGTGCGGGCGAGCATGAGGCCGCCGCGCACGTTGCGGTCGACGGCGGTGCGGTAGGGGCGGGGACCGCCGTCGGTGAGGCGTGGCGGGCGCATGATCGTCCAGTCCAGACCGCTGTCGCGGACCACCCGTTCGGTACGGACGAAGTCGGCGAACGCCTCCCGAAGGAAGCGTCGGAGCAGGGGCTTGACCAGGGTGCGGGTGAACGGGCCGTCCCCCTCGTCGACGACGTGTCCGCCGGCGGTGACGACGACCAGGCGGCGTCCGCGAACGGAGCGCATCGCGGTGACGACCGAGCGGGCTCCGTCGGAGCACACGGTCGTCTCGCCCTTGCCGCGGGGGCCCAACGCCGACACGACGGCGTCGCGGTCGGCCACGGACGCGCTGATCGCGGCGGGGTCCATCACGTCGGCGACGACGGTTTCGAGAAGCGGGTGATCCGGCAGGCCGCCGGGATTCCTGACGATCGCGGTGACATGGTGGCCGGCGTCGAGCGCCTGGCGCACGAGGTGCTGCCCGGTTCCGCCGGTCGCGCCGAGGACGGCGATACGCATCAGACCCTCCAGGGGTTAGTGAACACTAGCCTCTACACTGATCTAGTGTTCACTAACCTGTCAAGCGGCGGCGGGAGGACGGCATGAGCACAAGGGAGCGGATCCTCGACGCGGCCGCGGAGCTCCTGCGGACGCGCGGGGTCGCGCAGGCCACGACCAAAGAGATCGCGCAGGCGTCGGAGGTCTCGGAGCCGACGCTCTACAAGTACTTCGGGGACAAGGAACGGCTGCTGTTGGCCGTCCTCGAGGAACGGCTGCCGGGCCCGTCCCGGGTGTCGATCCGGCCGGGAGAGGGCGACGTCGAGGACAACCTCGCTGAACTCGCCCACGCGGCTCTGGAGTTCTACCAGCGCTCGATCCCCATGCTCGGCGCGCTCCTCGCGGATCCGAAGCGCATGCAGGCGCACCGCGAGGCCATGTCCCGACACGGCGCCGGCCCCGACCGCCCCCTCGCGGCCTTCGCCGCCTACCTGCGCGCCGAACGGGACGCCGGCCGAGTCGGCCAGGACGCCGAACCCGACGCCGCCGCGGCTCTTCTCCTGGGCGCCTGCTTCCAGGAGGCCTTCCTGCGCTACTACGCGCACGGCCCGGACGCCCCCACGGCTCCACGGACCTTCGCCGAGTCCCTAGCCCGATCCGTCGTCCGCCCGCTCCTGCCATGACCGGGGCGACGCTATACCACGGTGCACCAGTTCTGACCTTCTGGTCGAAATGGAACAATCCGAGTTCGATGCGCCGCGGAACACGAAGAGTGGGACGACCTATGAGCACCTCGAAGAAGCAGTCCAACCTGGAGGACGTGCTCCCGCTGGCCCCCCTTCAGCAGGGCCTGTACTTCCACGCGCTCTATGACGGCGACTCCGACGTCTACTCCGCCCAGATCGTCCTCGACCTGGCCGGGCCGCTCGACACAGGACGGCTGCGGGCCGCCGCCGAGGCCGTCCTGCGCCGCCACGCCAACCTGAGGGCCTCCTTCCGGCAGCGCAAGCAGGGAGACCCCGTGCAGGTCGTGCACCGGGAGGTCAGGCTGCCGTGGGAGGAAGTCGACCTGTCGGACGACCCTGACGCCCTCGCCGCGCTGGTCGAGCGGGAGAAACGGCGCCGCTGGGACCTCACCCGGCCGCCGCTCATCCGGTTCGTGCTCGCCCGGCTCGGGCCCGGGCAGCACCGGCTGATCTGCACCAACCACCATCTGCTGCTCGACGGCTGGTCCACCCCGATCCTCACCACCGAGCTGTTCGCGCTGTACCTCGGCAAGGGCGACGACGGGCTGCTGCCGCCCGTCACGCCCTACAAGACCTATCTCGCCTGGCTGGCCCGGCAGGACCGGGAGGCCGCCGTCGCGGCCTGGACCGCGGCGCTCGACGGCGTCGAGGAACCGACCCGCATCCGGCCGCGGGCGCAGGGGCCCGCGGTCCCGCCGGAGATGATCGAGCTGCGGCTCGACACCGCGACCAGCGCCGCGCTCACCGCCCGCGCCCGCGTCGAGAGAATCACCCTCAACACGATCCTCCAGCTCGCCTGGGGGCTGGTCCTCGGCTGCGAGACCGGCCGCACCGACGTGATCTTCGGCGGGGTGGTGTCGGGCCGGCCGCCGGAGCTGCCCGGAGTCACCTCCATGATCGGCCTGCTCATCAACACGCTGCCCGTCCGGGTCCGGCTCCGGCCCGCCGACACCGTGCGCGAGGCACTGCGGCGGCTCCAGGAGGAGCAGACCGAGCTGATGCCGCACCAGCACCTGTCGATCTCCGAGATCCAGCGGCTCACCCCCGCGGGCGCCCTGTTCGACACGATCACCGTGCTGGAGAACTACCCCTACGACCCGTCGGCCGAGGCCACCGATCTGGACGGCGTCAAGGTCACGGGCGCGGGCGGCTACGACGCCACCCACTACCCGATCGCGCTGGGCGCCATCCCCGGCGAACGGCTGCTGCTGCGCATGGACTACCGGCCCGACCTGTTCGACGCCGAGCAGGCGCGGCGGCTGCTCCGCCGGCTGGAGCGGGCGTTCCAGCTGATCGCCGATGCGCCGGACACGCTCGTCGGCCGGATCGACCTGCTCGATCCCGAGGAACGGGAGGCGGCCGTCACCGTCCGGCCGCACGACGAGGGCACGAAGGACGAGACCGTCCCTCCGGACGACCGGCGGGCCTACGTGCTGGACCCGGCGCTGCGGCCCGTCCCGGCCGGTGTCGTCGGCGAGCTGTACCTGGCGGGAGACGGCACGGCACGCGGATACACGGGGCGTCCCGGGCCGACCGCGGAGCGGTTCGTCGCCTGCCCGTTCGGGGCGCCCGGCGAGAGGATGTACCGGACCGGCGACCTGGTCCGCCGCACCGCCGACGGGCTGCTGGAGCACGCCGGACGCGACACCGCGCCCGCCCGCAAGGCCCATCCCGACGGCAAGCACCTCGTCGCCTACATCGTGCCCGCGGGCGGCCGGGAGCCGGACCAGGACTTCGTGGAGGAGCTGCGCCGGTTCGCCGCCGAGCACCTCCCGTCGTACATGGTGCCGTCGACGTTCGTGTTCCTGCCGGAGTTCCCGCTCAACTCGAGCGGCAAGATCGACCACAAGGCGCTGCCCGTCCCCGGCTTCGAGCGCGGCTCGGAGGGCCGCGAACCCGAGGGTCCGGAGGAGGAGCAGCTCGCCGCGCTGTTCGCCCAGGTCCTCGGACTGCCTAAGGCGCCGGCCGACGTCAGCTTCTTCCGCCTGGGCGGCGACTCGATCTTCGCGATGCGGCTGAGCGGCCTGGCCCGCGCGGCCGGGCTCGACCTGTCCCCACGGGCGATCTTCGCCCACCAGACCGTGGAGGCGCTGGCCGCCGCCGCACGCGGCGGGCCCGGAGACGAGGAACTCGGCCTCGGCGTGCTCCTGCCGATCCGCACCGGAGGCGGGAGACCCCCGCTGTTCTGCCTGCCCCCCGCGGGCGGCCTGTCCTGGTCCTACTTCGGACTGCTCCCGCACCTGCCCGCCGACCAGCCCGTCTACGGGCTCCAGGCGCGCGGCTTCCCGGACGCCGGCGAGCCCTTGCACGCGTCAGTGGAGGAGGCCGCCCGCGACCACGTGGCGCATCTGCGGAGCGTCCAGCCCCACGGCCCCTACCATCTGGCGGGCTACTCCCTCGGCGGACTCATCGCCTACGAGGCGGCCCGGCAGCTCCAGGCGGCGGGAGAAGAGGTCGCGCTGCTGGCGCTGATCGACTCCTTCCACTCCCAGGACCTCGACATCCCCGGCCGGGAGATCGTCCCCGAGCTGCTGGAGGCCGTCGGGATCTCCGAGGAGATCGCGGGAGACCGGCACGCGCCGGACGTCGCCCGGGTCATGGAGGCGCTCAGGGAGAAGGGCAGCGCCTTCGCCAGCCTCAACGACCACGGTCTCGTCGCCCTGTACCGCAACTACGAGAACGGCCTTCGGATCGCGGCCGAGTACACGCCGGGCCCGATCGACGGGGACATCGTGTTCTTCACAGCCCTGCGCGGCCGCACCGCCGACTCCCTGACGGCCGAAGCCAACTGGGGCCCGTTGATCGGCGGAACGGTCGAGAACCACCACCTGGACGTCGAGCACCGGTTCCTGCTGGACCCGGCGCCGCTCGCCGAGATCGCCGAAGTGATCACGACCAGGATCCACACCCCCGACGGCGAGAACACCTGATCACAAGCGGCTAAAGCAGAGAAAAGGCGAGGGAGGCCAAGCCGGCGCTCAACGGGGCGAGGAAGAGCGAACAAACGAAGCCCCAGCCGCCGGTGAGGCGCTTGGCCGGGTCTCGAAGCGGACGGTCGAAGCTCGCCCAGACGGGCCGTCGTTCCAGGAGGAGATAGAGCATCACCCCCGACAAGCCGGTCGTCATCAGCCAGAACCACGCCCACCTGTTGGCGTAGCGGTTGTGGGGCCGGCTGAGCATGAGCAAGAAAGTCCCCAGCCCGATGAACGGGATCAGGAGCCGCAGCGGCCCGTCGGGGAGCCGTTCAGACCAGGAGCGGCTGTCCGCTCGTGACGGATCTCCTCTGATCACCGACAGGTCGAACTTCGGATCGAGCCATTTGTCGAAGCTCGGTTCGCCGCGGTCTCCGGTGATCGTCCGGGTCAGCCTCGGCAACTGACGGGCCTTCTCAAGCTGAGTCCGTGAGACCTCCCCTCGGAACTCCCACCAGGTCAGCCTGCTGGTGGACCAGCGGAACCAGAAGGTGTTGGTCTCGCGACTCGCCTTGAAATCGGCGGTCACGAGCTCCAGTCGATCGACACGGTGATGATCGAGGTCGTCGTAAAGACGCTCGATGGAACTCGTTCGCTGCGGTCTGTCGTAGGCCAGTGTCGTCACGGCGGCATAGCCGATGATCGCGATCAGCAGGATCCGCAACGGCCGGTCCGACAGGCTGAGCGCCGCCCGGACGCGCCTGGCGGTGACCTGACGATTCACTCAACGCTCCAAGCATCCTCAGTGCAAAACGACCTGAAGACTGTCATAGGCCTTCCGTTGTCATGCACTGCCCGCTGTCCTGCGGAGTCGGGCGGCCATGGGGCACCGAGGCTGTAAATGATCATGGCTGGCCTGCTCGGCCGATTCGATTGACGAGTGCAGGGCGCGGGAACATACTGGCTGTACGACAGTTGTACGACACGAAGGAGGGGCAGTGAGCGCGGAAGCGGTTCCGAGGAAGCCGGATACTCGTCGGCACAAGCGGCCCCAAGGGCGGGGCGCGGGCAAGCTGGCGCAGGTGAGGCTCAGGCCGGATGAGATGGATGCGTTGCGCGAGACGATGCGCACGCTGAACCTGGAGTCGACTTCGGACGCCCTTCGTGAAGGGCTTCGTCTTCTGACTCGTGAGGCCGCGGAGCTCGCGGCGGCCGAAGAGATCCGCTCCTTCTATGAAGGGGCGCAAGCACCGCTTCCGGAGGGTGTGGCGCCTCCCGGCGACGCCGAGTTCGAGGCCGTCGATGAGATGGAATGGTGAGCCCTGGCACGGCTCTGAGAGGGGAGGTGTGGGCCTGTGCCCTGCCCGCGCCGATAGGCCCCCATCCGGTTGTCGTGCTCACCGCCAACCGCGTCGCCGGACCGCTTTCCGCGGTCACGGTCGCAGTGGTCACCGGAACCGCGGGTCCTCCGACGACCCATGTGCCCATCGGCAAAGAAGCAGGGCTGACCAGATACGACGAGTCCTACGTCAACTGCACCGACCTGCACACGGTCGCAAAACCCAGACTGCGACGGAAGCTGGGGACGCTGGCTCTGGGGGAACTCCGAAGCGTGGAGGCGTCGATCCGCTTGATCCTTGGCCTGCAGCCCTGACGAAAGGCCTGCTCTGAGTCCGCCGCGGACCGGCTACTTGCCGGGTTCGGGGCCGTACCACTGCAGAGGCTGGCCGGTGATCCGGGCGATGCATTCGAAGTCGCGGTCGCGGTGCAGGAGAGTGAGCCCTTGGAGTTCCGCTGTGGCGGCGAGGACGAGATCGACGGGGCCGGCGCTGCGGTGCTGTCCTCGCCTGGTGAGGGCTTCCTGGACCTTCCAAGCCCGGTCGTAGGCACGGTCGCCGATCGGGGTCCAGCCGAACAGCGACCGCATGTCCTCGATGCCTTGTTCGCGGTCGGCGAGGGACCGGGCGCTGTAGAAGAACTCCAGCTCGGTGATGGGGCAGACGGCGATGAGTCCGGCTGCTGCCGCCTGGTCCCAGCCGTACTGGCCGGCGTCAGGACGCATGAAGCGGGCGAGAGCGCTGGTGTCGATGAGGTACTGGGCGGCGTTCATCGACGGTAGTCGGTCTTGTCCTCGAAGAGGTCGAGGTCGAAGGCGCCCTCTGCGGCGTGGGCGCGGAGGCGGGTAAGCGCGAGCGCTCGGCGTCGGTTCTCCAGCACCTCGCGGAGGGCGGTGTTGACCGTCTCCTTCTTGGTGCTGGTTCCGAGTGCTTTCGCGACCTCTGTGAGGAGGTCGTCGTCCAGGTCGATCACGGTGCGGCTCATCGAGATACCCCTCTTGATATCAAGGATTCACTTGATGATATCTCGCAGGGTTTCAAGATGCACCTGACGTTGGACTACCGGCTCAGACGGCCTCCTCCGGTGGAGACCACGGTCTGGACCCCGAGCCGGTCGCCGAGCTCCTCCAGGGCCGCTCGCAGGTCGACACGTTGATCGCCGACCATGAGGTAAGGGATGCCCTCGCGTCGCAGGAATGACAGGTACGCCAGTGGTGTGGCCGCCGCGACCAGCACCAGCAGATGCCATCCCTCCCAGTCCGGGCCCGGGAACTGTTTACATGTCCAGCGGACCCGGCCGCGGCTGTCGGGAACGACCAGCCACCCGTTGGCGGCCAGAGCCGTGATGTGGTCCGGCAGGTAGTGCTGCTGCAGCACCTCGGCCGTCTCCGCCGACGGCGGCAGTTCCTCGCCGACGGAGTCGTCGGTGACGAACGACCCGCTGCCCTCCAGGATGGCCTGGGGGTGATGGCGGCGTTTGACGTCGGCGTATCCGGAGTCGGTGAAGACCGGCCAGCGTTCGTCGGTCATCAGCAGCACGCCCGGCGACAAGCTGATCCTCCCATCGACCGAGCTGGAATTGTGTGCGATGACGGCGGGCGTCCTTCACCTGCGTTGACCACGTGCTCATCATCGCACCCGCCACCGACAGCGTCTCACCACGTCGCAGTACCTCGGGGCCGGGGAGTCGACGGACCGTCGTTGGCGCTGAGATCGACCTTGGCCCGCGCGTCCTGGAATCCGTCCCTGCATCAAGCCAGTACTACGTTCGAAGATTCAGCCGGTGTTGAGCAGCCGGTGGTGGCGTTGGGCCGATGTCCCTCGCGTGACCTCCCTGTTCTCCTGCGATCTGCGGTCAGATCCTGGGGAGCCAGGGCGGCGACGGTCGGGTCTGGGGACCCGTCCGGAACCATCCGTAGCGGCAGTGTGAGGACACTTATCCCCAGCGAAGTGGATAAGCGAAGAATGTGGAGTTTGTCCTTATAGGTGGAAATCTTTTCTGAGGGTCTGTGTCTGGCGACCGGCGGATTTCTCTGGATGTGTGGTGAAGTGTGTTGGTAGTTAATAGGGGAGCGGTGGACGGGCTCATCGGACGCTCCAGGACGGACTTATATGAACGAGGACGTTTCCGGTACGGAAAACGACGGGATCGACGCGCCCTTCGTGAACGAGAGGACGAGCGCGGAGTTCGGGCAGGTCGTGACGGAACTGCGCAGACTCCGAGAGGCCTTCGACGCGAAGATCCGCTATGACGAGACCAGGGAGCGGCACGTCCAGGCGATGAGCGAGGAGTTGGCGCAGCACAGGCAGGACCTCTACCGCAGCGTCATGCGGCCGGTGCTGACGGACCTCGTCGCGCTCTACGACGATCTCACCCAGGTCATCGAGGCGACGGACGCCTCCGGCGCGAGCCTTGCGCTGTTCCGCGACTCGGTCGAGCAGATCCTCGAGCGGAACGGTGTTCAAAGGTTCATCGTCGAAGGGGATGGCATCGACAGGTCCCTTCAGCGGGTTCTCAGCACGGTCGCCACGTCCGACCGGGAGCTCGACCGCAAGGTGGCGGTCCGGTTGCGCGCCGGCTTCGCCGACGGTGACCGTGTGCTGCGCCCGGAATGGGTGAGCGCCTACCGCTTCGCCAAACCCCAGCCCGTCCCGGAACTCGTAGCGGATCCGGCCGTCGAAGCGGCGGACTCCGCAGCCCCCGCCGAGGAAGGAGACCTCCGATGACCGCCGACCGCGTGTACGGAATCGACTTGGGAACCACCTACACCTGCATCGCCTACGTGGACGAGTCCAGCGGGAAGCCCGTGGTCGTCTCGAACCTGGAAGGCGAGAACACGACGCCCTCGGTCGTCCTGTTCGATGAGGAGAACACCCGCGTGGTGGGCCGCGAGGCCAAGAACGCCGCGGTCCTCGAAGCCGACAACGTGGTCGAGATGATCAAGAGGGAGATGGGCAGGCCCGGATACCGCAGGGAGTTCTTCGGCAAGGAGACCTCCCCGGAGGAGATCTCCTCCTACATCCTCCGCAAGGTCGTCGTGGACGCCGAGCAGAATGATGGGGTCCGCCCGAGCAAGGTCGTAATCACCTGCCCGGCCTACTTCGACGTCCCGCAGCGCGAGGCGACGGCGGCCGCCGGACGCATCGCGGGCCTCGACGTACTGGAGATCATCAACGAGCCCACCGCCGCCGCGATCACCTACGGGATGCTCGACAAAGGAGACCAGACCGTCCTCGTCTACGACCTCGGCGGCGGCACGTTCGACATCACGGTCATCGACGTCAGAGGCGGCAAGATCCGCGTGGTCGCCACCGGCGGCAACGACGAGCTGGGCGGCCGTGACTGGGACGAGGAGATCGTCAAGTACTGCGCCGCGCAGTGGGAGGCCGAGCACGGCGGAGAGGGCGAGATCCTCGGCACGCCGGAGACTCTTCAGGATCTCTGGGTGAGGGCGGAGAGCGCCAAGAAGACCCTGACGGCCATCCCGCAGACGAAGATCCAGGTCGTCCATCAGGGAAAGCAGACGGCCGTGGCGCTCACCCGAGAGAAGTTCGAGGAGCTGACGGCTCCGCTGCTGGAGAACACCATCACGTTCACCAAGAACGTCATCGCGACGGCCGCCGAGCTGGGCTCGCCCGTCATCGATCGGCTGCTGCTGGTGGGCGGCTCCATCAAGATGCTGCAGGTCGGCGCCCGGCTGCGCAAGGAATTCGGCTTTGAGATCGAGGCGTTCGAGCCGGACTTCGCGGTCGCCAAGGGGGCCGCGATCTACGGGCAGAAGCTCGTGGTGGACGGGAAGATCGCCGAGAAGATCGTGGAGGAGATCGTCCGCAAGACCGATGCGAAGCCGGAGGACGTGGACGTCACGTCCGTGTCCGCCGAGGTGCGGGCCGCGGCCGAGGAGGCCGTCGCGGACGACCTGGGCCTGCGCCTCGGCACCGTCCAGAAATTCACGAAGATGCAGGTGACCAACGTCGCCAGCCACAGCTTCGGGGTGCTCGCGCTGCTGCGCGACGACACCGAGGTCATCGCCAACCTCGTGTTGGCCCAGCAGGCGCTGCCCGCCGAGGCGAAGCAGACGTTCGGGACCCGTGACGACGGCCTCTCCCAGATCGAGATCAAGATTATGGAGAACACCTCACGGGACAAGATCGTCAAGGATCTGAGCCTCGGTGAGGAGGTCACCAAGGCCGTCCTGGAGATGAGCGCGGGTCTCAGGGCGGGCTCGCCGATCGAGGTCTCCTTCCGCCTGGACGGCCAGGGCCGCCTGCACATCACCGGCCAAGACCTCGCCGAGGGCGGCCAGATGGTCGAGGCCGTCTTCCAGACGGACAGGGTGCTGTCCGTCGAGGAAGAGGAGCAGGCCAAGGTGCGGTCGAGCGCGATCCGCGTCGTCGGCTAGCCGGTCAGCCGGCCAAACACCCTTCCGGTCAGTCGGTGAGGAGAGGAACCCATGGAACCGGCCGTCGGCATCGACCTCGGCACCACCTACTCGGCCGTCGCCTGGGTCAACCGCGACGGTGTCCCGGAGATCATCCCGGACGCGCTGGGCGAGGCGCTGACCCCGTCCGTCGTCGGCTTCGACGCCTCGGGGACGCCCATCGTGGGAGCCGGGGCCAAGGTCGCGCAGGCCGAGGGCGAAGAGGCGGTCGCGCACCTCTTCAAGCGCTGGATGGGCGACGCCGCCTTCCGGTTCGGCGGGGGCGGCCGCGAGTGGACGCCGCCCGAGCTGTCCGCACAGGTTCTCGGGCATCTGAAGCGACAGGCAGAGGAGGCGCTGGGCACGGCGGTGCGCCGGGTCGTGGTCACCGTGCCGGAGTACTTCACCCACCCCGAGCGGGAGGCGACGCTCAAAGCGGGCCGTCTCGCGGGCTTGGACGTGCTGCGGTTGATGAGCGAGCCGACGGCCGCGGCCCTGGCCTACGGACTCCGCCCCGCCGCCGAGACCCGTCGCCTGCTCGTCTACGATCTCGGCGGCGGCACTTTCGACATCTCCCTCGTGGAGATCGGCGCGGAGGAGCTGCGGGTGGTCGGCGCGGAAGGCGACCACGAGCTCGGCGGCCGCGACTGGGACGACAGGCTGGTCGGCGAGCTGCTGCGGCAGCTCACCACCGAGGAGTCCGAGCTGCTCGCCGATCGGCCGGGCGCCCTGCTGGTGGAGGCCGAGCGGATCAAGCGGACGCTCTCCGCCCGCCGTGCGGCCGAGCTGCGCATCGCGATCGAGGGCCGGACGATCCGGGCGACCGCGACTCGCGAGGGTTTTGCCGCCGCCAGCCGCGACCTCGTGGAGATGACCGGCCACCTCACCCGGAAGCTCCTGGAAGAGGTTGATCTGACCTGGGACGACATCACGGGTGTCCTCCCGGTCGGTGGCTCCACCCGGATGCCGATGATCCGGGAGTTCATTGAGGAAATCTCCGGCAAACCGCCAATGGCAGGCATTCACCCCGACCACGCGGTAGCCCTCGGCGCGGCTGCGCAGGCCGCGCTGCTGCTGGAGGCCGAGGCAGAGGCGTTGCGGCTGCCCGGCACGGCGGTGGCCGAGCCGATCCTGCGGCTGGGCGGCCCGCGCAAGGTGAGCAACGTGGTCGCGCACAGCCTCGGCATGATCGCCGAGAGCGCGGATCGTGAGCGCTACCTCAACAGCGTCCTTCTTCCGCGCAACCAGCGGATCCCCTCGCAGGCGACCCGTCCGTACAAGTTTCGGCTGAAGGGCGACGGCTCCGACGAGATGGAGATCTTCCTCACCCAGGGGGAGACGGAGAACGTCCAAGACTGTGCCTACTTGGGGCGTTATATCGTCACGGGTT
Organism: Actinocorallia sp. B10E7; assembly: GCF_039871655.1. Lineage (NCBI taxonomy): Bacteria > Bacillati > Actinomycetota > Actinomycetes > Streptosporangiales > Thermomonosporaceae > Actinocorallia > Actinocorallia sp. B10E7. Next base: position 74,291 of record NZ_JBDPLZ010000005.1, read on the forward strand.
TCCCGGCGAAGGGCGGCCGCCGCGAAGCCGTCGTAGACGTCACCTATTCCTACGACGACAGCGCGCTGGTGGACGTCGCGGCGGTCGACAGGGTCGGCGGCGCCCGCCTCGACGTCAAGGTCGAGCAGCTTCCCGAAGATATCCCGGGGCGGTTCCTGCTTCCGCCGGCGAAGGGCGGAGGCCGCGAGCCCATGACGGTCTACCTGGCATTCGACCTGTCCGGAAGCATGTCGGGCCCACCGCTCTCGGCGGCGAAGGGCGCTGCGCGGGCATTCGTCGGGCAGCTCGATCTGACGACGACGGCCGTCGGGCTGATCGGCTTCTCCGACTCGGTCAAGGTGGAGTTGAAGGCGACGAACAACGGCTCGTCCATCGAGCGGGCCATCCAAAGGCTCCGCGTCGGCTCGACCGGCTACGGCAACGATGCCGACCCCTTCGACAAGATCAAGGAGCTGCTCCGCCGCGATCAGCACCGCAGGTTCGCGGTGGTTCTCGCCGACGGCGTCTGGAGCCATCAGCAGAAGGCGATCTCCCGCGCGCGCGCCTGCCACGGTGTCGGCATCGAGGTCGTCGCGGTCGGATTCGGCGGGGCCGACCACGGATTCCTGCGCGCCGTCGCCTCCTCCGACGAGCAGGCGCTGTTCACCCGGATGGGTGAGCTGAGTGATGTCTTCGGCACCATCGCCCGCGAGCTCACCGAGTCCGGAGCATGACGGAACGCCCCAATTTCTTCCTCCTGCTGGAGCTGGATCCCGCCGCGCCCTGGAACGAAGAGGCGTTCCAGCACGCGCTCGCCGAGAAGCGCAAGCGCTGGACGCGCGACGCGACCGGACCGAAGACCTTCCCCCGGACGGTCGACGCCAAACGGAACCTGAATCTCGTCCGCGACATCCAGCGCGTGATGGGCGACGTGGACGCCCGCGAGGAGGAGCGGAAGAAGGCCGCGAACGAGCGGAGGGCGGCCATGGAGGCGGCCCGCAAGGAGCTGAAGGACCGGCTCGACTTCCTCGAACTGCGTGGCTACCTCCTTGCGCCCGAGCGGGAGAGTCTCCGGACCGGCTTCGCGGACGTCCTCGCCGCGTCCTCCGCGCTGGCTAGGCGGCTTGACGCCGTCGAAGTGCGAGAGGCGGGACCGGCCGCTCCGGCGGACCGGCTGGATGATCATACGGAACGGCAGCTCAGGGACTTGTTGAAGACCGCGCAGATGCGGACGCTCTACGACGTCCTGAAGACCGTGGACGAGAGCGTCACAGAGCGGAGTTCGCTGCCCGTCCTGCTCGACGCGGCCCACAAGCTCTACATGAACGAGCACAACCGCAAGAACAAGTCCGACCCAGCGGTCAAGGCGCGCGAGAACCTCGCCGGAATCGCTAAGACGATCTTCGAGACCGAGGAGAGGCGGCGCAGGCACGACGTCTCCATGCGGCTGGAGAGCCTCAGGGAACTGGTCGCCTGGCACGTCGAGGTGCTCGGATCGGCCCGCGCGATGACCGCCGCGCAGGTGGAGGGCTTCCTGGCGAGGGCCAAGCGGAACGGTGTCCGTGATCTGGACTTCGCGCTCGGCTATCTCCGGGACGTGCTGTTCGCCAAGGGCTGGCCGCTGGAGCTCCCGGCGCCCGAGGCGGCGGCGGGAGTGGACCGGCTCGTGCACTGCCCGAGGTGCGCGGAGCTGAACACGCCGGCGGCCGCGGCCTGCTCGGTCTGCGCGTTCCCGCTGCGTGACCCGTGTCCCTCGTGCGGGCTGGTCGAGCCCAGGCGCGGCGGCTGCCGGTGCGGGTTCCCGCTCGGCCAGCGCGAACGCGTGGAGGACCTCTTGGCGGAGGCCGTCGAGGCCGCCGACGGCGGACGGCGGGACGAGGCCGCCCTCCTGCTGAACCGTGCGTCCCGGATCTGGCGGTTGCCGGCCGGGAGCACCGATCCGCTGGCGGTGCGGCTCAGGACGGAGACGCTCCGGCTGGCCGAGGAGGCCGCGCACCTCAAGCGTCTCGCCGATTCCGTCACGGCCCTCACCGGCGCGCGCAGATATGTCGAGGCCGCCGATCTGCTGCGGACGGCGCCTCTCGGGCTGCCCGATCGGGACATGCTGCTGGTCCGAGCCGAGGAGATCGTCGAACGGGCGCGGCGGCTCTGCGAGGAGGCCAGACGTCCGGGTGTCGGCCAGGTTCGGAGGATCGAACTGCTCACCGAGGCCCTGCGTGTCTGCGATGACTACGTCTCGGCTCGGACGGAACTCAACAGAATCCCGCCGGCATCGCCGCGAAAGGCACGTGCGATCGCGGGTGATCCGGACACGGGCGTCCTGGTGAGCTGGGAGGAGACAGGCGAACCAGGCATCTCTTATGTCGTCGTGCGCGGGACAGGCCCCGCGCCGCCCGAGTCCCCCGAGGATCTGCCCGGCCAGCAGCGGCTCGCCGAGGTCTCGGGGGCGTCTTACCGGGACATGCCGGACGCGGAATCCGTTGGCCTTCCGCTGACGTACGCGGTGTTCGCCGTCCGCTCCGGCACCTTCTCCGCGCCGGAGGTCGCCGCGCCCGTCCTGGTCGCGGCCGATCCGGAGCTGAGCTGCCGGGCGGGCGAGGGCGAGGTGGCGCTGAGCTGGAGTCCGCCGCGCCATGCCGATCGGATCGAGATCGTCAGGGAGCGGATCGGCGGGGACGAGCCGCCCGTCCGGCTGCTTGCCGACGGCACTGAGCATACCGACAGGGACGTCGCGAACGGCGCCGTCTACCGCTACACCGTACGCGCGCGGTACCCGGGACTCGGCGGCGGGCCCGTCTGGTCGCGAGGCAGGACGATCGAGACGTCGCTGAGGAGGAGGCCCGTGCCGCCAGGGTCGCTCTCTCTGACCGGAAGGGCCGGATCATATCTTTATGCCCACAAGGTGGAGCTGCGGATTCCTGAGTCCGATCGGGGTGAGGTGCGGATCATCTCGCAGCGCGGCGCGGGATCGCTGCGCGAAGGCGATGCGGCGGCCGAGGCGGAGTTCCGGCCCGGAGGCCGGATCCTCGCGGGCTCGTCGTCGCCCTTCGTGGACCTGATCACCTCACCGGATGACCGGTTCTTCACCTATGTCCCCATCGTGACCGTTGACGGACATGTCTATGTCGGACGGCCTCGCAGCTACGTCACCGATCCGGATGTCGCCGATCTCGCGGTGGAGTTCGACGGCGACCAGGCCCACGTCGGCTGGACCTGGCCTGAGTCGGGCGGCCGCGCGCTGGTCGGCTGGAACACAGAGGGCGGGCTCCCGGACGTCACCGAGATCCCCGAACCGCACGCCGTCACACGGCCCACGGGCGAGACCTACGGCGGTTGCACGGTGCGGATCCCCGCCGACGCGACCGCACTGCACGTCGTGGTCGCGCTGACCGTGACACACGCTCACACGGAGTTCGCGACCTCGGGCGTCCGAGCCTCACTCATCCGTCCTCTGGTGAGGGCTCGGTACGAGGTGCGCGGCGGCTGGCGGCAGCGGTCCGAACTCGTGTTGACCGCCGAGACCCCGCTCGACCTGCCCGCGCTGACTCTGGTCGCCCGCGCGGGCCGCGCGCCGCTTACCCGCGCGGACGGCGACGTCGTCCTCGCCCTCCCGCCGAGCCGCTTGGCCGGGTCGAAGGCGCACACCATGCCGCGTGCGCACCACCTTCACTACCGCCTCTTCACGGCCGATCCCGCCGACGCGGCGGCTGTCGAGCTGACTCCGGCGACGCACTGACGTCCGGCTTCGCAGCGCCCTGATGTCACTGCTTGAACAGGTAAACGCGCAATTCAAGCGTCGAAGGGGCATTTCCATAGTCGATGTACGGCGTGTACGCGGTGTTGGCGGAGAAAACGAAGGACTCCGTACGGCCGAGAGTCTTGAGTGCCTCGTTCGCCTTGCTCGCGATCTTCATGGCGCGGTCGATGCCGGCCGCGCTGTTGTCGGCGCCACCGAACGCGAGTACGAGCCCGGCGTCGCGTCCTGTGATCCTGGAGTCGGCCTTGACCTTCTTGAGCAGCGCGTCGCGGGCGAGTCTGCTGCCGTTCAGCAGTCCCTGGTAGTCCACGGACACCTTGATCTCGACGGGGACGTTCTCCAAGCCGAGCTGCGCGCTGGGCGTGGGAGTCGGCTTCGTTGGGGTGGACTTCGGATCAGGTGCGGGCATCCCCACGGTCGTGGCGACCAGGAACGCCATCGCCAGCGCGACCATGAGGTCGGCGAACAGCCAGCCGATGGTGCCGAAGACGACGTTTCCGGGATCCTTGCGAGCCACGCGGCGCCGGTGGAGCATCTAGCGCCTGCCGAAGAGTCGCGCGAGGAAGCCCGACGAGGAACCGGTCACGCGGCCGAGTTCGACCGCGGCGGCTTTGAGCTCACGGGCCGCGACGCTGACGTCCGCGGAGACGGTGTGCAGCGCGGTGGTCGTCGGGCCGAGTTGGCGGAGTGCGGCCTCGACGCCGCCGCCGACGTCCGCGGCGCTGCGCGTCAGCGCTTCGAGATCGGCTCGCATCGGGCCGCTCGCCAGCTTGACGACTTCGAGCACGCCCGCCGAGGCGGTGGTGAGCGCTTTGGCGTGCACGGCGACCTCGGCCGACAGCTTCGTCTGCGCGGTCTCAATGAGCTGGAGCTTGGCGTCGATGTCCTCGCCGATCCCGCTGTAGGCGGCCACCCCTGCGGACAGCCCCGACGCAGCCGTTGTCAGATCCTTGACGCCGCCCGCCAGTGAGGCCGCACTGGCGCTGTAGACGGCCTGGTCCTTGCGGTATTCGGTGAGGGAGGCCTTGAACCCGTCGAAGAGCGGGACCATCTGCTGCTCCACGACCTGTCGGTTGGCGTCGGCGGTCTGCTGGAGGAGTGCGACGGCCTCAGAGCCCACGCGGGTGGTGGTCCTCTCGCCCTGGAGTTCGAGCGCCTTGATCACCTCACTCGCCTCCCGGGCGATCCCGACGAGCAGGTTCTCGGCGTGCTCCTGGAGCCTTTCGAGGGTGTCGGCCGCCTCCTTGGCGATCCGCGCGTTGTTGTCCGCGAGCCGCTGGGTGTCGGCGACAGCGGTCTTGATCAGCGTCTGAGTCTCGGTGAGGACCCGCTGAGCCGCCTCCGCCCACTCCTTGGCGTCCTCTGGCGGCCTGATGTCGCTGTTCTCGATCGCCAGGCTGAGCGTGCTGACGGCGTCGTCGGCGAGGCTGTGCAGGCGGGCCAGCGCGCGGTTCGCGTCACTCTCTCGGCGGTGACCGAGCAGCGTGAGTGTGAGGACGACGGAGAGCAGGAGGAACGACCCGATGGAAGTTTCTGCGAAAGTCGGGATGAATGTGTCGAATCTGCTCTGCCAAAGGACCAGGAAGGGCTCGGTGATGAGCTGTGGATTCTGGTGAACCTGGCGGTAATATGCCCAGCTACCCCAGGCCAGCATGAACCACGTGAGGATCAGTGGAAGAATGGCGACCACGTTGCGCAGGCCGACCATGCGGCGGACCGGGATCTGAAGGACGTCCTCGGCCTCGCTGAGCGGGATTCCGGTGCCGACTAGCCGCTGGAGCAGAGGGAAGTCCCGCTGCTCGGCCGCGGTGTCGAGTGCGGTCAGGCGCTCGGCGTCGTTGTGTGCTCCGATGGCCAGCAGTTCGGAGCGCAGTCGTGTCAGCTCGTCCGACGCCTTCGGGCCATATGTCCCCAGAGCGAAAATATTCGGGAAACTGACCTGGTCTGGCGACACACGGTCCTCCGGTCGTGAATTCGCGAAATTGCCCCCCATGTCTACCCTAGACACAATTGCCGCTATCCGTCAGCTGATTCGCAAATCGGGATGTTCTGGTAGGTCAAGCGCGTCGCGGATCCGCTCCGCCGCCGGGTGGCTGGGCAGGAGGCGTCCGGCGACCTCCCGGGCTCTTTCGGCGAGGCTTCTCGCGTGTGCCGCGCCCGGGCCGGACAGCAGCTCGGACATGCCGGACAGGACGTCCAGGACGCAGAACAGCTCGTCGACCACCGCGTCTGCCCGCTCCTCCGTGGGATCGGCCGAGCGGGCGTTCTCCAGGAGGGCGAGGGACCGGAGCCGCAACAGCAGCGAGCCCGCCTCGTCGTCCAGCCGGACGAGGCTGACCGCGAGGTTCTGGAGGAGCAGGAGGAGAGAGGGGTGCTCCACGCCGAAGACTCGTTCGCCCGAAGCGAGGGCCCGTCGCTCGAAAGCCGCCGACTCCTCGAACTGGAACATCATGAAGTGGCAGTGCCCGAGGCCGCTGAGCCGCCAGATGACGTCCGGGTGATCATCCGTCCCGTGCTTTTTCCGGACGATTTCGTATGCTCGCTGACGATACTCGGCCTCCAGGGCGTGATCCTCGGTCTCATAATGAACATCGATGATCTTGTCGAGGAGGGGAAGAAGATCCGCCTCGTCTCCGGACGTCTCGCGCAGGACGATCTCATGGGCGAGCAGCGGCGCGGCCTCGAGGCGGCGGCCCAGCTCCAGATAGGTGGCGGCGAGGTTCGACAGCCGCAGCGGAAGATCGGGGTGGCCGTCGCCGGCCTCCTGCGTCAGCGCCAGCGCCCGCTCCTCCAACGGAGCGGCGGCCGCGTACCTGCCCAGCCGGTAGAACACCGTACCGAGCGCGCCGAGCGAGTCGGCCGTGCGCGGATCGTCCCGGCCGAACCTGCTCTCGGCGATGGCGAGCGTGCGCTTGCGCAGAGGCAGCGCGGCCTCGTAACGCCCCAGCTCTACGTGGCAGCGGGCCAGTACGTCCAGGCAGAGGAGCAGCTTCAGGTCATCCGGATCTGCGGCCTCTGCGATCCGCTGTGCGCGTTCCAGCAGCGGGACGGCCCTCTCCTCATCGCCGCGCAGGCAGTGAGTCCAGGCCAGGTCGGTCAGCCGAGAGACGACTTCGAGGGAGGCGGGGCCGTGTCTGTGCTCGGCTCCTTCCAGCGCGATCGTGCGGAACGTGACCGCGTCGTCCAGCCGGGGCGCGTCCAGCTTCTCGTAGGTGGTGGCGAGCTGGGAGGCGTAGCCCTCGACCTCGGGGTGGAAGCGTCCGTTGAGCTGACGGACGATCTCATACGCCCGGCGGAACTTCGGCGCGGCCTCGGCATGCCGTCCCTGCTCGACCAGCGTCTGCGCCACGCCGCCGAGCATGTCCGCGACGTCGGGGTGCGGGAACTCGTAGACGCGCTCGATGATCGCCTGTGCCCGGCGGCCGGCTCGCAGCGCGAGGTCGAGTTCGCCTCTGCGCCGGTGGATGGAGGCGAGCGTGTTGAGGTGGTATGCGGCGTTCTGGTGGTCGGGCCCGAAGGCCGTCTCGGCGATCCGCAGCCCTCGCTGCGCGACGTCGAGTGCCTCGTCCAGCCGGTCGAGCTCGCGGTAGGCGGATGCGAGCTGCTGCGCCCTGGCTCCGAGCGTCGGATGATCCGGCTCCAGTGGTGCGTCCTCGACGATGCGCGTCGCGCGTAGTTCCAGCTGCAGCCTCCGTTCGTGGTTCTCGAGCGCCGCGTGGCACAGCGCGACCTCCCCGACGAACCTGGCGAGATCTGGATTATCCGGGCGAAGGGTACGTTCGGCGACGGTGAGGGCCTCCTCGGCCAGGGTGAGCGCCTCGTCCAACCGGTAGAGGTCGCGGTAGATGCTCGCCAGATCTGTTGTGTGGGACGCGACGCTGATGTGCTCGTCCCCCCGCGCCGCGCGGATCAGCGCCAGCGCCCGCTCTTGATGCCCGACGGCCTCCGTCGCCTGCCCGAGCAGTCGGTACAGAGAGGCGAGGTTGCCCAGCACCCATGCCCTCAGGTCGTCAGGGGCGTCGGGGCTGCCTTCGGCGATCGCCAGCGCGCGCGTCTGGAGATCGACGGCTTGGTCGTTGCGGCCGAGCGAACTGAGCGTGCTCGCGAGGTTGACCATCGGGATCACCAGCGCGATGTCGTCCGGCGCGCTCACACGCTTCAGGACCGCGAGTGAGTCGCGCTCGAGGTCCTCGGCGTCCTGGTGGCGGCCGAGCGCGTGATAGGCGACGCCGAGATTGCCCTGCAGGGTGGACAGATCCGCGTCTCCGGAAGTCAGCGTCTTCACGCCGATGGAAAGGGCGAGCTCGCAGAACTTCGATGCGACCGGGTAGAGGCCCTGCGCGGACGCGAACAGCCCGGCCTGGTTGAGCAGCAGGCAGAACGGGCCGTCGGAGCTGCCGTCGCCGACGTGGTCGGCCAGCGCGTCCACGTGCGGGAGCAGATCCCACCAGCGCGGCCACCCTGTCATGTCGCTGATCGGATCGGGCGGCACGGCGGCGGCGAGCAGACTGACTGCCGCCGCGCCCGCCGAGGTCAGGCCCGTCTCCATCAGCGGCTCGTCCCGCTCACCGAGGCGCAGAACGGCCTGCACCAGCCGGTGCAGGCTGACGGTCGTCTTGGTGACCGTGATCATGCTGTACGACCTGAGCAGGGACAGCAGCCGGTTGGCCCCGATCTCGTCGCCGCCGAGGTGGGCGATGACGAGATCGCGCGGCAGATGGTCGGGACCGAGCCATGCCATGACGTGCAGGAGGTCCACCGCGCGCGGATCCCGTGCCGTCAGGGCGTCCAGGGTGATGTTCCAGGTGCGTGTGATGGCCCGTTCCTGCGCGACGTCCGGGGCGACCTCGGAGAGGAGGTCGTCGAAGCGTCGGGCCAGCCGGTCAGCGTAGTCCGAGAGGGTCTCCCCGGTGCAGGAGATATAGGCGGCGGCCTGTTCCAGTGCGAGCGGGAGCCGCCCGAGCGCGTCCGCGATCAGCCGGGCGGCGGATCGGTCGCGCGGGCCTTTCTGGCCGGTGCGCTCGACGAGCAGATCGATCGCCGCGTCCAGGCCGAGCGTCTCCAGCCGTACCGGGCGAAGGCCGCGCCGGATCCAATCGACGTCCCGCCTCGTGGTGACCAGGACGCGGCCCCCATGGTCCGCGCCGAGGAACTCCGTGACGGCGTCCGGATCCTCGACGTTGTCCAGGACCAGCAGCCAGTCCCGGTGGAACATCAGCCAGTTGAGGGCCCACTGCCGGGCGAAATCGGGATCGACGGAGCGCAGCGTCGGGTTCAGGATCGCGGCGATCCCGATGAGGCCCTTGGTGATGTTCTCGGCGCTATCGGCTGTGATCCACCAGATCGACCGGTATCTGTTTCGATTGCGGAACGCGTAGTGGAGCGCGAGTTCGGTCTTGCCGACTCCGCCGAGTCCCGCGACCGTCTGGCCGACCAGACCCGCGCCTGTCGACATCACGTCGGACAGCTCTCTTAGCGCGTCCTGGCGGCCGACGAAGACTTGAGAGGGGCGGAGCCTGACGTTCCACACACTGTCGGGCGTGACGTCCCGCACGTCGGGCAGGGCCGCGTCGAAGCGGTAGACGCGGTTGTAGTCGCCGCTGATGGCGGTCCCAGAGAGACTGCCGGCGGCGATCGACCTGTCGCCCGAGGCGGCAGCGTAGGTCACCGGGTGATCTGGTTGCCGTCGCCGGTGACGACCACGCCGGAGATCGTCTGCGCGACGACGGACCTCGTTCCCGCCGAGTCCCGTCCGCCGACCGCGGCCGGCAGCATCTTCTGGATCTCCTGCGCCAGCTCCGCGTCCGCCGCGAGCATCTTCCGGATCTTCAGCCGCAGTGCCGCCCGCCGCTCCTCGTCCTCGGGGTCCTCGGCGAGATCTGCAAGCGACTCGGGTAGCTCTTCCCCTTCTTCCCGCACCCCGAAGATCCGCTGCAGCACCCCCCTTCCCACCCCGATGGTCGCGTCCGCCGCCATCTCCTGCCCCCGTGCCAGCACGGCCCCGCCATAAGCCGTCACCGCTGACAGAACAAACGGCTCCAACCCCGCCACGAGATCAACCACCATTCGAACCCCTCCTCAAGTCGAGAGCCACCACTTTCTTCGACGCTACCGACCAACTCTCCGTTCCCGCAGTATTTCCTCCCATCCCACCTGACCTCCACAATTCCCCCCACCCCTAAGCCTTCAAAGGGAACGCAATAATCACTGGACGCTCCATTCGTCTGCTGAGCCCCGAGGGTGTCCTCACCACTCAAATCGTGACAGTACGGACTAATCACCCAAGGATCTCCGTCTGGTGCCCGGTGCGGTACGAAGGCGAGATCCGGAGCGCGGACTCGTGGCAATCCCTGAAACCGTGGAGACGTCCAGGCGGTGCGGGGCGAAGGGGCCTTTTAAGGAAGTGTTGAAGGAGCATGAGCGGGGTGGCCGAGAGCAATGGGGGCTCGGTGGACATGTACGTCTGCTTGGTGGGCAGTTCGAGGCACTTTCGCAGTCGAACGTCCAGCTCGACCGCCTTGCGGTGCAGATACTCGGCGGGGCCGGACCTTGCGGAGATGCTCGGGCGGCCGGTCGGCGATGATCCAGCTGGCGGCCAGAAGTGAGAACTGTCGCTGTGACCTGCGGATCTATCGTGCGATCGAGACGGGAACCGAGACGTAGAGACGGCGAAGGCCGGTCAACCCCGGAGGGGACCGGCCCGCGTCGAAGTGCCCGGCGAGGCACTGGCGGAGGATACGAGATTCGAACTCGTGAGGGCTTGCACCCAACACGCTTTCCAAGCGTGCGCCCTAGGCCACTAGGCGAATCCTCCGTCGGACAGCTTACCGGGTGTCGGGGAGTGCACGGACCTCTATTACGGCGGACTTGGGGAGGGGGCCGTAGAGGTGGGGGTAGAGGTCGTCGGGGTCGTCGGGGGCGGGCTCGAAGCGGATGTCGAGGTGGCGGGGGTCGATCGTCAGGACGAGGAGGTCGGGGACGCCCTGGTAGTAGCGGGTCAGGACGCGGGCGAGCTGGTCCTGGGTGGCGGAGCAGTGGATGAAGCCCTCCTCCTCCAGCGTCCTGTCGAGGGTGGACATCGTGTAGGGGGTGGTGTCGGTCACACTGTCCCAGGCGGAGCGGGTGGCGACATGGAAGATATGGGACATGGGCGGGACTGTACGCGGCTCGGGGGCGGATGCCATAGACTCTGAGGAGACCCCTCGCGTGGCGTCATCTTGTGAACCTCCCCAGGGCCGGAAGGCAGCAAGGATAAGCAGGCTCTGGCGGGTGCGCGGGGGGTCCTTTTGCTTCAAGGACGGACGGGGCCCGTGATGAGTCTTGCTCTCTACCGCAAGTACCGACCGGCCACCTTCGGAGAGCTGAAGGGCCAGGAGCACGTCGCCGAGCCGCTGCAGCAGGCGCTGCGCAACGGGCGGGTCAACCACGCCTACCTCTTCAGCGGGCCGCGCGGCTGCGGCAAGACGTCCAGCGCGCGGATCCTCGCCCGTTCGCTGAACTGCGTGGAAGGGCCGACGCCCGACCCGTGCGGGGTCTGCGAGTCGTGCGTGGCGCTCGGCCCGGGCGGAGCCGGCCACCTGGACGTGATCGAGATCGACGCCGCCTCGCACGGTGGTGTGGACGACGCCCGCGACCTGCGGGAAAGGGCCTTCTTCGCGCCCGTCTCGTCCCGGTTCAAGGTGTACATCATCGACGAGGCCCACATGGTCACGCGGGAGGGCTTCAACGCCCTGCTGAAACTCGTCGAGGAGCCCCCGCCGCACCTGAAGTTCGTGTTCGCGACGACCGAGCCGGAGAAGGTCATCGGGACGATCAGGTCGCGCACCCACCACTACCCGTTCCGGCTGATCCCGCCCAAGACGTTGCAAGAGCTGCTGGAGGAGATCCTCCAGGCGGAGAAGGTCCCGTACGAGGCGTCGGCGCTGCCGCTGGTCGTCCGGGCGGGGGCCGGGTCGGCGCGTGACTCGTTGTCGATCCTGGACCAGCTGCTCGCCGGGTCCGACGAGGCCGGCATCACCTACACGCGGGCCGTCTCCCTGCTCGGGTACACCGACGCGGCTCTGCTCGACGAGGTCGTGGACGCGTTCGGCCAGAGGAACGGGGCGGCGGTGTTCGCCGCGATCGACCGGGTGATCGAGAGCGGCCAGGACCCGCGCCGGTTCACCGCCGACCTGCTGGGCCGCTTCCGCGACCTGGTGATCATGGCGAACGTTCCGGAGGCGACCAGGAGCGGGCTGATCGACGGTCCGGCGGACGAGCTGGAGCGCATGACGGCGCAGGCCGCGGCGCTCGGCCCCGCCGACCTGACGCGGGCGGCCGACCTGCTGCACACCGGGCTCACCGAGATGCGGGGGGCGACGTCTCCGCGGCTCCTGCTGGAGCTGATCTGCGCCCGGATCCTGCTGCCCGGCGCCTACAACGACGAAGCGGCGCTGCTGGCCCGTCTCGACCGGCTGGAGCGGAGCGGTCCTCCGGCTCCGGTGGCCGCTCCGCGCGCGGAGGCGGCTCCGGCGCCCAGGGCGGCCGAGCCTCGCCCCGTCGTTCCCGAGCCGGCGCCTCGCGTCCCGGAGCCGGCTCAGCGCGCGCCGGAGCCCGTCCAGGCCCGTCCGGCGCCCCGGCAGGAGCCGGGGCCCGCCGCGCGGCCCCCGTCCCGTCCGGCGAACGACGGCTGGGGCGCGCCCGTGGAGTCCCCGGCCCCGGCGGCCCAGGCGGCGCCCTCCTCGGGCGGGGTGGACGTGAACGTCGTCCGGCAGCGCTGGCCGCAGATCCTCGACGCGGTGCAGCAGAAGAGCCGCGTCGCCTGGATGACGATCATGGAGGGCGTCGTCCCGGCGTCCGTGGACGGCAACCTTCTGACGATCGCGTTCGAGAACGACGGCAAGCGCAAGAACTTCACCATGGGCCGGCGCGAGGGCGTGCTCGCCGAGGTGCTGCGCGAGCAGCTCGGCGTGGACTGGCGGATCGACGCGGTCCTGGGCGGCGCGGTCCAGGCCTCGCCGCGTCCGGCGGCCCCGCCCCCGCCCACGTGGGAGCAGCCGAGGCAGGCCCCGCAGCGCCCGGCCCCGGTCGCCGCGCCCGCCCCCGCGGCTCCGCCGCCGTCCGTGCCGCAGCCGTCGGAGCCGCTTCCGCCGCCGCCCGAGGCGCCGATGGGCGGGGCCGAAGAGGACGAGGCGGACGCCGAGGGCGGCGCCCCGGCGGCGGACGAGGCGGTCAGCGGGATGGCGCTGATCCAGCGGGAGCTCGGCGGCCGTGTCATCAGGGAGATCGGCAACTCCTGAGGCGCCCGGGGTCGTATCGCTTTGCTGACCGACGCCGTAGTCTCGTAAGACCGAGTCAGTGGAGGGGATGACCGTGGAACCCGGTGGCCAGCTCGATTTCCAGGCGCTGCTTCAGCAGGCGCAGAAGATGCAGGAACAGCTGTTCGCCGCCCAGGAGGAGCTGGCGCAGACGGAGGTCGAGGGCAGTGCCGGCGGCGGCCTGGTCACGGCGACGGTCAACGGCCAGGGCGAGGTGGTGGAGATCGTCATCGACCCGAAGCTGATCGACGCCGACGATCCGGCGGAGGCGGCCGAGACCGTGGCCGATCTCGTCCTGGCGGCGATCCGCGAGGCGACCCGCACGGCGGCGGAGCTGCAGCAGGAGAAGATGGGTCCGCTCACTCAGATGCCCGGCATGCCGGGATTGCCGGGGTTTTAAATGTACGAAGGTGTGGTCCAGAACCTGATCGACGAGCTGGGGCGGCTCCCGGGCGTCGGGCCCAAGGGCGCCCAGCGCATCGCGTTCCACCTGCTCAACGCCGATCCGGTCGACGTCAACCGGCTCGCCGACGCGCTGCGCGAGGTGAAGGACAAGGTCAGGTTCTGCAGGATCTGCGGGAACGTCGCCGAGGACGCCGAATGCCGGATCTGCCGTGACGTGCGGCGGGATCGGGCGGTCATCTGCGTGGTCGAGGAGTCCAAGGACGTCATCGCGGTCGAGAAGACCCGGGAGTTCCGTGGCACTTATCACGTGCTCGGCGGAGCGATCAGCCCGATCGAGGGGGTAGGTCCGGAAGACCTCCGGATCCGCGAGCTCATGCAGCGGCTCGCGGACGGGGAGGTGACCGAGTTGATCCTGGCCACCGACCCGAACCTGGAGGGCGAGGCCACGGCGACGTACCTGGCCCGGCTGGTGAAACCGATGAACCTCAAGGTGACCCGGCTCGCCAGCGGCCTGCCGGTGGGCGGGGACCTGGAGTACGCCGACGAAGTCACGCTGGGACGCGCTTTCGAAGGACGGAGACTGCTCGATGTCTAGTGAGAACACCCCCAAGGACTGGGCCGACCTCGCGGGTCGGGTCGTCGTGCACGTGGAGAACTACCTGGCCGGCCTGGAGCGCTGCGCCCGAGGCGAGGGAGGCCAGCAGACGGTCTCCCTGCTCCTGCTGGAGGTCTCGCAGATCATGCTGGCCGGCGCGCAGCTCGGCGCCAGCCCCGACGTGGTCCTCCCGGACAACTGGGAGCCCGAGATGGGCGAGGACCCCGACCTGGACGCCGTCCGCCAGGGCCTGGCCGAGCGCCTGGCCGTCGTGGACGAGTACGCCGAGGTCTTCGACCCCTACAAGGAGCCCGAGCTCACGTCCTACCGCCTGTCCGACGACCTGGTCGACATCGCCTCCGACCTCGTCCACGGCCTGCGCCACTACCAGGCGGACCGTCCGCTGGAGGCCCTGTGGTGGTGGCAGTACAGCTACCTCAACCACTGGGGCAACCACGGCGGCGCCTCCCTGCGCGCGCTGCACGCCGTCGTCTCGGGCGTCCGCCTCCAGGTGGCCGACGAGGACGTCAACGAGGTCCTCGTCACCACCTGAGCCCTCCTTTCGACGAGAGGTGCCGTTGCCTGCCACCGGGTGTGAGAGCCCGGTGGCGGCTCAGACCCGTTCCAGCACCACCAGCGGGATCTCCCGCTCGGTCTCGGTCTGGTAGGTGTCGTACATGGGGAAGATCTCGGCCATCAGCTTCCAGAGCTCCGGCTTCTCCCCGGGGGATGCCGTGCGTGCCCGTGCGGCGAACTTCTCCGCCTTCACCTGCACCCTGACATCCGGGTCCTCGCGGAGATTGAGGTACCAGCCGGGGTGTTCGGCCGCCCCGCCGTTCGACGCCACCAGCAGATGGCGGTCGCCGTCCCGCCCGTAGATGAGGGCCGTCCGGCGCAGCAGGCCCGACCTGCGGCCGCGCGTGGTGAGCAGCAGCGTCGGCAGGCCCTGGTAGAGGTGCCCTTTCTCGCCGTCGGTCTCGACGTATTCGCGGATGTGCCCGGCGACCCAGCCCGTCGTGTTGTCGAAGACCTCGTCCGCCGTCATCGGCCCTCCCGGCTGATCGTCCGCCGGAAGCCGGGGATGAGGACGCCGCCGACCGCGAGGTGCGAGAGCGCGAGCACGGCCTTGGAGCCGCCGGTGGCCTCCACGCCGATCAGCGGAAAGAACGACAGCGCCAGGACGGCCAGGGCGACGGCCGTCCAGATCGCCCCGGCGCGGGAGGCCGTCCGTTCCAGGACGGCGAGCAGCGCCCATCCCAGGAACGAGGAGACCAGCGAGAAGGCCACGAAGGCGTCCACGCCGAGGTCCCGCGGTTCCTGTCCGGGCTGTTCGACGACCAGGTCGTGGCCGAGCAGCGGTTCGCCCACCACCCAGACCAGCGCGGCCGCCGCGACCGCCCCCGCCACCGTGAGGGCGCGGTCGCGCCTGCGCGTCCCGGGGCCGCCCGCTCTCAGGTTCGCCATCTGAACTCCTTCAGTTGCTTGATGGTTTAGCTTCTGAACTATTTGCGAGCCTAGACCATTACTTCAGCACCTGAACAATCGAGCTGGTGAAGTTCCCTCTATGCTGGGAGGATGAGCGCGCAGGCCGACCCGACGATGGACGAGCTGACCGACCTGGTCTTCCTGACGGCGGGACGGCTGCGCGGCGGATTCAACACGGCGGCGGCGGAACTGGGGCTTCCCCCCGCGCAGGCCCTCGTGCTGACGAACCTGTCGGCCTCCGCCCCGATGCGCGACCTGGCCGAGTGGTTGTCGTGCGAGCCCTCGAACGTGACGGGCATCGTCGACGGCCTGGAACGCCGGGGCCTGGTCGTCCGCCGCCCCTCACCCACGGACCGCCGCGTCAAGCACGTGGTCCTCACCGAGGAGGGCGAACGCAGGCGCGAGGAGCTCATCTCCCGCAGCCGCGCTCAGGCCCGGGCCCTCTTCGCGCCGATCGACGCGGACAAGCGGCGCCTGCGCGACCTGCTCGCCGCCGTCCTGGCCGGCTCCCCCGACCCTCGGAAGGGCCACGCCTGCGACCGGTGACGGATGTCAGGCCGGGGCTCCTCCGCGCCCGCCCCGGAGGTAGGCGAGGACCGCGAGGACCCTGCGGTGAGTGTCCTCATCCGGTGGGAGGTCGAGTTTGACGAGGATGCCGCGGACGTGTTTGCCGACGGTCGCTTCCGTGACGAACAGGCGCCGGGCGATGGCGGCGTTGGAGTGGCCCTCGGCGATCAAGGCGAGGACCTCGTGCTCCCGGGGGGAGAGCGCGGAGAGCGGGTCGCGCCGGCGGCGGAGCAGCTGGCGGACGACCTGGGGGTCCACCACCGTGCCGCCGTCGACGACCTGGCGCAGCGCGGCGGCGAACTCCTCGACGTCGACGACCCGGTCCTTGAGCAGGTAGCCGACGCGGCGGCCGTCACCGGAGTCGAGGAGGTCGGCGGAGTAGCTGAGCTCGACGTACTGGCTGAGCGCGACGACCGCCAGCTCCGGACGGGCGCGGCGCAGTTCCACGGCGGCGCGCAGACCCTCGTCGGAGAAGTCCGGCGGCATGCGGATGTCGGTCACCACGAGGTCGGGGGCGTGCTCGGCGACCGCCGCGTGCAGGCCGTCCGCGTCGCCCACGGCGGCGACGACCTCGAACCCGAACCTGGCCAGCAGACCGGCGAGCCCCTCCCGGAGGAGGACGCCGTCCTCGGCGAGGACTACGCGGACGGCGGGTCGTTCAGGCTGCACGGAAGCTCCACACGTACGACGGTCGGCCCTCCGGCGGGGCTCGACACCAGTATTCTGCCGCCGATCACCGACACCCGGTCGGCCAGGCCGGTGAGCCCGGTGCCGCGGCCGGGCTCGACGCCGCCGACGCCGTCATCGGTGATCTCCAGAGCGAGAACGCCGCCGTCCCAGTGGGCGTCCACTTCCGCCAGGGCGGCTCCGCTGTGCCTGGCGGCGTTGGCCAGCGCCTCGGCGGCGACGAAGTAGGCGGTGCTCTCGACGTGGCGGGGCGGCCGCGCGGGCAGGTCGGCGCGGACGGTGACGGGCAGCGCGGAGCGGTCGGCCAGCTCGTGCAGCGCGGCCGTGAGCCCCCGGTCGGTGAGCACGCGGGGATGGATGCCCCGGATCAGTTCGCGCAGCTCTTCCATCAGCTGCTTGGCCTCCCGGTGGGCCTCGGCCACGCTTTCGGCCGCGGGGGAGTCCGGCGGCAGGTCCAGGCGGGCGAGGCCGAGCCGCATGGTGAGGCCGAGCAGCCGCTGCTGGGCGCCGTCGTGCAGGTCGCGTTCGATCCGGCGCCGCTCGGCCTCGAAGGCGTCGACCAGCCGCGCCCGGGAGCGGGAGACCTCGACCAGTTCGGCCCGGAGCCGGTCGTCCGGGCCTCCTTCCAGCAGCGCCCGGGCGAGCGCGCCCTGCGCTCCCGCGGCCAGCGTCAGCAGGTAGGGGAAGGCGGGCAGCAGCACCAGGCCCACGAACGCGTACGGCAGAGCCTCCGCCGGAGTACCGACTTCGACCGGGCCCAGCGCCATCGGCCCGTCACCGTCGAGGAGTATCAGCGGGCTCGCGACGCATCCCAGGAGAAACGTCAGGGCGGACAGCAGCACCGCGCACACCATGGGAGCCGAGACGGCGAGGAGGAGGAGATGACCGAGTCCGCGCCAGGTGGACGTCCTCGCGTAGCTGGTGCGCAACCATGCCAAGCGGCTTTGACCCGGCGGCCTGGCATGGTCCGGGCTCACGGGGCGGCCGTCCACCAGACGCAGGCGGCGCTTCTCCAGCCGGACGAGCGGGATCGCCACCAGCGGGCCGAGCCCGGCGATCAGCAGGGCGCCGAGCACGAAAAGGGATGACCGTTCGCCGAAGGACAGGTCCCGGAAGAGGAGGAGCCACGGCAGGCCCAGCACGGCCAGGGGCACACCCGCCGCGAATCCCGTGATCCCGCTCGATGCCAGGTAGCCGGCCGACCTCCAGGGCCAGGACGTCAGCAGGAATCCGCGCCGGCCCATCGCCGCCAGCGCGGTGGACGGCTGGTCTGTCGGCATGGTCGGTACGTTAACCGTCTTCCTTCGGGGCGTCCGCGGCCGACCGGGGAGGTAGTGCCAGGCATACCCCGAAATCGGGGGCTCGCCGTGATGTGGGCGACCGGCCCCGGGCGATGGGATGCGGAGCATGAGATTCACACTCACTGCTCGCACGGCCGTCCCGTTCGCCGTGCTCACCGGGGCGGCGCTGGCCGCCGGGCTTCTGTACACGGCGTCCGGTACGCCGGCGTCCTCGGCAGGGCCGGAGTCCTCGACCGCCGCACGCTGGTCGCAGAGCTGGGGCGCCGCGATGCAGCGGCCTCTCGCCGGTGATGAGGACAGTGGAAAGAACTGGTCGGTGACGGGATTCGAGAACCACACGTTGCGCCAGGTGGTTCGGCTGAGTACGGGCGGGACGAAGATCCGGATCCGGCTCTCCAACGTGTACGGGACCAAGCCTTTGAAGGTGGCCGGGGCCACGGTCGGCCGCTCCCCGGGCGGAGTCAAGGTATGGCCGGGGACCATGAAGGCGCTGACGTTCGGCGGAGAGCGCTCCACCGTCATCGAACCCGGTAAGGAACTGGCCAGCGATCCCGTGCCGCTGTCCACTTCCCCGTTGGAGAAGCTGGCGGTCACCCTGCGCTTCCCCGAGGCGACCGGGCCCGCCACCTTCCACCGTTTCACCACGCAGACGGCCTACCGGGCGTCCGGCGACCATCTGTCCGAGCCCGTGTCCGACGCCTTCGACCGGTCCACGGACGCGTTGTACTACCTGTCGGGAGTGGACGTGGAGGGTGAGGGCTCCGTGGTCCTCTTCGGGGACTCGCTCATCGACGGGGTGGGTGCCACGCACGGGGCCGACGGGCGCCTGCCCGATGTGCTGGCCGAGAGGCTGGCCGCGGCACACCGCCCGATCGGCGTGGTCAACGCGGGGATCGGCGGGAACCGGCTGCGCCACGACTCCCCGTGCAGCGGCGAGAAGGCGACCGCGCGCTTCACCCGGGACGTCCTCGCCCGGCCCGGCGTGCGGGCGGTGATCGTCCACTTGGGCGCCAACGACCTCCGGAACGCGCCGGACGACCCCTGCTTGCGGCCGGGCGGTCCGGCGACCGCCCGGCAGGTCATCGACGCGCATCGGGAGCTCATCCGGGCGGCCCGCGCCCGTGGCGTCACGATCATCGGCGTGACGATCATTCCGATGAAGGGAGCGCTGTTCCCCCTCTGGACGCCGCAGCTCGAGAAGGCCCGAGACGCCGTCAACCACTGGATCCGGACCGGCGGCGAGTACGACGCGGTCGTCGACGCGGACCGCGCACTGGCGGACCCCGTCGAAGAGGACATGCCCGCGCTCGCCTACGTGTATGAGGACGGCCTGCACCCCAACGACGCCGGTTACCAGGCCATCGCTCGGGAGATCGATCTGGGGGCGTTCGGATGACCGCCTCGGCCGGGCGCCGGCCGGAAGCCGGGGGGACATGAGCGAAAGCTCTTTTGGTGCTGTCATCATGGCGGGATGGTCGGGGTAACGGACAGTGCGGTGAAGCGGGACAAGAACGCCATCCTGGGCATCGCCCTGGTCTCGGCGCTCACCTTCGGGAGTTCGGGGATCGCCGCCAAGCCGCTGATCTCGGCCGGGCTGGAGCCGGTGCACGTGGTGTGGCTGCGGATCGCGGGCGCCGCGCTGGTGATGTCGCCGCTGGCCTGGCGGCACCGGGCGCTGGTGCGGGAGCGGCCCGCGCTGCTCGCCGGGTTCGCGCTCCTGGGGATCGTGGGGGTGCAGGCGTTCTACTTCGCCGCGCTGTCCCGGATTCCCGTCGGGGTCGCGCTGCTGGTGGAGTACCTGTCCCCGGTGGTCATCCTCGGCTGGGTGCGGTTCGTGCGCGGCAGGGCGGTGACGGTCCGCGCGGCGCTGGGCGCGGTCCTGGCCGTCGCCGGCCTCGCCTGCGTGGTCGAGGTGTGGGCGGGGCTGGGCTTCGACTCCCTCGGGCTGGCGTTCGCGCTGTGCGCCGCCTGCTGCCAGGCCGGCTACTTCCTCCTGGTCGACCAGGGCCGCCCGGACGGCCGGGGCGAACCCGACCCGATCGGGCTGATCGTCTACGGGTTCCTCATCGGGACGGCCCTGCTGACCGTCCTCGTCCGGCCGTGGAACATGGACTTCGCGGTGCTGAAGGGCTCCGCCGACCTGGGGACGACGCCGGTGCCCGCCCTCCTGCTGCTGGCCTACCTGGTGCTCGTCGCCACGGTCTTCGCCTACGCGACCGGCGTGGTGTCCGTGCGGGGCCTGTCCGCCCCGGTCGCGGGCGTCGTGGCCTGCCTGGAGGCGGTCGTCGCGGTCACGCTCGGCTGGTTCCTGCTGGGCGAGCACCTCTCGGCCCCGCAACTCGTCGGCGGCGCGATGGTCCTGGCCGGGGCCTTCGTCGCGCAGACGACGGCCCCGGCCCGCGCGAAGGATCAGGACGCCGTTGCCATTCCCGACTTATATTGACCGAACGTTCCAGTTATGGATAGGTTCACGGGTATGGCGAGGACGAAGGAGTTCGATCCGGACGCGGTGTTGCGGCGCGCCATGGAGCTCTTCTGGCAGAAGGGCTACGAGGCGACCTCGATGGCCGATCTGGTCGAGCATCTGGGGATCGGCCGGGCGAGCATCTATGCGACGTTCGGCGGCAAACGCGAGCTCTACCTGAAGGCGTACGACCGCTATCTGGAGAGCCGGCCCGACTTCATAGAGCTGCTCTCGCAGCCCGGTCCCGTGCTGCCGGCGGTGCGCACGCTCGTCGAGGGCTACGCGGAGGAAGCGGCGCATGACGAGCTTCGCCGCGGCTGTTTCGTGGTGAACACGGCGGTGGAGCTCGCTCCGCACGACAAGACGCTGGCGCGGCGGGTCGAGGCGAACTGGGACTTCATCGAGACGGCGCTGACCTCCGCGCTGGCGCGGGCGCGAGCCCAGGGCGAGCTGGCGGCGGACAGGGATCCGCGGGCGCTGGCCCGTTTCCTGTTGACCCTGATGCAGGGCATACGCGTGATCGGCAAGAGCTCGGACGACCCCGCCCGGCTGCGGGACGCCGTGGAGCAGGCCCTGTCCGTCCTTTCCTGAGACCCGCCGGCCCCGGTCGGTGTTCTTGCTCGCCCAAATAATGGAATGATCGGTCAATTAAGAGAGGTCGGTTTCATGAACGGCAACCGGTTCCACGGCAAGGTCGTCCTCGTCACCGGCGGCGGCACCGGCATAGGACGTGCCGGCGCCAGAGCCTTCGCCCGTGCGGGAGCAGCGGTCGTGGTGGCAGGGCGGAGGGCCGGTGAACTCGCCCGGACCGTCGAGTTGATCGAGGGGGACGGCGGGCGGGCGAGCTTCGTCACGGCCGACGTCACCGTGGAGGACGATGCCGCGCGGATGGTCGCGACCATCGTGGAGCGGCACGGCGGCCTGGACGTCGCCCACAACAACGCCGGGGTCTTCGGCCAGGCGGCCCCGGTCGCCGAACTCGACACCGACCTGTGGCGGCGGGTCCTGGACGTCAACCTCACCGGGGTCTTCCTCTCGATGAAGCACGAGATCCAGTACATGCGCGCCCACGGCGGAGGGGCGATCGTGAACACCTCCTCGAACATCGGCGCGCACCTGAGGCCGCCCGCGCTGGGCTGCTACGCCGCCTCCAAGGCCGCGGTGAGCGCCCTGACCCGCGCCGCGGCCCGGGACCACATCGGCGACGGCATCCGCATCAACGCCGTCAGCCCGGGTGCCAGCGACGGGCCGATGTCCTCCCTGCCGGGGGAGAGCCGGGAACAGCGCAATGCCCGGCTCGCCCCGACCATCCCGCTCGGGCGGCTCGGCACGCTGGACGAGGTGGCCGCCACCGTGCTCTGGCTCGCCTCCGACGAAGCGGGATTCGCCGTCGGCCACGACCTGGTGATCGACGGGGGCGCCAGCGCCTGACACGGCCGGCGGCCGCGGGCGCCGGGCCGCGAGCTCAGATGACCTCCCAGGGCAGGACGAGGCGGAAGGGGGTACCGAAGGGGTCCTTGACCGCCGCGAGGCGACCCCAGGGGTTTTCCGTCACGCCCTCCTCTTCATGAGCCCAGCCGCCGATGGAGAGGAGGAGGTCCACCGCCTCCTGGGCGTCGGGGACGGCGAAATAGGTCAGCCAGGCGGTGAGGTCGGGGAACTCGATCGAGCCCCGCATTCTCTGCAGGTACTGCTTGTCGTCTTCGTCGTCTTCATCGATTTCCTCGAGGATTCGGGGGAACACGATCGCGGCGACGGTATGGCCGTCGGGGCGCTTCAGATCGCCGTCACGGTTGCTGTAGCCGAAGACCTCCTCGTAGAAGGCCAGGGCACGGTCCTGTTCGGAGGTGTGCAACTCGTTGAAGATGAACGTGTTGTAGCCGTTGACCAGGCGTGTCCCGACGAGTTCACGGCCCTGCCACAGGCCGAAACGCGCCCGAGCACGTCTGCCACCAGAGCCGCTCGGCCGCGTCCCTCGACCTCGTGCGGCTCCCGGAGGATGCGGCCGCCGGCCGCGCTCACCCGCTCGACCGTGCGGTCGCAGTCGTCGGTGGCGAAGAAGACCGTCCACTCCGGCCCGTCGGGCTCACCGGGGCCTTCGCCGAGGAGACGGATGGCCGCGACCGGCAGCCCGTCCAGGAGGCAGAGGTCGTCTTCGAAGGTCCAGCCGAACAACGTTCCGTAGAACTCCCGTGCCCGGTCCGGGTCGGGCACGCTCAGCTCCAGCCAGGAGGGCGTCCCCTCCGGCGGGTCGGCGTCGATTCGTTCTTTCACCCAATCGCTCGTCAGCTCCCACTCGCTCATCAGGCCATGCTCACCGGATGAACGGTTTTCCGTGCCGGTAATCCGGCTCGCGGAAGGAATTCCCGGCCATGACAGGACCGGTGTCCCGGCATGGCCGGGGCACTCTCGCTCAAAACCGCCTCGCCATCACCGGCTGCTTCGCGACGGCTCGTCCTCGATGCGGGACGGCACTTTCCGCAGCCGTCCGGTGGTGTCCTCGATCAGGGTGCAGGCGCACCGTCGCAGCTCCCATCGGATCACCGTGCGGTCCGCCTGCCGCTCGAACTCCAGAGCGCCCGAGCACAGTGCCGCCACGACGGCCAAACCCCGACCGGACTCCGCCAGGCCTTCCACGTCCGTCATGCGCCCCACGGGGGTGCCCAGTAGCCGCTCGATCTCCAGCAGTGCCGGGGCGGAGATCCGCGGGCCGGTGCTTTCCCAAGGGGCCGCACGCTGCACCAGCACGCCTCTCAACCGCCCCGCCCCGTGCGTCACGATCGCCTTCACGGGTCCTCGGCCGCCGTGCTCGGCGGCGTTCGCCAGCAGTTCCGACAGCACCAGTACGCAGTCGTCCCGCAACGGGCAGTCGGACGGCAGCACCTCCCGCAGCCAGGCACGCCCCGTCCGCACCTGCTCCAGATCGGCTAGGAAGACCCGCTCTGCGGCCGAACCGTCTCCCTCGTCCGGCGCACACCACGGCTCCGATGCGGCCGCCGATGGGAAGGCGGTCGTCTCATCCGTCATGCCGCCACCTCGACATCATCGGCTGCTCCGCGACAGTTCGTCCTCGATGTCGGCCTGAAGCGACAGTTCCTCCCGCAGCCGCTCGGCGGTGTCCTCGATCAACGTGCAGGCGAGCCCCCTGCTGTGCTCCTCCTCGCTCAGCCGTCCGCACCCGCGCCGAGTCGCCTTCCACCACCGGGCCGGTCCCGAAAGCCGACTGATGCACCAATTCGGATACTCCTCCGAAAGCCTTTCGACTTCTCGTTCTTCCACATCCGTGTCCTTCGCCTTCTGGTTTCGTTTCCCGCGACCAGACTCACGAAAGCGGCTACGGTGGGCAACGAACCAGTAGCGCACCGGCGTTAACCGGCTCCTTGGTCGGATGAACTCTGTGCCGGTACACCCCGGGGGGCAGCCAGTGACCGCGCAGTCCGAATCCTCGCGAGAGCCTGCGATCAGGGCATTCGCCATCGCCCTCGGCGCCTTCCGCGACAAGGCGGGCATGAGTAAGAAGGAACTCGCCGAGAAGCTCGGGTATACGCCCGCCTACGTCAGTCAGATAGAGGCGGCCAAGAACGTTCCGTCAGCGAAATTCGCCGAGGATCTCAACACCTTGTTCGGCACCGAGGCGTTCGCCGGGCTCTGGCAGAACATCGTTGATGCCAGGAGCAGCGCTCTTCTGCCTCCGGGTTTCGCTGACTATGTTGAGCGCGAAGCCTGTGCATCGCTCATCTATACCTTCGAGTTCAGTGTCATCAAGGGGATATTCCAGACACACGACTACGCTCGTGAGGTTCTGCAATCGGGTAGGACGATGGAGGAGACCGAACAGCTCGTCTCCAAGCGCATGGAGCGCAAGAGCGTCATTTCACGGGAAGGAGCCCCTCAGATCGTAGCCGTGTTCGATGAGGTTGCGATCCGTCGTGTCATCGGTAGCCGTGAGATCATGAAGGCGCAAGTCGGGCACCTTATAGAGGTCGCCGAAATGCCGAATGTTCTTCTACAGGTCGTGGATGCGGACCAGGGCGCGTATCCCGGAATCAACGGATCATTTACGATCATGGAGTTCGATGAGGCATCCGCCGTGGTCTATGTGGAAGGGCATGCCGGTGGGACCCTGACGGATAACTCTGTGGCGGTGCGAGAGCACAGACTAAGCTTTAACTTGATAAGAGCGGCCGCCATGCCTGCTGACGAGTCTCTGAAGTTGCTTCGTACCGTATGGGAGAGCTTGTGAAAGTCTCGGATCTGTCCATCCTTCACTGGCGTAAGAGCACCTACAGCGGAACCACAGGTGGGGATTGCGTTGAGCTCGCGGACCTGGCTCCTGTCATCGCCGTGCGGGATTCCAAGAACCCCGATGCTCCTCACCTGGCGTTCGGGCGGGCGGCGTTCGGCAAAGTTCTGAAGGAAATCCGCTCAGGTCGTCACGACCTGTAGTGCCGGTAGCGTTGCGGCCGGACGGCGATCTCCTACCGGCACGGGGTGATGCATGGACCAGCAGTTGAACCTGGTGACGCTGGGCGTCGGGGACTTGCGGGTCAGCCGCCGGTTCTACAGTCGGGGCCTGGGCTGGACACCGCTGCTCGACCTGGACGAGATCGTCTTCTATCAGGTCGGCAAGGGGCTGGCCCTCGCGCTTTTCCCTCTGGCCGATCTCGGCGCCGACACGGGACACGCGGCGACGGCCGGTACACCGTTCACCCTCGCGCAGAACCTCGGCTCACCCGCCGAAGTGGACGCGGCCATGCGGCGGGCCCGCGAGGCGGGAGCGACCGTCCTCAAAGAGCCGCGACACGCGGCGTTCGGCGGCTACCACGGCTACTTCGCCGACCCCGACGGCCACCGCTGGGAGGTCTGCCACAACCCCGGCTGGTCCGTCGCGGCCGACGGCACCGTGACCTTGGCGGCCATCGAGCCACCGGACACGGAAGACTGACGCTCGTCCCCCGCTCACGACGTGTCGTCGACGCTGATCAGAAGTCCATGAGAACGGCCGGGTCGAAGGTGACGGGAAGGGGCTTGTCGGCTTCGATCTCGGCTGTGACGAGGAAGCCGACACCGGTCGGCAATGCGACGGACGTATAGGTCTCGCCGTGCAGGGCGAGTCTGTGGACCAGCGGCGTCGGCGTGTGCTCGACGATCCAGTACTGCGGGATGCCCGTGGCCGCGTAGTCCGCCACCTTGCGCACCCGATCGGTGCGCTCGCTGCCGCTGCCGGGTGAGATGACCTCGGCCAAGAGCAGCACCTCACGTCCCGGGATCACTTTCGGTGACTCGTCGACGATGGCCGCCCGCGCGACCTCGCGGGGAACCATGAACACATCGGGTTTCCTGATCCCCGCCGGTGTGCTCATCTCCCACTCGCCGCCGTCAAGGACGAGCACGTCGGCCCTGGCCTCACGCACCGCCGCGTCGAGCAGCCGCGCCAGAGCACGCATCACCCAGTTGTGCCGTGCGTCGGCGGCCCTCTCGATCAGCCACCCGTCCTCGAGCTCGAAGCCCTTTCCATCATCGGGAAGCTCACGCAGGTCAAGGACGGTGTACGGCCCGAACCTCTTATCCTGAGCCACGTTCCGCTCGCCCTGTCTTCCTCCTGGCCATCGCGGTGGGCTCTCTGATGGTAACTCTCCGCACACCGGATCGGCTCCGTAGCTCACCGTGCACAGGAAGCCATGAAAGAGGAGAGACTCCTCTGGAAAGGGTCTCTGGCGTCGGCCGGATCTCAGATGACGTCCCAGGGTTCTATGAGGCGGAAGGGGGTGCCGAGGGGGTCCTTGACGGTGGCGATGCTGCCCCAGGGGCATTCCATCGGGCTCTGGGAGTAGGCCCAGCCGCCGGCCTCCTGTAGGCGTTCCACCGCCTTGTGCGCGTCGTCGACCGCGAAGTAGGTCAGCCAGGAGCCGTGGCCGGGCAGGTGGAGGGAGCCGTCCGACTTCACCAGGTGGTTCCGGTCGTTCTCGGTCGGCTCGTCGTCCTCCTCTATGACCTCGTGGGGGATGATCGAGGCCACAGTGTGTCCGTCGAGGCGCACGAGGTCGCTGCTGGAGCTGGAGCCGGACGGGAGGTAGTCGAAGATCTCCTGGTAGAAGGCCAGCGAGCGCTCCCCGTCGGTGGCGGGGAGCTCGTTGAAGATGAAGGTGCCATAGCCGTTGACGAGCCGCGTTCCGGGGAGTTCCCGGCCCTGCCATAGGCCGAAGCGGGCTCCGGTGGGGTCGGCCGCCAGTGCCGCTCTTCCCCGGTCGCCGTCCTCGTAGGGCGGCCGGAGGACCCGCCCCCAGGCCGCGTTCACCCGCTTGGCCGCCTGGTCGCAGTCGTCGACGGCGAAGAAGACCGTCCACTCGGGCCCGGGAACCTCCTCGCTGGGGGTGCGGATGGCCGCCACGGGCAGGCCGTTGAGGAGGCAGAGGTCCTCCTCGAAGGTCCAGCCGAACATCTCTCCGTAGAACTCCCTGGCCCGATCAGGGTCGGGGACCGTCAGCTCAAGCCAGGAAGGGGTGCCTTCCGGGGGGTTGGCGTCGACACGGTCGAAATCTGCTTCGCTCATGGGGCCATGTTCTTCGCCCCGAGCAGTTTTTCGCGGCCTCGACCCGCGTCGCGGGAGGAATTCCCGGTCAGGACGGGACAGGAGTCCCGGACCTTCGGGTTCGCGCAGCTCAGAATGCCATCTCCATCAGCGTGGCGCGGTCAGGGCCGGGCCGTCCGCGGACCCGGCCGATCAGATCGGTCACCGCAGGAGCTCGACCGCACGCGCGACGACTTCGCTCTTCTCGAAGGCGAGGTTCTCGCGAGCAGGCGGCGCGTCGCGGAGGAGATCTGGAAGAACAGGCTGATCACGTTCCTCGACCAGCACCCCGCTGCGGAGGCCGAGCTCACGGCCTGGTCGTCGTCGCCTTCCGCGACGAAGGCGACGAAGGGCGCTGATGGGTGTTCCGCGGCCCGGACAGGGGTGTGGACACCGGCTCCTGGGGAAGTCGGCGGTTCATCGAAGTCACCGCCTTCGGAAGCCCGAACTTGATAAGTTCAATTGGGTGTCGGTTTGGGTTATCAAATTCTGGATGGCGGGGGGCCACCTTGGCGGGGCGGGGGCGACCGAGCAGGAGCACCGTGTACGAGCGGCTGAGCAGGGCGCTCGCGGAGCTTGATGACCGATACGGCGGTCTACCGAATCCACATGAAGCCGAGCAGGTCTGGTCTGAGATCTGGCATGAGGAGGCGCATCACTCGACCGCGCTGGAGGGCAACACCCTGGTTCTCCGCGAGGTGCAGACCCTCCTGGATCAGGGGCGCGCGGTCGGAGCCAAGCCGCTGCGGGAGTACAACGAGGTCCAGGGCTACGCGGAAGCGGCGCGCTGGGTCTACGGACAGGCGCTGGAACCCGATTCCTGGCATGACGGCCGCCTGATCACCATCAACGAGATCCGACACATCCACACCATCTCCATGACGCCTGTCTGGAACATCGCTCCGCCGCCCGAAGCAACAGAGCGGGAGAGCCCCGGGAACTTCCGCGAGCACGACATCGCGCCGTTCGCAGAAGGCATGACACCGCCGGCATGGCCGCTGGTCCCCTCTGAGATCCAGCAGTGGAGCGAAGCCGCCTGCGCCCTGGGCGAGAGGATCGAGTCCGGTGAGGTGGGCGATCGGCCCCTCCCGGAAGAGCTCGCGAAGATCCATAACTGGTTCGAACGCATTCATCCGTTCCTCGACGGTAACGGGCGCACCGGCCGGCTGGTGCTCAACCTGACTCTCGTCCGCCTGGGCTATCCGCCGATCATCATCTTCAAGCGTCAGCGAGCCGGTTACCTGGCGGCGCTGCGCCGGGCCGACGCCGGAGACTTCGGCGCGCTGGGCGAGTTGATCGCCCGCGCGATGGAGGACAACCTCAATCGGTTCATCGTTCCCAACGTGGCAGGGCCGGCACGGCTGGTCCCGCTCACCGCTCTCGTCGATGAGGAGTTCTCGCTCGCGGCATTGCGGCAGGCGGCACAGCGCGGCCGCCTGAACGCGGTTCAAGGAGCCGACGGGATCTGGAGATCCTCGCGGAAGTCGGTCGAGGCCTACCGAGCCACCAAGCACTCTCGTCGCCGGGTGGATCGGTCTTAGATCGGCGAAGCACCTCGGAGTCGTCGGGTGCGTCTGTGCCTTCAGGCCTCCCTCTGCTCGGGCATGCGGCCTCGGCTCGGGGGAATAACCGGATGAAAGGTCATGGGGTGGCCTCGGTAGACTCGACGGGTCAAGCCGCACCCCGATCTACTGAGGAGCGCCCCTACCGTGGCTCTTGTCGTGCAGAAGTACGGCGGCTCCTCCGTCGCCGACGCGGAATGCGTCAAGCGGGTAGCCCAGCGCATCGTTGCCACCAAGAAGGCCGGAAACGACGTCGTGGTCGTCGTCTCCGCGATGGGCGACACGACGGATGAGTTGATCGACCTGGCCCAGGAAGTCTCCCCGCTGCCGCCCGCGCGGGAGCTGGACATGCTGCTCACCGCGGGTGAGCGGATCTCCATGGCGGTGCTCGCCATGGCGATCGCCAACCTGGGGCACGAGGCCAAATCGTTCACCGGCTCGCAGGCCGGTGTGATCACGGACAGCTCCCACGGTAAAGCGAAGATCATCGACGTGACGCCGGGGCGGCTCCGCAACGCCCTCGAGGACGGCTCGATCTGCATCGTGGCGGGGTTCCAGGGGGTGTCGCAGGACACCAAGGACATCACCACGCTGGGGCGGGGCGGGTCCGACACGACGGCCGTCGCGCTGGCCGCGGCGCTGAACGCCGACGTCTGCGAGATCTACACGGACGTCGACGGCGTGTTCACCGCCGACCCGCGGATCGTCCCGGCCGCCCAGAAGATCCCGAGGATCTCCTACGAGGAGATGCTGGAGCTGGCCGCGTCCGGGGCGAAGATCCTGCACCTGCGGTGCGTCGAATACGCGCGCCGCTACAACATTCCGATCCACGTGCGGTCCTCGTTCAGCCAGAAGGAAGGCACGTGGGTCGTCGCGAGCACTGAGGGGACCGAGGTGGAGCACGCGATCATCTCCGGCGTCGCGCACGACCGGAGCGAAGCCAAGATCACGGTGGTGGGGGTTCCGGACCGGATCGGCGAGGCCGCCGCGATCTTCCGGACGCTGGCCGAGGCCGAGATCAACCTGGACATGGTCGTGCAGAACGTGTCGGCGGCCTCGACCGGCAGGACCGACATCTCCTTCACGCTGCCGGGCGCGGACGGGCAGACCGCGCTGTCCTCGCTGAACAAGGCGCAGGAGAAGATCGGCTTCGAGTCGCTGCGGTTCGACGACCGCATCGGCAAGATCTCGCTGGTGGGCGCGGGCATGCGCTCCCACCCCGGCGTCTCCGCCACCTTCTTCGGCGCGATCGCGGACGCGGGCGTCAACATCGAGATGATCTCCACCTCGGAGATCCGGATCTCGGTGATCGTCGGTCAGGACGACGTCGACACCGCGGTCCAGGCAGTGCACAGAGCTTTCGACCTCGACGCCGACCAGGTCGAGGCAGTCGTCTACGGAGGTACCGGCCGATGAGCCGCAAGCCCACTCTGGCCGTCGTCGGCGCGACCGGCGCCGTCGGCACCGTCATGCTCGACATCCTGTCCAAGCGCGAGGACGTCTACGGCGAGATCCGCCTGGTGGCCTCGCCCCGCTCGGCCGGCAAGAAGCTGACCGTCCGCGGCGAGGAGGTCGTCGTCCAGGCGCTGGCCCCCGAGGTCTTCGACGGCGTCGACATCGCGATGTTCGACGTCCCGGACGAGGTGTCCGCGCAGTGGGCGCCGATCGCCGCCGAGCGCGGCGCGGTCGCCGTCGACAACTCCGGGGCCTTCCGGATGGACCCGGACGTCCCGCTGGTCGTGCCCGAGGTGAACCCGGACGCCGCCAAGGCCCGCCCGAAGGGGATCATCTCCAACCCGAACTGCACCACCCTGTCGATGATCGTCGCGATGGGGGCGCTGCACCGCAAGTACGGGCTCGCCGAGCTCGTCGTCGCCTCCTACCAGGCCGCGTCCGGCGCGGGCCAGGAGGGCATCGACACCCTGTACTCGCAGCTGGAGAAGGTCGCGGGCAACCGCTCGCTGGGCCAGCGCGCGGGTGACGTGCGGGCCGTGGTCGGCGAAGAGGGGCCGTTCCCGGCGCCGCTGGCGCTGAACGTCGTGCCGTGGGCGGGCTCCCTCAAGGACGGCGGCTGGTCGTCGGAGGAGCTCAAGGTCCGCAACGAGTCCCGCAAGATCCTGGGCCTGCCGGACCTGCGGGTCAGCGCGACCTGCGTGCGGGTCCCGGTCGTCACCACCCACTCGCTGGCCGTGCACGCGGTCTTCCGGCGGGAGGTCGACCAGGCCGAGGCGCAGGCCGTCCTGGCCTCGGCGCCGGGCGTCGTCCTCAGCGACAACCCCGAGGCGCACGAGTTCCCGACCCCGAACGACGTCGTCGGCACCGACCCCACCTGGGTCGGCCGGGTCCGCCGCTCCCTGGACGACCCCAAGGCCCTCGACCTGTTCCTGTGCGGCGACAACCTGCGCAAGGGCGCGGCGCTGAACACCGCCCAGATCGCCGAGCTCGTCGCCACCGAGTTCACCGCCTGATCCTCGGGTTCTCCGACGGCCCGCTCCCCGCGCACGGGGGCGGGCCGTCGCCATTTCGGGAATGTCGGCGGATCTCCGTAAGCTCGGCTTGCCCCCGCCAGGGTCAGGGAGATCAAAGGAATGAGCAGGCAGACGGACTATCTCGAGCTCTCGAAGCGGGGTACCACCCCGAGGTTCTACGAGGTGGAGCGGTCCGGCGCACGGGTGACGGTGACATACGGGCAGGTCGGGAAGGCCGGACGGACCAGGACCACCGAGTTCGACACCGAGCGGAAGGCGATCGCCGACACCGCGAGCAAGCTCAACGACAGGTTCTACGCGGGGTACGTGCGGGCCGTGCGGGGCATGGGGCCGAAGCCCACGCCGGCTCCCGTCCTCTGGCGGATGTCCGGCATCGCGCGCACGTACGGGCTCTTCGTCGACGACCGGCACTGCTGGGTCGGCGACCAGCGGGGAGAGGTGTCCAAGGTCCGCCACGACGGGACGGTCTCCGACCGGTTCCGGCTGCCCGGCGGAGTGAGGTGCATCGTCGCCGACGGCTTCTGGGTCTACGCGGGCTGCAACGACGGCAGGGTGTACGACCTCGGCGGCAAGGTGCCCCGGGTCGCGTACGAGATCGCCGAGAACACCGAGATCTACTGGCTCGACGTCAACGACGGCATGCTCGGCGTCTCCGACAAGACCGGCCAGGTCACCCTGATCGACCACGAGGACGAGTCCCAGTGGTCCCGTAAGAGCGGCGGCAGCGCGGCCTGGATGGTGCGCTGCGACGAGGAGGGCCTCTACTGCGGCCACTCCCGGGGCGTCAGCCGTTTCCGGATCGAGGACGGTACCCCCGTCTGGAGCACGGCCCTGCCGGGCGGCGTCCTGTTCGGCTGGCAGGAGGGCGCCATGGTCTACGCGGGGACCGAGAACGGCAAGGTCTACCAGCTCGCCAAGGACACCGGCCGGG
This sequence comes from Actinocorallia sp. B10E7, assembly GCF_039871655.1. Classification (NCBI taxonomy): domain Bacteria; kingdom Bacillati; phylum Actinomycetota; class Actinomycetes; order Streptosporangiales; family Thermomonosporaceae; genus Actinocorallia; species Actinocorallia sp. B10E7. The sequence continues at coordinate 106,380 of NZ_JBDPLZ010000005.1, forward strand.
TGGAGACGATCTACTCGTGTGACGCGTCGGTCTTCTCCTGCTCGACCACGCCCGGCGGCGGCCGCATCTTCGCCGCCGACAACATGTCGTCCGTCTACTGCTTCGACCGGTCCGGCGTCCGCCTGTGGAAGGTCGCCACCGGCTGCGGCTCGGCGTATTCGATGCAGTACTTCGACGGCAGGCTCTACCTGGCCACCACGATGGGCGCCATGGTCTGCGTCGACGTCTCGGAGGAGGCGCTCCAGGCGGCAGGGGCGGGCAGCGTTCCCCAGGTCGTGGACGTCAAGACGGCCGACGCTCCGGCCGTGGTCGAGCCCACCACCGTCCTGGAGAGTGCCGCCTCCGCCGAGGAGGGGGTCGTCCTGGAGTGCTTCGAGGAGGGCTCCCGGTTGCGGGTCCGAGCCGTCTCCTCCGGCTACGACTCCACCTGGAACGTCCAGTTCCCCAAGGACATCCGCGAACCCGGTACCCGCTACCTGGTAGAGGGCGTCCGTCCCGCCCTCCGGGGCGGCTTCTACCGAGCGTACGGCGACATCCGCCGCCTGAGCTGACCGTCCGACGTCCTGTCGCCGACGGCCCGGCCCCTTGTTCACCGGGGGCCGGGCCGCCGGTGTCCGAGGAATGTCAGTGGCTCTTCCTAAGCTCGGGGCACCCCCCGATCAAGGAGAAGCGGAATTGAGCGCGCAGACGGACTACCTGGAGCTCTCGGAGGACGGCGGCAGCGCCCACAAGTTCTACGAAGTGGTGCGGTCCGGCACCCGGGTGACGATCACCTACGGGCGGATCGGCGCCCCCGGCCAGGCCAAGACCACCGAGTTCGCGACCGAGGCCAAGGCGGTCGCCGCCGCCGCGAAGAAGGTGGGCGAGAAAGTCCGCAAGGGGTACGCGCCGGCCGTCCGCGGGGTCCGGCAGGCGCGGTCGGTGACCCGGCGCCCGGTCGCCAGCACCCGCTCCACCGCGCGCCAGGCCCCCGTCCTGTGGCGTTTCGCCAGCGGCGCCCCGGCGTTCGGGATCTTCGTGGACGAGGAGCGCTGCTGGGTCGGCAACGAGAGCGGCGACGTCTTCACGCTGCAGCACGACGGCACGGTCTCGGGCCGGTTCCGGCTGCCCGACGGGGTGAAGTGCATCGTCGCCGACGACTTCTGGATCTACGCCGGCTGCGACGACGGCAGGGTGTACGACCTCAGCGGCAAGGTCCCCCGGGTCGCCTACGAGATCGCCCAGGACGTCGACATCTACTGGATCGACATCCACGACGGCACGCTCGGCGTCTCCGACGTGCAGGGCCGGGTCACCACGATCGACCACGAGGACGAGTTCCAGTGGGCCCGCAACAACGAGGGCGACTCGGCGTGGATGGTCCGCTGCGACACCGACGCCGTCTACTACGGCGACTCGTGGGGCGTCACCCGTTTCGACGCCGGTGACGGCACCCCCCTCTGGCGCAGGGAGCTGCGCGGCTCCGTGCTGTTCGGCTGGCAGGAACGCGACTCGGTCTACGCCGGGACCAGCCGCAACGAGGTCCACCAGCTCGCCAAGGACAGCGGCGCGGTCGAGGCCGTCTACCGGTGCGACGCCACCGTCTACTCCTGCGCCACCGCCCCGGACGGACGCTACGTCTTCGCGGGCGACAGCTCCTCCTCGATCTACTGCTTCGACCAGTCGGGCGACCGCCTGTGGAAGCTCGGCACGGGGTGCGGTTCGGCGTTCTCGATGCAGTACCTCGACGGCCGGCTCTACATCGTCACCACGAACGGCACCCTCGCCTGCATCGACGCCACCGAGCAGGCGATCCTGGCCGCGCAGCAGGGCTCCCTTCCCCAGGCCCGGGACGTCAAGGCGGCGGCCTCGCTTCCCGTGGTCGAGCCCACCGTCGTCCTGGAGACCGCGGATTCGGCCGACGGCGGCATCGTCCTGGAGTGCTACGAGGACGGCTCCCGCCTGAGGGTCCGGGTCGTCTCCTCCGGTTACGACACCACCTGGCGGGTCCAGTTCCCCAAGGAGATCCGCGAGCCCGGCGCCCGCTATCTGGTCGACGGCGTCCGCCCGGCCGGCCGGGGCGGCTTCTACCGCGCCTACGGAGACATCCGCCGCCTCCGCTGATGTTCCACGTGGAACATCGCGCGGCGGCCCGAACAGGGGCCGGGCCGTCGCGCCGGATCAGCCTGTGGCAGAAGACACGATTCACCGTTCGCGGTGGGATAGACAGGAGCCATGAGCGACGAGAGGTGGAAGCAGCGGTTCCGGGCTGCGCGGGTGAGCCTGCCGGGGTGGGCGCGCGAGGCTCCGGAACGGTCGGTCTTCCGTTCCAATGCCAGCGGCACCTGGGAGATCTACACCTGGGACCGGGAGACGGGGGAGCAGCGGCAGGCGACCAGCCGCCCCAACGGGACGCTGATGGGCGGGCTCGACCCGTACGGGCGGGAGCTGTGGTGGTTCGCCGACAGCGACGGCGACGAGTTCGGGGCGTGGATGAGGCAGCCCTTCGAGGGCGGCGAGGCGGTGCCCGCCACCCCGCTGGAGCCGTCCTACCCGGCGGGTCTCGCGCTGGGCCGCAGCGGCCGGGTGCTGGTCGGGCGGAGCGGGCGGCACGGCACGTCGGTGCACCTGCTCGACCCGGGCCGGGAACCCGTGACGATCTACGAGCACGCGGAGAACGCCTATCTGGGCGGTCTCTCCCGCGACGAGAACCTGATCGCGATCGGGCACAGCGAGCACGGTGACAGCCGGCATCCGGCGCTGAAGATCCTGCGCCCGGACGGTTCGGTGGCGGCCGAGCTGTGGGACGGGCCCGGCAAGGGCGTCGGCCCGTCGGGTTTCTCCCCGGTGGAGGGCGACCCGCGGCTGCTGGTCGACCACGAGCGCCGCGGCAAGGAGGAGCTGCTCCTGTGGAACCCGCTCACCGGCGAGGAGCAGGAGCTGGTCTTCGACCTGCCGGGCGAGGTGGGCGCGAGCTGGTTCCCCGACGGGAGGAGCCTGCTGGTCTCGCACGGCTACGAGGCGCGGGACGAGCTGTTCCGCTACGACCTGGAGTCCGGCGAGCTGGAGCGTATCGACACCCCGCGCGGCTGTCTCGGGGGCGCCACCGCCCGTCCGGACGGCACCGTCGAGTACAGCTTCACCTGCGCGGCCGAGCCCCCGGTGATCCGTTCCACCACGGGCGCCGTCGTGCTGACCCCGCCCGGGGATGCGGCCCCGCCGTCCGTCCCGGTGGAGGACCTCTGGGTGGAGGGCCCCGGCGGCAGGATCCACGCGCTGGTGTCCAAGCCGGAGGGCGAGGGGCCGTTCCCCACGGTCTTCGACGTGCACGGCGGCCCGACGGCCCAGGACGTCGACGCGTTCAACCCGGGTACGGCGGCCTGGGTCGACCACGGGTTCGCGGTCGTCCAGGTCAACTACCGGGGTTCCACCGGTTACGGCTCGGCCTGGCGGGACGCGCTGGAGGAGAAGGTCGGCCTGATCGAACTCGAGGACGTCAAGGCGGTCCGGGACAAGGTCGTCGAGACGGGGCTCGCCGACCCGGAGAAGCTGGTGCTGGCCGGCGGTTCCTGGGGCGGCTACCTGACGCTGCTGGGCATCGGCACCCAGCCGGACGACTGGTCCGTCGCGGTCGCCGCGGTCCCGGTCGCCGACTACGTCGCCGCCTACGAGGACGAGATGGAGGCGCTGCAGGCCTTCGACCGCTCCCTGTTCGGCGGCTCCCCCGAGGAGGTGCCGGAGAAGTACCGCGAGTCGTCACCGATCACGTATGTCGAGGCGGTGAAGGTCCCGGTGCTGATCCTCGCAGGGGAGAACGACCCGCGCTGCCCGATCCGTCAGATCGACAACTATCTGGCGCGGCTCGGCGAGCTCGGCGTCCCCCACGACGTCTACCGGTACGACGCGGGCCACGGTTCGCTCGTGGTGGAGGAGCGCATCAAGCAGGTGGAGGCCGAGATCGGCTTCGCCAGGAAGGCGCTGGGCCTGGGCTGAGCGCCGGTCAGGCGCGGACGCTGCGGATGATGTCCACCAGTTCCCGGGTGACCGACCGGAAACCCGGGAGCCGGGACATCCCCACCATCTTGGTGACGAGCGGGACCGTCCGGTCGACCAGCAGGTAGGTCTTGCGGCAGCCGGGCGAGCCGTCGTGCACCCAGTACAGGACGATGCCCATGGAGTACAGCCACAGCAGTTCGGGCAGTTCCTGCTGGAAGTCGGGGTCGAGCCGGAGGTCGGTCGCGCCGTCCACGACGTTGCGGTAGAGCGCGACGGCGGCCTCCCGGGAGGGGCCGGACTCGGAGCTGAACGGGCTGAGCGGGCTGGTCGGCTCGGCCGCGAGCTTGAAGAACTTCCCGGCGAACTCGTGGTACGGGACCATCGTGTCGACGCGGGCGCGCAGCACTCCCAGCAGCCTTCTGGCGAACTCCTTCTCCCGGGCGAGGACGGCCTCGCAGGCGGCGTTGTGCGACTCCTGCAGCTCGTCGTAGTAGGCCTGGACCAGTTCTTCCTTGGAGCCGAAGTAGTAGTAGGCGTTCCCGACGGAGACCCCGGCCTCCTTGGCGATCGCCCGCATGGTCGTCGCGTCGTAGCCGCGTTCCCGGAACAGCCGCAGCGCCGTGTCCACGATCAACTCTCGGGTCTGTTCCGACCGACCGATGGCCTTGGGCTCGCTCACCCCCCCACTTTAGGCGGACCGTCCCCTCCGCCGTCTGCGTCACTTCACGCCGAACGGCCGGGGTGAGGCTTCGTCGAGGGGTCAGGCGCCGCTGGAGGCGCCGGGCGTGCCGGGGCTGCCTTCGCGGAGGGCTTCCTGCCACATGCGCCGGTCGAAGGGGCCGGGGGCGGTGTCGCGGAGGAAGGCGGTGATCAGGTCGGCGAAGCGGGCGGGGTCGTGGTGGTGGGGGAAGTGGCCGGCCCCTTCGAAGATCTCCAGCCTGCTGCCGGGCAGGGCCTGCTGGGCGCGCCGGGCGTGGGCGGCGGGGATGATGGTGTCGCGGGAGCCCCAGATGATGAGGGTGGGGAGGTGGCGGGCCAGGTAGCTGCGGTCGAGCATGGTGATGGCCTGGCCGCCGGGGTCGGCGGCGGCGCGGACGGTGCGGAGGAAGGCCTTGCGGGCGGTGGGGTCGGCGAGTTCGGCGTAGCGGTTCAGGGCGTAGTCCAGGTCGGGGCCGAGGCCGGCGCCGCCGAGCAGGCGCAGCGCGGGGGCGGTCGCCAGGACGGCGTTGCGCAGGGGCGGGGCGGACAGGACCTTCAGGGCGGGGCCCGCCCCCGGAAGGGTCGCCAGCCGGAACACGGCGTGCATCTCGGGGCCGATGCCGGCGCTGGAGACCAGTACGAGGCGTTCGCAGCGTTCGGGGAACTGGTAGGCGAACTGCATGGCGACGCCGCCGCCGAGGGAGTGTCCGACGACGCTGACCCGGTCGACGCCCAGGACGGCGAGGAGGTCGCGCATGCCGCAGGCGTAGGCGGCGACGGCGTAGTCGGCGCGGGGTTTGTCGGACCGGCCGTGGCCGAGCAGGTCGGGGGCGATGACGGTGTGGTGCTCGGCCAGTGCGGGCAGGACGGGCAGCCAGGTCTCGGAACTGTCGGCGATGCCGTGGATCAGCAGCAGGGGCGGCCCGTCGCCGAGCATGCGGAAGGCGCGGCGGTAACCATGGATCTCGCGGAACTGCAGGTCCCCGGTCATGTCCGCAGACTGCTGGGAGCGCGTTTCGTGTCTGCTTCATCCCGGTTATCGGGTTGTGACGGCTGGTCAGAGGACAGGCAGGTTCCGGTCAACCCGCCTTGAAGCCGGCCCTTCGGGCCGGCTTCCCGCTGGATATGCCATCGCCGTTTCAGTCCTCCGCGGGCCGGTCCACGTCGAAGGGGGCGCTGCCGTCGCCGATCTCGGGCGGGTGCGGGGTGGGGATCCAGCGGGCGTTGGACTCGGGGACGAGCGTGCCGTGGACGACCCGCGAGACCCGTTCGATGCTCGTGATCCCGTACTGGAGGGAGGGGTTGTCGTGGGTGAGCACGGCGATCATGTAGTCCCGCCGCTCGTCGCCGAATATCCCCAGGCTGTGGACACGCCATCCGTGGGTGGCGCGGGGAAGCCAGCCGTTCTTCACCCGCACCTTGGTCTTCGAGGAGACCCCGGCGGGGGTACCCCACCGCTGCCCGCGCACCACCTGCGACATGAGCGCCAGCAGGTGGCGGCGGGATTCGCCGGTGAGGACGTCGCCCTTGCGGGTCAGCATGATCAGCAGCCGGAGCTGGTCCACTGCGGTGGTCCGGGTGAGCCCCCAGTGGCCGCCGGGGTCGAGCCGGGTGGCGCGCATGCCCACCGCGTCCAGGAGGCCCTGGACGCGGGCGCGGCCGAGCCGCCGCCACAGCGCGGTGGCGGCGTCGTTGTCCGAACGGGTGATGGCGGCGCGAGCCAGGGACCTCTCCCGCGCGGTCAGTTCGCGCTTCTGCTTCTGGGCGGTGCGCAGCAGCGCGGCGACGATGGTGACCTTGACCGTGCTGGCCGAGTCGTAGTGCCGCCCCGTGCCGTAGTAGCAGCCGATTCTGTGTTCGCGGTCGTACAGCGCGAACGACATGGTGCCCGACCGGCCTCCGACGGCCTTGCGCAGCTTCGTCTCCAGCCGTTCGGCCCGCTTCGGGGAGTGCTCCGAGGAACAGTTGAGCCAGTTGCGCGGCTTGGCGGACGCCTGGCCGGGCACGGCGACGAAGAGTCCCGTCGCAAGGGCTCCGGCGGCGGTCCCGGCGACGGCGGTACGGCTGATGGCGCGGAACACGGGCATCCGCCTCCCCAAGGCAGTCGAGATGATCACTCTATGGCCGCGGAGTCGAAGACAGGAGCCGCTCGGCGAGGAATTCCGGCCAGGTCTGGCTGCCTCCGGGAGCGGAGGCCAGGTGCAGCCCCTCCCGGAAGGCGCGGCCGGTCTTGCCGGGGAGGCGCACCGGGATCAGCGGCCGCCGCTTCCCGGTGATCTCCATGTAGGTGCGGGCCAGGTCCTTGGTGCCGCGGACCTCCGGCCCGCCCAGGTCGGGGACGCGGCCCGCGGGTTCTCCGAGGGCGAGTTCGGCGAGCCGCGCCGCGACCTCGGCCGCGGCGACGGGCCGGCAGGACGTCCGCGACGGCACGATGTAGGCGGGGCCCCTGCTCATGGCGTCGAAGAAGCGGGCGACGAACTCGTGGAACTGGGTGGCGCGCAGGATCGTGTACGGCCGCCCGGAGGACTCGATCATGCGTTCCACGGCCAGCTTGGTGCGGTAGTAGGAGTAGGGGTGGCGGTCGATCCCGACGATCGAGATGTAGACGAGGCGGGCGTCCGGCCGCGCGGCCTTCAGCAGCCCCCGAGCCTGCGCGACGTCCGCTCCCTTCTTGAACGGGTCGCTGGCCAGGTGCACGATCGTGTCGGCCTCCGCCAGGACGGCCGGTCCCTCGGCGAGATCCCCCGCGTGCCAGGTGACGCCTCCTCCTCGCCGGGCTCGACGGCTGAGCCCGTGGACGTCGGCGCCGTCCCGCACCAGCCGCCGCACCAGCGGCGTTCCCAGGGTCCCGGACGCTCCGGTCACGATGATCATCGTGTTCTCCTCTCAGGGGTCTTCGTCAGAGGAGAACCGGACAGGGCTCAGGAATGTGACAGCCGTCGGGCGAGCAGACCGAGTTTTTCGGGATTCAACACCGTCCGAAGCCCGGTGAGGCCCTCTTCGCCCACCTCGAACACCGTGGCGGTGAACGGAGCCCCCTCCCCGAAGGTGATCAGGGCGGGCTCCCCGTTGAGCTCGGTCAGGACCGCCTCGGCCCCGTCGAGCCTGCGCACGAGACCCAGGACGTACCGCAGCACCCTGTCCCGTCCGGTGATCGGGCGCAGCGCGGCGCTGGTCCTGCCTCCGCCGTCGGACCAGGCGGTGGCCTCGGCGGCGAGCAGCGAGGTGAGCCCGTCGACGTCCCCTTCGAGCGCGGCGGCCAGGAACCGCTCGACCAGCCGCCTCTGCTCCTCGGGCGAGGGCGTGAACCGGGCCCCGTCCCCCAGCCGGCGCCGTGCCCTGCTGTGCAGTTGCCGCGTGTTGGCGTCCGTGAGGTCGAGGAATCCCGCGATCTCGTGATGGGAGTACCCGAACGCCTCCTTGAGCACGAACACGGCCCGCTCGGCGGGGGTGAGCCGCTCCATCAGCGTCAGCAGCGCGTACGAGACGCTGTCCCGCAGTTCCACCGGATCATCGTCGGTGAAGACGGGTTCGGGCAGCCATGGCCCGACGTAGGACTCCCGGCGTACCCGGGCCGAGGCCAGCTCGTTCAGGCAGAGGTTGCTCACCACCTTGGTGAGCCAAGCCCGCGGATGCTCGATCTCTCCGGCCCCGGCCCACCGGATGTAGGCCTCCTGCACGAGGTCCTCGGCGTCCTGGCGGGAGCCGAGCATCCTGTACGCCAGCCCGGTCAGCCGAGACCTCTGCCGTTCGAAGGTTTCGTCGACCTCGTCCACGCCGTCCACCCTAAGCTCCGCCGTGTCCCAGGAATCCGGCCACGGCGGCCCGGCCACGAGCCGTTCCGCGCGGCGGGGCCGCTCACCGGATCTCGGCCCGGATCTCGGCTGCGGTCCGCTCGGGGTCCTCGACCTCCACGACCAGCCGTCGGTAGTCCGCGCCCTCCAGGTCGATGACCAGGGAGCCGGCCGGGTCCCGCACGTCCCAGAAGTCCTTGCCGCCGCGCGACCGGTAGGTCCCGGCGGCGATGACGCCGGGAAAGTAGGTGCCGGGCGAACGGAACCCGGCGGGGGTGCGCGGCGCGCCGACCTCGACCCGCCGCACTGCGGCCAGTGTTCCTCGAATCACTCAACTATGATTTAGTCAACTGCGATTGAGTAGGTGCCTGGAGTAGAGGCGCGTGGTGGCGGTCAAGCCAGAGCATGTGTTCGACAGGGCTCGTGCGACGCGATCGGCCACCTGTTCACCGAGGTCCGCGACAGGCCGATGGCCGTGGTCATCGACGAGTTCCCTTTCCTCGTCCGGGCGTCGCCTTCGCTGCCGTCGATCATCCAGCGGGAGCTGGGGCCGGGAGGCTCCGGCCGGTCGAGCCGGGTCAGGTTGATCCTGTGCGGCTCCGCCATGTCGGTCATGGGTGGGCTTCTTTCCGGCCAGGCTCCGTTGCGGGGCAGGGCGAGCCTGGAACTGCTGGTCAAACCGTTCGGTTACCGGGACGCCGCGGTTTTCTGGGGCGTCGAGGATCCGCGTCTCGCGGTCCTGCTGCATGCGGTGGTCGGTGGCACCCCCGCGTACCGGCGGGAGTTCGTGGCCTATGACGCACCTGACGGGCTGGACGACTTCGACGGCTGGGTGACCCGCACGGTCCTGAACCCGCAGAGCCCCCTGTTCAGGGAAGCCCGATATCTCTTGGCGGAGGAGACCGAGATCCGCGATCCGGGTCTGTACCACTCGGTGCTCGCAGCCGTAGCGCAAGGCAACACGACTTACGGCGGGATCGCGAACTATGTGGGACGCAAGACGCCGGAGATCGCCCACCCGCTCAACGTGCTCGAAGATTGCGCCCTGCTGGCCAAGGAGCCCGACGCCTTCCGCAGCGGCAGGAGCACCTATCGGATCATCGAGCCGCTCGTCACCTTCTACCAGGCGATCATGTGGCCTGACTACGCGCGGCTCGAGGCCGGGCGGGAAACGGAAGCGGTGTGGCGCGACCAGCGCGCGACCTTCGACAAGTGTGTGGTGGGCCCGCACTTCGAAGAGCTCTGCCGTGAGTTCGCACTCCAGCCGGAGGCGCGGGAGTTCCTCGCGGAACCGCCAGGTGAGGTGCGTTCCGGCGTTGTCAACGACCCGGCTTCCAAAACGCAGATAGAGATCGACGTGGTGGTGTTCGGGCCCCGGCACGCTGACGCGCCCCGGCGGATCCTGTCGCTCGGCGAGGCCAAGTGGGGCGAGCGGATGGGGCACGGCCACGTCGCGAGGCTCGCCCGGGCCCGTGACCTGCTCGCGGCCAAGGGCTACGACGTGAGCGACACGGTGCTCGCCTGCTACTCGGGCGCGGGATTCACCGAAGAGCTGCGTGCCGACACCCGCTCGGACGCCGTGCTCATAGGGCTCGACCGGATCTACGCGTCCTGAGGTGCGCGGCGAGCCGGCGCCGAGGGGCGCCGGCGCCGGACCCGGTGCGCTCCTCCTGCGACACGCGGGTCAGGGGAGGGACAGGCGGAAGATCTTCTTCCAGGTGGAGGTGATCTGGGCGGCGAGGGTGTCGGTGGTGTAGGGCAGGTCGTACTTGTCGCACAGGTCCCGGACGCGGGGTGCGATCTCCGCGTAGCGGTTGCTGGGCAGGTCGGGGAAGAGGTGGTGCTCGATCTGGTGGCTGAGGTTGCCGGTGGCCAGGTGCATCAGCGGGCTTCCGGAGATGTTGGCCGAGCCGAGGATCTGGCGGACGTACCACTCGCCCTTGGTCTCGTCCTTCAGCTGGCCGGGCGGGAAGACCTCGGCCCCGTCGGGGAAGTGCCCGCAGAAGATGACGAGGTTCGACCAGACGTTGCGGACGATGTTCGCGGTGAAGTTCGCGGCCAGGACGGGCAGGGCGGCGCCGGTCGGCAGGGCCAGCAGCGGGAAGGCCACGTAGTCCTTGAGGACCTGCCTGCGGACCTTGCGGCCGATGGCCTTGAGCTGCTCGCGAGTCTCGGAGAGGGGCTTTTTGCCCCGGCGGACGTTCTCGACCTCCAGGTCGTGCAGCGCGACGCCGTACTCGAAGAACATCGCCAGCAGCGCGGCGTAGACGGGCTGGCCGATCCGCCACGGCGTCCACCGCTGCTCGGGGGTCATGCGCAGGACGGCGTAGCCGATGTCGCGGTCCTTGCCGACGATGTTGGTGTAGGTGTGGTGGATGTAGTTGTGGGAGTGCTTCCACTGCTCGGCGGGCGAGGTGTTGTCCCACTCCCACGTGGTGGAGTGGATCTTCGGGTCGCGCATCCAGTCCCACTGGCCGTGCATGACGTTGTGCCCGATCTCCATGTTCTCCAGGATCTTGGCCGCGGACAGCGCGGCGGTCCCGGCGACCCAGGCGGGCGGGAACCAGCCGGCGAACAGGACGGCCCGCCCGCTGAGCTCCAGGCCCCGCTGGAGCTTGATGACGTTGCGGATGTAGCGGGCGTCCTTCTCTCCGCGGGAGGCCAGCAGCTCCTCACGCAGCGCCTCGAGCTCGGCGCCGATGGCCTCGATGTCCTCGGTGGTGAGGTGCGAGGTGGACGGGCTGAGCGGACGGGTCTTCTTCGACTCGGGGGGCAGGGTGGCGGTGCTCATCGAGGTTCTCCCTCACGGGTGGGTTTACAGGTCGATTTCGCAGGGGCCGGCGGGGGCGGAGACGCAGGTCTGCACGAGGTCGCCCGGATCGCCGTGGACCTGCCCGTTGCGCAGGTCGCGGACCTTGCCCGAGGTCAGCTTCCCGACGCAGCTGAAGCAGATCCCCATGCGGCATCCGCTGGGCAGCAGCGCGCCGGCCGACTCTCCGGCCTCGAGAATCGAGCCGCGGGTCTGCGCGGTGACGCCGCTGCGGGTGAAGGTGACCTCGCCGCCGTCCCCGACGGCCGTCTGGGTGAGACGGAACCGCTCGGTCTTGACGGTCGGATAGCGCTCTTCGAGGGCCCGAAGCATCTCTTCGGGGCCGCAGGCGTAGATCTGGCGTTCGTCCAGGTCGGGGACGAGCGTCTTCAGCGCGGACGGCTCCAGACGTCCTTGTTCGCGGGTGTGCCGTTCGATGTACCGGAGGCCGTCCACGCGCCGCAGTTCGGCGCCGAAGATGACGGACGGGCGTGACGGCGCGCTGTGGATGAGCACCGCGTCGCGCACTCCGGCGCGGAGCATGGCCATGACCGGGGTGATGCCGCTGCCCGCGGTGATGAACAGCGGTTTCACCGGTTCGGGCGGCAGGACGAAGTCGCCTTCGGGTTCGCCCAGGGCCACGATCGTGCCGGGGCGGGTGCGGTGCACCAGGTGGTTCGACACCAGGCCCTGCGCCTTCACGGTGATCTCCACCGTGCCGGGTTTCCCGGAGAGGGAGTAGCTGCGCCAGTGCCGGACGCCGTCGATGTCGACGCCGACGCGCAGCCACTGGCCGGGGCGGTGCTCCTTCCAGCCGAGGCCGGGCTTGATGGTGAGGGTGGCGGCCTCGGCCGTCTCCCGGCGGACGCCCACGATCCGGCCGCGAGTCTCGCTGGTCGACCAGAGCGGGTTGAACAGGCTCAGGTAGTCGTCGGGGAGCAGCGGGGTGGTGAGGGTGGACAGGACGCGGGTCAGGGCGGTCATCGAAGCCTCCGAATAACTTACGCTTACGTAACCGTAACCACTGGATCCCGGGAGCCGTCACCCCCGCGAGCTGTGCGATCCCTCACAGCCGGTCCCTACACTGGCCCGATGCGCAACCGGGTCATCGCGGCTTTCTTCTGGTCGCTGCTCGCACTGCTGGTGCTGCTGGGAGAGATGGCGAGCTTCATCGCCCACGGGCAGAAGGACCAGGTCGTCTATTTCACCAACCAGAGCAACGTCTACCTGGGAATCGTCGCCGCGCTCACCGGATGGCGGCTATGGAGCGGGCGACGAGAGTTGCCCCCGCCGGTACTCACTTCGGCCATACTCTTCATCTGCATCACCGGGCTCATTTACAACGTCGTCCTCGCGCCCACCGCCGAGCCCAAGCACGGATTCGCCGCCTTCAGCAACGCGGTCCTGCACATGGCCACACCCGTCCTGGGGCTGCTCGGCTGGCTGGCGTTCGCGCGGCACGGGGCTCTGCGTTACGTCCATGCGGCCATATGGCTCGTCTACCCGCTGGGCTATTTCGCCTTCGCCATCATCCGTGGGATGTTCGTCACCTCCGGGGACCTGCGCTACCCGTATCCGTTCCTGGACGTGCTGGAACTCGGCTACGCCGGTGTGGTGGTGAACGCCGTCACCTATGCGGCGTTGTTCTTCGTCCTCGGATCGCTCCTGGTGACGATGGACAGGATGCTCGGAAGGATCGGGAGCAGAGTCCCTGGTGAGGGGGGACACGCCGACGTTAACGTTCCCCACGTAACGCCGATACCGAAGAGGTGAAAGATGCGCAGGCTCGCTCTGTCCGTGGTCACGCTCGCGGTGGTCGCGGGTGGTCTCACCGCCTGCTCCGAGAAGGAGCGCTGGTGCGAGCACGACGCCACCGACACCGTCGTGGACAACAGCTACTGTGAGAAGAAGACTTCGGGCTACGAGTGGGAGGAAGAGTCCTCGGGCAGCACGAAGGTGAAGACGAAGAAGTCGAAGAAGGCGAGCAAGTGAGAAGCCCCGCCTCGCCGGACGCGAGGCGGGGGCTCGGAAGGAACGCCCGTCAGAAGAGCGGGCAGTTGCCGATCATCCACTTGCCGGCGAACCGGTCGGAGATCCACGCGGTGACGTCGTTCTTGGCCATGCCGTCGGTCAGCAGGTGCTCACCCGCGTAGTTGTTCTTGAACTGGGTGGGGATCCCGGCCTTGCAGTACAGCCGCCGGGTCTCCTCCTGGGTCTCGACCGGGATGATCTCCTCCAGCGCGCCCCGGTACTGGAACGTGGGGAAGCCGATCTTCCACTTGGCGCCGGACCAGCGGCCGCCGATGTCGACGCCCAGCTTCTGCTCCTCGACCGCCTGGCCCCAGGAGTTGCCGCCGGAGTCCTTCAGCCCGTACAGCTCCTCCAGCGAGTAGCCCTCGGTGGTGAAGCTCTCGACCTTCTTGCCGAGGAACGCGCCGAGCGTGCCGAACAGGCAGTTCTCCTTGACGTCCTTGATGGCCTTGCGGCCCGTGTCGTTCAGCAGCTCGTCGAACGGCAGGGCCGGGTAGGCCTCGTGCAGGCCGACGACCGCGTCGGCGAGGAAGCCGGCGAAGGGGCCGCCGTTCAGCTTCGCCGCCGTCATCTTCAGGTCGCCCGGCACCCCGCCGGCCGCGGCGCCGACGACCTTCAGCTCGGGCGCGTAGGAGGAGGCGACCTGCGCCGCCCACAGGGAGGCCGCGCCGCCCTCGGAGTAACCGGAGATGGCGACCTGCCCTTGGGCGTCGAGCGTGCCGCCGGGGATCCGCCGCGAGGCGCGGACGATGTCGAGCAGGGAGTGCCCGGCGTTCTGGCCGATCATGTAGGTGTGGACGCCGCCGTCGATGTAGCCCATGCCGTCGGTGGCGGCCACGGCGAATCCGGCCTTGAGGAAGGCGGCGATCTGGTCGCCCTCGTAGGCGTCCTGGTAGGCGCCGGTCATCTGCTTGGAGAAGGCGCACTGCGAGCCGGAGCCGAGCGTTCCGGGGTTGAACGCGACGGTCGGACGGTACGCGCTCTTCGTCCAGGACGCCGTAGGGACCGCCACGAAGCCGGTCACGGGGACCTTCTTCCCCCGCAGATCGGAGGAGACATAACGCACCTGATAGGCCTTCATCGGGATGTTGCCCGGTACATGCGGCAGGGTCACCTCGCGGCAGGCGAGCAGCTCCCCGCTCGCGTCGGAGAGCGGCGCGGCGGGGGCGAAGATGTCCCCTTCCGAGGCGGTGCATCCGGTGGGGGCCGCGGCGGCGGCTCCCGGCGCGATCAGTGAGGAAGCCGCTGCCACGGCCGCCGCCAGCAGGGAAAGACGTCTCATCGGGCACTCCATGGGGGGTGGGGGACCTGGAGGGGTTAGGAAGGAATGTCCGCCAGGAGACGTGCGGGCGGTATGCGGTCGACTGAAGAAAACGGGCGGCCGGTTCGTTCCTGATTGAGTGGGGCGTCAGCCTGGAGCCGCGCGAAAATCTTTATCAACTTCTGATAAATGGTGATTTCGCGCACATCATTACGCTGAGTTTCGCTTCGGCGACGGTGAATCTACCGTCGCCAGGGTGTCGGTGATGTATGAGAGCCAAGAGCTGGTGGCCGAACCCTGGCGGAACGTCCCGCGTGAGGAGGCCGAATGGATGCGCCCCCATCTTCCGGCCCTGCTCCGGGTGATGGTGCAGGGGGTGCGGCAACATGTGCCGGAGTACGCCCGCCCCGGCGACCCCGTTTACGAGAAGATCGTGGAACGGGCCGTCGCGTACGCCATGGAGCACTTCGTCGAGCTGATAGCCGACCCGGACATCACCTGGAAGAACGTCTACCAGGTCTATTTCGACGTCGGCTACGGCGAGGCCGTCGAGGGCCGGAGCCTGGAGCACCTGCAGAACGCGATGCGGGTGACATCGCGGATCGCCTGGCGGCACCTTTCGGTCGAGGCCGAACGGCTCGGCAAGTCGCGCGCGCTCATCGCGATACTCGCCGAGGCCAACTTCGCCTTCATCGACGTGCTGGTCTCCGCCGCCGCGCACGGCTACACCAAGGCCAGGGAGAAGACGGCCGGCGAACGGGAACAGCGCAGGAACAGGCTGCTCAGCCTCCTGCTGGCCGATCCGCCGGTGGCCGCCGAGGTGCTCAAGGAGCAGTCGGCGCTGGCGGGCTGGCCGCTGCCGCAGCGGCTGGCGGTGGTCGTGCTGCTGCCCCGCCAGGGCAGCGGCGGCGAGGGCCCCGCCGGGCTGCCGCCGCACCTGCTGAGCGGACACGACCAGGGCACCCTCTGCCTCGTGGTGCCCGACCCGGACGGCCCCGGCCGGGCCGACGAGCTCACCGCCAACCTCAGCGGCTGGACCGGCGCGATGGGCCCGTCCGTGCCGGTCGGGCAGGCCGGGACGTCGCTGCGGTGGGCGCGCAGGACCCTGGACCTCTTCGCGTCCGGGAAGATCTCCGGCCGGGGTCGAGGCAAGGCCGGCTTCCTCGTCCGGGCCGAGGAACACCTGTCCGCGCTGCTGCTGCAGGAGGGCGAGGCGCTGGCCTCGCTGGTGGCCGCGCGCAGGCTCGCGCCCCTGACCAGGGCGGGGGAGAAGCAGGGGCCGCGGCTGGCCGTCACCCTGCTGGAATGCCTGAAGAACGGCTTCAACGCCACCGGGGCCGCCTCCTCGCTGTGCGTGCACCCGCAGACCGTCCGGTACCGGCTGGGGCAGCTGCAGGAGATCTTCGATTTCGATTTCGAGGATCCCGAGCTCAGGCTGGAACTGATGCTGTTGCTCCAGGTGTGGATCAGGGAGGCCACCGGAGGAAATGCGGTCAGCGTTTAGACTCCCCCGCATGCGTACCGTCGCCCCCCTCGCCCTGGCGGTGCTCGCCGCCGTTCTCTCCGTTCCGGCCCCCGTCCAGGCGGAAGGGCCGCTGACCATTCGCGCCATGAAGGCGTACGGGAATCCCGTCATCGTTCCCGGTAAGAAGACGAAAGTTCCGGTGAAAGTCGCGGTCACGGGCACGAGGGTCACCGACGTCGACGTGACCCTCGAACACACCGGAGGCAGGGGATTCGCGCTGATCAGCGATTTGAAGCGGGTCTCGGGAACCGCCGGAGACGGCGTCTGGCGGGGGACCGCCCTGCTCGACGCCAAGGACTGGGGCGGCCGCTACACGATCGAGGTCGCGGCCACGGACGGAACGTCCAAGAACGCCTACTACGCCTTCAAGACCGCCAAGAAGACGGGCGCGCTGACGGTCCGGAGGGCCTCCAAGCTCACCACGACGGTCACGCCGGGGTCCGTCAGCAAGGGCGCCAAGCTCCGCGTCCACGGAACCCTGCGGGGGCTGGGGGCCAAGGGCGCCTACGCCGCGCTGAAGCGACAGAAGATCGAGATCTGGTTCAGGCCGAAGGGCAAGAAGGACGGCATCCGGATCGCGGTGGTCACGACCAATTCCAAGGGCCGTTATTCGCGGCTCTTCACCGCGAAGAAAGACGGAACCGTCGCGGCCCGGTACAAGGGCACCACCGTCTGGCAGAAGAAGGTGACCGGTTGGAAGGCCGTGGACGTACGCTGAGCCCATGCTGACTTTGATGGCCGTACACGCGCACCCGGACGACGAAGTGATCAGTACCGGAGGTGTGCTCGCCAAGGCCGCCGCCTCCGGAATCCGCACGGTGCTCGTGACGTGCACCAACGGCGAGCAGGGGGACGCGCCCGGCGGGGTGAAGCCCGGAGAACCGGGACACGACCCGGCCGAGGTCAGCGCGCTCCGGCTCCAGGAATTGACGAAGTCGGCGGAACTGCTCGGCATCCACCATGTGGAACTGCTCGGCTACGCCGACTCCGGAATGGACGGTTGGGACGCCAACCACGCGGCGGACTCCTTCACCAACGCGGATTTCGACGCGGCGGTCGGCCGGCTCGCGGCCCTGATGGAGCAGTACCGGCCGCAGGTGGTCGTCACCTATGACGAGAACGGCGGTTACGGGCATCCCGACCACATCCAGGCTCACCGCGTGGCGGTCGCCGCCACCGACAGGACGGGGATCCCGGACAGGCTCTACTACACGGCGGTGCCCCAGTCGGGCCTGCAGCTGATGTTCGACTACCTCAAGGCCAGCGGGCTGGCCGAGGAGTGGGGCATGGAGGAGCCGATGGACTTCGGCGTCTCCGACGAGGTGATCACCACGACGGTGGACGTCGCGCCGTACGCGGAGACCAAGGTCAGCGCGCTGAGGGCGCACGCCAGCCAGACGGAGAGCATCTTCCTGCTGCAACTGCCCGAGGACGCCAAGCCGTTCATCTTCGGCGCCGAGTCGTTCATCCGGGTGCGCGGGGAGGGCCCGGAGAAGGAGGACGACCTTTTCGCCGGACTCCGCTGAGTCTTTGCTATATTCGCCGACGAGGTCATGAGTGCCAGCGTCAAGCCCCGGCTAGCTGGCCGCCAACCCTCCTTCCGCGGTGGGGTGGTCCGGGTGACGACCTGGCCGGACGCGCGGTGCGTCCGGCAAGCGCGGATCCCGTCGGGTCGTACTCCGGGATCCCAGGATCCCGGAGGCTGGGTCATGTCCGTTCTCACCCGTATCCCGAAGCTCGTCGGCGCTGACGTCCCCGTTCCCGTCACGACGGGCGTCGTGCCCTACGCGAACTTCGACTACGCGGCTTCGGCTCCGTGCCTGGAGAGCGTGCGGGAGGCCGTCACACGGGCGCTCCCGTACTACAGCAGCGTCCACCGTGGCGCCGGGTACGCCTCGCAGGTCACGACGCGGGCCTACGAGGAGGCCCGCGAGAGCGTCCGCTCGTTCCTCGGCGGGCCGCAGGCCGTCGTCTTCACGCGCAACACCACCGACTCGTTCAACCTGCTGGCGCGTGCGCTTCCCGCGCCGACGTCCGTGGTGGTGTTCGAGTCCGAGCACCACGCGACCCAGCTGCCGTGGCGCGACGCCGTCCGGTTGCCGGTCCCCGCGAGCCCGATCGAGGCGCTGAGGTCCGCCGGCGAGGCGTTGCGGGCCTGCCCGCAGGGGCCGCGCCTGCTCGTCGTCACGGCGGCCTCCAACGTGACGGGCGAGCTGTGGCCCGTCCAGGAGCTGGCCGACCTGGCGCACCGGCACGGGGCGCGGATCGCGGTGGACGCGGCCCAGCTCGCGCCGCACCGTCCGCTGGACGCCCGCGACCTGGACTATGTGGCCTTGTCGGGGCACAAGCTGTACGCGCCGTTCGGGGCCGGTGTCCTGGCGGGGCGCGCGGACTGGCTGCGGGCCGCGGCGCCCTACCTGAAGGGCGGCGGCGCGAGCAGGAACGTCGGCTCCGGCGGCCGCGTGGAGTGGGCGGCGGACGCCGAGCAGCGCCACGAGGCGGGGACGCCGAACGTGCTCGGGGCGATCGCCCTGGCGGCGGCCTGCGAGACGCTCACCGGCTGGGAGGACCTGATCCCGGAGGAGGAGCGGCTGCTCGGCAGGCTCCGGGAGGGGCTCGCGGGGCTCCCCGCCGTACGGGAGCTGTCGCTGTGGGGCCCGGAACATCCGCGTGTCGGCATCGTCTCCTTCACCGTGGCGGGGCATTCGGCGCGTTCCGTGGCGGAATACCTTTCGGCCGAGCACGGCATCGGCGTCAGAGACGGGAAGTTCTGCGCGCACCCGCTGGTCCGCCACCTGCTCGGCGGCGCGGACGGGTGCGAGGAGGCCGAGGGGACGGCGGTGCGGGCCAGTATCGGCCTCGGCACCACGGACGAGCACATCGACCGGCTCATCGCGGCGTTGCGAACGTTCACAGACGCGACCTGACGGATGACCTTGCCCGGGCACGGCCGCCGTACCACTATGAACGGCATTACCAGTCGCTGATCCACGGGCGTCCTCGGACGCCCCGGGGCGGGAGTAGGCCGTGCGCGCTGAAGTGACCGTCGAGTGGCCGGAGGAACCGCTGCCGGCCCTCGGTGCCCCCGGCGGAATGCCCGCGGAACGGCTGATGGGCGAGCTTCCCGCTCTCTGGCCGCTGCTCATGGAGAACATCACGCGGACGGGACCGGGCTTCCTGTGGCCGGGTTCGCTGCGCTGGGGGCCGGAGCACGGATGGCAGATCCTGTGCGTCCCGCCTCACGGGGCGGGGCGGGAACCCGTGCCGGAGACTCCCGGCGCGCGGGCCCGCGACGTCTGGGCGGTGATCCACGGGCTCGTCGCGGTCGCCGTCGGACGGCCTCCGCGCGACCTCACCGACGCGTCGCTGCTGCTGGAACTGCACGCGGGTAAGGCGCCGCACGGGGTGGACGCGGTGGTACGCGCCCTGATCTCGGGGGTCGATCCGGGCGGTGTCGTGGCGGCCGTGACCCGTCCGTGGGAGGAGGGCGTCTCGGTACGGATCGCCGCTGAGACGGCGGTGGGGTCGCGGAAGGCCAAGGGCGACCCCGAGTGGGACAACGAGGACTCCTTCACCGCGGTCCGCAGTACCGACGGCGTGGTCGTGCTGGCCGTCTGCGACGGTGTGACGGGTCCGGGGGACGGTTCGGGAGCGCGGGCCTCGCGGGCCGCCGTCACCGCGCTGAAGGACTACTTCGCCTCCGCGCACGACCTGGAAGGCGCCCTGCGGGCGGCCGAGGAAGCGGTGGTGGGCCAGGGGCGCGGAGCGTCCACGGCGCTGTTCGCGGCGATCCGCCCCGACGGGAGGACGGCTCTGCTCTCGGTGGGGGACAGTCCGGCCTGGCTGGTGCGGATGCTGCCGTTCGGGGGGCGGACGGCCTTCCGCCTCAACCCCGACCAGACGGTGCTCGCCGCCTCCCTGCTCACCGACCCTTCCGCGAACATGGGCGGCTCCATCCTGCTCGGCAACCTCGGCGGGTACGCCGACGAACCGTTCCTGACGGACGTCCAGGTCGTGCCCGGCGACATGCTCGTCCTGCTCAGCGACGGCGCGGCCCTCGGCGAGGAGGACTGGTTCGCCGGCGACCTGGTGGAACTGACGGGCGTGCACCAGTCGGCCGCCGCGCTGGCCGCCGCGCTGGTGTGCAGGGCCGAGCGCCTCGGCGGCCTGGACAACGCCACCGCGCTCGTCGCGGAGATCCGGCCGACGATCCGTTAGAGCACGGCCTTGGGCAGCCGCGGGGGGTGTCGGCGTTTCTGCCACTCCCTGGGGTAGCCCAGCGACACCTCCTCGAAGCGGACCCCGTCGTATCGGGTCTCCCGGGGGATGTGCAGGTGGCCGTAGACCATCGTCTTGACGTTGAAGCGCCGGTGCCAGTCGGCCGTGGCCGTCGTCCCGCACCACTGCGCGAACTCCGGATACCACAGGACGTCCATGGGCTCCCGGACCAGCGGGTAGTGGTTGACCAGGACGAGCGGGACCTCCGGGTCGCAGGCGGTGAGTCGTTTCTCCGTCAGCGCGACGCGTGCTTCGCACCAGGCCTCGCGGCTCGGGTACGGGTCGGGATGCAGCAGCCGTTCGTCGGTGCAGACGACGCCGGTCTCCATCGCGTACGCGAGTCCTTCTTCCTTGGTCGTGCAGCCCGGAGGAAGGAAGGTGTAGTCGTACAGGAGGAAGAGGGGCGCGATGCGCACGGGGCCGCCTTCGCCTTCCCACAACGGGTACGGGTCCTCGGGGGTGAGCACTCCCAGGCGTCGGCACATCTCGACGAGGTGCTCGTAACGCGCCACCCCTCGCAGCCCGTCCGCGCCGTCCTTGACCGTCCACAGCTCGTGGTTTCCGGGCACCCAGACGACCTGCGCGAACTTCTCCGCGAGCAGGGAGAGCGCCCATTCGATGTCCGAGACCTTGTCCGCCACGTCCCCGGCGACGATCAGCCAGTCGTCCGGTGTCGTGGGCGTCAGTTTCGCGGTGACCTCGCGGTTCTCGGCATAGGAGACGTGGAGGTCGCTCACGGCCAGCAGTTTCGGCGTCACCCGTCCATGATGCGGTACGGCGCGGTGTTCCTGACTGACTCCTGGCGTTCTCTGGGTTTGCGTCGTTTTGGCGGGCGGGCTGGCTTACCTGGAAGACCCCTCGGGCACGTCTACGACACATCCAAGATCGACGAAAGGGTCGTAGCATGCTCAAATTGATGCGCAAGAGCGGTATCACCTCGCAGATGCTCTTCACCGCGGGGTTCGCGTCGATCGGACTCGCTTTCGCGTCATGGATGACCTCCAGGAAGGCGGAGGCCGCAGGACTCGACCGGGCCGACCGATGGGGCATCTTCGTAGGTGAATGGGCGCCCACGTTCTTCGCTCTGGGCACGGCCGTGCGCCTGGAGGAGCACTGGAGCGGCGAGGACATGGAAGAGATGTACGAGCGGGAGACCCGGCGGACGGGTACGGCCATGCCGGTCGGCTGAGCCCGTCGGGGCTCGGCGAGCCGAGCACGTGTGCAGGGCCCCGTCCCGGTTCGCCGGGGCGGGGTCCTGTCCGTCCGCGGGGCGCGGGAGCGGTCAGGAGCGGGGCCGGACGATCGCCACGGGCCCCTGCGCCTGCTGCAGGACGGCGTGGCTGACCGAGCCCAGGCGCAGGCCGGGGAAACCTCCGTGGCCCCGGGCGCCGACGACCAGGAGGGACGCGCGGACGGTCGCGCCGGACAGCGCCTCGGCGGGCGAGCGGCCCTGGACGACCTGCTCGACGACGGGGACGGTCGGGTACTTGCTCTTCCACGGGGCCAGGGACTCGGCGAGGACCCGCATGGCCTCCTGCTCGATGGACAGATCGCCGTAGGAGGCGGGCCTCATGGCGGGCGGGTAGGCGGCGTGCTCCCAGACGTGGATGGCGCGCAGGCCGACGCGGCGCAGGGCGGCCTCCTCCATCGCGAATCCGATGGCGTCCATGGACGCCTCGGAGCCGTCGACCCCGACGACGACCTCGGCGGGCCTCGGCTCGGGATCGGGGTGGTGGGGCACCACGACCACAGGGCAGGGGGCGTGTTCGGCCACCTGGCGGCTCACCGAACCGAGCATGATGCCGCTGAACGCGCCGGTCCCCCGGGCGGCGACCACCAGGATGACGGCGTCGGCCGCCTCTTCCAGCAGGACGCGGGGAACGTGGCCGATGCCGAGGCTGGTGCTGACGTCGACGTCGGGGGCATGGGTTCTGGCGTGCTCCTCGGCGAGCTCCAGGACGTTCAGGGCTGCGGCTTCGGGCCGGGACGCCTCCAGGCCGGGTTCCGGCGGAGCGGCGGCGCTGTACTCCCACCGCAGGGCGACATGGACGATCCGCACCGGCAACGCCCGGTGCCGGGCCTCTTCGAGGGCCCAGTCCACGGCCTGGAGGGACTGCGGTGATCCGTCCACGCCCACGACGATGGATGGTGTCACGTCTCCTCCGATCCTCCCGCCGCTGAAGCGCCTTCCGTACCGGGGCCTACCCGGAACTTGGGGATTATCACCTTTTTGAGAGAATCGCCATATTTCAAATGATCTTGATGTGGTGTGCCTGACGTGTTCGTCACCCCGGTGACCGAGCCCGGAAAAGAGGGAACCGGCATCGCGCCGCCTATCACGAGATCGCCGAACTCTTCGAAGGAGTCCTGACCCCCCCGCGGCTCCACGCTGCGGCCTTCCGCGCCGTCGCCAGGATCCCCGGCGTCGAGATGCTGCCCGAGGGCACCGACCCGCTCGGCCGGCCGGTCGTGACCGTCGCCCGGATGGACCAGTACGGCCTCAGATACGAGCGCTCTGTCGGCGTCCTAATCCCTGGGCGGAGGCGGCGGGACGGCGGGTTCGTTCCCTCCGGTGCGCACGGCGGCGAGCGCCTGTTCGGGGTCGATTCCGGTGAACATCATGAGGTCGACGGCGACCATGCGGGCGGCCATGGCGGCGGTGGCGCGGAACGGGTGCGCCGCGGGCGGACCGGCGGCCAGAGAACGGACGGTGTCGAGCGCGAGGTGGACCGCGGCCTGGCGCGACCGCCGGTCGTCCGGGTGGGCGGCCAGCTCGTGGAGCGCCTCGGCCAGCCCCCGGACGACCGGCGCGAACCGTTCACGTTCGGCGGCGGGGAGGGAGAGCGCGGCGCGGGTGAGCATCCGGCAGCTGACGTCGAGGAGGTTGAGGAGACTCGCGTTCTCGCTCTCCGCCCTCACCCGGCCGATCAGGGGACGCCGGACGGGCACCCGCCGGGCTATGCGGCGGCTGAAGACCTGGGCCTGGGCGAGTTCGGCCAGCGGCCCGCTCTCCTGCCACAGCCGGTCCCTCGCCTGGCGGGCGGAGTCCTCGTCGCCGTGCTCCAACGCCCGGCCCGCCGCGGCCAGCCCCGACGCCAGATCGGCGAGCGCCGCGGTCACCGCCCGCCGCAGCAGCCGGACCGGGTCCGGCGGGAACACGACCTGGACGGTCAGCAGCGCGACACCGGCCCCGATCAGCGCGTCGACGAGCCGCTGCCACCCCGCCGCGCCGCCGGCGAAGACGACGGTGAGGATCGCGGACGCGGCCGACTGGACCATGATGATCCGGACGGCCCGCAGCGCGGCGGCGGTCATCATCGCCGTGAACACCGCGACCGGCAGCGTCAACAGGCCCTGGCCCAGTACCAGGAGGACGAGGTCCGCCGCCAGGATCCCCACCACGACCCCGAGCAGCAGCCGCACGGCCGTCGTCCCGCGCTCCCCCAGCGCGGCGGTCAACGCCACGACCGCGGAGATGGGCGCGAAGAACGGCTGAGGATGCCCGACCACCCGCACCGCGACGACCCAGGCCACGGTCGCGGCGAGCGTCGTCTGGAACACGGCCCACACGCTGGCGTCCATCCGCCGCAGCGCCCGCGTCCCCGCGTCCCGCACCCACCGAGGCAACCTCCCCACGCCTCACCCCCGACCCCTCTCGGCTCCCGTACCCGCCCAGAACCGCAAAGGCACGGAACCGAGCCGAGGCCACGGTCTCGGGTAACGCCGCTGCGCCAGCAGGCATGCCTTTCCGGGTCATGCGAACGGGCCGCCAGGCCCGTTGGGGTCTGGCGGCCCTGTCCGGCCGGTTCACGGTCAGGTCTTGTTGAAGATGTTCTTGGCCCACAGGTAGGAGACGACGGTGATGCCGGCGCACCAGGCGGTGGCGATGGCGGCGCCATCGCCGATGGGGGTGCCCAGGAGGAGGCCGCGGACGGTCTCCATGATCGGGGTGAAGGGCTGGTATTCGGCGAACCAGCGCAGGACCGCGGGCATGGAGTCGGTGGGGACGAAGCCACTGCCCAGGAAGGGCAGCAGCATCAGGGGCATCGGGGCGTTGCCGGCGGCCTCGGGGGTCGGGGACTTCAGGCCCAGGGCGACCGACAGCCAGGAGACGGCCAGGGCGAACAGGGCGAGCAGTCCGACGACGGCCAGCCATTCGACGGCGGTGGCGTTGGGGCGGAAACCGATGGCCAGGGCGATGCCCAGGAGGGCGGCCATGCTGAGGAGCTGCTGGAGGAGGCTGGCGACGACGTGGCCGGTGAGGATGGAAGGCCGCCAGATCCGCATCGTCTTGAAGCGGGCGATGATTCCTTCGGTCATGTCGGTGGCGACCATGACGGCGGTCCCGGCCGCGGCCATGGCGGCCGCCATGAGCAGGATGCCCGGGACGACGTAGTCGACGTAGGCGTCGCGGCCGCCACCCAGCCCGCCGCCCAGGGTGCCGCCCAGGACGTAGACGAACAGGAACAGGATGATGACAGGGGTGATGATCAGCTGCACGGTCATGGCCGGGTAGCGGACCAGGCGTTTGAGCTGGCGCCGGACCATGGTGGCCGAATCACGGGCGGCGAAGGTGAGGGCGCTCATCGGTCGGTCTCCTTGTGCTGTCCGGTCAGGGTGAGGAAGACGTCGTCGAGGTCGGGGGTATGGACGCTGAGATCGGCCGGTTCGATACCCGCCGCGTCCAGCCGGGCGAGCAGTTCGCGCAGCGAGGCGACACCGCCGTCGGAGGGGACCTGCAGCGTGAGCCGGTCGTCGTCGGAGGGGTTCACGAAGCCCCGGCCGAGCGCGCCGAGCGCGTCCTTGAGCGCGTCTTCGTCGGCGAACCGCAGCGACACATGGCCGCCGGGGATGAGCCGCTTGAGCTCTTCGGCGGTGCCCTCGGCGATCAGCCGTCCGCCCTCCAGGAGGGCGATGCGGTCGGCGAGCTGGTCGGCTTCCTCGAGGTACTGGGTGGTGAGGAAGATGGTGACGCCGCTCGCGACGAGTTCCCGGACGATCTGCCACATGGCGCGGCGGCTGCGCGGGTCCAGGCCGGTGGTGGGCTCGTCCAGGAAGATCAGGCGGGGGTCGCCGACCAGGGTCATCGCCAGGTCCAGTCGGCGTTGCATACCGCCGGAGTAGGTCCCGGCCGGTTTGCGGGCGGCTTCGACCAGGTCGAACCGCTCGAGCAGCTCCTGGGCCTTGGGCTTGCACTCGCGTTTCGGCAGGTGCTTGAGGTCGGCCATGAGCAGCAGGTTCTCCTCGCCGGTCAGCAGCTTGTCGACCGCCGAGTACTGCCCCGTCACCCCGATCGCGCCGCGCACCTCGTCGGCCTGACGGTTCAGGTCGTGGCCGGCGACCCGGACGGTGCCGCCGTCGGCCGGGATCAGGGTGGACAGGATCTGCACGGTGGTGGTCTTGCCCGCGCCGTTCGGGCCGAGCAGGGAGAAGATCGTCCCTTCCGGGACGGCCAGGTCGACGCCGTCGAGCACGACCTTGTCGCCGTAGGACTTGCGCAGCCCCTGAGCTGCGATGGCCAGATTCGTCATGGGGGGTCGCTCCTCGGTTGATGCCGGGCCGGAGGCCGCAGGGGTCACAGGCTGCGGGCGGTGATGTCGCCGTAGGCGGTGGTCGCGTGGACGGCGAGCCGGGCGTCGCCGTCGTTCCTGAGGCCGTTGCTGATGCGGCCGTGGCCGGTGCCGGCGTCCAGGGAGGCCGAGACGCCGGGGGCGGCGCCGACCGAGATGTCGCCGGCCCGGGTGCTCAGCACGACCGTGCCGCCCGCGGCCTCGCCGATGCGGATGTCGCCCTTGGCGGTGCTGATCTGCGCGGGGCCGCCCAGGCGGCCGACCTCGACGTCGCCCGCGTCGGTGGTGAGGCGGACGCTCGCGGCCTCGTCGATCTTGACCTGGCCGTGCGCGCTCTCGTAGGCGATGTCGCCGAGCCGTCCGACGGCCCGGAACTCGGCGCTGGCCGTCTTGGCCTCGACGCGGGAACCGGCGGGCAGCTGAACGGTCACCTCGAGGGATCCGGAGTGGCCGAGGGCCTGGTTGTTCACCGGGGCCTCGATCCGCAGGACGCCGTCGGCGTATTCGACCCTGGTCTGCTCCGCCGCCTTCACGTCGCGGCCCTTGGAGGCGTCCGCGGGCCGGACCTCGACCACGGTGTCGGCCCGGTCGGCGGCGATGAACCGCACACGCCCCGCGGGGACGTCCAGGACGGTGGCGATCGGGGCGGGGGTGTCGAACTTCTGCATCGTGCTCTCCTGTGCCTCTTTGTTTCCGACAATGGAA
Source organism: Actinocorallia sp. B10E7 (assembly GCF_039871655.1). Lineage (NCBI taxonomy): Bacteria > Bacillati > Actinomycetota > Actinomycetes > Streptosporangiales > Thermomonosporaceae > Actinocorallia > Actinocorallia sp. B10E7. Next base: position 133,027 of record NZ_JBDPLZ010000005.1, read on the forward strand.
ACGCTACGTTGCATTCAGAAATCTGGCAACAACCCCGTTGCGTAGAATTTGTATTAACGCAGCTAGAGGCCAGAATATTGTTGCAATAACCCTCAAAGGTAATGCAACGACGGCCAGTCATGCGTTGCAATGGTATGGCGGTGAACGCTAGAGGGCATCAGCAGATCGTGCTGGGGCCGGCCAACGGCCTGCCCTGGGGTCACGGCCTCGGGTAAAGCTGCTCCCAGGCCGGTGACCCAGGGCCGGGGAAGGGCGTCCTGACCGAACCACGTCCCCAGAAGGTTCCCGGTGATGGCGCCGGTCGAGTCGCTGTCCCCGGAGTGGTTGTTTCCGCGACAACCCGCCCTTAGGAGGGCCGGACAGCACCTGAGTGCCGTACCACCGGCGATGCGCCGCGTGCACGGAGCGCGGAACGTCCGTCCCGCGAGAGCGGATCAGCCCCTCCATGGTGAACAAGGCCATCTGGGTGTCATCGGTGACGGCCCCGAGCGCGTCCCCGACCGCCCCACCCAGCACGCATCCCCGCACCCGATCCGAAAGTTCCACCGTCACTCCCAGCGCACCGCTCCGGAAGATCTGGAGGATCGGACCCAACGTAGGCCGGGGGCGGGGCCGGGAAAAGAGCGGGAACCCCGCGGGCGAGAGTCGACTTCACCCGGGTCGCGTCATGGATTCCGGATGTCCGGAGTCAGACGTGCCGCCGGGATGTGTAGCGCTGACGCCAGGCGGTGCAGCGGTCGACGTAGTCCCGCAGGTGGAACCGGGCGAACTCGTCGGCCGACCAGGCTTCGGCGAGGATCTCGGTCCCCGGGGTGCAGACGTAGGCCCAGCCGTGGCGTCCGCCGGTCAGGTCGAGGCGGCACAGGTCGTAGACGGGGTCTTCGAAGGCGTCCAGGAGTTGCCACTCATGCGGGCCGAGGTCGGTGAGGAGGTGGCCGGCCGCCGCGGCGAGGGCGGGGACCAGGCCGGGATAGGCCCGGTTGGGAAGGGCGGTGACCTTCCACCCGGGCGCCTGGGCCGGGGCGTGCGGAGGCACCCTCTCGAACAGGGCGAAGAGCACTTCGGGGAACTGGAGGCTGCCGTAGACGAACAGGGTGTCCGGAGCCGCCGACAGCCGGTTCTTGGGGCCGCGCCGCGGTTCCCGCCGGGGATGGGACTCGGTGTACGACATGGAAGACCTTCTCGATCACCTTGCGTCGGCTTCGGCGAGGACGGCGAATCGATCGACGCCCGCCGGACGGGGTCCACGGACGGAAGCATGGGGCTGGGTCGTGAGGCGGTCGGCGATGATCATATAGCCCCGCCGGGAAAGACAGGACGCGGGCGCGAGGTTCGGACTCCGGTGGCCGATCCCGGCCTTCGAGGGGGAAGGGCACGCCTTCGGCCGGTTCGACGGCCCTCGTCATCCCGCTTGCAGACGTTCGGACGCCAGGGGCTTTCCTCCTGTTCCGGGAAGGGCGAACCGAAGGGGCGGGGCGGAGGTCTCACGGAGGTATGAGGACCTTCGTGGGGCAATTGCTGAGGTTCGCTCTGATCGAGGCGTCGTCGTGCGCGTTCGCCGTGGCGCTGTTCGCGGGGCTGGCCGCCTCGTCGGTCGTCCCGCTGCCGATCCCCCGCTACGACGCCCTGCTGCTCTACGCGGTCGCGGTGACGGTGGTGTTCCGCCTGCTGCGGCTGGAATCGTCCCGGGAACTCCTGGTCATCGCCGGATTCCATGTGGTCGGCCTCGCCTTCGAGATGATCAAGGTCCGGCTCGGTTCGTGGAGCTACCCCGAGGAGGCCTACACCAAGATCGGCGGGGTGCCGCTGTACAGCGGTTTCCTGTACGCCGCGGTCGGCAGCTATGTCTGCCGCGCCTGGCGGCTCTTCGACCTCCGCCTCGTCGCCTACCGGGCCCGCACGACGGCCCTCGTCGCCACCGCCATCTACGTCAACTTCATCACCCAGCACTGGCTGGTCGACCTCCGTGTCCCCCTCGCCTTCGCCCTGCTCCTGGCCACCTGGGGCACCGTCGTGCACTTCACCGTCGGCCGCGAGCGCTACCGCATGCCCCTGGCGCTCTCCCTCACCCTGATCGGCTTCTTCCTGTGGGTCGCCGAGAACCTCGCCACCTACCTCGGCGCCTGGACCTATCCCCACCAGTCGGGGACCTGGCATCTCGTCCACCCCGCCAAGTTCGGCGCCTGGGCCCTCCTCGTGAGCGTCAGCTTCACCCAGGTCGCCGCCTGGAAGTCCCGCCAGGGCCGCCTCCACCACCCCTCCGCCTCCCCACCCCGATGGGCCCTCCCCCTCGCCCGCGTCCCCGCACCCCTCCCCGCGAACCCGACGTCCCCGAGCGCGTGAGCGCGTGAGCGGTTCCCGCCCTGTGCTCGGGTTCCGCCGCCTTCGTTCTCGTCGGTCAGAGGACCTTCCTCCCCGAACGTGCCTTCGACAACCAGCAGCAGACCGCTCTCGGTGACTTCCTCGCCGCACGACGGCATGCGGGAACTTCCTGAGACCGCCTCGGGAGTTCCGGCACGGCTTCGTCTCGATGCCCTCCGACGAGGGCGGGCTGTCGATTGACGAGATCGCAGGATTTGCCGGGCACAGCAGTACGGCGGTGACGGAGACCGTCTACCGGCACTAGGTCCGGCCGGTGATCCAGACCGGCGCGCCGACCATGGATCGGATCTTCGGGGGCTGAACCCCACAGTCACCCAGAGAGACACTCAGGGCCATGATCCGAATCTGGATCATGGCCCTGAACTGGTCGGGGTGGCGGGATTTGAACCCACGGCCTCTTCGTCCCGAACGAAGCGCGCTGCCAAGCTGCGCTACACCCCGGTGTGTGGAGACCGGCTGGTCTCTGGCACCTCGGAGAGTCTACAGGACGTTGGGGGGTGACCGGGAATCGGTTTCGCCGATGCCCGGTCGGAGGTCAGGTGAGGCGGGGGGTGAGGGTGAGGAGGGTGGCCTCGGGGGGGCAGCAGAAGCGGAAGGGGGCCGTGGGGGAGGTGCCCAGGCCGGCGCTGATGTGGAGCCAGGCGTCCTGGTGGAGGTGGAGGCCCTTGACGCGTTCGCGTTCGATGCCGCAGTTGGTGGCGAGGGCGCCGTAGAAGGGGGCGCAGACCTGGCCGCCGTGGGTGTGGCCGGCGAGGAGGAGCTGGTAGCCGTCGTCGGCGAAGCGGTCGAGGTTGCGGGGCTCGGGGCTGTGCATGACGCCGATCGTCAGGTCGGCGCGGGGGTCGACCGGGCCGGCGATCTTGTCGTAGTCGTCCAGGCCGATGTGGGAGTCGTTGATCCCGGCGAACTCGACGTCCAGGCCGGCGATCTTGAGGCGGCCCATGCGGTTGTTGAGGTCGAGCCAGCCGGCGGACTTCAGGGCGGCGCCGAGCTCCTTGTAGGGCAGGTCGGGGGTGCGGTCGCGGCGGGCGTAGTCGGCCTGGGAGGTGCGCCAGACGTAGCGGGCCGGGTTCTTCAGGACGGGGGAGAACAGGTCGTTGGAGCCGTACACGAAGACCCCGGGACGGTCCAGGAGGGGGCCCAGGAGCTCCAGGAACGGGCCGATGGCGTCGCGGTGGGAGATCGAGTCGCCGGTGTTGACGACGAGGTCGGGCTCCAGGGTGTCCAGGGCGCGGACCCAGCGGATCATGCGGGTGCGGGACGGGGTCAGATGGGCGTCCGAGATGTGAAGGATCTTCACTGGGTGGGTTCCGGGCTTCAGCACGGGGACCTCGTGACGCCGCAGGTGGAACCAGTTGCGCTCGATGACCGAGGCGTAGGCGAAGGTGGCCGTGCCGGCGCCGAGGAGGCCCAAGGGGACCGCGAGAAGCTTCCGCATTCTCCCAATGCTGCCAGACGGCCGGACCTGCCCGGGATAAACGAGGTGATCCGTCCTGCCGCGAGGGGCATGATGGGATACATGTTGAAGGAGAAGCTGGAAGCCGACCTCATCGCGGCTCTGAAGTCGCATGACGAGGTGCGCAAGCGGACGCTGCGGATGGCGCTGGCTGCCGTGACGAACGAGGAGAAGGCCGGGAAGTCCGAGCGGGAGCTCGGCGACGACGAGATCGTCAAGGTGCTGGCGCGGGAGGCGAAGAAGCGCCGGGAGGCCGCCGAGGCGTTCGAGGCGGGCGGCCGTGCCGCGCAGGCCGAGGCCGAGCGCGAAGAGGGCGCCGTCCTGGACGACTACCTGCCCAAGCAGCTGACGGACGAGGAACTGGCCGAGCTCGTCAGCGCCGCGATCGCCGAGTCCGGGGCGCAGGGGCCGCGGGCCATGGGCGCCGTCATGAAGATCGTCAACCCGAGGGTCGCCGGACGGGCCGAGGGCGGCAGGGTCGCCGCCGAGGTCAAGAAGCAGCTGGCCTGAGAAGCGCCGAAGGGTCCCTCCCGCTCGGGAGGGACCCTTCGGCGTCGCAGGGGCGGGCTCAGCGTCTGGGGCCGCCGCGTTTGCCCGCGCTCACGTAGATCGTGATCACGGAGCCCTCGTCCGCCGCGCCGCTCGGTGAGGTCCGCGCGACGGTGCCGGGGTGGGCCTTGGAACGGATGGGCTTGGCGGCGACCCGGACGTCGAACCCGGCGGCCCGCAGGATGTTCATCGCGTGGTCGACCGGTTTGCCGATCACGTTCGGGATGCTCTTGCGCTTCACGTCGCCGAAGTCCCGCGTCGGACGCTGGAACTGCAGGACGGGCTTGCCCTCCAGGGCCTTGGCCATCGTCCGCTGCCACACCGGGCCGGGGATCGTCGCGCCGTAGACGCCCGTCACGGGGTACTGCACGCCGCTGCGGTAGTCCCAGTACGCGGTCGCGGAGGCGAGGTCGGGGGTGTATCCGGCGAACACGGCGCAGGCGTAGTTCTCGCAGGTGCCGGTCTTGGCGGCGGCGGGCCGTCCGATGCCGAGGCCGCGGCCGGTGCCGTTCGTCAGCACCCCCTGCAGGATCATGGTGGCGGCGTCCGCGACCTGCTCGTCGACGACCTGGTCGCACTTGGCCGCGGGGATCTCGACCTTGACGCCCTTGGGGTCGACGACGCTGGTGACGACGTTCGGCTCGCAGTACTTGCCGCGCGCCGCGATGCCCGCGTACGCCGCGGCCAGGTGCACCACGTCGATCGGGTTGACGCCGAGCACCTGGGACGGGATGGGATGCAGCGCCTCCCCGTTGGTGCGCTTCATGCCGAACTTCTCGGCCATCTTGACGGCGTTGCAGACGCCGACCGTCTTCTCCAGCTGCGCGTAGTAGGTGTTGACCGACAGCCAGGTGCCGTTCTTCATGTTGAACGTGCCGGCCTCGGAGTCGCTGGCGTTGCTCAGCGTCCAGCTGCCGCCGCCCAGACGGTCGCCTTCGACGCCCGGGTAGGGGCAGGACTCGTAGCCGCTCACCGTCGTGGTCGCCGGCGAGGTGTAGGACGTCGAGATGGGCAGGCCCTGCTTGAGCGCTTCGAGCAGCGTGAACGTCTTGAAGGTCGAGCCCGCGTCCACGCCGTAGATGCTGCCGCCGTGCGCCGCGTCCGCCGGGAGGTTGATGGTCGTCTCGCCGGGCCCGTTGCCGTACTTCTTGCTGGTGGAGATGGCCAGGATCCTGCCGGTGCCGGGCTGCACGACGGCGTTGACGTTCACCCTCGTGCTCTTGGGCGTCGTCGCGTACTTGACGGCGGAGTCAGCGGCCTTCTGCACCTTCGGGTCGAGCGTCGTGTAGATCTTGTAGCCGCCGCGCAGGAGCTGCTTGCGCGCGGCCTCGAAGCGGCTCTGGCGCTCCTCTTTGGTCTCCGGCTTGTCCTCGCCCATGAAGAAGCCGACCATCTCGTAGTACACGTACGCGCAGAAGTACGGGTACCTGCTGCTCTCGCAGCCGCCCTTCGGCTTGTACTCGTTCAGCGTGAGCTTCGTCGCCTTGGCGCCGTCGGCCTCGGCGGCGGAGATGACGCCCAGCTGCTGCATCCGGTCCAGGACGGTGTTGCGCCGGGCGAGGGCGGCCTCCGCGTCGAGCGTGGGGTCGAACGCGTACGGGTTCTTCGTGATGCCCGCGAGCGTCGCGGCCTCCTCCAGCGTGAGGTCGGCGGCGCTCTTGCTGAAGTACCGCTTGGCGGCGGCCTCGATGCCGTAGGCGCCGGCGCCGAAGTAGGCGATGTTCAGGTAGTCCCGCAGGATCTCGTTCTTCGACATCGTCTGCTCCAGCTGGATGGCCAGGCGGAGCTCGCGGAGCTTGCGGGAGACGGTGGGGGCCGTGGCCTCCTTGTAGTCCTCGTCGGTGGTCGCGTTGTTGGCCAGCATGTTCTTGGCGAGCTGCTGGGTCAGCGTCGAACCGCCCTCGACGGTGCCGCCGGAGGAGGCGTTGCGGCTCAGCGCCCGCAGCGTGCCCTTGAGGTCGAGCGGGCCGTGCTGGTAGAACCGCGCGTCCTCGATCGCGATGATCGCCTTCTGCATGATGGGCGTCACCTTGTCGAGGGTGGTGTTCTCCCGGTACTCGTCGAAGAACGTCGCGATGACCTTGCCGTCCGAGCCGTACACGACGGTCTGTTCGGCGGGGTCGCGTGTGATCTTCACGACGTCCATGTTCATGAAGCCGTCGGCGGTGTCACGCGCGGTGAGGCTCACGCTCCCGACGCCTGGAAGTGCTATCAGCGCCACCAGAACTCCGGCTATGAGACTGGCCGCGAGCAGCCTCAACAGTGTTGAGACGGACTTTTTCCGATCGGGTGAGGAAGACAGCACGGAGCCTAAGGTACCCGCAACCGCAGACATGGCCGCCCGGTGAGGAGTCACTCACCCAGAACCTCCATTACTGAGAAATACCGTTACCGTCCCTCCGCGCTCACTGTACGTACTGGGTGACACGTACACGACGCTTCCCTTGGGCAAGTCGGAAGTGACTGGTGTCGTGGAGACCGCGCCTTTGAGACCGGTCTGTTGGAGAGCCGTCATCGCGGTTCCCAGCGACGTCTTGCGTAGTTCGGGCACCGCTACGAGCGGTCGGTACGTCTGGTGCACCGAGCTGAGAGCAGCGGACCAGATCTCGGCCGGTATCCCGGCACCGTAGACGCCGTAGACGGGATATTTGAAACCACCCCGGTAGTCCCAGTAAGCGACGGCGGAAGACAGGTTGCGTGAGATGCCCGCGAACACCGCGCACGAGAAGTTCTCGCATGTCCCCGTCTTGCCGGCGACGCTCCCGGACGGTTTTCCGACCTGCGCGGCGGTGCCTTTCGGCCCGAAGACGGAGCGCATGATGTCGTATGTGGTGTCCGCCGTCTGACGTGAGACGACCTGCCTGCACTCGTTCTTGGGCAGAGGGAGCTTCTTGCCGTTCGGGTCCGTGACTTCCAGAAGCGCGACCGGCGGACAGTAGGCGCCGTGGTTGGCGATGCCCGCGTACGCCGCGGACAGATGCACCACGTCGATTTCGTTGCTGCCCAGGACCTGTGACGGCACCTCCTGCAACGGCCCGCCGTCAGCGCGTTTCATGCCGAAGCGATGAGCCATCTTCACCGCGCTGCAGATGCCTATCCTGTGCTGCAGCTTCGCGTAGAAGGTGTTCACCGACTTCGCCGTGCCGGTACGCAGGTCGAACTTGCCGGACTCGCTCTCGTGGGAGTTCTTCACATTCCAGGGCGGCAGGAGCCTGCCCTTGCAGTCGCGGTAGCCGCTGATCCGGGTCGAGCCGGGTGCGTGGAAGCTCGTCTTGACCGGAAGGCCCTGCTCCAGCGCCGCCAGGAGAGTGAAGATCTTGAAGGTGGAGCCGGCGGACACGCCGACTCCACCGCCGTGCTCCATGTCCGCCGCGAGGTTCAGCGTCGTGTTCGGCTTCTTGAAGCCGAACCGCTTGGACGTGGCCAGTGTTTTCAGATGGCCCGTGCCGACCTCGACGACGGCTTGGGCGGCGACCTTGGCGGAGTCGGGAGATATGTGGGCGTTGATGGCCCGTTGAACGCCCTGCTGGCCCTTCCAGTCGAGGGTCGTCCGGATCTGGTAGCCGCCCCGCTGGAGCATCGCGTTGGCCTCGCGGAACCTTTTGGGATCCCCCTTGGAGAGGAGCTTGACCACCTCACTGCGTACGTACATGCAGTAGAAGGGCGCCTTGCTGGTGCTGCAGCCACCGCGTATGGGTCGTGGTCTCAGACGCAGAGGCGCGACGGAGAGCTTCTCCCTCTCCTGCTCCGTGATGAGTTTCAACTCGGTCATCCGTGCCAGCACGATGTCGCGCCGTTCCCTGGCGGCCCGCGGATGCAGGATCGGGTCGTACGCGTACGGGTTCTTGGTGATGCCGGCCAGCAGCGCGGACTCGGCCAGCGTCAACCGTGCCGCGGGTTTGCTGAAGTACCGCAGGGACGCCGCCTGGACCCCGTACGCTCCGGCGCCGAAGTAGGCGATGTTCAGGTAGCCCTCGAAGATCTGGTCCTTGGACATCGTCTGTTCGAGGTGGAGCGCGTGCCGTAGTTCGCGGATCTTGCGGAAGACGGTGGGCGCCGTGACGCGTCGCCGCTCCTCTTCCGTGCGCGCGTTGGCCAGCAGCAGGTTCTTGGCGTACTGCTGCGTCAGCGATGAGCCGCCTTCCCGTATCTCGCCCGTGGAGGTGTTGCGCATCAGGGCGCGCATGGTGCCCTTCAGGTCCAGGGCTCCGTGCTCGTAGAAGCGGGCGTCCTCGACCGCGAGGATCGTCTTCCTCATGATGGGCGCCACCTGGTCGAGCCGTACGGGTTCGCGGTACTCGTCGAAGAACGTGGCCATCTCACGGCCGTTCGCGGCGTACATGACGGATCGCACCGACGGGCTCTGCGTGATCTTCTGGATGTCCATGTTCTGGAAGTCCGACGCCATCTTCTTGGCACCCAGCCCCAGCATGGCCAGCCCGGGGAGCAGCAGCGCCGCCAGCAGTCCCCCCGCGGTGGCCCCGGCGGCGGCCATCCGCCCCGCCAGATGCAGCCTGTTCTCCCGCCGATCCCCCGATTCGACCATGGTGATCTAGCTACCCAGCGTAGGCTCACGCCACGCGGAGAACCGAGCACTGTAGCAGTGACTAGTCACCATGGCCGCCATGGCCTCTGTGGGCTATATCGAGAATGGGCCCTCTGGGGACTGTTTAAACTCCCCCGGCTTCCGTAAGTTTCTCCCCACGGCTTTTGTTTGGCGGCCTGACGTCCGCGCCCGTCTGGCCAAGGAGCGCACAACTACACAAGACCCTAGGGGAGTGGGGCCAAGATGTGGATCACTGATTGGACCGCCCGTGCCGCCTGCCGTAACGCGGACCCGGACGCGCTGTTCGTTCAGGGCGCGGCTCAGAATCGCGCCAAACTCATCTGCCGGGGATGCCCGGTGCGGACCGAGTGCCTGGCCGACGCGCTGGACAACAAGATCGAGTTCGGTGTCTGGGGCGGCATGACCGAGCGCGAGCGGCGGGCGCTGCTGCGGCGCAAGCCAGGCGTCACCTCGTGGCGCGAGTTGTTGGAGACGGCCAAGGAAGAATACGAGCGCTCGTCCGACGAGGACGAGTTGGTCGCCAGCTGACCGATCGACATGACCACCCCCGGGTACGGATCCGTACCCGGGGGTGTCGTGTCTGAAATGTCAGGCGGCCGGTTGGCCGGATGTGGCCAGGGCGTCGCCGACCAGACGGAGCCCGTCGAGGTCGTGGACGTCCTCCGCCTGGGCCGGGACGGTGGCCACCGGCACGGTCGGGTTGGCCGAGGCGAAGTGGCCGCGCAGCCTCTCCTGGCGGGCGGCGAGCTGCATGCGCTCGGCGTGCAGCCGCAGCAGCGAGGCGGTGAGCGGGTGGTCGCCGCGCTCGTCGAGCGTCTCGGCGGCGGCCAGGCTGCGGGCGGACGAGAGTCCGTTCGCGCTCGACTGGGCCATCCGGTTGACGACCAGCCCGGCCAGCGGCATGCGCTCGGACTTGAGGCGGTCGACGAAGTACGAGGCCTCGCGCAGAGCGTCCGGCTCCGGCGCGGCGACCACCAGGAACGCCGTACCGGGGGACTTCAGCAGCTCGTACGTCTTCTCCGCGCGCTCGCGGAAGCCGCCGAAGACGGTGTCGAAGGCGGTCACGAACGTCGAGACGTCCTTCAGGAGCTGGCCGCCCAGCACCTTGGTGATCGTGTTGGTGACCATGCTGAAGCCGGCGGAGAACACCTTCATGCCCAGCCTGCCGCCCGCCTTGGCAGGGGCGAGCAGCAGCCTGATGAAGCGCCCGTCGAGGAAGCGGCCCATCCGCTCGGGGGCGTCCAGGAAGTCCAGGGCGTTCCGCGACGGAGGGGTGTCGACGATGATGAGGTCCCAGGCGTTCGAGCGGTGCAGCTGGCCGAGTTTCTCCATCGCCATGTACTCCTGCGTCCCGGCGAAGGACGAGGAGAGCGACTGGTAGAAGGGGTTGGCCAGGATCAGCTTGGCCCGGTCGGGGTCGGAGTGCGCCTCGATGATCTCGTCGAAGGTGCGCTTCATGTCGAGCATCATGGCGTGCAGCTCGCCGTCGCCCCGGACGCCCTCGATCTTGCGCGGGCTGTTGTCCAGTTCGCTCAGGCCCATCGACTGGGCCAGGCGCCGAGCCGGGTCGACCGTCAGGACGACGACGTCACGCCCCCGGTCGGCGGCGCGCAGGCCGAGCGAGGCCGCGGTGGTCGTCTTGCCGACGCCGCCGGCGCCGCAGCACACGATGATCCGGGTGCGCCGGTCGTCGATCAGCGCGTCGATGTCGAGTTTCTTCACGCCGCTCCTTGGTCGCGCAGGGCTTGGGCGAGGTCGTACAGGCCCGCGAGGTCCATGCCGTCGGGCAGGAACGGCAGGTCGTAACGGGGCTCGTGGGTGATGCGTGCCTTCTCCCGCTGCTCCAGCGCGGTGCGCCGGGCGTGCTCGGAGGCCTCCGCGGCGAGCGCGGCGGCGTACTCGGCGGCGTGCTGCTCCAGCCCGGACGCCTTGAGCCCGCGGACGATCTCGTCCTGGTCGAGTTCGCCGCGGGCGGCCGCGGCCAGGTCGTCCGGCGACAGGATGGCGGGGCGCTCCATGTTCACGATGACGCCGCCGACGCTGATGCCGGTCTCCTCCAGGTCGTGGATGCCGTCCAGGGTCTCCTGGACGGGCATCTCCTCCAGCAGCGTCACGAAGTGCACGACCGTCTGCGGGGAGCGGATGACGCTCATGACGAGGTCGCCGTGGTTGCGCACGGGGCCGACCTTGGCCAGGTTCGAGACCTCGTCGCTGACGTTGAGGAACTTGCTGATCCGCCCGGTGGGGGGAGCGTCCATGACGATCGCGTCGTACTTGAACCGGCCGTTCTTCTCGCGGCGGCGTACGGACTCGCTCACCTTGCCGGTGAGGATCACGTCCCGCAGGCCGGGTGCGATGGTCGTGACGAAGTCGATGACGCCCAGCTTGGTCAGGGCCTTGCCGGCGCGCCGGAGGTTGTAGAACATCTCGAGGTACTCGATGAGCGCCTCTTCGGTGTCGATGGCCAGGGCGAAGACCTCGCCGCCGTCGGGTGCGACGGCGACCTTGCGTTCCTCGTAGGGCAGCGGGGGCACGTCGAAGAGCTGAGCGATGCCCTGCCTGCCCTCGACCTCCACGAGCAGCACTTTTCCGCCTTCCGCGGCGAGTGCGAGTGCCAGGGCGGCGGCGACCGTGGTCTTGCCGGTGCCGCCCTTGCCCGTGACAACGTGGAGCCGGACGCCGTCCCAATGGGTATCTTTCGCGCTCACACTTCGAGGTTATCGTTCGCCCCGCAAAGAGATCTCGGCCGCCCATAAGTAATTCCTGACATGACTTTCGCGCCTTAGGCTGGAACCAGGACGAGGCATATCAATGTCTGATATGAGGCAGAGTCCGCCAAGGAGAGGTGCTCGTCATGGAAGCGCTCGTCATCCTGCTCGCAGTCTTCATCTTCCTCCTGCTGATCGCGCTGGCCACGGGCGTCCGGATCGTCCAGGAGTGGGAGCGGGGCATCGTCTTCCGGTTCGGCCAGATCCAGCGGCAGGGCCCCCAGGGGCCGGCGCTCATGCGCTCTCCCGGCCTCACCCTGATCGTCCCGCTGGTCGACCGGCTGCAGAAGGTCAACATGCAGACCGTGGCGATGGGCGTGCCGGGCCAGGACGGCATCACCTCCGACAACGTGTCGGTGCGGGTGGACGCGGTCGTCTACTTCCGGGTGATCGATCCCGGCAAGGCGATCGTGAACGTCCAGAACTACGTGTACGCCGTCTCCCAGGTCGCGCAGACGTCGCTCCGCTCGGTGATCGGCAAGGCCGAGATGCAGGACCTCCTGGCCGAACGGGACAAGATCAACACCGAGCTGCGGGCGATCATCGACGAGATGACCGAGGGTCCGTGGGGCGTGCGGATCGAGCGCGTCGAGATCAAGGACGTGTCGCTGCCCGAGGGCATGAAGCGCTCGATGGCCCGGCAGGCCGAGGCCGAGCGGGAGCGCCGCGCCCGGATCATCACCGCCGACGGCGAGTACCAGTCGTCCAAGCGGCTGGCCGCCGCCGCGCACGAGCTGTCCAAGGACCCGGCCTCGCTCCAGCTGCGCCTGCTGCAGACCGTCACCGACGTGGCGGCGGAGAAGAACAGCACGCTGATCATGCCGCTTCCGGTGGAGCTGCTGCGCTTCTTCGACAAGGCGTCGGGCGCCGCGGAGGAGGCCCCGGCCAGGTCGGCGTCGCAGATCGAGGAGCCCCCGGCGCTGGAGGAGGCGATCGAGAGCCTGCCCGAGGTGCCCGCGGTGGACCCCTCCGCCCCCGTCGTGGACCGCGCCGTCGCGGAGGCGGACCCGGCCGTCCACAGGCCGCGGGACCTCTGAGGCGCGGATCTTCTACGCTTGGCCCATGACCAAGTGGGAGTACGCGACAGCACCTCTGCTGATTCACGCGACCAAGCAGATTCTCGACAACTGGGGCCAGGACGGCTGGGAGCTGGTCCAGGTGATCCCGGGCCCGCAGGGCGGCGACACGCTCGTGGCCTACTTCAAGCGGCCGCTGGCATGAGCGCCGTCGAGGCGCGGCTGAGGGAGCTCGGCCTGGAGCTGCCGGAGGTGGCCAAGCCGGTGGCGGCCTACGTCCCGGCCGTGCGGAGCGGGTCGTACGTCTACACCTCCGGCCAGCTTCCCTTCGTGGAGGGGAAGCTGCCGGAGGCCGGCAAGGTCGGCGACGCGGTGAGTCTGGAGCGGGCGGTCGAGTTGGCGGGGATCTGCGCGCTGAACGCGATCGCGGCCCTGGGCACCCAGGTGGACCTCGACGACGTCGTGCGGATCGTCAAGGTCGTCGGGTTCGTGGCGAGCGCCCCGCACTTCACCGCCCAGCCCGCGGTGGTCAACGGGGCGAGCGAGCTGCTGGGCCGGGTGTTCGGCGAGGCCGGGACGCACGCGCGCAGCGCCGTCGGCGTCTCGGTCCTGCCGCTGGACTCGCCGGTCGAGGTGGAGCTGATCGCCGAGGTCCGGTGAAGCCGGTGAGTCAGTGATTCTTGACTTATCAGGTGCATTACGCACACATTGTCCGGATGAACGGACTCAGACTTCCCGAGGAGTTCCTGGAGCGCATCCAGGATTATGAAGCCGGCCGCAGGCAGCCGCCGGTCCCGAGGCACGCCTCCACCGTGGTGCTGCTGCGGGACCGGGACGGGTGCCTGGAGGTCTTCATGCTCCGCAGGGTCTCCTCCATGGCCTTCGCCCCGGGGGCGTACGTGTTCCCCGGCGGCGGGGTGGACCCCAGGGACTCCGAGTACGACCAGCCCGGCGCCGACTGGGAGGCCTGGGGCGGGGTCTTCGGCGCGGACGCCCGGCTGGCGCGGGAACTGGTCTGCGCCGCCGTCCGGGAGACGTTCGAGGAGGCGCACGTCCTGCTGGCGGGCCCCTCCTCGGACGAGATCGTCGAGGACACCGCGCCGTTCGAGGCCGACCGGCTGGCCCTGCTGGACCGCAGCCAGTCCCTCGCGGGCATGCTGGAGAAGCACGGCCTCGTCCTGCGGGCCGATCTGCTGCGCCCGTGGGGGCACTGGATCACGCCGACCGTCGAGACCAAGCGGTACGACACCCGGTTCTTCGTCGCGGCCCTGCCGGAGGGCCAGCGGGCGCTGGACGTCAGCACCGAGGCCGACACCGTGGTGTGGATCCGGCCACAGGACGCGCTGGCCCAGGTGAAGGCCGGCGAGATGTTCATGCTGCCGCCGACGCTGACGACGCTGAACGACCTCCTGCCGTTCGGCTCGGTCGCCGAGGTCCTCGCCCACGAGCGGAAGTTCACCGTGCACGAACCCACTGCCAAGGTCGTCGACGGTGTTCCGTATCTTGTGCTCCCAGAAGAGGCCGCACACCGGTATGGGGCTTGATGGGTATTTCACTGCGTGAGATGAAGCTGGCGAGGAAGTTCCTCGCCGACCCCGCCGCGTCCCTGGTGATGATGGGCTCGCGCGGCGGGGTGGTGGGCCGGCTGGCCGCCCGCAAGCTCCCTCCGGCGGCGGTCGGGGGGACGGAGCGTGCCACCGCCGTGCGCGCCCCCAATCCGTCTCCGATGACCCTGGAGGGGACGAACACCTGGATCCTCGCCGAGCCGGGCGCGCGCCGGGCCGTCGTGGTGGACCCCGGGCCCAACGACGGGCTGCATCTGCGCAAGGTGCTGGGGATGGTCCGGGAGCGCGGGATGGAGGTCGGCCAGGTCCTGCTGACCCACGGCCACCACGACCACGCCGCGGGGGCCAGGAGGTTCGGACGGCTGGCCAAGGCCCCCGTCCGCGCCCTCGACCCGCGGCACCGCCACGGCGGCGAGGGCCTCACCGAGGGCGATGTCGTCGAGGTCGACGGCCTGGAGATCCGCGTCTGGGGCACCCCGGGGCACACCGACGACTCCCTGTCCTTCTGGCTGCCCGGCGACCAGGCCGTCCTCACCGGCGACACCGTCCTGGGCTACGGCACCACCGTCGTCAGCAGTCTCGGCGACTACCTCGGCTCCCTGGACAGGCTCCGCGAACACTCAGCCGAGAACGGGGTGGGCCACATCCTCCCCGGCCACGGCCCCGTCCTGAAGGACCCGGTCAAGGCCCTCGACACCTACATCGACCACCGCCGCACCCGTCTGAAGCAGGTCCAGGACGCGATGGACGCCGGCGCCTCCACCCCCCGCGAGGTCGTGGAGATCGTCTACGCGGCGGTCGACAGGTCTCTTTGGCCCGCCGCGGAATGGTCGGTGCAGGCGCAGATGGAGTACCTCCGCGGCCGCTCCTGAGGCGTCGAGATCTTGAAAATCCGTGTTCTCCTGCCGGGCGGGTGACGGTTCTGTACCGTGCTAAGGCATGTCTTCGCCTTATATGCACCCTTATCAGGCGACTCCTCCGGTCATGCCTGTCCCGCAGTGCAGATTCTGCGGCTGTGTCCCGGCCGCTCCGGTGACCTTCCGGAGCCATCGGGGGCTGCTCGTCATGATGCAGTTCCTGAGCAGCGAGGGACCCTTCTGCAGGTACTGCGGGCTGGCGGTCTTCCGCGACATGACCGCCAAGTCGCTGCTCCTGGGGTGGTACGGAGCGCTGTCGCTCCTGATCAATCCGCTCACGGTGCTCATCAACCTGGTCCTCAGGTCGAAGGTCGCGAACCTGCCGGACCCCGTGCCGCCGAACGACGGGCGGCCCTACGGCCGGCCGTTCGATCCCGGGCCGCCGCTGATGTCCAGGCCCATCGCGATCATCGGGGCCGCCCTGCCCTTCCTGGTCCTCGCCCTGATGGTGATCGTCAATCTCTGAGCCCCGGGCGGCGGGACCGGCCGTGCGGCCGGGGCCATCGGCGAGGCGGACGTCCAGGAGGCGTCGAGCAGGGAGAAGAAGATGCTCGACGCGGTCCGGACGTCCGTGTTCGCCGACGCGCGGGTCCGGGCGGAAGGGCAGGCTGAAGCGGCCTCGGGGGGATGAAGGGCACGAGGCGGGGGTCGGGACGGACCGGACCAGCGGGCTGAGGGGGCGCTGGCCGGACGTCCGTCGGGGAGTTACTTGGAGCGCTTGCGCAGGCGTTCGATGTCGAGGATGACGACGGCGCGGGCCTCGATGCGCAGCCAGCCCCGGGCCGCGAAGTCGGCCAGCGCCTTGTTGACGGTCTCACGGGAGGCGCCGACGAGCTGGGCGAGCTCCTCCTGGGTGAGGTCGTGGTGGACGTGGAGGCCGTTGTCGCCCGGCTGGCCGAAACGCTCGGCCAGGTCGAGCAGCGCCTTGGCGACGCGGCCGGGGACGTCGGTGAAGACCAGGTCGGCCATCACCTCGTTGGTCTTGCGCAGCCGCTCCGACAGCGCCTGGAGGAGGGCGACGCCACCTCCGGGTGCGCGGTGAGGAACGGGCGCAGATCGTCGTGGCCCAGCCCGGCCAGGCGGCACTCGGTCACGGCGATCGCGCCGGCCGTCCGGGGGCGGGGGTCGAAGAGGGACAGTTCGCCGAACATCTCGCCGGGGCCCAGCACGCTGAGCAGGTTCTCCCGGCCGTCCGGGGCCATCCGGGTCAGCTTGATCTTTCCCTCGAGCACGACGTACAGGCGGTCGCCCGTGTCGCCCTCGTGGAACAGGCTCTGGCCGCGGGCCAGACGCACCTCGCTGACATGGGCGCGCAGCGCCTTGGTGGCCTGGTCGTCGAGTGCCTCGAAGAGCGGGGCCTTGTTGAGTACTTCTATGTCGCGGTCCGACACGCCTTTTCTCCTCCCGAACACTTATATGCCCAGTGTGACGCACCTCGCACCGAGCTGGTGAACGTGGGGTCCTGGCGCGCCGGGCCTGACTTTACCGATGAGCCGGCGCGCTTCGACGCCAGCATCCCGCAAATCAGTTTACTAAGGAGTAACTTCAGTACACATCGCGTACGTATCGGTTGTCGGAGCTCATTTTCTTGACAAACTGGGCAGCCGCCTCCGGGGAGAGTCCCCCGTGGAGGGCCGCGATCTCGATCAGGGCCCGCTCGACGTCCTTGGCCATGCGGGCCGCGTCCCCGCAGACATAGAAGTGCGCGCCTTCCCGAAGCCAGTCCCACAGGCGGGCGCCGTGCTCGCGCATCCGGTCCTGGACGTAGACCTTGGCCCTCTGGTCGCGGGAGAAGGCGAGGTCCAGCCGGGTGAGGAAGCCGTCACCGCGGAGTGACTCCAGTTTCTCCCGGTAGTAGAAGTCGGTGGCCTCGCGCTGCTCGCCGAAGAAGAGCCAGTTGCGCCCCCTGGCGCCCCGGGCGAGACGTTCGTCCAGGAAGCCGAGGAAAGGGGCGACCCCGGTGCCGGGCCCCACCATGATCATCGGCGTGGACGGGTCCGCGGGCGGCCGGAAGCGCGGGGAACGCTGGACGGAGACCGAGACGGGGGTGTCCGGGCCGGAGTCGGCGAGGAAAGTGGAGGCCACGCCCTTGCGGATCCTGCCGTGCGGGTTCTCGAACCGGACGACCGAGACGGTCAGGCGGAGCTCGTCCGGGTTCGTCAGGGGGCTGGAGGAGATCGAATAGCTGCGGGGGCTGAGCCGCTTCAGCACCGAGAGCCACTCCTCGGGGGCGGCCTCGACGGGGAACTCCGCCACCACGTCCACGGCCTGGCGTCCCCAGCTCCACTGGGCGAGTTCGTTCTCGTTGCCGGGACGCAGCAGTTTGCGCAGCGTCCGATCGTCCGTACGGTCGGCCAGGAAGCGCAGCAGGGCGGGGGTGATGCGGGTGAGGTCGTACTCCGACAGGTCGACGCCGGGTTCCATGCGGGTGAGCTTCAGCCACTCCTCCACCACGTCCGAGCAGTTCCGGGGGCGGATGCTCAGGGCGTCACCGACCTCGTAGACGAGGCCCGTTCCGGTGAGGTCGAAGGTGAATTCGCGGACCTCTTTGGACGCGCCCGGCAGGCTGAGCAGGCGGTTGCCCTTGAGGAGTGCCGTAACGGGGGCGTTCCTCGGTTTGGACGGGCTTTTGGGGGCGGACGTCACGGACGGTTTGGGAGCCTCGCCTGTCAGGGCTCGGACGACTTCTTCCAGCCACTGCCGGGCCGGGGGCTCGTAGTCGGGTTCGCAGTCGATGCGAGGGGCGAGGCGGACGGCGCCGAGTTCGTCCAGGCGGGCGTCCAAGCGGCGTCCGTGGCCGCAGAAGTCGTCGTAGTTGGAGTCTCCGAGGGCCAGGACGGAGTAGCGGACGCCGTCCAGACGGGGCGCGTCGGGGGAGGCCAAGGACTCCCAGAAGCCGGTGCCGTTGTCGGGGGCGTCGCCGTCTCCGAACGTACTGGTGATCACCAGGACCTCAGACGCCTCTCGCAGGGCCTGGGGGGACGTCTCGTCCATGCTGATCAGCACCGCCTGCCTGCTCGTCTCTGCGAGTCTCTGAGCGGCCGTGACGGCGAACTCCTCGGCGTTGCCCGTTTGGGAGGCCCACAGGATGAGGGTT
The DNA here is from genome assembly GCF_039871655.1 of Actinocorallia sp. B10E7. NCBI lineage: Bacteria > Bacillati > Actinomycetota > Actinomycetes > Streptosporangiales > Thermomonosporaceae > Actinocorallia > Actinocorallia sp. B10E7. The sequence continues at coordinate 151,344 of NZ_JBDPLZ010000005.1, forward strand.
CCGGGCTCGGCGGAGACGGACGGGGCGGTCTCGGGCCGCGTCCGCGAGTAGATCCCGGCGAGCATCCCGTTGATCCACAGGGTGTGGTCGGGGGAGAAGGGGGCGTCCGGAGGGAGGGCGGGCAGCTCGCCGGGCGCGGGAGGAGCCGCTTTCAGACCGGCCAGGAAGCCGCCCAGGTAGCGCCGTTCCCGCTCGCTCAGCACCGGCGGGGCCGGATCGGCGAGATCGAGGACGTCGGGCGCGGCCGGGACCGCGACCTTGGTGAGGGACACCGCGCAGACCTTCAGCTCGGGCTGGAAGGAGAGCGGGTCCACGGCGTCGCTGGTGACGGCGTTGATGCTCAGGTATTCGCCGAACAGATCGTTCCAGTGGAAGGGCGCGAAACACGAGCCCGGAAGCACGCGGTCGGAGACCACGGCGGGCAGCACGGCGCGGCCTCTACGGGAGCCGATCTCCACCTGGTCGCCCTCGGAGACGCCCAGCGCGGAGGCGTCCGCGGGGTTGATCTCCACGAACGGGCCGGGGTTGAGCTTGTTGAGCTTGTCGACCTTGCCCGTCTTGGTGAGCGTGTGCCACTGGTGCTGGAGACGGCCGGTGTTGAGGACGAACGGATAGTCGTCGTCCGGGAGTTCCGCGGGGTCGACGTGCGGACGGGGGAAGAAGACGGCCTTGCCGCTCGGAGTGGCGAAGCGCAGGCCGTCTCCGTCCAGGTAGCGGATGGGGTTGCGGTCGTCGCCGTCCGCGGAGGGGGCGGGCCACTGGACGGACGTCCGCTTGAGGCGCTCGTACGTGACGCCGCGCAGATCCCAGCCGGTGTCGGGGTTGTGGAAGAGCTTGATCTCCTCGAAGACCTCCTCGGCGCTCTCGTAGGAGAAGGCGTCCGCGTAGCCCATCTCGCAGGCGACCCGGGCGATGATCTGCCAGTCGGGGAGGGCCTGGCCGGGCGGATCGACGGCCTTGCGGGCCAGCGTCAGGTTCCGCTCGGAATTGATCATCACGCCGTCGCCCTCCGTCCACAGGGCCGCGGGCAGGACGAGGTCGGCGTAGGCGTTGGTCTCGGTGTCGGTGAAGGCGTCCTGGACGACGACGAAATCGGCGGTCTCCAGCCCCTCGATGACCGTCCTGCGGTTGGCGACCGAGGCGACCGGGTTGGTGCAGATGATCCAGCAGGCCCTGACCGTGCCGTCGGCGAGCCGCTCGAACATCTCGATCGTGCCCTTGCCGACGTCCGTGCGGAGGGTGCCTTCGGGCAGGCCCCACACGTTCTCGGTGAAGCGGCGGTCGGCCTCGGACAGGACGCTGCGCTGGCCGGGCAGACCGGGGCCCATGTAGCCCATCTCGCGGCCGCCCATGGCGTTGGGCTGGCCGGTGAGGGAGAACGGGCCGCTGCCGGGACGGCAGATCGCGCCGGTGGCCAGGTGCAGGTCGATCAGGGCGTTGGTGTTCCAGGTGCCGTGGGTGGACTGGTTGAGTCCCATCGTCCAGCAGGACATCCATTCGCCGGCCTCGCCGATGAGCCGGGCCGCCTCGCGGAGGTCGGTCTCGGGGATGCCGGTCAGCGCGGAGACCGTCTCGGGGGGATAGTCCGCCAGGAACTCCGGCATCGCCTCCCAGCCCTCGGTGTGCGCGGCGATGAACTCCTCGTCGATCCAGCGGTTTTCCACGAGCAGGTGGAGGAGGCCGTTCAGCAGGGCGAGGTCCGTGCCGGGCTTGACCTGCAGGAACAGGTCGGCCTTGGCCGCGGTGGCGGTGCGGCGGGGGTCGACGACGATCAGTTTCGCGCCCGCCTTGACCCGCTCCATCATGCGCAGGAAGAGGATCGGATGGCAGTCGGCCATGTTCGAACCGATGACCAGGAAGACGTCGGCGTGCTCGAAGTCCTGGTAGGAACCGGGAGGGCCGTCCGAACCCAGCGAGAGCTTGTAGCCGGTGCCCGCGCCGGCCATGCACAGCCGCGAGTTCGACTCGATCCGGCTGGTGCGGACGAAGCCCTTGGCCAGCTTGTTGACCAGGTACTGGGCCTCCAGCGACATCTGACCCGAGACGTAGAAGGCCAGCGCGTCCGGGCCGTGCTCGTCCACGATCGCGCTCAGCCGCCGGGCGGTCTCGGTGATCGCGGCGTCGGCGTCCAGCCGCGCGGGGCCGCCGTCGGTGTGGCGCAGGGCGGTGGTCAGCCTGCCGGGGGCGGCGAGCATCTCGGCGGTGGTCGCGCCCTTGGTGCACAGCCTGCCGGAGTTCGCCGGGTGCGTCTTGTCCCCCGAGGCCCTGACGACCTTGCCGCCCTGGACTTCGAGCACCATCCCGCAGCCGACCCCGCAGTACGCGCAGACCGTCTTCACGCTGGTAGAAGTCACGTCTAGCAAGGTAGGAACGTCTCGTTACCGTCATGTGACATCGGTCGGTAACGAGACGTTACGACTGTCACACAACGGCTTCCGCGGTTCGGTGAGGTCAGGCGGGATAGATGTGGGTCTCGGTGGCCTTCACCGAAGCCCAGACCTCCGTGCCGGGGCCGAGGGCCAGTTCCGCGACGGCCGCCGGGGTGATGTCGGCCATGGCCCGGACCGGCCCGCCCAGCCGCACCCGGACGCGGTCGCCCTGCTGCTCGACGCTCTCGACGACGGAACGCCACAGGTTCCGGGGGCTGCCGTCCGGACGCGTCCGGTAGAGCGCCACGGCCGCCGGGGAGAAGGAGACGAACACCGGGCCCTCGACGCTCTCGGCCACGCTCAGCTCCAGGCCGTCCAGTGCCACCCGGTCGCCGTGCCCGGCGCCCCGGTAGAGGTTCAGGCCGACCAGGCGGGCAACGTAGTCGGTCCTGGGCCGCCGGGCGACCTCGGCGGGGGCGCCCTCCTGGACGATCCGCCCGTCCTCGATCACGATCAGCCGGTCGCAGAGCACCATCGCGTCCAGCGGATCATGGGTGACCAGCACCGCAGTCCCCGGGAAGTCCGCCAGGTGCCGGCGCAGCCCGGACCTGACCTCCAGACGGGTCCGGGCGTCCAGCGCCGCCAGGGGCTCGTCCAGCAGCAGCATCTCCGGCTCCCCGACCAGAGCCCGCGCCAGCGCGACCCGCTGGGCCTGCCCTCCCGACAGTTCCCTCGGCCTCGCCCGCGCGAACCCGGCCAGCCCCACCCTCTCCAGCCACTCCGCGGCGGCCTTCCGGGCCTCCCCGGCGGACCGGCCCCGGCTCCGGGGCCCGAAGGCCACGTTCTCCAGCACTGACAGATGCGGGAACAGGAGGTAGTCCTGAAAGACCATCCCCACCGGCCGCTCCTCGGCCGGCCGCTCTTCCAGCCGCCTCCCGTCCAGCTCGATCCATCCCTCGTCCAGCCGGACCAGCCCCGCGAGCGCCCGCAGCGCCGTCGTCTTCCCCGCCCCGTTGGGTCCCAGCAGCGCGACCACCTCCCCCGCGCCAACCTCGAACTCCACGTCCAGCCGGAACCCGTCCCGCCGCACCCCCAGCCGCGCCGCCAGACCCACGCCGCTCACTCCCTTCTCGCCGGATCTCTCCGCCCGCCGGCCCATGGTCAGGGGATCCAGCGGTCTCGGAGGGCGGCCAGGACGGCGAGGGAGACGGCGAGGAGGACGAGGCTCAGGACCAGGGCGGCGTCCGGGTCGGTCTCCAAGGCCAGGTAGACGGCCAGGGGCATGGTCTGGGTACGGCCGGGGAAGTTGCCGGCGAAGGTGATGGTGGCGCCGAACTCGCCCAGGGCGCGGGCCCAGCACAGGACGGCGCCGGCCAGGACGCCGGGGGCGATGAGGGGGAGGGTGACGCGGCGGAAGACCGTCCACCGGGAGGCGCCGAGGGTGGCGGCGGCCTCCTCGTAGCGGGGGTCGGAGGCGCGGAGGGCGCCCTCGACGCTGATCACCAGGAAGGGTAGGGCCACGAAGATCTGGGCGAGGACGACGCCGGCCGTGGTGAACGGGAAGGTGAGGCCGAACCAGGTGTCCAGATGGCGGCCGATCAGGCCGTTGCGGCCCAGGACCAGCAGCAGGGCGACACCGCCCACGACCGGGGGGAGCACCAGCGGGACGGTGATCAGGGCGCGGACGAGGCGGCGGCCCCGGAACTCGACGCGGGCCAGGACCCAGGCGAGCGGCACGCCGAGGAGCAGGCAGACGGCCGTGGCGGCGGTGGCGGTCCCCAGGGAGAGCCGCAGGGCTTGGAGGACCTGCGGTTCGGCCAGGCGGGCGGGAAGGGTCGACCAGGGCGCGCGGACGAGCAGGCCGGCCAGCGGCAGGACGAGGAAGGCGAATCCCGCCGCGGCGGGCAGCGCCAGCATCCAGGGGACGCGCTTTCGCATGGCCTACGGCACTTCGAATCCGGCTTCGGTGAGCACGGTTCTGCCCTGTTCGGCCAGTACCAGCGTCACGAATTCGGTGGCGAGAGCGGAGGAAGGGGCGTCCTTGAGCGCGGCGACGGGGTAGTCGTTGACCGCCTGGTCCGCTTCGGGGAAGGCGATGCCTTTGACCTTCCCGCCCGCCGCGATGACGTCGGTCCGGTAGACGAGGGCGGCGTCGACCTCGCCGAGGACGACCTTGGTGAGGGCGGCCTTGACGTCCTGTTCCAGGGTGACCGGGGTGACGTCGAGTCCGGCCGCGTCCAGGGCCTTGGCGGCGGCGGCCCCGCACGGCACCTGCTCGGCGCAGAGCGCGACCTTGACCTTCGGGTCGGCGAGGTCGCGGAGTTCGTCGACCCCGCCGGGGTCGGCCGAGGGGACCGCGATTTCCAGCCGGTTGCGCGCGAAGACGGCGGGGTTCCCGGCGAGGGAGGCGTCGGTGACCGTCTTCATGGTGGCGGGGCTGGCCGCGGCGAAGACGTCGGCGGGCGCGCCCCGGACGAGTTGCTGGGCGAGGGTGGCGCTGGAACCGAAGTTGAACCGGACCTTCACGCCGGGATGGCCGTCCTCGAATTCGGCTCCGAGCGTGGTGAAGGCCTCGGTGAGCGAGGCGGCCGCGAACACCGTGACGGTCCGGGATCCGCCGTCGGACGACGAGCAGGAGGGCAGGGCCAGCATCAGGGGGAGCGCCAGCGCGACCAGGCGGCGGAGCGGCGCCCTCACCGGGGGAGCTCCACGACCACGTTCGTGGACTTGATCACCGCGACGGCCAGCACGCCCGGTTCCAGCCCCAGCTCGTCGGCGGCCTGCCTGCTCATCAGGGACACCACCCGGAACGGTCCGGCGGCCAGTTCGACCTGGGCCATCACGTTGTCCTTGCGGACCTCGGTCACGATTCCCCGGAACCGGTTGCGCGCAGACGACCGTCCCTCGCCGTCCCCGGACTCGACCTGGGCCCGCGCGAACGCGGCGAGTTCGGCCCCCGCGATCACCCGGTGTCCCAGCGCGTCCCGCGCGGCGGGGAGCCTTCCGCCGTCCACCCACCGCCGCACGGTGTCCGGGCTGACCCCGAGCAGCTCGGCCGCCTCGCTGATCCGGAAGTTCGTCACCCGACGAAAATACCTCTGCGCAGATACGAGGTTCAAGGCGTATGCAAGCCTGCATCAGCCAATGAAATGTGGGATGTCTCTAGGATTTGCGCGTCCGCTCTTTGGTCCTGCCGGGGAGGAGCGCGCAGTCGGAGCATTTGCCGCTGCCGGGGACGCGGTAGTAGAGGCAGCAGCCGGTGCGGGTGAAGGACGGCCGGCCGGGGGAGGGCTCGAGGAGCCGGTCGGAGGCCTGGAGGTGGCCGAGAGCCAGGACGCGGCGGCCCAGGGAGATCGCGGCCGCGGCGTGGGACGGGCGCCACCAGGCGAGGACCTGGACGGTGCCCGCCAGGGCCGAGGCGGCGTTGTCCCACAGGAGGCGGGGGGAGATCTTGACGGTGCTCCGGAGGAGGTCGGCGAGGGGTTCCAGGAAGGACACGACGTCTCCGTAGAGGGCCTCGGCGAGGTCGACGTCCGTCCGGATCTGCGGATCGGGAAGGCGGAGGGGCATCGGCCCCGAGGGGACATCGCGCCAGAGGAGCCGGTCGGGCGTCCAGGCCGGGACCCGGCCGCACAGGACGGCGGCGCCGAAGACCGGGGACCACAGGCGGGAGGCGAGACCCTGCTGGACGAGGGAGGCCCCGACCCGGGGCTCGTCGATCTCCAGCAGGTCGAGGGTGTGGGCGATGCGCCTCTCCAGCGCGGACACGTCGGTGAGCAGGTCCGTCAGAGGACGCCAGGAGGCGTCGCCGGGGCCCGTGTAGAGGTGGAAGTAGCCGCTGATCGTGGAGATCTCGGCCATGACCTCGTGGAGGTCCGGGGTCGGGGACATCGCGGTGAGGTTCCTCTTTCGTCTTTCTCCGCATCATGGCACGGGGCGGTAGGGGATCCGTTGTTAGGAGGTATCGCGATGGGTAGGGGGAAGGCGTAACGATTCCGCGTACGGGGGTAGTCGTCAGTTCCATCGGGGGGATGTACATGGCGGGGAACAGCTTCAGTCTCGACGTGGCCGCGATCCGCGAACGCGCCAGGCAGAAGATGAGCAGCGGACCGGTGACCGAGTCCTACGACAAGAACACCGAAGACGTCATCGGAGTGCTCAACGACGTGATCGCCACCGAGCTCGTCTGCTGGATGCGCTACAGCCAGCACGCGATCGCGGCGGTGGGGATCGACCGGGCGCAGGTGGTGGCGGAGTTCAGGGAGCACGCCAAGCAGGAGCGGAACCACGCCATGCGCGCCGCGGAACGGATCAGCCAGCTCGGCGGCGACCCCGACTTCGACCCCGCGACGCTGGCCGAGCGCTCCCACACGACCTACGAGACGTTCTCGGACGGCGACCTGAGGGGCATGCTGCAGGAGAACCTCGTGGCCGAGCGGATCGTCATCGAGTCCTACCAGGAGATCATCCGCTGGCTCGGCGACGACGACGTCACCACCCGGCGGATCATGGAAGACATCCTGGCCGAGGAGGAGGAGCACGCCGACGACCTCCTCGACCTGTTGGGAGGGAAGTGACACATGGCGAACGGACTGCGCGGAAAGGTGATCGCCTTCCTGGTGGCGCCCGAGGGCGCCGAGCAGGTGGAGGTGCAGGAGCCCTGGCGGGCGGTGGAGTCCGCGGGCGGCAGGCCGGTGCTCATCTCGCCGGTCGACCGGGCGGGCGCCGAGGCCCAGTTCTTCAAGCACCTCGACAAGGGCGCCAGGCAGCGGGTCGACATGCCGTTGTCCACCGCCGACGTCTCCGAGTACGACGGGCTGGTCCTCCCCGGCGGTGTCGCCAACCCGGACATGCTCCGCATGAACCCGGACGCCGTCCGCTTCGTCCGGCGCTTCTTCACCGACGGCAAGCCGGTGGCGGCCATCTGCCATGCCCCGTGGCTGCTCATCGAGGCCCACGAGGCCAGCGGCCGCACGCTCACCTCGTGGCCGAGCCTCCACACCGACCTGTCGAACGCCGGCGCCGCCTGGGTCGACGAGCCCGTCGTCGTCTGCGAGAAGGGCAACAACACCCTCGTCACCAGTCGTAAGCCCGACGACATCCCGTCCTTCAACGAGACCTTCGTCAAGGTCTTCTCCGCGAACTGAGCGTTCACCGGCCGGTGGTCCGCCCGGCGGACCGCCGGGCCCGGAGCCGTCTGACGGTCCAGGCGGCCCCGGCGGCGACGGCGCAGCCGGCGAGGACGAGCAGGAGGTTGCGCTGGTAGGGCAGGGGGAGCAGGGTCGGGTTGCCGTGGTCGACGTCCTCGCGCAGGACGGCGGGCAGGGCGACCGCGGTGACCGAGGCCGCCACGATCAGCCCGAAGCGGAACGCGGCGTCCCGGGCGAGGAGCGCTCCGCCCAGGCAGACGAGGGGCAGCCAGAGCCCGTCGTGGATGACGACGGCGCTCAGAGCCCACACCAGGACGTCCATGGGCTCGGCGATCTGCGGGTCGTTCACCAGGCCGTGCAGGCCGAAGGCGAGGACGCCGAGGCCCGCGAGGACCATCAGTACCCGGTATGCCCGCATCATCACAGTGCCTCCAGGCGGTTCACCCATTTGGTCTGCAGCACTCCGGGACGGTTCGGCGCGATGATGCGCGCCGGGTAGCCGTGGTCGGGGGCGAGGGCTTCGCCGTTGACCCGCAGAGCGAGCAGCGTGAGCGGGTCGCGGGCATAGGAGGAGGCCATCTCGCTGGTGCGGAAGTAGCCCCGGCGCTCCAAGGACGTGATCTTGACGGTGGCGTCCTCGGGAACGCCGGCCAGGTCGAGCAGGTCGCGCAGCCGCACCCCGGTCCACTCGGCCGAGAAGCTCCAGCCCTCGACGCAGGCGATGGGGAGGCGCGCGGTGTGCTGGGGCATCGCCTCCAACTGGGCGAGCGTCAGCCGGACCCGGTTCGTCCCGTTCACCGTGAGCCGCCAGTCCTGGGGAATCTCGACGGTGCCCGCCTGCTCGGCGGTGCGGTTGACCGGAAGCCCCTGAGGTCCCAGATCCGGGCGGCGCGCGCCGAAGAGGTCGAAGTGGCGCAGCCACGGCACCGTCTGCCCCGCCGTCGTGACCGTCACCAGCCCCACGGACGCGGTGACGGCGGCGAGGAACCCGCGCCTTCCCGGAACCTCGGGGCCTCCACGCCGCCAGTGTTCGGCGATCGTGGGCGCTTTGGCGCCGAGGTGGAGCAGCAGCCCTCCGACCGCGGTCCAGGCGAGCCAGTAGTGCGTCTCCCGGAACGGGAACGGCCACGGATACCACTGGACGGTGTTGAGCAGTCCCGTGAACAGCTCCAGCAGCATCGCGGCGACCAGCAGCGCGATGCCGAGCCGTTCCAGAGCATGCAGCACGCTCCGTATCGGAGGCCATTCGAACAGGCGGGGGTAGACCGTCCACAGCTTGGCGCCCAGCAGCGGGATCATCGCCAGCCCGCTGATGACGTGCAGGCCCTGGGTGACGCGGTAGCCGTCGACGGGCCGGGACGGCAGCCGGCCGCCCCACTCCTGCAGAGCATGGCTGATCAGGCCGGTGACGAAGCAGACCACCAGGGCCGCGCCGAGCCAGCGGCCCAGGACCACGGCCGGCCGGGGCTCGTGCAGCCGCGACGGGAACGCGCCTTCCTGGAAGAGACGGAACGGCCCCTTGCGGAAGAACTCGGTGTTCATGTCCACCAGCGGACCACCGGAGCGGGCGTGGAAGATACCGAAACCTGCTTACAGACCGCGAACGTCTCCCCGCCAGGACGGGGTTCGCGGGAGAGACGCTGCCAGTCTGGCCGGGTGAGTCCTTCCTGGCGACCCAGAATCGCCCTGCTCGTCTGCGTTCCGGCGCTCGCGGCCCTGCCCTGGGCCATGGCCGAGGCGTTCACCTCCGGGGGAACCCTGCGTGACACCGATCCGCTGGACCACTGGTATCCGATCGCCCTGGGGTTCTTCGCGGTCGCCGTCGTGGCCCTGAGGTCCGTCCGGCGGGCGCTCGTCCCGTTCCTGGTGCTCGCGGGGACCGTGGCGGTGCTGGCGACGGGCCTCCTGGAGCCGCCGCGCACCAGCGACGACTCCTACCGCTACCTGTGGGACGGCCGCGTGCAGGCGGAGGGGATCTCGCCCTACGCGCACCCTCCCGCCGCACCCGAACTCGCCGAGCTCAGGGCGCGGGCGCCGGAACTGTTCCCCGTCGGCACTGACTGCAAGGGCTGGGACCTGCGCAAGGCCAAGGCGGGTTTCTGCAGCCACGTCAACCGGCCCACCGTGCCCACGATCTACCCGCCCGTGGCGGAGGGCTATTTCGCGGTCCTCTACAGGCTCGGAGGCGGATACGGCGTCCGGGCCGCGCAGGTCGGGGGAGCCGTGCTCGCGCTCTCGCTGTGCGCGCTGCTGCTGTGGCTGCTCCCCTCGGAACGGCGCTGGCAGGCGGCATTGTGGGGATGGTTCCCCGGCGTCACGGTGTGGGCCGTCAACGACGCCCATGTGGACACCCTGGGTGTGCTGCTGGTGGTCGGCGGCCTCGCCCTGGCCGCCCGGGGCAGGCTCGTCGGAGGCGGCGCGCTGCTGGGCGCGGCCATCGCCACCAAGCTCATCCCGGCGCTGGCCGTCCCTGGGGCGATGTCGGGGATGTTCGCCCGGCGGCCACGGCTCAAGGACCTCGTCCTGCCCGTCACGGCTCTGGCGGTCGTCGCGCTCACCTACGTCCCGCACGTGCTGGCCTCGGGCAGCGGAGTGCTGGGATACCTGCCCGGATACCTGAAGGAAGAGGGGTACGACTCCGAGAAGCTGAAGCGCTTCGCGCTCCTCCGGCAGGTCGTCTCCGAGGACCACGCGGCGATCGCCGCGGCGGTGATGGTGCTGGCGGCGGTCCTCTACGTGCTCCGCTTCGGCGATCCGCTCCGCCCGTGGAGCGGGGCCCTGCTGGTGTTCGGGGTCGCGCTGCTCGCCCTCACCCCCGGCTACCCCTGGTACGGGCTGCTGCTCGTGGGCCTGATCGTCCTGGACGGCCGGTGGGAGTGGCTGGGCGTGCCGATGGCGGGGCAGGTGGTCTACCTGCACGGGCTCGAAGCGCAGGACACCGCCTACGGCCTGGCCCTGGCCGCCGTGGTGGGCGGGCAGGCGCTCAGGACGTCCGTGCCCCGGCTGAGAGCGCGACGAAGCGCCGGTCCCGGTCGTCCCATCGTTCCCGCTCGGTGAGGCCGGCGCGGGCCGCGTGCCGGACGGCGGCGTCCGCGCCGAGCCTGGCCCAGACGAACCGGGCGCCCAGGCGTCCCGCGCCGTCCTCGACCTGAACGGTCAGGCGCTCGTCGACGTCGGTGGCCTCCACCTCCACGAACAGGAGGCCTCCGGGCGCGAGCAGCCCGGCGATCCTGGCGAACAGCCGGACCGGATCCCCGCCGATGCCGAGATTGCCGTCGGCCAGCAGCGCCGCGTTCCAGCGGCCCTCCCCGGGCAGCCGGTCGAACACCGACCGGCAGAGCGCCGCGGCGCCCAGGGACCTGGTGCGGCTGACCGAGGCCTCGGCCAGGTCCACGCCGAGAGCGGGGACGCCCAGGGCGAGCAGTTCGGCCACCAGCCGTCCCGGGCCGCAGCCGACGTCCAGGACCGGGCCGCCGTCCCGCGCGCTCCGCTGGAGCAGCCTCCGGTCGGCGGCGTCCACGGGACCGCACCAGCGTCCGACGTCCAGGCGGTGCCGCCGGCCGTTCTCCTCACGCAGCCAGAGAGGCCCCTTGCCCGCCCTGATCGCCGTGGTGAAGGGGTCGTCGCCGGTCCAGGGGGAGGCGGAGAGCTCCGCGACGTCCATCATCGGGACACCACCGGCAGAGCGGACCAGAGGGCGCCGAACCGGCTGCCGGGGATGAGGAAGGCCACCTGGTCGGCGGTCTCGGCGGTGTCGACGTCGGTGAGCTCCGGCAGGTGGCGGACGCGCAGCCCGGCCGCCTCCATGCGCGACAGCAGCACCTCGCCGGTGCGGTCGGTCGACATGGGGACCCCGGGCAGGAGGCTCGCGGCGAGCTCGGGCCGGGCCAGGCCGAGCGCCCAGAAACCGCCGTCGGCCGCGGGCCCGAACCAGGCGTCCACCCCCCGGCGGGCCGCGGGGGACAGCGGGGAGGCCACCAGCTCACCCGAGATCTGCGGGGTGTCCATGCCGACGAGGAAGGCGGGAACGTCCCGTCTCGCGCGGGCGAAGGCCGCCGCGAGCCGCACATCCAGACCGCCTTCCACCTGCGGCACCACCCGCCAGCCGGACGGCAGCCACGGTCCCGGCCTGCCGTCCAGGACGAGGACGCGCTCGCCGGCGGGGACCGTGTCCAGGGTCGCGAGGGTGTCGGCCAGCGCGGCCTCGGCCAGGGAAGCCGCCTGCTCCGGGGTGCGGGCCGGGGTCAGCCGGGTCTTGACCCGGCCCGGCACCGGCTCCTTGGCGATGACGAGCAGCGTCGGCGGAGGGGCGGCCAGCACCGCGCGCATGTCGGCGATCGCCTGGCGGGTACCGCGCAAGGTCCCGGTGACCTTCGAACGCCCGGCGCGGGGCCGGTAGCCGACTTCCGCCTCCGTGATGCGCAGGCCCGCGGCGGACGCGGCCAGCACCATCTCCAGCGGGTAACCGGACCTGCGGTCCCCCAGCCCGAGCGCCAGCAGCCGCTCGCGCCGCGCGGCGCGCATCGGGCCGAGATCGTGCAGCGGGGCTCCCGTCCGGGCCCGCAGCCGCCGCGCCAGCTCCAGGTTGGCCAGGCGCGCGTGCAGCGGCCAGGCGCCGCGCGCCGTGGGCCGCCTGCGCGCCAGGACCAGATCGGCCTCGCCCGCCGCGACCGGGTCGACGACCCGGTGCAGCTCGGCGGGGTCGAGCGAACCGTCGCAGTCCATGAAGCAGACGATCTCCGCGGTCGCGGCGCGGAGCCCGGCGTGGCAGGCCGCCCCGAACCCCCGCCGGGGCTCCTCGACGACGTGCGCGCCGAGCGCCCGCGCGATCTCCGCGGAACCGTCGGACGACCCGTTGTCCACCACGACCGCCCGCCAGCCGTCCGGCATCCGGCCCAGGACCCAGGGCAGGGCCTCGGCCTCGTCCAGGCAGGGCAACACCACATCGACGCTCATGGACCCACGCTAACGATGTGATCTTCAAGAGGGCCCGGAGAAGTTCTTACGGAACGCCTACGGCCGCGGCCCGACCCGGCCCGGCCCGCGAACCCGTCCCTATCCTCCGGAAACATCGATCATGGAAAGGAGGCCCGATGACGGACCTGGTCGCGGTCACGGGCGTGGCGGCCCTCGGCACGGGCACGACCGGCATTCTGGGATGGGCGGCGACGCGGCTCCTCCTGCGGCGCTTCGAGAACCTGCCGCTGTTCGCGCTCTGGGCCGTCACCCTGCTCGCGACGGCGGCCGGCACTCTCTCCGTCACCCAGGCGATGTACCTGTCCGGGCACGACCTGGCCGTCATGCTCGTGGTCCTCGCCGTCGGCGCCGGCACGTCGCTGCTGACGGCCTGGCTCCTCGGCCGCCAGGCGGCGGCGGACCGCCGCCGGGCCCGAGCCCACGAGGCGGCCCGCCGGGAGCTCGTCGCCTGGGTCTCCCGGGACCTCCAGGCGCCCCTGGCCGGACTCCGCGACGCCCTGGACGCCTCGGACGCCCCGGAGCACCTGCGCTCCCAGGTCGACCGGATCGCGGGCCTCGCCGACGACCTCCTGGAGATCACCCGCTCCTGACGCCCGGCTCGGTTCGGGCCCGTCGGGAAGCCGCGGCGGGGCGTCCCTCTCCGTCCGGGCGGCTCAGCCGCCTCGGAGGGGCTCGACGGCGAACGCTCGCATGCCCTCGGCGAAGGAGACCTCGGGGCGCCAGCCCAGCTCGTCGCGGAGACGGGACGAGTCCGCGGTGATGTGCCGGACGTCGCCCAGCCGGTACTCGCCGGTCACGCGCGGAGCGGGTCCGCCGTGGGCTCGGGCCAGCGCGGCGGCCATCTCCCCGACGGTGTGCGCGTCACCGCTGCCGACGTTGTAGGCCCGGACCTCTCCCTCGGCGAAGCCCCCGACGGCCGCGATGGCGGTCGCGTTCGCGCCCGCCACATCGTCGACATGGACGAAGTCGCGCCGCTGGCCGCCGTCCTCGAACACCCGGGGCGCCTCGCCCCGCGCCAGCGCGGACCTGAACAACGAGGCCACCCCCGCGTACGGGGTGTCCTTCGGCATTCCGGGGCCGTACACGTTGTGGTACCTCAACGTGACCACCCGCCCGCCGGACGCGCGAGCCCACGCCGAGGCCAGATGCTCCTGCGCGACCTTGCTCGCCGCGTAGACGTTGCGCGGATCCAGCGGAGCGTCCTCACCCACGAGCCCCGGCTTCAGGGACGCTCCGCAATGAGGGCAGGGCGGCTCGAACAGGCCCGCGTCGAGATCGGATCTCGATCTGGGGCCCGGCGCCACCTCCCCGTGCCGTTCGCACTCGTACCGGCCCTCGCCGTAGACGACCATCGACCCGGCCAGGACCAGCCGCGTCAAGCCGCGCCGCGCCATCGCCGACAGCAGCACCGCGGTCCCCAGGTCGTTGCAGCCGACGTAATCCGGCGCGTCGTCCAGATTCACTCCCAGCCCGACCATCGCCGCCTGGTGGCACACCACGTCGATCCCGTCGAGCGCGGACTCCACGGCTTCGACGTCCCGCACGTCCCCGACCCGGAACTCGACTCCCTCCGCGTACGCCGCCTCGACGGCCGAGGGCGCTCCGGCGGGATGCGCGGCGGGCAGCAGCGCGTCCAGGACCCGGACGCGGCGTCCTTGCGTGTGCAGCCGTTCCACCACGGCGCCTCCGATGAAACCGGCTCCTCCGGTGACCAGGATGTTCATGCCGTCTCCATTCCGTCCAGGGCGCGGGAGCAGTCGCAGTCCCGTCGCGACGGGAGGTTCTCCAAAGCGGTGAACAGGACGGACCTGAGCCGGTCGACGTTGCGGGAGAACTCCGCGAACACCTCGGCCATCGTCACGCCTTCGCCCCGCTCGACGCCCGCGTCGAGGTCCGTCACCAGGCACAGGGGGGTGTAGCACAGGGCCAGCTCACGGGCCAGGACCGCCTCGGGATGGCCGGTCATCCCCACGACGGCCCAGCCGTTCTCCGCGAACCAGCGGGACTCCGCCCGGGTGGAGAACCTCGGCCCCTCGATCACCACGAGCGTGCCGCCGTCCACCGGCTCCCAGCCGTGGGCGCGGGCCGCGGCGAGCGCGGCCTCCCTGCCGTCCGGGCAGTAGGGGTCGGCGAGCGAGACGTGCACGACGCGCTCCATGGCCTCGGGCAGGCCGGGCCGTCCGTCGTAGAAGGTCTGCGCCCGGCCCGACGTCCGGTCCACGAACTGGTCCGGGACGAGCAGCGTCCCCGGACCGTACTCCGCCCGCAGTCCGCCGACCGCCGACGGCGCGAGGATCCTCCGCGCTCCCAGCGACCGCAGGGCCCACAGGTTGGCGCGGTAGTTGATCCGGTGCGGCGGCACCCGGTGCCCTCGCCCGTGCCTGGGCAGGAACACCACCTCGCGCCCGCCGGCCTCGCCGACGAACAGCGAGTCGCTGGGCTCCCCGAACGGCGTGGAGACCCTCACCTCCTCCACGTCGTCCAGCAGTTCGTACAGCCCGGACCCGCCGATGACACCCCATCTGATCTCAGCCACGGCGTCACCATAGGAGCGCTTCCGCCGGGGAGGCCCCGACCCGACATGATCGTTCGCGATCGGTAAGAACCTCACCGGATCGCGGATCGGCGGGTACCGTCGGCACCTACCTAGAGGGCACGTGAACACGTCCGAATACGGGAGCGAGGACCTGCCTTGAGCGCGAGCATCCCCGAGAGGGCCCGGTGGGCGGTGGAGGTGCTCGATCCCGGAGCGGACGAGCACCTCCTCGAAATCGGTTGCGGGCCGGGCGCGGCCGCCGAACTGGTGTGCGCGCGGCTGGACGCCGGGCGGTTGCTCGCCATCGACAGGTCGGCCGTCGCCGTTCAGCGCACCCTCCGGCGCAACGCCGCCCATATGGACGCCGGCCGGCTCGAGGTCCGCCAGTGCGCGCTCGACGCGTTGGACGTCGCGCCGGGCCGTCTGGACGCGGTCTTCTCCGTCGACGTCAACCTCTTCTGGACCCGCGACCCCGCGGCGGAGCTCGCCGTGCTCGCCCGGGCGCTGCGTCCGGGCGGCCGCCTCCTCATCCTGTACGGGGCATCCGGCCCGACGACCGGCGACCGCGTGATCTCCCCCATCACGGCGGCCCTCGAAGCCCACGGCTTCACCGGCGTCACACCGCTCGACGATCCTCGCGGTGCCGGGCTCTCCTCCACCAAACCGGGTGAGCGCCCGGCCCGTCCGTGACCGACTCGCGAACCTCTTGACGAACGCCGCCGTTCCTCAAGAGGTGACGACGGGGGTCTTGAGCGCGCTTCCGGCCAGCCACCGCTTCCAGGGCATCTGGTGGTAACTCCAGCCGTTGTCCCACGGCAGTTTCCGCTCGGTGCCGGTGATCACGACGGGGTCGCCCCGGTACGACCAGCGGAAGAACCATGCGGCGTCGGAGCGGCTGGAGCGGACGCAACCGTGGCTGCAGTTCTGGCGGCCGAGGCACCACAACTGGCCGTTGCTCTCATGGATGTACTCGCCGCTGGCCGAGATCCGGGTGGCGTAGTCGACCCAGACGTCCCAGTCCTCCTTGTCCTGGGGGCCGGACCGCATGCGTTCCCTTCTCTTGTGGTCCATGACGAGGTGGATGCCGCTGGCCGTCTGCCAGTAGTCGACGCCGTCCGCCCGCCTGTTCCCTCCGGCGCCCATGCTCACGTTCCATTCACGGACGAGCTCGCCGTCGCGATACGCCTTCGCGACGTGAGTCCTGGCACTGGCCTTCACCACATGCTCGTCGCCGATCTTGAAGGAAAGTCTCGCGTCGGCTCCGCCGACCAGGTTCTTTCCGGCCTTCACCCCCTTGAGGCGGGCTTCGAAGACGACTTTCTGGTCGGCGGGCCACCAGCGTTTCGGGCGGAAGATGGCGAGCTGTCGGCCTTGGGCGTTCTTCGTCCAGTGCCAGGCGCCGACCGTCGACTTCGTCGATGAGACGGACAGGACCCGCTCGACGGCCTTCTTGTCCGGTACCGGATGGTTGAACCTGACGATGATCGGCATGCCGACGCCGACCTTCTCACCGGGCCGGGGCGTCAGATCGGTGATCTTGATCAATCCGGTCTGTGCCGCGGCCCGGCGGGCGGTCTCCGCCGGAGGCCCGGCGGAGGGGCGTTCAGCGGAGGGACGTTCGGCGGGAGTCGCGGCGGGGGACGCCGCGCATCCGGCCGAAAAGATCAAAAGGGAGCAGAGCAGGGGGATGCCGCGCATGGGGTTCTCCGGTCTCGACAGGGGCGGGTCAGCCGGCGGGCTGTGGCGACAACTCGTCGCGGAGCCTGGCTCGTGCTCGTGCCAGACGGCTGCGGACGGCTTCGGGCCTGAGCCCGAGCAGATGTGCGATCTCGGGGGCGCTGAGCCCCTCCCAGACGCTGAGGGCGAGCACTTCCCTGTCCTTCTGGGGGAGGCGGGCCAGGGCCTGGCGTACGTGAGATCCGCCGTCGTCGCCTTGGCTCGCCGCCAGATGCTCGCGAAGCCGTTCGGCCAGCCGATGCCGCCGGACGGACCCTCGCCGGTGGTTCGCCAGGACCTTCCTCGCGACGCCGTAGAGCCAGAGCTTGGCCTCTTCGCCTTCCGGCACGGTCGCGATGCGGCGCCACGCGATCGTGAAGACCTCGGTCACCAGGTCGGCGGCGTCCTCGCCGGGCTCGACACGGCGCAGGAAGAAGCCGAGGATCCGGTGGCTGTGGGCGGCGTACAGCTCCTCGAAACGGGCCCCGTTCACTCGACTTCTCCGAAGTAGTAACGGACGTCGCAGAACTCATCGAGCTGTTTCCGGAGGAGACGGTCGTCGTCCTTCTCGAGTTGGTGGAGCATCGTGTCGAACTCGGTCTGGTCAGTCCACTGCCAATCGTGGTAGACGCTCCACTCCCGCGTCCGGACGAGCATCTTCCGGGCGGCCTCGCGGCCGCTGGGGCCGCTGACCTTCCAGTAGCGCATCCATTGGCACCTCGCCTGGGCGGCGATGCCGCGGCGAAGCGAGGTCTCCTGCGTCTGGCCCCGCCAGAGGCCGGGGCGCTGTAGAAAGCTCCAGTCCTGTCCGGGAGGAAGCGGGAACTCGCTGCCGAACTCCTCGATCGCGGCGGGGAGTTCGGGGCTCTCCAGGTTCAGCCACTCGCTGTGGTCCGGCCCGTCTTCGAGCGGTTCGAACCGTCCGGTGCGCAATGGGGGCCCGGCCGGCGTCGATGTCGGCGGCGCGGTGACGACCCTCTGGACGTCCGGTCGTCCGTCCTGCCGGTCGACGATCGCCACCGGGATCGCGATCACCGCCGCCGCGGCGGCCGCGGCGGCGACCACCGACCGCCGGCGGCCGCCACCGCCGAGCAGCCTCAACCGCGGCCGGGCGGCGATCCCCCGGCCGATCTCGGCGAGCAGCGCGCTCACCTGCGGATCCTCGGCGAGCTGCGCATCCGTGACGGGCCGGCTCGCCTCGAGCATCGCGTTCAGCCCGCTGTCCGTGGGGGGCACCGGCGACTCCTTGATCTCTGTACTCACCATCACATGTCCGGCAAGCCGCGTATCGTGACGGGTGTGTGTTAGATCACATTTGCTGCAGTGGTGTCATGGCCGCCCGGCCGGCCCCGGGGCACACCGATGCCACCACCGGGTGTGCCGATGTCGCCGCGGCGGATGGCCGTTGCCCGGGCGGGCACCGGGCCGGAGGTCCTACTCTGGCGCTATGGCGACGCAGGTGCCCTCGCGGCAGAGGACCCGACGGTTCCAGAAGGAGACCAGGCTGGGGCTGGTGCGGCGGGCTCGGCGGATGGACCGGATGCTGGCGGAGACATATCCCGACGCGCACTGCGAGCTGAACTTCGCCGACCCCTTCCAGCTGCTGGTCGCCACCGTGCTGTCCGCGCAGACGACGGACTCCCGGGTCAACCTGACGACCCCGGCGCTCTTCGCGAAGTACCCCACCCCCGAGGACCTGGCGGCGGCGGACCCCCAGGAGGTCGAGGAGCTGATCCGGCCGACCGGGTTCTTCCGGGCGAAGACCAAGTCGATCATCGGGCTGGCCGCGGGGCTGAGGGACCGCTTCGACGGGCAGGTGCCGGGCCGTCTCGAGGACCTCGTGACGCTGCCCGGGGTCGGACGCAAGACGGCGAACGTCGTGCTCGGCAACGCCTTCGGGGTGCCGGGCCTGACGGTGGACACCCACTTCGGACGGGTGGCGCGCCGCTTCGGCTGGACCGCCGAGGAGGACCCGGAGAAGGTCGAGCAGGAGATCGCGAAGCTGTTCGAGAAGCGGGACTGGACGATGCTCTCGCACCGGCTGATCTGGCACGGGCGGCGGCGCTGCCACGCCCGGCGGCCCGCCTGCGGGGCTTGCCCGCTGGCCCCGGACTGCCCGTCGTATGGTGAAGGCCCCACCGATCCCGAGGTCGCCGCCAAGCTGATCAGAGACAGGTCGTTCGCGTGAATAATTCCGTGCCGGGGAACGTTGCCCCGAGCGTGATCCCCTCATGGCTCGACCTGTTCCGTGAACGGGCGCCGAAGCTGGACGTCCCGGCCTTCCTGCGGCCCGCGCCGGCCGCCCGTCCCGCGGCGGTGCTGGTGCTCTTCGGCGAGGGCCCTGAGGGCCCCGACGTCCTGCTGATCGAGCGCGCCGCGACCCTGAGGAAGCACGCGGGCCAGCCGGCCTTCCCCGGTGGCGCGATCGACCCCGAGGACGGCGGCCCGATCGCCGCGGCCCTGCGGGAGGCGGAGGAGGAGACCGGGGTCGATCCCGACGGGGTGACCGTCCTGGACGCGCTGCCGGAGCTGTACCTGTCGCGGAGCAACTTCCGGGTGACGCCCGTCGCGGCCTGGTGGCACGACCCGTCCGACGTCTCCCCGGGGCATCCCGGAGAGGTGGCCGCGGTGGCGCGCGTCCCCATCGGGGAGCTGGTCGCCCCGGAGAACCGGGTCGCGCTGCGTGCTCCGGGCGGTTTCGTCGGCCCCGCCTTCAGGGTGCGCGACATGCTCGTGTGGGGGTTCACCGCGGGCCTGCTGGACCGGCTGCTGGATGCCGGCGGCTGGGCGGTGCCGTGGGACACCGAGCGGATCGAGGACCTGCCTCCGGACGTCCTGAATCTGGCCGCCAGGGGATGAATCACCCTGTACGGTGACACGCTGGGATGTCATCTCCTCCCTCCAGAGGACTGGAAAACCCGCGTTCTCCCTGTACTTTGAAGCGGTGTTGGGCGACCACGTACTCGATCTGATCTTGCTCGCGCTGATCGTGCTCTTCGCGGTCTCGGGGTACCGGCAGGGCTTCATCGTGGGCCTGCTGAGCTTCGTGGGCTTCGTCGGAGGCGGGATCCTCGGCGTCGTCATCGCCCCGCCCCTCGTCGAGTGGGTGGTGGAGGGCGCCGCCCAGCAGGCGCTGCTGGCGATCGTCATAGCCTTCCTCGCCGCGACGTTCGGGCAGCTTCTCGCCTCGTCCGCGGGGGCCATGCTGCGCAACCGCGTCACCGGCGACAACGCCAGGGTCGTGGACGCCGCGGGCGGCGCGGTGGTCAGCGTGATGTCACTGCTGCTGGTCGCCTGGTTCATCGGGATCGTCCTCCTCGATCAGTCGCCCATCCGCGTGGTGGCCAAGCAGGTTCACAACTCGGCCGTGCTCGACGCCGTGGACAACCTCATGCCGTACGCGGCCGACCAGTGGGCCGAGTCGTTCGACAAGTTCGTGGACGGCACCGAGTTCCCCAAGGTCTTCAACGGTCTGGGGGGAGAACCGCTGGTCGATGTGGGTCCGCCCGACAAGTCCGTGGAGACCTCGCCGGCCCTGCGCAGCGCCCGCTACAGCATCGCCAAGATCATCGGCACCGCCCCGGACTGCGGAAAGCGCATCGAGGGCACGGGTTTCGTGTTCGCACCCGAGCGGATCATGACCAACGCCCACGTGGTGGCGGGCACCCGCGGTTCGCTGTCCGTCCAGGTGGCCTCCCGCGAACTCCGCGGACGAGTCGTCCTCTACAACGCCAAGCGCGACATCGCCGTCGTCTACGTTCCGGGGCTGAAGGCCCAGGCCCTGCAGTTCGACCACGAGGCCAAGCGGGGGGACGCCGCGGTCGTGGCGGGCTTCCCGAAGAACCGGCCCTACACGGTGCGGGCCGCAAAGATCAGTGCCCGACAGCGGGCCAACGGGCCCGACATCTACGGCGGATCCCAGGTCACCCGCGAGATCTACGCGCTGCGCGGCAGGGTCGAGCAGGGCAACTCCGGCGGCCCGCTGCTCGCCGAGGACGGACGGGTGTTCGGGGTGATCTTCGCGGCCCGCGAGCACGACTCCGACACCGGGTACGCGCTGACCGCCGAAGAGGTGGCGCCGGACGTCCAGGTGGGCCAGAACGCCGTCCAGCCCGCGTACACCCAGAAGTGCGCCGGGTGACGGTCAGCGGAGCCGGAGTTCCCGGCGCTCCTTCACGCCTCGGATGATCCCCGGTACGTCCAGGCCGTGCCGGGGGCCCGTGTAAGCCCCCAGGACCGCACAGGCGCGGCTGAAGAGCGCTTGGGCGCCCCTCTCGTTGCCGCGGCGCAGGTGGGTGACGCCGACCGCGAGTTGCGCGAGCCCTCGCCACAGCGGGCGTTCCTCTTCGGGACACGCCTTCCAGCGCGCCTCCAACACCTCGTGCGCGTGGAAAGGACGGTCGGCGTCCAGCAGGCGCTGCGCCTCGCCGATGGTCTCCTCCGAGCCGAGTTCCAGCTCGTCCGGCATCGTCGGGACGCCTTCGGCGCCGTACGGGAGAGGGCGACCGTACGCGTCCCTGGGACGGGCGTTACGCGGACGCCCGGACCGGTCGCGGTCGCGGTCGGACGCGGTCATTCACTCAGCCACGACAGAAGGGCGTCGTTGAACGCCTGCGGGCGTTCCTGGTGCGGGAAGTGACCGGCCCCCTCGATCAGCTTCCAGGAGTAGGGCGCCTCGACGTAACGGCCCGACCCCTGAGCCGCGTACGGAGGGATCGCGGGATCGAGCATGCCGTGAAGGTGCAGCGTGGGAGCCAGGACGGGCGCGGCCATACGGTGCCCGTAACGGATGCCGTCCGGACGGGGCGTGGAACGTACCAGCCAGCGGTGGTACTCGAGTGCGCAGTGCGCCGCCCCCGGGATCTGTATGGCGTCCCGTACATTGCGTTCGGTCGTCGAGTCAGGCCAGCCAGGCCCCGACCAGTGGTGCAGGAGGCGTGCGGCCCGCTCCGCGTCGTTCTTGACCAGATCGCGTTCGGGCCACATCGGAAGCTGGTAGAGGGCGGTGTGCGCCATCCAGTTCGTCCAGGGCGACTGCCGCAGGCGCAGCGGGTGCGGGGCGGAGACGGCGACCAGACGCTGCACGACCTTCGGGTGGTACACGGCGGTCGTCCAGGCGATCAGGCCGCCCCAGTCGTGGCCGACGACGACCGCGTTGGCCTCGCCGAGCGCGCGGATCAGCCCGGCTGCGTCTCCGGCGAGGGTGATGAGGTCATAACCGCGAGGGGGCTTGTCGCTTCCCCCATATCCCCGCAGGTCGACGGCCACCGCGCGGTAACCGGCCTCGGCGAGGAAGACCAGCTGGTGGTGCCAGCTCCACCAGGACTCGGGGAAGCCGTGGAGGAGCAGCACCAGCGGCCCCTCGCCCAGCTCGGCGACGTGGAACCGGGTGCCTCGGGCGCTGACGTCGCGGTGAGTCCAGGGACCCTCGATCTCAGTGGTCACGGGAGCGCTTGAGCATCTTCACGCCGTCCTGGAGGGTCTGCCGGGTGCGCCTCGCTCCGTCGATCTTGCGGATCCGCAACCAGCCGATGAAGATCAGGACGGCGGCCAGCAGCAGGTAGAGCCCGGAGACCGTGGCGAACGCCGCCCAGTGCCACATGCCCAGCCCGACCAGCATGTACGCGAACGAGATCGACATCAGGATGACGATCACACCGGCGATCAGGCCGGCGATCGCGAACAGGCCACCGCCGATCGCCGCCTTCTTGGCGTCCGCCTTCAGCTCGAGCTTGGCGAGCTCCAGCTCGGCCCGGACCAGCTTCTGGACGTTGCCGGTCGCCGCCGCGACGAGCTCGCCGAGGCTCTGGTCCTCGACGTTCGGTCGAGTCATGAGAACTCCCTCTCGGTACCGGTGCTCAGGGCGCGTGGTGCCGTACCCGGAAGCGGAACACCCTGACGGCCGTCGCCGAGGCCGTCAGGGCCACTCTCTCGGAATGTTCGGTTTTCGGGTAGTCCAAATCGCCGACGGGCAGCGAAACGGTGACACACGCAGGTGTGAGCCATCCCAAGAACTTATCGAGATCTCGACCGTCCGGTGCATCCAGGGCGAGCCGACCCGGTGGAACCCGCCCGCAGGAGGCTCCGGAGCCGCCACGACACCTCGCGGCGGCTCCGGAGGCCCGGGGCTCAGAGGCCGAGGGCCCGCTTGATGTGCTCCATCACCGTCGGGTCGGCCAGGGTGGTGGCGTCACCGATCTTCCGGCCTTCCGCGATGTCCTGGAGGATCCGGCGGACGATCTTGCCGGAGCGGGTCTTGGGGAGCTCGGGGACGACGAGGATCTGGCGCGGCTTGGCGATCGGGCCGAGGTGCTGGGCGACGTGCGCGCGCAGCTCCTCCACGTCGATCTCGCCGCCGTCACGCGGGATGACGAACGCGGCGATCGCCTGCCCGGTGACCGGGTCGGACGCGCCGACGACGGCCGCCTCCGCGACCTTCGGGTGGCTGACGAGCGCCGACTCGACCTCGGTGGTGGAGATGTTGTGGCCGGAGACGAGCATGACGTCGTCGACCCGTCCGAGGAGCCACAGGTCGCCGTCGATGTCCTTCTTGGCGCCGTCACCGGCGAAGTACAGGCCCGGCCAGCGCGACCAGTACGTCTCCACGAACCGCTCGTCGTCGCCCCAGATCGTGCGGAGCATGGACGGCCACGGCTCCTTGAGCACGAGGAACCCGCCCGAGCCGTCGGGGACGCTCTTGGCCTCGTCGTCCACGACGTCCGCGGAGATGCCGGGCAAGGGCCGCATCGCCGCGCCGGGCTTGCCGTGGGTGACGCCGGGCAGCGGGCTGATCATGATCGAGCCGGTCTCCGTCTGCCACCAGGTGTCGACGACCGGCGTACGGCCGCCTCCGATGCGCTCCCGGTACCAGACGTAGGCCTCCGGGTTGATCGGCTCGCCGACGGACCCCAGGACGCGCAGGCTGGAGAGGTCGAACCGCGCGGGGATGTCGTCGCCCCACTTCATGAACGTGCGGATCGCGGTGGGCGCGGTGTAGAGGATGGTGACGCCGTACTTCTCGACGATCTCCCACCAGCGGCCGCGGTGCGGGGTGTCGGGGGTGCCCTCGTACATGACGGACGTCGCGCCGTTGGAGAGCGGCCCGTACACGATGTAGGAGTGGCCCGTCACCCAGCCGACGTCCGCGGTGCACCAGTAGACGTCCGTCTCGGGCTTGTGGTCGAAGACCGCGTGGTGCGTGAAGGACGTCTGCGTGAGGTAGCCGCCGGTGGTGTGCAGGATGCCCTTCGGCTTCCCCGTGGTACCGGACGTGTAGAGGATGAACAGCGGGTGCTCGGCGTCGTGCGGTTCGGCCCTGTGCTCCTCCGGCTGGCGGTCCACGAGGTCGTGCCACCAGACGTCGCGCTCCGTCCAGGCGACGTCCTGGCCGGTGCGGCGGACGACGAGGACGTTCTCCACGCTCTTGGTGACGGCCTGGTCGACGGTCGGCTTCAGCGCGCTGGGGGCGCCGCGGCGGTAGCCGCCGTCCGCGGTGATGACGAGCTTGGCGTCGGCGTCCTCGATGCGGGCGCGCAGGGCGTCCACGGAGAAGCCGCCGAACACCACGGAGTGGGTGGCGCCGATACGGGCGCACGCGAGCATCGCGACGACCGTCTCGGGGATCATCGGCATGTAGATGGCGACGCGGTCGCCCTTGACGACGCCGAGCTCACCGAGCGCGTTGGCGGCCCTGCAGACCTCCTTCTGAAGGTCCGCGTACGTGATGGTGCGGGTGTCTCCGGGTTCGCCCTCCCAGTGGAAGGCGACCTTCTCGCCCCGGCCGGCCTCCACGTGGCGGTCGACGCAGTTGTAGGCGACGTTGATCTCGCCGCCCACGAACCACTTGGCGAAGGGCGGGTTGCTCCAGTCGAGGACCTCGGTCCAGGGCTCGGCCCAGGTCAGCCGCTCCGCCTGCTCGGCCCAGAAGCCGAGGCGGTCCTCGGCGGCGCGGGCGTAGGCGTCCTCGGTGATGTTCGCGTCGGCTGCGAGGTCGGCCGGGGGAGCGAAGCGGCGGTTCTCCTGTAGCAAGTTCGACAGCGCGTCCTGGCTCACGGGTTGCTCCTTGTCACTGGCTTTCGACTCTCGCGCCCCTGGGGGACATCTCACTTAACCCGTCATCGGGCCTGCGTATCAAGGGTGTGAGTACTTTTAAGTTCCCTCGTGAAATGGTAGGTGACGCAGGTCACGCCCAGGCCCTGTGTACCCTCATGGCCGTGGATGACGCTCTTCTTCAAGTCTCGTTGCTGCCCGGTGTCGAGGAGGCCTGTGACGCGGCGCGCAAGGCCGTGGACAGGCTCCGGGGGCACCGCATGCTGCGAAGGAAGAGCACCGAGGTGTCCACCGAATCGCTGCTGCGTGGAGCACGCGCCTCGGCCGCCCTGGAAGGGGCGGAGGCGCACCTCGAAGAAGTACGTTCGGGGCACGCCCAGCACCCCCTCGTCCAGGGCGCGCTGCGGATCTCGAGCGAGATGGGGCCGCTCGTGGCGACCTGGCACACGGCGCCCCGCCAGGTGCTCGCGCGGCTGCACGTCCTGGGAGCGCGTGACGTCGTCTCCGCCGACCTCCTGGGCCGGCCCAGGGAATCGGGTACGCCCTCTCCGGAGGAGGTCGCCGCACGGCTTGACGCGTTGAGCGCGCTGCTGACGACGCCGTCGAAGGCCCCCGCTCTCGTCGCGGCGGCCATCGTGCACGGCGAACTGCTGGCGTTGAAGCCTTTCGGCTCCGCGGACGGACTGGTGGCGCGGGCCGCCGAGCGGCTGACCCTGATCGACCGGGGGCTGGACCCGAAGTCGCTGGTCTCTCCCGAAGTGGGGCACTTCGAGCGGGCCGCGGAGTACCGGGAGACCTTCGAGGGATACCTGACGGGCACCGCCGAAGGCGTCGCCGGGTGGATCCGGCACTGCGCGGAAGCGGTCATCGCCGGAGCCCGGGACTCGCAGGCGCTCTGCGAGTCGATGCAGCGCGGCTGAGAACGCCGCACAATGATGGGCGGCGTTTCCCCCGAAGGAAAACGCCGCCACTGCTACGTCGGCTTCGGTTATCAAGCGTGCAATTCGGGATCGTCGAAGCGGGTCAAGCCCGAATCGACGCGCCTCTCGCGGCTGGTCGCGCGTGGGTACCGAAGTCGACGTGCCCGGACCTTCGTCCGTACTTCCTGTGTACGCCTTCTGCGCGCCGCTGACAAGTCCTGCGGGACGGGCGTCCGGAGAGGTCAAGACCCTTTCCTCTTGTCTGATATGGGAATTAAGCCCCGTCTTGTCGGATTTTCTGGGAGTGCTCCGAGATGGCCGTCTCGGCGGTTCTGCGGGAACTCGAAAAAGATCTAAGTTTCCTTGTCGGGTATTGGTGATCGTCGCGGCGACAGGAAGAATCCACTCGCCCATCGGGGCTGGGCTGATAGGTGAATTTCCCGGGCGGATACCGGTCGGGGAGTTGTCCACAGGCCGCTAAGCGATCTTGGTGGCCGGTGCGCATGCTGGGGTCGTCGCCGGGCGACCGGCCCGGCCAGAGGACAGGAGGCCCCATGGCCCCGCGACCCCGGAAACGGCACGACGCCGGCATGGCCACCGCCGAGTACGCGGTGGCGACCGTCGCCGCAGCCGCGTTCGCCGGCCTGCTCTTCAAAATCGTCACCAGCGACGAAGTCCGGACCCTGGTGACAGGGATCATCAACCGGGCTCTGCAGCTGGCGGGATGACCTTCCCCGCGCGCCGCGCCGATCGGGGCACGGCCACCGCCGAGGTGGCCGTGGCCCTCCCCGCCCTGGTGGCCGTCGTGGCGATCGCCCTCTGGGGCATCTCCGCGGCGGCCACCAGAGTCGCCTGCCTGGACGCCCTCCACACAGCCGCCCGAGCGGCGGCCCGAGGCGAACCCCTCCCCCAGGTCCGCGCCCGGGCCCTCCAGGCCGCCCCTCCCGGCGCCACCCTCACCGTCACCCGAACCACGGAGTCCGCCCACCTCACCCTGACGGCCCCCTTCCGTCCGCCTTCCCGCCTCCCCCTCCCCACCCTCACCTTCCGCCTCACGGCCGAGACCCCCACCGAACCCACGGCTCCGGCCCTCTCCGGCACCCGACCCCTTCCTCCGGCACACCCCGGCGTCCGACCCCTCCTCCCGGCTCTCCCCGGCGCCCCACCTCCCGAGGTCTCCGCCCTCCCCACCCCCGCATCTCCCGCGCCCCTCACCACCGCACCCCGCCGAACCCCCGAGGAGGCCCCATGACGAGCCTTACCCGCCCCACCCCCGCACCAGAGCGCTCCGAGCCAGGGCGTCCCACACCAGAGCGCTCAGAACCAGGGCGCCCCACACCTGGGCGTCCCGCCCCTGGGCGCTCTGAGCCGGAACCTGCCGCACCTCCCGCGGAGCGGGGCTCGGCCACGATCTGGGTGGCGGCCCTGACCGGCCTCATCTGCCTGTGCTCAGCCACCGCGATGACGATCGGCGGCATTCGATCCACCCGTCATCAGGCCCAGCTGGCAGCCGACATGGCAGCCCTGACAGCCGCCACCCGCCACACCTGGGGCCACCCCGACCCCTGCCCCCACGCCCGCCGAACCGCCCTGAAGGCGGGAGCCCGCCTCACCACCTGCACCCTCACCCCCGCCCCCACCGTCCCCGGCACCATCGCGGAGGTGACCGTCTCCATCCCCCTCTCCGTCCCCCGCTGGCTCACCCCTCTCTCCATCCCCGCCACGGCCAGAGCCGGCCCCGCCTCCCCTCCCCGCCCTTGACCCCACTCCTGCACCAGGCCGAGGACACGGACCCCGCGCTCCTCCCAAGCCCCAGCACGGCAGGCCCGCAACGCAGCCGGACCGAAGACGGAAGCCCTTCGGCACAATCGAGCCGTACGCGGCGGGCCGGGCCGAACGTGACGGGCTTTCGGCCAGGGGATCTCCAACTCGGGGAGGTTCTCGCCCGACGGAGTCCCGCCCTGGAGAGCCCTCGGCTCGGGCGGGCCTCCAGGGCGGGAGAGTCTCCGGCGCCGGGAGCGTACATGATCTTCGCATGGTGGAATTTGCAGCAGTCGCCGGTATCGCGGCGGTCGAGCTGGGCATGGTGCTGACCCCCGGACCGAACATGATCTATCTGGTGTCCCGCTCCATCGCCCAGGGACGGAGAGCGGGCCTGATCTCCCTGGCCGGAGTGGGCGCCGGTTTCCTGGTCTACCTGGCAGCCGTGACGATCGGGATCACCGCGGTCTTCACCCTGGTCCCCGTCCTCTATCTGATGATCAAAATCGCGGGCGCCGCCTACCTGGCCTGGATGGCCTGGCAGGCGTTCAACAGGATCTAGCAAGGAATCCCGGCCGTTCACGGCCGGGAGGAATCGCCCCCCACAGGGCGGGGATCGAGCGCCGCGTCGGTCAGCCGGGGCGTTCCCGCCGTCCGGGACACAACGAACATGCAGGTCGTAGACGAAGTCCCGCCCTCCCCTTGGCGCATGCCGGGAACGGGGAAACACTCTCAGTGCCGAAAAGGAGACGCTACGTTGTGGGTGTGAAGCTCGTGGTGCAGGTGAAACTCCTCCCGGACGAGGCCGCTCGGGCGGCTCTGCGGGAGACGTTGCACGCCTGCAACCGGGCTGCGAATCACGTCTCCCGGTGCGCGTTCGAGGCCGGGGTGGCGGGTAGGCGGCCGCTTCAGCGGCTGGTGTACGGCGAGGTGAAGGCGATGGGCCTGTCGGCCCAGCCCGCGATCCACGCGATCCGCAAAGTCGCCGGGGCCTACGCGACCTTGAAGGCGAATCTGGAGGCCGGGAACTACGGCCGGGAGGGCTCCGAACGGCGCAAGGCCGTGGAGTCCAAGCCGGTCCGGTTCCGCAAGGACGCCGCCCAGCCGTTCGACGACCGGTGCCTGTCCTGGCAGCTGGAGGCCCGTACCGTCTCGATCTGGACCGTATGCGGCCGCCTGCGGGGTATCGGGTTCGAGTGCTCGCCGTCCCAGTGGAGGATGCTCACCGAGCACCGGCGGGGGGAGTCCGATCTGGTGCTGCGGGGCGGGAACTGGTACCTGTACGCGGTCTGCGACGTTTCGGCTCCCGATGTCCGTGAGCCGGTGAACGGTTTTCTCGGCGTCGATCTGGGGATCGTGAACATCGCCACCACCAGCGATGGTCACCGGCACGCCGGCAGGCGCCTCAACCAGGTCCGCCACAAGAACCGGCGGCTGCGCCAGAGGCTGCAGAAGAAGGGCACCAGGTCCGCCAAGCGGCTGCTGCGCAAACTGTCGGGCCGGGAGGCGCGGTTCGCGGCCGACATCGACCACTGCATCGCCAAGCAGTTGGTGACCGAGGCTCAACGCATCTGCCGCGGTATCGCCCTGGAGGATTTGGGCGGTATCCGCGACAGGGTACGGCTGCGCAAGCCCCAGCGGGTCACCCTGCATTCCTGGTCGTTCGCGCAACTGGGTGCGTTCGTCTCCTACAAGGCCGCCCGGGCGGGGGTGCCGGTGGTGTTCGTGGACCCCCGTCACACCTCGCAGGGCTGCTCCGCCTGCGGCCATGTCAGCCGGAGCAACCGGCCTGATCAGTCCACTTTCCATTGCACGTCGTGTGGCTTCGCTGAGCACGCCGATGTGAACGCAGGCCGCACCATCGCCCAGCGCGGTGAAGCGATCTGGGCAGTGAGTCACGCTGCCGACGACGCGGCCTGAACCACACCGGCCAGGTGTGAGGAAGAGCTGCAAGCTCGGCCCTTCAGGGCCGAGAAGCTGACCGGCCTCTTCGTCCTCGCCGCAGGCTCCATCAGTGCTTTCCTCGCCACCCGTCCCACCTGGATGCGCCTCCAACGGCACCTGACCGGCGCCCTCCTGTCCTTCTTCGCCTTCCGCATGGTCACCGATCGCACCCCCGCCCCCGCCTGACGGGGGCTACCGGGCCAGACGGTTCTGGAATCTCCAGAGGCGGGTTTCCCGCTTTGCGCAAGCCGCGTGCTCTCCGTTGCCGCACCGGTCGGCAGGCCGGGCGGTGTTTTGTCGTATCGGTCGGTAGGCGGGCACATGGGCGAGGACGAGCGGATGGCTGCGGAGGCTTTGGACCCGCGTCTCTGCGGGGCGCGGTGAGGTGAACGGGGTCAGGGAAGGGTGATGCTCTGGGCTATGCCGGCGATGGACGGGACTATGCCGAGGAAGAAGAAGGCGGGAAGGAAACAGAGACCCAGGGGGGCCACGGCCTGGATGGCGGCCGAGCGGGCTCGGGCTTCGGCGGCGGCTCTGGCGGTGCGCCGCTGGTCGCGGGCCAGACGGTTGAGGACGGGGGCCAGGGCGGCGCCGCTCTGGGTGGCTCGGGCGGCGGCACGCGCCAGAGGCGCGGTTTCTTGGGTTTCGGTGAGTTTCCGCCAGGCTTCGGGTGGGTCCGCGCCTAGGCGGATCTGGGCCGCGACCTGCTCCAGGTCCGCTCCCAGGGGACCACCGAGGGCTCCTGACACGGCCTCGACGGACTCCGCCCAGGAGACACCGGCGGCCAGGCACGCGGCGAGGAGTTCGACCGCCATCGGCAGGTCCGCCACCACCTGGGCCCGGCGTTTCCTGGACTCGGAGGACTCTCCTCTGCCCGCCCACCACCAGCACCCCCAGCCGGTGAAGGCGCCGGCGGCGACGCCCGGCAGACCTCCCGTCAACGACCCGACCAAGATTCCCGCGCCGGCCGCCAAGAGCAGGCGCCTTCTCCGCGCCTTCTCAGCCGCCTGTTCCTCCACAGGCTTCGCCCGAGCCGGCCGTCTCCCGGTATCGAGCCTGCTCAGCCTTGTCACGGGCGACGGCGCCAACGCGAGAAAACCTGCGGCCGCGGCGAAGAGGACTCCCAGAATCCATGTCATCGTTCAGCACCTCTCGAACCGAGCCCGTACGCGTACCAGTCCCTCCCGCCCAGCCCTTCTCTTCCGGGCGCCCGGGAGGACAGGACGCGGAAGGGCGAGGGGCGGTGGGGAGAGGTCATGGGCGCTCGGCCTTGGTGGCTATGCGTCTGGTCCACAGGAGACCTGCGGCGTCGAGGAGGACGGCCAAGAGGAGGCAGGCCAGACCGGGGAGGGTGGTGAAGAGGAAGGCGAGAGGGTCGGCGCCCAGGGACCAGGACATGGCGAGGCCCAGGCAGGGGAGGACGGCCAGGAGGCGGGCGGTGGCGTGGGTGCCCGCCAGCTGGGCCTTGATCTGCCGGTGGTGGTCGTGGTCGTCGCGTAGTCCTTGGGTGAGGCCGTCTATGACGGGGGCGAAGGTGGCGCCGCGTTCCACTCCGATACGCCAGCAGGCCGCCAGGAGCCGCAGGCCGTGAGCGCCGGGGCGTTCGGAGAGCCGGTGCAGGGCCTGGGGGAGGTCCTGGGCGGGCAGGATGTCCCTCAAGGGCGTCGCCAGAGTCGATGGGAGGGACTCGACGGCGTCCGCCAAGGCGTCTTCGGGGGTGCGGCCCGCGGTGAGCTCCGCCGCCAGCGCGTCGCAGAGCTCGATCACGCCCAGCCTCCATGTCTCCTCCTCGCGGCGGCGGTTCAGGCGTCTTACCAGGGGGTTCTTCCGCAGGGACGTCTGCAGGCGATGTCCCGGGCGCTGGGTTTCGCGGTCCACGGCCGCGAGTCTTCGCACGGGGAGCGAAGGGCCGGTCCAGAGCCAGACCGCCGAGACCGTGAGGAGTGCTCCGAGAAGCAGGGTCATCCCGTCGATCCCTTCTCGGGCGTCACGGCGTCCAGCCTGACCGGTCGGGCCTCGCCTCGGCTGTGACGGTGTTCGTCTGGGCTGTGACGGTGCTCGGTCTGGTCGTTCGAGCTCCCGCTCCGGCCCACGTCATGGTCTCCGCGGCCCGGCTGGTCGAGCCTCGCCTCGGTGTCCGGGCCGGGGGCCGGGTCTCTGCCGCGGGCGGTGGGGCGTGCGGTCCGGGCGGGTCGTTGTTCTGGTTCGGTGTCATGGGGTCCAGCCCAGGCGGTCGAAGAGGGTGGGGGCGGCCGGGGTGGGGGTGAGGCCGGTGGGTGTGAGGTGGACGGCGGGGTGGGCCTCCACCAGGCCGGTGGGGGCGCGGAGGAGGACGGAGACCTCGCGGACCCGGCGGTGGGGGCCGTGGCGTTCCAGGTGGACGATCACGTCCAGGGCGGCGGCCAGTTGGCTGTGCAGGGCTTCGCGGGTCAGGCCGGCGGCGCAGCCCAGGGCTTCCAGGCGGGCCGGGACGTCGGCGGGGGTGTTGGCGTGGAGGGTGCCGCAGCCGCCTTCGTGGCCGGTGTTCAGCGCGCCGAGGAGATCCACCACCTCGGCACCTCGCACCTCACCCACGACCAGGCGGTCCGGACGCATGCGGAGTGCTTGGCGGACCAGGTCGTGCAGGGTCACGCCGCCGGCGCCCTCGATGTTCGGCGGCCGGGCCTCCAGGCGGACCACGTGAGGGTGGTCGGGGCGCAGTTCGGCGGAGTCCTCCACCAGGAGCAGGCGTTCCGAGGGAGAGACCAGGCCCAGCAGGCAACTCAAGAGCGTGGTCTTTCCAGTGCCGGTTCCGCCCGTGACGAGGAAGGCGGCTCGGGAGGCCACCAAAGCGGCCAGCAGGTCGGCTCCCCGAGGGCAGAGGCTTCCTTCCTTCACGAGTTCTCCGAGGGTGAAGGCTCTGCCTCGGGGAGAGCGCAGGGAGAGGCATGTGCCCCCGGGCGCCACGGGGGCGAGTACCGCGTGGAGGCGGACGCCGCCTGGAAGGCGTGCGTCCACGTAGGGGGCGGCGTCGTCAAGCCGGCGCCCCGCCGCCGCGGCGAGGCGTTGGGCGAGCCTGCGGACCGCTCGTTCGTCGGGGAAACGGACGGAGGTGCGCATCAGGCGTCCCTTCGCCTCGACCCACACCTCGTTGGGTCCGTTGACCAGGACGTCCGTCACCGAAGGGTCGTTCAGCAGGGGCTCCAGGAGGCCTGTTCCCACGAGGTCGGCCCTCACCCGGCGGGCCAGGCTGAGCACCTCGGTGTCACCGAGGACCTTCTCCTCGGCTCGCAGCGCCGCCGCCACGGCTCCCGGAGTCGCCGCGCTCCCGGTGTCGGCCAGCCTTCCCCGTACCGCGTCCGCCAGGCTCATCGCTCACCGCCGAGGCCCGTGCCCGGCTCCCGGCCCTCCACGGCCCGACCCGTTCTTCGCGTGCTGCGCTTCCGGTTTTCACGGCGATCTCCTTTGGCCCTCCGTTCCTGCCCTGGCCGGTTTCCCTCCACGGTGTTCCGCCTTCGGTGGTCGTCCTTCGCGGGGGGCGGCTTCCGCTGCGGGGAGTTCTCGTGCGGGGCGCCTTGCTTCGGTGCTCGGAGGGCGCTTTTGAGGGACGCGGCGTTGATGGCGTCCCAGATTCGCTTGAGCGGTGTGAGTAGGGAGGGCAGGCCGCGGGTGGGCTCGGGGCGGAGGGCGGAGGCGGCGTCTTGCGCATGGGGGGCGCTTCCGGGGAAGAGCTCGAAGAACCAGGCGGGGGGCTCTGATGGGGGGAGGCGTCTGCCTTTTCGGTTGGGGGCGGAGCCGGAGGAGAGGGCGCGTTCCAGGTGGGGGAGAGAGGCAAGACGGACGGATGTCAGGGACGGGGAGGGCAGGCGGCCGGTTCGTCCGGGGAGGAGGGAGCGGGTGGAACGGAAGGTGCGGAAGGAGGACATGGTGTGGCTCCTGGTCAGGGTCGTTGGAATGCGAGAGGGGATGGAGCAGGACGGAGCGGGGCCGGTCGTGAGGAGGCGTCAGGGAGGGCCGGGGAGGAGGGTGGCGAGAAGGCGGCCGCAGAGGCGGGCCAGGGGGCCCCGGGTGGGGAGGGCCGCTTGTTCCAGAGCCGGGGGGATGCGGTGGTCGAGGTCGTAGTGGCCGCGCAGCGGCAGGGAGAGGGTTTCCGCTATGGCGGTGGAGGGCAGGCGCGCGGGGGCGGGGCCGCGGGTGATGAGGAGCGGCGGGGCGGGGGCGGTGATGAGGGAGCGCGCGGACAGGACGCTGCGGACTTCGGCCGGTACCAGCAGCAGGGTCTCGTCGGCGGGAGGCAGGACGCCGCGGGGGCAGTCCGCGACGACGAGCTCGTAGGCGCGGCGGGCGGCCGACAGCACCGAGGTGAGGGCTTCGGCGGGCACCTGGGACGGACGGTCGTGCGCGTGGGACAGCACGGCCACCCCGCGGGCCGTCGGCAGCGAGCCGCGCAGGGCGTCGGGGGAGAGGCGTCCGCGCAGCCGGGCGAGGTCGGGCCAGCGGGTGCCCCGGGCCCGTTCCAGGCCGAGTACGACGTCCAGGCCGGCGGACAGGGGGTCGAGGTCCAGGAGCAGGACGCGGAGGTTTCGCCGGGCCGCGACCAGGGCGAGGGTGGTGGCGAGGACGGAGGCTCCCGCGCCGCCGCGGGCTCCGGTGACGGCGACGACACGGCCGGAGGCCGGCGGGCTGCAGGCGCGGAGCAGCCTGTCGGTGAGCCGGGTCTCGTCCTCGGGCAGCACGGCCACCTGTTCGGCGCCCAGTTCGAGGGCCCGCCGGTACACGGTGACGGAGGCCTCCCTGGCCAGCACGACCAGTCCGTCTCTGCGCGGGTGGGGGACCGCGAGCATGTCCGTCCCCAGCAGGATGACGGCCGCCCGGTGCCACCCGGCACGGGCCTCCGCGGGGTGGGAGGCGACCGCGATCTCCACGGAGGCCGCGGCCGCGAGCCGCCGCACGTCGTCGACGAGTTCCGGATCGCCGGAGAGCACCAGAGCGTTCACGGCTCCAAGGTCGCCCACCCCGCCCAAGATCGCTTAGGGCCCTGTGGAAAACCTCCTTCGGAGGGCCGAGGGGCGGTGGACGGGCCGGTGGACGTGTGGTGTCGGGGGGGGGGGGTGTCGTGCCAGGTGAGCGGGGGGTGCGGCGGACCGGGCCGAGAGTCAAGAGGGAAGGGCCGTTGTATTTATCGTCAATAGGGCTAGAGTTCCAGAAGGGCTAACTTGTCGTTCTTCTGTGACTTTCGCTACCGGCGGGTCATATACGCTGCCTCAAGCACTGAGGTACCGGGTGTGGCGGAGGAAAATCTTGCGCGTGTGGCTCAAGGCACTGGTGGCCGTGGCTCCGCTGGCGACGATGCTCGGCGCCGGGGTTCCGGCGCAGGCGAAAGCCGCGGCGGCCCCCCAGATCACGCCGGCCAGCGGTTCTGTCATCACATCTTCGTCGGTCACCATCAGGGTGAAGTCCGCGGTGGGCGGCGGAACCCTGTACGTGGACGGGCGCCCGGTGCGCACCGGGAAGAACACATGGCTCACGCACACGATCAACGGGAAGACCACGCCGAACGGGACCGTCAAGGTCAAGCTGGAAGCCGTGCTGCCGTGGGACGAGGCGTCGAGCACGTTCCGGATGGCGGTGCCCGCGTCCGCGCCCAGCGGGGTGACGGCGTCCGTCACCGGCAACAACAAGGTGACCGTCAGGTGGAACAAGGGCACGGAGCCGGATCTGACCGGCTACACGCTCTCAAGTGACTTCGGCACCAGGAACGTCTCCGCCGCTTCGTGCGGAGCGCAGTGCAGCGTGACGCTGACCGCGCCCGCCACCGCCGGCGGGCAGGCGACGATCCAGGTGGTGGCCAAACGCGCGGGTGCCGCCGCTTCGGGGGCCTCGACGCGGACCGTCAAGCTCAAGGGAACGGGCCAGCCCCCGTCGAACAACGGCAACGCCCCCGCTCCGGCGCCCGCCCCGTCGAACTACACGTGGCCGAACCCGCCGCAGAGCACGGTCTTCCCCACCGTGGCGCCGGACCCCGGCGGTTTCAGCACCGACCCCCCGGAGGTGAGCGTCTACCCGACGCCCACCGACCCCGCCGTCCTCGACCCCTCGGTCGTCAGCCTGAACAGCACGGGGCTGACGGGGACGATGGCGGACGAGAGCCTGCAGTGGGGCAAGAGCATGGCCATAGCGCTCGTCCTGCTGCTGTGCGCGGCCCACTTGGGCACCTGGACGCGTCGCCTGCGCACGGCGCGGGCCATCGGTCCGGGCGGTCCGAGGCTCGTTTCCGGGTCGGCCCATGCCCGGGTCGAGGCCAACCGGATGCACATCGAGGCCGCGCTCGCCGCCGCCCGGGGCGCCGTCGCCACGAAGGACGCGTTCTCGGACGAGGACGGGCAGGACGGGAAGAAGTCCAAGCGCGGCGGCAGGTTCAAGAAGCACAAGGCGTCGGCTCCCGAGCCCGAGGCCGTGGAACTCGGCTCGCTCGTCCGCGAGGCGGACCCGGACCAGGAGTTCCCGGACGAGCTCAACCTCGAGTACACGCCGAAGCGCACACCCGACACGGACTCCACGGACGAGGCCGACCCCGTCGACACCGACGTCACCTCGTTCGACTTGGACGAGCTGAACGTCGACAAGCCGGACCTGGACGAGCCGTCCCCCGGCACGACGGTCCTCGACCGGTCCGAGCAGGACCCCGACGGCGTCCGGAAGGCGGACGAGGAGAAGGCCGACGCGGCTCTCGCAGCCCTGATCGAGCTGGCCAAGTCCGACGTTCCCGAGCCGGCGCAGGAGCCGGCGGAGGAGGACGCGGGCGACCGTACCGAGGTCCTCGAAAGCCCCCGCCGTCGCCGGGGCCTCTTCCGCCGCTGACCCGTACGAGGATCAGGGACGGCTGAGCAGGACGGACAGGAGGGCCAGCGCGTCCTGCTTGTCCAAAGGCTCGTTGCCGTTCCCGCATTTGGGGGACTGGATGCAGGACGGGCATCCGTGTTCGCAGTCGCAGGAGGCGATGGCCTGGCGGGTGGCCTCCAGCCACGGCCGGGCCGAGGTGTAGGCGCGTTCGGCGAAGCCGGCGCCGCCGGGGTGGCCGTCGTAGACGAAGACGGTGAGGCGGCCGGTGTCGGGGTGCAGGGGTGTGGAGACACCGCCGATGTCCCAGCGGTCGCAGGTGGCGAAGAGCGGCAGGAGACCGATGGAGGCGTGTTCGGCGGCGTGGGCGGCGCCGGGGGCGTCGAAGCCGGGTGCGGCGGTCAGCAGGGAGGCCAGGGCCCCGGGCGCGAGGGTCCACCAGACGCTCTTGGTGCGCAGGACGCGTTCGGGCAGGTCGAGGGGCTTCTCGCCGATGATCTCGCCGGTGGCGAGACGGCGCATCTGGTAGGAGACGACCTGGCGTCGGACCTCGACGGTGCCGAAGTGCAGGGTCGCGTGTTCGCCCCAGGAGACGGACTTCTCCTCGTCGAGGATGTGGATGTCGGTGGTGGAGCGGGCCGACGTGGAGTAGTCGGGGGCGGCGGGGACGACCAGGGCGACGCCGTCCTCGAGGTCGAGGAGGTCCACCAGGAAGGATTCGCCCTGGTGGACGTAGACGGCGCCTTCGTGGACGGTGCCGTGCGCCGAGGCCTCGTCGACGGTGCCGAGGAGGCGGCCGGTGTCGGATTCGACGACCTGCACGATGGACGGGCCCGTGCCTCGCAGGTCGGTGGACGGCCGCCCGCGGTGCGTCCAGTACCAGCCGGTGGGGCGGCGGCGGAGCAGTCCCCGGGCGGTGAGGTCGTCCACAGCCTGTGGAGACGTCGGCCCGAACAGCGTGAAATCCTCGTCGGTGAGGGGCAGCTCGGCGGCGGCCGAGCACAGGTGGGGCTCCAGGACGTAGGGGTTGGCCGGGTCGAGGACGGTGGCCTCGACGGGTGTGCCGAAGACCGCCGACGGGTGGTGGACGAGGTAGGTGTCCAGCGGGTCGTCCCGGGCGATGAGGACGGCCAGCGCGTCCTGGCCGCCGCGGCCCGCGCGTCCGGCCTGCTGCCACAGGGAGGCGCGGGTGCCGGGCCAGCCGCAGATCAGCACGGCGTCGAGGCCGGAGACGTCGATGCCGAGTTCCAGGGCGTTGGTGGTGGCCAGCCCCAGCAGGGAGCGGGAGCGCAGGCCCGCCTCCAAGGCGCGGCGCTCCTCCGGCAGGTAGCCGCCGCGGTAGGCGGCGACCTGGTCGGCGAGTTCGGGCGCGACCTCCGACAGGACGCGCCGGGCGGTCAGCGAGACCGTCTCGACGCCGCGCCGGGAGCGGACGAAGGCGAGGGTCTGCGCACCGGCCGCCACGAGGTCGGCCAGCAGGTCGGCGGTCTCGGCGGGGGCGGGCCTGCGGACCTCGTCCTCCAGCAGCGGCGGCTCCCAGAAGGCGAAGGTCATCGCGCCCCTGGGCGAGCCGTCCTCGGTGACCGCCTCGACCGGCAGCCCGGTGAGCACCGCCGCCGAGGCCGCGGGGTCCGACACCGTCGCCGAGGCGAGCACGAAGGTGGGCGAGGACCCGTACCGGGCGCAGATCCGGCGCAGCCGCCGCAGGATCTGCGCGACGTGCGAGCCGAACACGCCCCGGTAGCCGTGTGCCTCGTCGATCACCACATAGCGCAGCCGGCGGAGAAAAGAGGACCACCGGGAGTGTCCGGGAAGCACTCCGTAGTGCAACATGTCTGGATTTGTAAGAACGATGTTCGCGTAGCGCCGAATCCAATCCCGGGATTCCGGTGAAGTGTCCCCGTCGTAGGTCGCCGCCCGCACGGAGGGAATTCCCAGGGCCGACACGAAACGTTCCTGATCATGGGCCAGCGCCTTCGTCGGCGCGAGGTAGAGCGTCGTCTCGTCGTCCAGCGCCGCGCTCAGCGAAGGCAGCAGATAGGCCAGCGACTTGCCCGAGGCGGTGCCTGTGGCGATGATCACAGATCGGCCCTCGTGAGCCAGCGAAGCGGCTCTGACCTGGTGTTTCCACAGCTCGGGGAAGCTCAGGGCGGAGCGCACGGGATCCGGTGCCCAGTCGGGCCACCCGGCCGGAGCGGCGGGCCGGGCGGGCACCGTCTCGACATGGGTCACCCGTCCGCGGCGCCGGGGATCGCGCAGCAGTTGCCGGAGAAGTTCGTGTGCGGACACAGGTTTCCAGTCTGACATCGTGGGAAGGGACCAGGGAACGCCCCGGCCCCCTGACCGCGGTAGCCGGCCCCTGCCGGACCGCTGAACAGAGGATTTCGTGCGAACACGTCTCCGGGGCATGGTTGAATTTCGGCGGGCGAGCGCTGCGACGTCCGATCACATTGCGGCAGGAATGCGCAGGAGGTTCTGTGGACCTGAAGGTGAACGACTACACCACCGACGACGGCCTCACGGTCATCAACGTGGAGGGGGAGATCGACGTCTACACGGCGCCGAAGCTCCGGGAGAAGCTCATCGACCTGGTCAACAAGGGCAAGTTCCACCTCCTCGTGGACATGGAGAAGGTCGAGTTCCTGGACTCGACCGGCCTCGGCGTCCTGGTGGGTGGTCTGAAGAGGGTTCGGGCGCATGACGGTTCGCTGGAACTGGTCTGCACCCAGGAGCGCATTCTCAAGATCTTCCGGATCACGGGTCTGACCAAGGTCTTCGGGATCCACACCTCGCTCGAGGAGGCGCGGGAGAACCGCAAGAGCGCGAAGTAGCTCCCGTGTCTTCTACAGTCGAGGTCGCGTTCAGCGCGCTGCCGATCCATGTGCGCACCGCGCGCATGATCACCAAGGCGGTCGCGCTGCGCAGCGGTGTGGACGACCCGCTGCTGGACGAGGTGCGCCTGGCGGTGGGCGAGGCCTGTTCGCGCGCCGTGGAGGCGCACCAGAAGCACTGCCCCGAGGAGCCGGTGCTGCTGAGCCTGACCGACGGCGGGAGCCGCTTCTCGGTCTCGATCAGCGACCGGGCCCCGGACGAGCCGGAGGACGGCCTGAGCATGGCCGTGATCAAGGGGCTCGCGGACGAGCTCGAGATCGTCTCCTCGGAGGGCGGGACGACGATCAGCATGAGCTGGCCGGCGCGCTAACTCGTCCCCAAAAAGACCTCACGTTCCCCAACGTGAGGTCTTTTGCATGTCTGCCGGACTTGACCGGAAATGAAATTACCTTTCCAGTGAGAATTTAGTACTTTTCCCGGCGCAAAAGCCGTGCATACCTTCCCCGGAACCGCACCGCACGACCGGGGAGGACGGATGGGCGAGGTCGCACTGGGCGGGGGAGACCTCTTCCTCGTCGTCATCGTCGCGGTGATCGCCCTGCTGGCCCTGGCCGTGGCGGCCGGGCTGGTCCGCGAGGTGCTGGCGGCGGGGCAGGGCACACCCCGGATGCAGCAGATCGCTCTGGCCGTGCAGGAGGGGGCGGGCGCCTATCTCAAACGCCAGTTCCGCGCGGTCGGCGTCTTCGTGGTGCTGATCCCCCTTCTCCTCCTGCTGCTGCCCGCGGAGAGCACGGGGACGCGGGTCGGCAGGTCGGTCTTCTTCGTGCTCGGCGCGCTGTTCTCCGGGACCACCGGTTTCGTGGGCATGTGGCTGGCGGTCCGGGGCAACGTCCGGGTGGCCGCCGCGGCCCGAGACACCGGGGAGAGGCAGGCCATGCGCATCGCCTTCCGGACGGGCGGTGTGGCCGGGATGTTCACCGTCGGGCTCGGCCTGTTCGGCGCGGCCCTCGTCGTGCTGATCTACCGGGGCGACGCGCCCGTCGTCCTGGAGGGGTTCGGGTTCGGCGCGGCCCTGCTGGCGATGTTCATGCGGGTCGGCGGCGGCATCTTCACCAAGGCCGCGGACGTCGGCGCGGACCTCGTGGGCAAGGTCGAGCAGGGCATCCCGGAGGACGACCCGCGCAACGCCGCGACGATCGCCGACAACGTGGGGGACAACGTCGGCGACTGCGCGGGGATGGCGGCCGACCTGTTCGAGTCCTACGCGGTGATGCTCGTGGCCGCGCTGATCCTCGGCGGCGCGGCGTTCGGCACGCAGGGGCTGGTCTTCCCGCTGATCGTCCCGATGATCGGCGTGGTCACCGCGGTGATCGGCATCTTCGCCGTCGCACCGAGGGCGAGGGACCGCTCGGGGATGACGGCGATCAACCGCGGCTTCTTCCTGGCCGCGGCGATCTCCGCGGTCGCGGTGGCGGCGGCCGCCTTCCTGTACCTGCCGTCCACCTTCGCGGAACTGGACGGGGGAGTCCGCGAGGGCGGGAACCCGAGGCTCGTGGCGATCGGCGCGGTGCTGATCGGCATCGTCCTGGCGGGCGCGATCCAGCTGCTCACCGGCTACTTCACCGAGATCAACCGCAAACCCGTCCGAGAGGTCACCCAGAGCGCCCGTACGGGCCCGGCGACGGTCATCCTTTCCGGGGTGGCCCTGGGCCTGGAGTCGGCCGTCTACTCCACTCTCCTCATCGCGGGAGCCATCTACGGGGCCTTCCTCCTCGGCTCCGGGAACACCACGGTCGCGTTGTTCGCCGTCGCGCTGGCGGGCACGGGACTGCTCACCACCGTCGGCGTGATCGTCTCGATGGATACGTTCGGTCCCGTCTCCGACAACGCGCAGGGCATCGCCGAGATGTCCGGGGACGTCAACGGCGAGGCCGCCGTCGTCCTCGAGCGTCTGGACGCCGTCGGCAACACCACCAAGGCGATCACCAAGGGCATCGCCATAGCGACGGCGGTCCTGGCCGCGACCGCCCTGTTCGGATCCTTCCGCACGACCGTGGAGGGGGCGCTGGCGGAGACGAGCGGGGAGGCGCGGCGGGCCATCGGCGCCACCTTCCTGGACTTCAACCTCTCGGTGGACCAGCCGAACGTCCTGATCGGCCTGCTCATCGGCGCCTCCGTCGTCTTCCTGTTCTCCGGGCTGGCGATCATGGCGGTGGGGCGGGCGGCGGGCCGGGTCGTCGTCGAGGTCAGGGAGCAGTTCCGCACCAAGCCCGGGATCATGGACTTCTCCGAGCGGCCCGACTACGACCGGGTCGTCGACATCTGCACCCGGGACGCCCAGCGCGAGCTGGTCACCCCCGGCCTGCTGGCGATCATGACCCCGATCGCCGTGGGGTTCGCGCTCGGCTACGCCCCGCTGGGCGCGTTCCTGGCGGGGGCGATCGCCGCGGGCGCCCTGATGGCCGTCTTCCTGGCCAACGCCGGAGGCGCCTGGGACAACGCCAAGAAGGTCGTCGAGGACGGCTGGCTGGGGGGCAAGGGGTCCGAGGCCCACGCCGCCACCGTCATCGGCGACACCGTCGGCGACCCGTTCAAGGACACCGCGGGCCCGGCGATCAACCCGCTGATCAAGGTGATGAACCTGGTCTCCCTGCTGATCGCCCCCGCGGTCGTCACCGCGGCGGGCGACACCGTTCTGCGCGCGTCCGTGACGATCGTGGTGGTGGCCGTCATCGTGGCCGCGGTCGCCGTCTCCGGTCATCGCGGTGCCGTGGGGGCGCCGCTGCCGCGGGCCACCCGCCGCTGAGGCCGGACCGCCCGTCCGAGGGGAGAGGAAGCTCATCCACAGGGTGGTGCTGGAGAGGCTTGTGGGACGCTTACGCTTGGGCCATGAATGGTGCTAAAGGGTTCGCCGTCATCTTTGGCGGCATGCTCGCGATTATGGCGATCTTGTGGTTTGTGGCATGGTCGGTCGCGCCGTGAGCAAAAGGTTGCTGGTGCTGCGCCACGCCAAGGCGGAGGTCGGGCTGGGCCTGGCCGACCACGAGCGTCCGCTGGCGGAGCGGGGGCGGCGGGACGCCGCGGCGATGGGCGACTTCCTGCGCGCGCAAGGCTTGGAGCCGGACCTGGTGCTCTGCTCCACGGCGCTGCGGACCAGGCAGACGCTGGAGGAACTGGGCCTGACCGCCCCGGCGCGGTTCGAGCGGTCCATCTACACCGGCGACGGCTACGACCTGCTGGACCTGGTGCACCTGACCGGAGCGGAGGTCGAGGAGGCCAGGACGATCCTGCTGGTCGGCCACAACCCGGCGGTGCACGAACTGGTGATCGTCGCGGGCGGAGAGCAGGTCGAGGACTTCCCCACCTGCGCGCTCGGCGTGATCGAACTGGCGGACTGGCAGGCGCGCGGCGGCACGCTCCTGGCCTACCGGACGCCCAAGACCATCTGACTCGAAGGGGCGTTCCGCCGGACGGCGGGACACCCGGGGCGGGCTCCCTCAGGAGGCGTTCTCGGCGTCCGCGGCGTCCGCGGCCTCGATCTCGTCCCGGGAGATGCCCAGCAGGAAGAGGATCGTGTCCAGGTAGGGCACGTTGACGGCGGTGTGCGCGGCGCGGCGCACCACCGGCTTGGCGTTGTAGGCCACACCGAGTCCGGCCGCCTGGAGCATGTCCAGGTCGTTGGCGCCGTCGCCCACGGCGACCGTCTGGGTGATCGGGACGCCCGCCTGGGCGGCGAACCGGCGCAGCGCGTCGGCCTTGCCCGCCCGGTCGATGATCGGGCCCACCACCCGTCCGGTGAGCTTGCCGTCGACGATCTCCAGGGTGTTGGCGGCGGTGTAGTCGATGCCCAGGTCGGCGGCGAGGGCGTCGGTGACCTGGGTGAAGCCGCCGCTGACGATGGCGAACCTGTAGTCCAGGCGCTTGAGGGTCCGCACCAGGGTGCGCGCGCCCGAGGCGAGCTCGATCTTGTCGCGGACGGCGTCGATGGCCGAGGCGTCCAGCCCGGCCAGCAGGGCGACGCGCTCGCGCAGGGAGCCGGCGAAGTCCAGTTCGCCGCGCATCGCCGCCTCGGTGATCTCGGCGACCTTGTCGAGCTGCCCGGCGTGCTCGGCCAGCAGTTCGATGACCTCGCCCTGGATGAGGGTGGAGTCGACGTCCATGACGATGAGGCGCTTGGCCTTGCGGTGCAGCCCGGCCCGCTGGACCGCGACGTCCACCTGGGCCTCGGCGGCCTCGGCGGACAGCGCGGCGCGCAGCGAGGCGGGGTCGGCGCCGGAGACCAGCAGCTCGACCGCGGTCACCGGGTAGCTGGCGAGCCGTTCGATGCGGTCGATGTTGGCGCCGTGGCTGGCGATCCGGCCCGCCACGGCGGCCATCGCGGCGGGGGTGAGGGGGCTGCCCAGCACCGTCA
Organism: Actinocorallia sp. B10E7; assembly: GCF_039871655.1. Lineage (NCBI taxonomy): Bacteria > Bacillati > Actinomycetota > Actinomycetes > Streptosporangiales > Thermomonosporaceae > Actinocorallia > Actinocorallia sp. B10E7. The sequence continues at coordinate 194,828 of NZ_JBDPLZ010000005.1, forward strand.
CGTGCAGCTGGGAGCGTTTGCGCCTGGGGATCTTGGAGCCGCCGGTGGACAGCTCCACCTCCATCTCCAGGTCGTCGGCCACCTTCTTGACCGCGCCCCACAGGGCGTCCACCTCGGAGGTGTGGGTGACGAGCACGCCCAGCACCAGGCGGCCGCGGATCACGACCTGTTCGATGTCGGAGATCTCGACCGGGAAGCCGGCCAGGGTGCCGAAGAGCCGGGAGGTCACCCCGGGGCGATCCTTGCCGGTCAGCGTGATGAGCAGCGTCCGTTCCATACCGATGACCACGGTACCGGTCCGTAGCGGCGGCCCGGGCATCGAGTCCAGCATTCGGACGGGGCCGAGGCCAGGCCCCCTCCCCGGCGGGAATCTGCCGATTCGACCGGATTCGGGCGTGGCCGGCGGAGGGCGGAACATGAGACGCGGACCGGTGCGAACCGCGTTCGCGCTGATCACCGTCCTCGTGATGGCCTGCGTGGCCTCCGCCTCGGCCGTCGAGCCGCTCTGGTGGAAGACCGTCCTGAGGGCGGAAGCGGGCCACGTCCGCTTCTACGCGTTCGCCGCCGCCTCTTCGCGCGCCGCCTGGGTGCTCGGCGAACGCATCGGCCGCCGCGGGTACGCGAGGCCGGTCTCCTACCACTGGGACGGCGAGCGCCGGCGCTCCAGCGCCCTGCCCTCGGAACCGACGTACCCGCGAGGGGAGGACGTGGTCGGCACGAGGCTCAGCGCCTCGGGCGCCCGCAACACCTGGCTCCTTCTGCCGGGCGAGTTCGGGTACGCGGGCGAGGAGCCCGAGGAGTGCGGCCTGACTCCCGTGCCTCCGGAGAAGCGGCGTGCTGACCGGCCCTCCCGGCTGCTGCGCTGGACAGGTTCCGGCTGGGAGGACTCTCTGACGGTCGAGGACGCCGTTCTCATGTCCGTCGTGGCGGTCGGCTCCGGAGGGGCGTGGGCTTTCGGCGAGGACCTCAGGGGCCCGGTCGTCTTCCGGTACGACGGAACGAAGTGGACCAAGAAGAGCGGCCCGGTACGGGTGCACGACGCCGAAGCCCGCGGATCTGAAGCCTGGGTGGTGGGGGAGTCCGCCGTGGCCCGGCGGGCGGGCGCCTGGCGTTTCGACGGTGCCTTCTGGAGGCGTGAACAGGGCGTCGAAGGACGGCAGCTGATCTCCCAGGCCGCCGACGGACAGGACGGCCGATACGCGGTCGGAATGAGGATGTCCCCTCTGGCGACGGCATCGTCGCCAGGATGACCGGCTGAGGTATTCCGCCGTTGTACCGGATCGTCGTCCTGAGAGGTGAGGCGAGGCGAACGGATTGGCTCCCGAGACCGATCCCGGATTGTTCCGGGGCGCAGTAGCTTTGTAAGAGGCACAAAGCAGCCCTGCGGACCGGACTGGAGGACGGTGACCCACTACGCTGACCAAAGGCCGCTCGCAGGGTCGCTAGGCGCGGTGGTGTAATGAACCACCGCAAGGAGATCGTCATCGAAACTGGTATGAACGTCGCAATCAGGTACGCAGCGGGTTCCGACATCGGTTGCAACCGGGAGAACAACGAGGATTCCGGTTATGCCGGTCCTTTCCTGCTGGCCGTGGCGGACGGGATGGGCGGTTACGCAGGCGGCGAGGTCGCCAGTTCCACCGTCATCAACGCGCTGCGCCGGTTCGACGCCCCGGTGGCGGAAGCGGAGCTGCAGGGCACCCTGGCGCGGGCCGTCTCGGAGGTCAACAGCGCACTGGGCCAGGCGATCTCCGCGCACCCCGAGCTCAACCGGATGGGCACCACCCTGACGGCGATGTTGTGGAACGGCACCAGTAAATTCGCGATAGCCCACATCGGCGACTCCCGGGCCTATCTCCTGCGGGACGGCGTGCTCTTCCAGATCACCAGCGACCACACCCTCGCCCAACTCCTGGCCGACGGCGGCGACTCCGGGGAGAACTCGCACCTGTCCCACATGCTCTTCAAGGTGCTGGACGGCGGCCCCGACCGCGACCCCGACCTCGCCCCCCGGGACGCCCGGCTCGGCGACCGCTACCTCCTGTGCTCCGACGGGCTGTCGGGCCCGGTCGGCCCCCAGGAGATCTTCGACATCCTCTCCGCCGAGAAGGAGCGCGAGCAGGCCGTCGCCAGGCTCATCGGGGCCGCGCGCGCCCACGGCGGGCCCGACAACATCACCTGCGTCGTGGCAGATGTGCTCGAGGCAGAACCAGGAGGCCCGATCCAGCGTCCCACCCTGGTGGGAGCGGTCGCGGGAAACTGACCATCACGGTCTGGTTCCGGGGCGATTCCCCGGCTTGACAGTCGCAGTAGTCAGGCCGGTATAAGGGGTCAACAAAGGGACGAGGTCGGGTGGAGGCTTTCATGACGGGGGGCACGGCGTTGAGCCGTCCCGTCGGGATGGCCGCGGGCAGGATCGCGGCGATGGCGGCACTCGCGGTGTCCGTCGCGTTCGCGCACGGGGTCCACGACCCCGGCGTCCTGTGCCCCATCCGAGCGTTGACCGACATCCCTTGCCCTTTCTGCGGCGGCACCACCGTCTTCATCGAGCTCGGGTCCGGGCATCTGCTCCGGGCACTGGCCGCCAATCCCCTGGTGTTCATCGGGGCCATGGTCTTCGCCGTGGCGCCGCTGGGGCTCGGAGCACGATGGCGGACGTGGAAACCGCAGGTGCGTGCCTGGATTCTCGGCACCGCCATAGCGGGTTCCGGGATCTGGCAACTCGTCCGATTCGGAATCCTCTGACAGCGCACGCCGAACCCGGCTGACGCGACGGCACATTCACAAGGAGAGAGTCAACGTGGGAAACCCCCCCTACGACCCCTACGGTCAGCAGCAGCCCGGTTATGGGCAGCAGCCTCCCGCGAACCCCTACGGCGGCCCGCAGACGCCGCCGCCGCAGCCCCCGGCCTACCAGGCCTCCCCGCCTCCGGCCTACCCCGCGCAGCCCGCCTTCCCCGCGGCGGCGCAGCCGCAGTACGGCGTGCCGCAGCAGCAGCCCTACGGCTTCGCGGGCGGCGCGTACGGCGCCTACGCCGGCTGGGGCTCGCGGTTCGCCGCGACCCTGGTCGACGGCCTCATCGCGGGTGTCCCGGCCGGCATCCTGGCGGGCATCGGCGCAGCCATGAGCAGCACCAGCCTCGAGTACGACCCCGTCACGGGATCGTACTCGACCAGCGGTGGCAGCGGCGCCGGCATCCTCCTCACGCTGCTGGGCTACGCGATCGCTTTCGTGATCATGCTCTTCTTCCTCTACCAGCAGGGCACGACCGGCCAGACGCCGGGCAAGAAGCTCACCAACATCCGCGTGATCAGCGAGCAGACCGGCCAGCCGATCGGCTTCGGCATGTCGTTCGTGCGCTACCTCGCGCACATCCTGGACGGGCTCCCCTGCTACATCGGCTACCTGTGGCCGCTGTTCGACGCCAAGAAGCAGACCTTCGCCGACAAGGTCATGAACACGGTCGTCGTCCGCTCGGTCTGACGCCCTCGTCTCGGCGGGGCGTCCCTCAAGGGACGCCCCGCTCATCGTTCCCGGGAGGTCTCCCTTGCGCGAGGGCCTGGTGCTCGCCGATCGGTTCGAGCTGGTCAGGAAGATCGGCCAGGGCGGCATGGGCGCGGTCTGGGAGGGCCGCGACACCATGCTCGGCCGCCGGGTGGCGATCAAGACGCTGGCGGTCACCCCCACCGAGGACGCGGTCCGCCGGTTCCGGGGCGAGGCGCAGATCGGGGCCGGCCTCTCCCACCCGGGGATCATGGTCGTCCATGACATCGGCAAGTACGAGCAGACGCTCTACCTGGTCATGGAGTACCTCGAGGGCCGTGACCTGAAGACCCTCCTGGAGGAGGGGCGCATCCCGCTGGAGCGGTCGCTGGAGATCGCGGCGGAGCTGCTCGGGGCGCTGGGCGCGGCGCACGCCCAGGGCGTCGTCCACCGGGACGTCAAGCCCGGCAACGTGATGGTCCTCGACAAGGGCGGCCTGAAGATCCTGGACTTCGGGATCGCGCGGTTCACCGACGCCACGATGACGGGCTCGGTGGTGGGGACGCCCGCCTACATGGCCCCCGAGCAGTTCACCGGCAACACCGAGGTGGACGGCCGGTGCGACCTGTACTCCTTCGGGATCCTGCTCTATGAGATGGTCACCGGACGGCCGCCGTTCGAGTGCACCACGCTGCCGGAGTTCGTCTACGCCCATCTGCAGAAGGCGCCGGATCCGCCGCGCACGCTCCGTCCCGACCTGCCGGAGTCGCTGAACCGCCTGATCGTCGACCTGCTGGCCAAGGACCCCGCCGACCGGCCCCGGACGGCCGAGGCGGCTCTGAGCCGGCTCGAGTTCGTACGCGAGGAGCTCAAGCGGGCCCCGTCCCAGACGTTCGGCGCGACACCTCCGCCGCAGCACCGGACGCCGCCGCCGTTCGCGGCCCAGGCCCCGGGCCACGCCACCCAGGGGCCCGTCACGCCTCCGCCCTCGGGGCTCCCGTTCTCCCAGCCGTCACGGCCGCCCGTCCACGACCCCGGGTACGGGGCGGCGGCCCACGGCCCGTCGGTGGGTTGGGCCCCCACTCAGCCGCCCTACCGGCAGGCCGCGCCGCAGCAGTTCGCCCCGGCGTACCCGCAGCCCTACCAGCAGCCCTACGGCCTGGGCGCGGATCGGGCCGCCCCCTACTGGCGCAGGGTCGGTGCGTTCGCGGTCGACTGGTGCCTCGGCTTCTTCATCGTGATCATGTTCCTGGTCCTGGTGACCTGGAACGACCCGCCGGAGGCGGATCCCACCGACGCCCAGGCCGCCGCGATGTTCTTCGTCTGGGCGCTCGTGTACTTCGGGTACGGGATGATGGAGGGGCTGCTCGGCTTCAGCCCGGGCAAGGGCCTGTGCGTGCTCCGGGTGGTGGACGCCCGGACGGGGGAACGGATCGGGTTGTTCCGCGGCGTCGCCCGGTCCTACGCCCAGATCGTCAACTGGTGGTCGCTGCTCATCGGCTTCCTCAACCCGCTGTGGGACCCGCAGAAGCAGACCTTCGCCGACAAGGTGTGCGGCACCAGGGTGATCCAGGGCTGAGCGGTGTCATCTCGCCGGTTCGAAGACCGCGCCGTGCGCGGCGACCCGGGCCCGGCGGACCGCCTGGTCCAGCAGGGCCAGCGCGTCGGCCCGGCGGAGCATCTGGCCGGCCGTGAGGTTGTGCCCGGCCGCGGCGTCGGCGAGGTCGAGGATCAGGGTCAGCCGGGTGGCCAGCGCGTCGACCCGGTGGGCTCGGGCGGGGTAGCCGGGGGCGAGCCCGCTGTCGGCGTCGTCGCGCAGCGCCTTGAGGACCCCGGAGCGGTCGCCGCCGATGTCGTCGAGGTCGCTCATGATCTCGGTGACCTCGCGCATCGCCAGGGCGAGCCGGCGTTCGGCGTCGGCCAGCGACGGGACGTCCGGCGGCACGGAGCGGGCCGGGAACAGCTCCCAGCGGGTGCCCTGGTAGGACGAGCCGCGCCGGTCCTCGGCCGGGACCAGGCCCACCGCCGAGCCGTCGAGCAGGACGATGACGCCCTCTCCGGCCTCGACCGCCGCCTGGTTGAACTCGGCGGGGCCGTTCAGGCCCAGCGGATCGCCGGGGGCGGGCAGCGCCAGGCGCAGCCCGGTGAGGCCGCGCGGGCGCAGGTCGGCCAGCCAGGAGCGCAACGGAACCTGCCCCGCCAGGTGCGGGCCGGTGCGCTCGACCACGTCCACGGCCTCGTCGAGGCCGACATGGCCGGTGAGCCAGGCGTTCGCCCAGGCGACCAGAGTGGGAGAGGGACGAGAGCCACGCATGAGAAACACGATAACCGGCTTTCGGAGCGTCTCCTCGGCGGTGCGGCGGGACGTCCCCGCGATTCCCGCGGAACCGGAGCCGGGGTCCCTGCCTGCAATAAGGTTGTCGTTGGAGGATCTTAATGAGCGGTGAGGTACTGAGGCTCGAGGGCGTCGTGATCCGGCGCGAGGGAGCCGTGTTGCTCGACGGCGTCGACTGGACGGTCAACGAGGGCGAGCGCTGGGTGGTCATCGGGCCCAACGGAGCCGGCAAGACGACCCTGCTCCAGGTGGCGGCGACCACCCTCTACCCGACGGAGGGCCGGGTGGAGGTGCTGGGGGAGACCCTGGGCCAGACCGACGTCTTCGAACTGAGGCCCCGGATCGGCTTCGCCAGCGCGGCGGTGGCCGAGAAGGTGCCGGCGGGCGAGACGGTCATGGACCTGGTGCTGACCGCCTCCTACGCCATCCTGGGGCGCTGGCAGGAGGAGTACGACTCGACGGACGTCGGCCGTGCGGTCGCCCTGCTGGAGGCGCTGGGCTGTACCGAGCTGGTGCGCAGGCGCTTTAACACCCTCTCGGAAGGGGAACGCAAGCGTGTCCAGATCGCCAGGGCGCTGATGCCGGACCCGGAGCTGCTCCTGCTGGACGAGCCCGCCGCCGGGCTCGACCTGGGCGCCCGGGAGGAGCTGGTGGCCCGGCTGTCCCGGCTGGCCGAGGACGTGGCGGCCCCCACGATGGCGGTGGTCACGCACCATCTGGAGGAGGTGCCGCCGGGGTTCACCCACGCCCTGCTGCTGCGCAAGGGCAGGGTGGTGGCCGCGGGCAAGGCCGACGAGGTGCTGACCGGGGAGAACCTGAGCTCCTGCTTCGGCATCCCGCTGCGGGTGGAGCACCACGACGACCGGTGGTATGCCCGCTCTGACATGAGATGACCCCGAAGTGGGGGCGATCCTGATCGCTCTCTACGATCGGTCGGCATGACACCGTGGGAAGCGATCGCGATCTTCGCGGCGGGTACGGCAGCGGGCGGGATCAACGCCGTCGTGGGATCGGGTTCGCTGATCACCTTCCCGACGCTGGTGGCGCTGGGTTATCCGCCGGTCCTGGCGAACGTCTCCAACAACATCGGGCTGGTGCCCGGCTCCATCGCCTCCTGCTGGGGCTACCGGCGGGAGCTGGCGGGGCAGGGCGGGCGGCTGCTGAGGCTGGGCGCGGGATCGCTGCTCGGCGCCCTGGTCGGCGGGCTGCTGCTGCTGAAGCTGCCCGAGTCGGCGTTCCAGATGATCGTCCCGGTGCTGATCGCGGTCGCGCTGGTGCTGGTGCTGGTCCAGCCCCGGCTCAACGGGTGGGTGCACAAGCGGCGCAAGGGCGAGGTCGGGCACGGCGGGCCGCTGCTGTGGATCCTGGTCTGCCTGGCCGGGGTCTACGGCGGCTACTTCGGAGCGGCGCAGGGCATCCTGCTGATCTCGCTGCTGGGGATCTTCCTCCCCGACGACATGCAGACCGTCAACGGGATCAAGAACGCGCTGGCCGGGGTCGTCAACGCGACGGCGGCCGTGCTCTTCACCATCATCGCCGAGGTCGACTGGGCGGTGGTGGGCCTGATCGCCCTCGGTGCGACCATCGGCGGCTACACCGGCGCCTCGGTGGGCAGGAGGCTTCCGCCCTGGGCGCTGCGCGGTTTCATTGTCTGTGTCGGTCTTGTGGCGATTGTGAAGCTGCTCGCCGGGTAGAACTCGAATATGAGTTCTAAGGACGGCCCGTGAAGGGCGACAGGGTCGAGATCGTGGTCGAGTCCGGCGGGGAGACGCTCCGGACCTACGACGTCGTCGCCACCAAGGCCGGACGGCGGGTGGAGATCAGCAACCGGCGCGGGGTGATCGAGGTCAGCGAGGTCACCCGCACGGGCACCCCGGTGCGCACCGCGCGGTTCATGGCCAGCCGGGTCGTGGCCCTGGTCGAGCACCCGGTGGACGGCGACGCCGAGGACTGACCGGCCGCCCGGGCCCTAGATCGGGCGGACCTGCACGGTCCCCGTCTCGCTGATCCTGGTGTCGAAGGCCGGCTGGCGGCTGGTGGCGGGCCCGTCGACGACCGAGCCGTCGTCCACCCGGAAGGTGCTGCCGTGCCAGGGGCAGACCACGCAGATCTCGTCCCGCACCCGCACCACCCGGCCCTGGTGCAGCGGGCCCGCCAGATGGGCGCAGGCGTCGGCCAGGACCCGGACCTCGTCCCCCAGACGCAGCACGAAGAGGTCGATGTAGCCCAGGGAGCGGTGCACCGGCCAGCCGTCCGGAAGGTCCTCCAGCCGGCACAGGTCGTGCCAGCCCAGCGGGACGAGATGGGTGATCGAGGGGGCGTGGTTGGCCCCCGCGGCCTGGCGGAAGGCCAGGTGCCCGCCCAGATAGCTGCCCGCCATCATGCTGGTGAGCCCCATGAAGCCCAGCACCCTGCCCGTCGCGTGCTCGCCGCGCATCCGGGCCAGCAGGGAGGCCCCGTACAGCAGGTTGGTGGCGGCCATGCCCAGCGCGTGGGCCAGGCCGACCCGCTGCTGCTCGCGGTGCAGGCTCGACCAGTCGGCCAGGCCGGTGAGCACCGTCGGCACCGTGGAGGCCAGCCCCATGGTGAGCAGGATGCGGGAGGCCCGCTGGGTGCCGGGGAAGAGGTCCAGCAGGGCGGTCGAGCAGTAGGCCCCGATGGGAAGGTCGGTCAGGGGCGCGTGCACGGGATGCCCGAACTGCACTCCGTGCAGGACGTTGCGCAGAGGGCCGGGAGGCAGGGCCTTGCGGAGCGCTTTGGAGAGCACCCGGATCGGACCGTCCAGGGTCGAATCCAGCTCCAGGCGCTCCGCGAGCGCCACCGGGTGGGCCCTGGAAGCGGTCCGGGCCCCGTTCTTGGTGATCCTGCCTGCTCGTTCGCGATTCACTGGCTGACATCCCATCTGCCTGACGCAGGCTCTTCGACGGTCATCCACCTTCTCGAAGACGTTCCCCTTCCGGGCAGAGGGATAACGGTGACAGGCGGGTCAGACGACCGCAGCGAAGCGAGGATCGGTTGACCCGGCATCGCGGGGGTCTGGGGGTCGCCCCCCAGACGGGCAGGTCAGACGACCGCAGCGAAGCGAGGATCGGCTGATCCGGCATCGCGGGGGTCTGGGGGTCGCCCCCCAGACAGGCGGGTCAGCCGATTCGCTCCAGTCGCACAGGAACCCCGTTGAAGACCGCATTACCGGACAGGACGTCGATCTCCTGCTCGTCCGTCAGGGAGTTGACGCTCACCCCGGCGTTGGCGGAGGCCACCTGAGTCCTGGTGCCCGGCCTGGAGTGCCCCCAGCCGTGCGGCAGGCTCACCACGCCCCGCATGATCTCGTCGTTCGGCTCGGCCGGCGCCTCGACCTCGCCCGTCCGGGAGGTGATCCGGACGAGGTCGCCCTTCGCGACGCCCAGCTCCGCGGCGTCCTCGGGGTTCAGCCGCAGCGTGCAGGTGTTGGAACCGCCCACCAGCTCGGAGATGTTGTGCATCCAGCTGTTGTTGGAGCGCAGGTGGCGGCGGCCGATCAGCACGAAACCGTCGGCGGGACGGGCGGCGCGGAGCCGCTCCAGGTCCTTGGCGAACAGTTCGGGGCACAGGTCGATGCGGTCGAGGACCATGACCTCCTCCAGCCGGGGCTGGAGCGGGCCGAGGTCCAGGCCGCCGACCGTCTCCTCCAGGGTGAGGCCGTAGGGGCCGAGACGCAGCATCATGTCCAGCCTGGTCTCGGCGTTCGGCGGGCCCAGCTCGGCCCGCAGGTCCTCCCGGCCCGCCTTCTTCAGGGTGGTCTGGATGACGAACTCGTCCACGTCCTGTGGGCTCATCCCGGTCAGCTCGCCCGCCAGCCGGGCCAGGATCTGCGACTCGGACGGCCGGTCGCCCCGGTCGGCGGCGGGCGGAGAGTAGCGCACGTAGTTGCGGACGGTGAACCCCAGCAGTGCCAGGTCGTAGTGCGGCGTGCGGGTGTGCGGGGGCGGCGGCAGGACGACGTCGGCGTGGCGTGTGGTCTCATTGACGTACGGGTCGACGCTGACCATGAACTCCAGGTTCTCCAGCGCCCGGCCGATCCGGTCGCCGTTCGGCGCGGACAGGACGGGGTTGCCGCCGATCGTGATCAGCGCCTTGATCTGGCCTTCGCCCTCGGTCTCGATCTCCTCGGCGAGGGTGGCGACCGGGAACTCCCCGTTGACCTCCGGCAGCCCGCGGACCCGGCTGTGCCAGCGGCCCGTCCGGTAGGGGCGGGAACGCCTGCCGAACGCGTGGGCGGCCTTGGGGAACATCGCGCCGCCGGGCCGGTCCAGGTTGCCGGTGAGCACGTTCAGCGCGTCGATCAGCCAGCTCGCCAGGGTGCCGAACTCCTGGGTGCAGGTGCCGATCCGGCCGTAGACGACGGCGGGGTCGGCGGCCGCCAGCTCGCGGGCGATCTCCTTGACGGTCTGCGCGGGGACCCCGGTGACCGGCTCGGTGGCCTCGGGGGAGAACTCCCCGGCGAGCTCGCGCAGCTGCTCCAGGCCGTCCACCTCGTGGCGGAGCCGGGTGAGGCCCTCGGCGAACAGGGTGTGGACGAGGGAGAGCAGGAACCAGGCGTCGGCGCCCGGACGGAGCGGGACGTGCCGGTCGGCCAGCTCGGCCGTGCGGGTGCGGCGCGGGTCCACCACGACGAGGCGCCCGCCGCGGCGGCGCAGCGTCTTCAGACGGCCCGGGAAGTCGGGGGCCGAGCAGAGGCTGCCGTTGGACTCCAGCGGGTTGGCGCCCAGCATCAGCAGGTAGGAGGTGCGGTCCAGGTCGGGGACCGGGATGGCCAGCGGGTCGCCGAGCATGTAGCCCGAGCTGACGTGCTTGGGCATCTGGTCGGAGGTGCTGGCGCTGTAGGAGTTCTTCGTGCCGACGCCCTTGATGATCATCGATCCGTAGAGCCCGCCCGCGACGCTGTGCGCGCTGGGGTTGCCCAGATAGACGGCCACGGAGTCCTTGCCGTAGGTCTCGATGATCCGGCGCAGTTCGCGGCCCGCGGTCGCGAAGGCCTCGTCCCAGCCGGCCTCGGCTCCGTCGACGAGCGGTGCCGTCAGTTTGTCGGGGTCGTTGTCGAGGCGCCCGAAACTCGCGCCCTTGGGGCAGATGAAGCCCTTGCTGAACGGGTCGTTCTTGTCACCGCGCACCTTGACGACTTTGTCGTCGCCGTCCATGGTGAGCTCCAGGCCGCACAGGGCCTCACACAGCGGACACGTCCTGAACGCGATTCGGGTCATAGAGGTATGTAACCATTTACCCCCTTCTCTTCAACAGAGCGAGCCGCACGGCCTCCGCCGCGTCCCCGGCCGCCAGAACGCCCTCGACGGGCTCGCCCCACGCGTCCAGCACCCGCCAGCCGCCCAGCGAGACCACCGGGACGTCCATCCGCCGGGCCAGTGCCAGCTCCGACAACGTCCCCCACGAGCCGCCGATGATGATCACCGCCAGCGCCGAACGTACCAGGACCACGTTGCGGGCCTCTCCCATGCCTGTGGATATCTTCACGGTCAGGTAGGGGTTCGCCCCCGTGTCGTCGGCACCCGAGAGCACCCCCACCGTCGTCCCGCCCGCCTCCCAGGCGCCCCGCGCGGCGGCCTCCATGACCCCGCCGTAACCTCCGCACAGGACGGTCGCCCCGTGCCCGGCGAGCAGCCGCCCCGCCTCGAACGCGTGCGTCACGTCCTCGGGCCGCGGATCGGCCGGACCGCAGACGGCGATCTGCATCGTGAACCCCTTTCGTGAGTTGTGGCGAGATACCGGTGGAACCTGCCCCCTACGGAAGGCCGGCGATGGCATGGTGACGTCTGTGCGATCGGACGACTCGGCGCTGATCGCGGAATCGCTGCGGCGGCCCGAGGCGTTCGCGGAACTCTTCGACCGCTACTCGGGCCTGCTCTACCGCTATACCTCACGTCGTCTCGGCCCGGAAAGCGCCGAGGACCTGGTGGGCGACACGTTCGCGATCGCCTTCGCCAAACGGGCCAAGTACGACCCGGACTACACCGACGCCCGTCCGTGGCTGTTCGGCATCCTCACCAAGCTCATCTCCCGCCACCATCGGCGTGAAGCCGCCCGCTACCGGGCTTGGGAGCGCAGCGCCCCGCCCGCCGTCCACGTGGAATCGCCCGCCGACCGCGTCGCCTCGGGCGTGACGGCACAGGCGTCACGCGGCGAACTGGTGCTGGCGCTGGCCTCCCTGTCCGCCGGAGACCGGGACGTGCTGCTGCTCGTGGCCTGGGGCGACTTCACCTACGAGGAGGTCGCGCGGGCGCTGAACATTCCGATCGGGACCGTCCGGTCCCGGCTCAACCGCGCCAGACGCAAGGTCCGCGCCGCGCTGGGCGAGGTCAACCCGCTGGAAGGAGAGTGACGATGGACGACCTGAAGATGCTGCGCGACCTCGGCCGCGATCTGGAACACGAACCCCCCGCTTCGCTCGTCCGGCAACGGGACCGCATGTACGGGAGGCGCCGCGGCAGGCTGTCCGGGCCGAGGGGCTGGCTCGTCCTGGGCGTCGCCGCCGCCGTCACGGCTTCGGCGCTCCTGGTGCCGAGACTGATGCTCACCGGTGAAGTGGACCAGCTGGACAGTCTGGTCGGTACGGATGTCGGCGAGGACCCGAAACCGGCCAAGGACCTGAACATCCTGGTGCTCGGCACGGACCAGCGGTCGGGTGGGCGGAAGGCGCGGTCCCGTTCCGACACGATCATCGTCGCGCACATCCCCGCCGACGGTCGGGAGGTACTGGTGGCCAGTGTCCCGCGCGATGTCGTCGTGGACGTCCCGGACTGCCGGGGCCGAGACGGCGAGACGGTGCCCGGCCGCAGGACGATGATCAACCAGTCCTTCACCGACGGGGGTGTGGAGTGCACTCGTAAGACCGTCGAGAACCTGGCCGGGATCACTCTCGATCACACCGTCGTCTTCGACTTCAAGAGCTTCAAGCGGGTGATCGACGCCTTGGGCGGGGTGGAAGTTCTCATCCAGAAGGACGTGGAGGACCCCAAGGCGAAGCTCCGGCTCCGATCCGGGTTCCAGACGCTGAACGGGGAGCAGGCGCTCGCCTACGCCCGCGCCCGGTATGGTCTCGGTGACGGCTCGGATCTGAAGCGCATCGAACGGCAGCAGCAGGTGATGCAGGCCGCGGTGAAGAAACTGCACGCCTTGCTCGGCGACCCGGCGGCGCTGATGCGGCTGGTCCGGGAAGGGGTCTCCGGGGTGGAGGCGGACAAGAAACTGACGGCCGTCAGGGCTCTGGAGATCCTCCGTGTCCTCAAACGGGACGGGAGCCAGTCGACCGCCTTCCTCACCGTTCCATGGAAGCCGGCCCCCGGCGACCCGAACCGCCTCGTCCTGAAGCAGCCGGAGGCCGAGCGCCTCTGGCAGACCTTCCGCTGAGATAGGGCTCTACGGAAGAACGCCTCCGCAGGTGGCCCTGCGGAGGCGTTCACATGCAAGTCTCATGCGGAGACGGGGGTAGCTGCCGGGGAGACCTGGAGGGAGTACGTTTCGGTGTCCCAGCCGCGGGTGATCCCTCCCAGGGCATGGATGGCCGTGCGGAGCGCGGTGAAGGCGTGCATGGCGGCTTCCCCCTGGTCGGCGGCGGTGACGAGCATGCGGACTTCGATCCAGCCCGCGTGGAGATCGGCACCCAGGTCGACGTCCTCCACGAACGGATCGGCCTCCTCGATGCCGACGAGGGCGTCCATGAGCTGGTCGAAGGCCACGTCGGTGTTCTGCGAGCCGCCAGGGGGGCTGACCTTCAGCAAGGTCGAGTACTTCATCAGTCCTCCACGTTCCAGCAGTCGCAGCGGCCGTCAAGGCCACCTCTTTGGATACCCCCGCCCTGAAGGTTCTATGACAGCCCATCCTCTGGCGCGAGCCTCATTGATCAATTTGTCGTGTTAGCGCTTGTTGGTACCGGTCATCTTAGTGGCATCCGCCCAGGTCATCGCGGTTGTAGAGAGAAGTAAGGCTAGTGAGCGGGATGGCGTCGCGGACCTGATTCACGAACCCGGATGACCTCCTGTCCGGCCGTGCTCTGGCAAGGTTCGCGGTGAAAGCCCGGAACTCTCTTCAGGTAACGGACACAAGGGGAATGTGACCCTTCACGGCAGGACCGATCCCGAGTTGTGGGGCGCGGCCCTGGCGGGGGACGAGCAGGCTTTCGGAGAACTGTTCGCCCGCCACGGCCGCGCCATCTACAACTACTGCTTCCGCCGCACGGCCGACTGGTCGGCGGCGGAGGACCTCGCCTCGGTCGTCTTCCTGGAGACCTGGCGCCGCCGCGGGCAGGTCCGCATGGACGAAGGCTCCCTTCTCCCGTGGCTGTACGGGGTGGCGACCAACGTCCTGCGCAACCACCAGCGCTCGCTCCGCCGGTACGGCGCCGCTCTCTCCCGCCTTCCGGAGCCCGTCCGGCCGGAGGAGGACGCCGACCTGGTGGCCGCCCGCCTGGACGACCAGCGTCGCATGCGCGAGGTCCTCGAGCAGGTCAGACACCTTCCCCGCCGGGACCAGGAGCTCCTGTCCCTGTGCGTCTGGGAGGAACTCACCTACACCGAGGCCGCCACCGCCCTCGGCATTCCCGTGGGCACCGTCCGCTCCCGCCTCAGCCGCATCCGCGCGAAGTTGAAGGAACCGCCTCCGGCACCCGGACACAAAAGGAGAAACAGCGCACTTAGGGAGGAACTGTCATGAGCTCTCTGCCTCCTCGGCGGGACCTGCCTGATCTGCAGACCCGGAGGAACCATCTGATGTCAGAGATCGGCGCCCCGCCGCGCAAGCGCTCCCGGCGCCTCCTTTTCGGCGGTCTCCTCGCCGGTACGGCGGTGGCCGTGGCCGGAGGCGTCGCCGCCACCGTCCTGGTCGCCTCTCCCGGCGACCCGGTCCGCTCCCCTTCCGTCCGGCCGAGTGCCGTACCGCTCCAGTTGATATCCGCCACCGAGGTCCTGGAGCGCGCGTCCCGAGCCGCCTCGGACGAACCCGAACTCGCCCCGAAGCCCGATCATTACCTCTACTTCGAGTCCAAGATCCATGAGGCGAAAGGGCGCGGCACCTTCTACCGCAAGACCTGGTTCGCCGTCGACGCCAAGAGAGCCGGCCTTCTGCGCACGACCGACAAATCCTTCTCTGACCAGCCGCAGCCCGGACATCCCGGCTGGGGGGAGATCTGGCTGTGCAACGGCTTCCCCCAGAAAGTCGATGTGAACAATCCGCCGGATGACGACCCCGGCTGCCGTTCTGACAGCAAGTACCGGTCCGATCTGCCCACCACCCCGGACGCCATGTACCGGTGGCTCTACGACAACAGCCAGGGCGACAACCCTCCGGACGTCCAGGCCTTCGACACGGTGGGCAGCGCCATCCGTGAGAGCTATGTCCCCCCGAAGGCGCGTGCGGCCCTGTTCGCCGCCGCCTCCAGGATCCCCGGAGTCACCGTCACCCGGGACGTCACCGACCTCGCCGGCCGCAAGGGAGTGGCGGTGGGCCAGAGCTGGCACGGCACGCGCCAGGAACTGATCTTCGACGCCGTCACCTACCGTTTCCTCGGCGAACGCACGATCATCGACTACGAGACCTCCTTCGACCCTCCGGGCGGCGAGACCAACCCGGCAGTTCCCGTTCCCTGGACTCCTCCGGCCAAGATGAAGGCCCGCTTCAAGCACGGCGAGGTCACCTACGAATCCACCGAACTCCGCGTCGCCTTGGTCCCGAAGGTCGGCCAGGAGCCCTGACCGGCTCTCCTAACGCCCCCGCCGGATGCTTCCGGTGGGGGCGTTCGTGTGTGCGGGACCGCATTCGGGACGGCGTGTCGCCGGGGACGCCTGTGGCGCTGTTCTCGTTAAGGGGTTCATGTGACGGGATGTGACGGACAAGGGGAGGTGCGAAGAAGAGGTGATTCGTAGGGGAGTGAGGAAAACGAGGTCGGAAGGGTACCGATTTGCAACTTGGTGTGCTTCAAACTGTCCAGGGTGTCCGATATGTTGCGCTCTACTTCCTGGTAACCATGGAAACCGGCTGGTGAGAACGGTGCGTGCTACAAGGTGAAGCTTCGAGAGTTCGGGCGGCTGGTGACCGGCGCGGTGGCGGCCCTGGGGCTGGGGCTGTCGGCGGCGCCGGCGGCCGCGGAGCCCGGGCCTCCGGCGGCCGGGTACACGACGGCCGACAGCGGGGCGAGGATCACGGACGAGCGCTGGGTGGACGAGCGCACCGTCGACATCACGATCGACACGCCAGGGGTCACCGGAATGGACCCGCAGGCGCGGATCCTGGTGCCCGAGGGGTGGAGCAGGGACGCCGCCCGGACGTGGCCGGTGCTCTACGCGCTCTCCGGCGGGCCCGACACCTACACCATCTGGACCGACAAGACCGACATCGAGGAGACCTCCAAGGACGACGACGTCATCGTCGTCATGCCCGACTCGGGCAAGGGCGGGGGCTTCGTCGACTGGTACAACGGCGGCAGGGGCGGCAACCCCAAGTGGGAGACCTTCCACACCAGGGAGCTGACCCAGCTCGTCGAGCGCAACTTCCGGGGCGGCACCGACCGCGCGGTCATGGGACTGTCCTCCGGCGGGTCGGGCGCGCTGATGTACGCCACCCGCAATCCCGGCTTCTACAAGTACGCGGCCTCCTACAGCGGCCTGGCACACATCACGAAGCCGGGCGTCCCCACCATCATGCTGCTGTCGGACATGATCGACGGCTCCACCGAGAACCCCGATCCCTACGGCAAGCTGGGCGACCCGCTCTGGGACCGCTGGAACTGGCTGGAGCACGACCCGTACGTCAACGCCGGCGACCTGCGCGGCACCGGCGTCTACCTCTCCTCCGGCACGACGGGCCTGGTCGGTGAGCTGGACCTCACCCCGGAGGAAGTCTTCGAGCAGAAGGACGGGGACGCCGTCGAGGTCGTCAAGGCCTACGTGGCGGGCTCGATCAGCGAGAAGCTCATCGGCATGACCAACGAGGACCTCGCGGCCCGCCTCAAGGCGATGAACATTCCCGCCACCGTGCACCTGTACGGGGACGGCCTGCACAGCTGGCCCTGGTGGAACCGCGAGTACAAGCTCGCCTGGCCGATGATCATGAAGGCGCTGGGCGCCTGAGGCGCGAGAAGGGCGGGCATCCCCTCGGGGTGCCCGCCCTTCTCGCGTCCTTCGGAAGCCGAGGTGCGAATCGGTATCAAGCCTTTCAGCGGATTGCGCACTCGGGCGGTGACCGGGGGATGATGTGCGGGTGACCGAGACAGGGACGCCACTACGCAGAAGGCCGGCCCAGCGCCGCTCCGCCGAGCGGGTGCAGCGGATGCTGGACGCCTGCGCCGAGATCCTCGACGAGTCGGGCTACGAGGGGCTGTCCACCACCCGGATCGCCCAGCGGGCAGGCGTGGCCATCGGCTCGGTCTACCAGTTCTTCCCCGACAAGCGGGCCGTCGCCCAGGCGCTGGCGCTGCGCAACCTGGAGCAGTTCGGCGAGCGCATCGGCGAGCTGCTGGCGGGCGGCTCGATGGACCGCTGGTCGAAGATCGTCGGGCAGGCGATCGACATCTTCGTCGAGATGCACCGGACGGTGCCCGGTTTCCGGGTCCTGCGCTTCGGCGACGTGGCCGACCTCCACCTGCTGGACGAGTCCGCCGACAACAACGCCGTGGTGGCGCGGCGGTTGCGGGAGCTGATCGTCCAGTCCACCGGGGTGCCCGACACCCCGCGGCTGGAGCGGGCCTTCTCCATCGCGGTGGAGGCGGCGGACGCGCTGATCAAGATGGCCTTCCGCCGGGAGCCGGACGGCGACGACCTGGTGATCGACGAGGTCAAGGAGCTGATCCAGAACTATCTCTCCACCTATCTGGACAGATAGCCAAGGGAGCCATATAGGTTCCTAAAATGGACTTCAACTGGCTTCAGGCGCAGACCCGGTTCCTCGTGCGCCAGCGCGTCACCCTCATGGTGAACAAGTACGAGGTGCACACGCCGGGTCCGGACGGGAGCGAGCAGCACCTCGTCGCGTTCGCCCAGCAGAAGCGGCTGGCGTTCAAGGAGCAGGTGACGCTCTACACCGACGAGAGCAAGCAGTACGTGCTGGCCGGGTTCAAGGCACGCCAGCGCATCGACCTCGGGGCGACCTACGACATCACCGACCACGAGGGCCGGCCGATCGGCAGCTTCCGCAAGGACTTCAAGCGTTCGCTGACCAGCTCGACCTGGCATCTGGAGCAGCCGGGCCTGGGCGTGACGACGGGCACCGAGCGGAACCAGACGGTGGCCATCCTGCGAAGGATCTGGGGTTTCATCCCCTTCCTGGGCGACCTGCCGTTCGCCTGGCCGTACCACTTCGACTTCACCGCGGGGGGAACCCACCCGGTCTTCTCGGTGGTCAAGAAGTTCGGCCTGAGGGACAAGTACGTGGTGGAGGTCCACGACCCGAGGATCGACCGCCGTCTGGTGATCGCCCAGGCGGTCGCGCTGGACGCCCTGCAGAGCCGGTAGGGGGATCGGCGCTCCGCTGCTCCAGGGCTACATTCCCGGACATTACTTCTTTGGCGCGACGTCCCGGCGTGGTGAATGTCACCATGAGGATATGACCGGTGACGAACTGGCACAGGGTGAACCGGCACGGGGGTCGGTGGAAGAGCCGGCATGGCCGTGCAGTGGAACCGTCGGCGGAGTCCCCTTCGTCGCGTTGCCTCCCACCGCGGTGGACGCGCCGACGCGGGACGGCCTCATCGTCTGCTGGCACGCCTTCGACCCGCCCCGCACCGAGGCGGCGATGGCCGCGGCGCTGCCCATGACGGGCGTGCCCGTCTGGCGGGTCTACCTGGGCCTGCGGTCGCCCGACCCGGCCGAACACGACTACCTTCAGCTGCTCGCGAGCACCGTGGAGCGTGCCGCCGCCGAGCTGCCCGAGGTCGTGGCGGCCCTGCGCGAGCCGCTCGGCCTGGGGGACGGGGCGGTCGGGCTGGCCGGGCACGGCGAGGGCGCGATGGCCGCGCTGCTGGTCCTGGCCGAGCAGCGGATCCCGGTGTCGGCGGCGGCGCTGATCGCCCCGGTGTGGCGGCCCGAACGGGTGATCGAGGCGAGGGAGCGCCGCCTCGGCGCCTACTCCTGGACGCCGGAGACCCTGGCGATCGCCGAGCGGCTCGACCTGGCCGACCGGGTCGACGACATCGCCCGGGCCGACCCGAGGCTGCTGCTGGTCGGCGGCGCCAGCGACCTGCTCGTCCCCGTCGATCAGGTCGAGGAGCTGCGTCGGCTGCTCGGTGAGGCCGGGGCCGCCTCCGCCGAGTCGGTGACCTTCCGGATGGGGCACGCGTTGGCCGCGGAACCCGGCGTCGAGCCCAGAGCGCCGCTCACCGCCGCGGTCAGCGTCGACGCCGCGCTGACCGACTGGTTCCGCCGGCATCTCGGCACGAACACCCCCAAGGCGAGCAGACCGCTGGCGGTCAACCTCGGCTGAGGCGGCTCCCCGGGAGCGGTCAAAGGAGCGAGGCCAGGACGTCCACCGTCCGGTCCAGCTCCTCTTCGGTGTTGTAGTAGTGCACCGACGCGCGGACGCGAGCCCGGGGAGCCACTCCCTCGTCATAGCGGTAGGTCTGCTCGGAGACCTTGGCGACGACGCCCGCCGCGGCCAGCCGCTCCACCAGCGTGTGAGCGCTGTGCTGGGCGTGGGTGAAGGTGACGATCCCGCTCTGGTGCAGGCCCCGGTCGCGGACGGTGACGCCGGGCAGGTCGGCCAGGGCCGTGCGCAGCCGGGCCGCCAGCGCCTGCACCCGCTCGGCGATCGCGTCCAGGCCGAGGTCCAGGGCGTATTCGGCGGCCTTGACCAGCCCGAGCTGGCCCGCGACAGAACGTTCCCAGCTCTCGAACCGGCGGGCGTCGGGCCGGAGGGCGAAGCCGTCGGGGCCGGTGAGGTCGGCCGAGCGCAGGTCGACGACCTGCGGCTCCAACTGGGGCAGCACGGAACGGCGGACGTAGAGGAAGCCGGTGCCGCGGGGACCGCGCAGGAACTTGCGGCCGGTGGCCGACAGCAGGTCGACGTTCAGGGCGTCCACGTCGATCGGCAGCTGGCCGACCGACTGGCAGGCGTCGAGCAGGAACAGGGCGCCGTGGGCGCGGGCCAGCGCGCCGACCTCGGCGACGGGGTTGATCAGCCCGTCGTGGGTGGGCATGTGGTTGAGCGAGACCAGCCGCACTCCGCCCCGGGCCAGCTCCCGCTCCAGCGCCTCCAGGTCGATGGTGCCGTTCCCGTCGTCGGGGACCACCTCGACGGACGTCCCGTGCCGCCGGGCGCTCTGGAGGTAGGCCAGCACACTGCTGGAGTACTCGCTGGTCGTGGTGAGAACGCGGTCGCCCGGCTTGAAGGGGACGGCGTAGAAGGCCTGGTCCCAGGCCCGGGTCGCGCTCTCGGTGAAGGCGATCTCGTCGGGGGCCGCGCCGACCAGCCGGCCCGCGATCGTGTACCCCTCCTCCAGCCGGTCGTCGACCTGGCCGGCGGCGTCGTATCCGCCGATCTCGGACTCCAGGGTCAGGTGCCCGACCACCGCGTCGAGGACGGGTCGGGCCGTCAGCGCGGAGCCCGCGGCGTTCAGGTGGACCGCGGTCCTGGTGCCGGGCGTCTCTTCCCTGATCCGTTCGATGTCCACGCTGGTCCTTTCCTGGAGCTCGGTACGAACCAGCATAAAGAGCCCTGCATCCTAGGGGACATGATGCGCAGACTGATCGCCGCCGGAACCGTGCTCGCCCTCGCCGGTTGCGGACTCGCGGGGTGCGGGGGAGACGGCGAGGCGGAGGGGAAGGACCTGGCCCCCATCACGGTGGCGTTCGGCGGCGACGTGAACTTCCAGGACGGGCTGGCCGCCCGGCTGTCCGACCCGTCCAGTGCGCTGGGACCCATCTCCCAGCAGCTCGGCGCGGCCGACCTCACGATGGTCAACCTGGAGACCGCGATCACCGAGGGCGGCACCCCGGCCGCCAAGCAGTTCACCTTCCGCGCCCCCTCCACCGCGTTCGACGCGTTGAAGGCGGCCGGGGTGGACGTGGTGACGATGGCCAACAACCACGGCATGGACTACGGCCCCGAAGGGCTCCAGGACTCCCTGAACGCGGCGAAGGAGAAGGGCTTCCCCGTCGTGGGCATCGGCGCGAACGCGGCCGAGGCGTTCACCCCGCACGTCGCGGACGTCAAGGGCACCAAGGTCGCGGTGTTCGGCGCCACCCAGGTGCTGGACGACAACCTGATCTCCGCGTGGACCGCCACCGACTCCCAGGCCGGTCTCGCCTCGGCGAAGGAGCCGGCGCGGCTCATCGAGGCCGTCAAGAAGGCCAAGGACGAGTACGACACCGTCATCGTCAACCTGCACTGGGGCGTGGAGAAGCAGAGCTGCCCGTCCGATGACCAGAAGGCCCTCGCCGACCAGCTCGTCGACGCGGGCGCGGACGCCGTCGTCGGAAGCCACGCGCACGTCCTCCAGGCGGGTGGCTTCCACGCCCAGAAGAAGGACAAGTACATCCACTACGGGCTGGGCAACTTCGTCTTCTACAGCTTCACCCCGGGCAGCCCGACCAGCCAGAGCGGCGTCCTCACCCTGACGCTCAAGGGCCACAAGGTGCAGAAGGCCGACTGGGCCCCGGCCGTCCTGGAGAGCCCCGGCCTGCCCAGGCCGCTGAACGGCACCGAGGCCCAGAGCGCCTACACCGCCTGGCAGGCCCTGAACGGCTGCGCGGGCCTGGCACAGTGACGGGACGGCGTCTGCCATTCTGTTCCGGACACCCAGGGGCGAGGAGGTCCGGATGCGCGGAAAGGTGATGCTGGCGGCGACGCTGGCCGGTGTACTGGCGGCGTCCGCGTGCAGCAGCGGTGAGGACGTCTCGGAGGCCGCGGGGGACACCACCCCGCCCGTGCCCACGAAGTCCGCCGCGCCCGTCGAGGAGCCGCCCGCCAAGGAGCCGGTCATCCTGGCGTTCGGCGGCGACGTGCACTTCGAGGGCCAGCTGCGGGCCAGGCTGAACAGCCCGAAGACGGCGCTCGGCCCGATCTCCTCGACCCTGCGCAAGGCGGACCTCGCCATGGTCAACCTGGAGACGGCCATCACGACCGGGGGCACCCCGGCCGGCAAGCAGTTCACCTTCCGCGCCCCCCCGACGGCCTTCACCGCGTTGAAGGCGGCCGGCGTGGACGTGGTGAGCATGGCCAACAACCACGGCATGGACTACATGGAGACGGGTCTCGCCGACTCGCTGAAGGCGATCAAGAAGACCGGTTTCCCGACCGTGGGCATCGGCCGCGACGCCAAGGCCGCCTACGCCCCCTACCGGACGACGGTGAAGGGCAACAAGATCGCGATCCTGGGCGCCACCCAGGTGCTGGACGACCACCTCATCCCGGCCTGGACCGCCACCGACACCAAGGGCGGGCTGGCCTCGGCCAAGGAGGTCCCGCGGATGATCCAGGCGGTGAAGCAGGCGCGCAAGGGCTCCGACCTGGTGATCGTGCACCTGCACTGGGGCGAGGAGCTCAACCCCTGCCCGCTGCCCCGGCAGAAGGAACTGGCGCGGCAGCTCGTCGACGCGGGCGCGGACGCCGTGGTCGGCGGGCACGCGCACATCCCGCTCGGCGGCGGCTACCTGGACGACAGCTACATCCACTACGGGATGGGCAACTTCGTCTTCTACTCGGCCAGCGGGCAGACGGCGAACTCCGGCGTCCTGCTGCTCAAAGCCGAGGAAGGGAAGATCACCAAGGCGGTGTGGAAGCCGGCCAGGATCTCGGGCGGGCTTCCGCTCCGGCTCAAGGGCGCCTCGGCCAAGGCCGAGCTGAAGCGCTGGCAGGGCCTGCGCGACTGCGCCGGCCTGGAGCCGAGGAAGGGCTCGTCCTAACCGGCGCTCAGCAGGCGCTCGGCCAGCCGGTGGGCGGGCAGCGCGTGGGAGGCCGACACCTCGCAGGACTCCGGAGAGACGAGGCTGTCGAGCACGTGCTCCAGCAGGGCGGCGAACCCCCTGCGGTGGGCGACGGACTCCCAGGACGCGGCGGGCGGGAGCTGGACCCGTCCGTCGCGGCGCAGCTCCAGCCGCTCCAGGTCGGTGACGGCCGCCGACCGGCCGTCACCGTGCACCTCGAGCCGTTCCAGGTCGATTCCGGACCTGCGGTGCATCGCCAGTGAGCCGCTTCGGCCGTCCCCGCCGAGCAGGGCGGCGCAGGTCGTCATCCGGCCGAGGTGGTCGGTGCGCAGGAGGAGGTTCTCCTCTTCGAACCGCTCGCCCAGGAGCCATATGGCCAGGTCCAGCAGGTGAAGAGCGTCATCGTAGACGGTGTGCCGGGCCGGGGCGTCCTGGAGCGAAGGGCGGTGCTTCTCCAGGGAGAACCACTGCAAGGAGTCGGAGACCCAGTAGCGGGCGGTTCGGTAGGCGGGGGCGAACCGGCGGTTGAACCCGACCGCGAGCAGGACGCCCAGGTCCTCGGAGAGGCCGGTCAGGGTCTCGGCCTCGGCGAGGTCCGCCGACAGCGGCTTGTCCACATAGGTGGGGACGCCGCGCCGCAGGCACTCCCCGACGAGTTCGAAGTGCGCCTCGGTGGCGGCGTGGACCATCACCAGATCGAGGTCGCGTTCCAGCAGCTCCCGGTAGTCGGTGGTGCCGAACGGGATCCGGTAACGCGACAGGACGGAGTCGACGGCGGTGGCCGAACGGCTGGCCACCCCCACGAGCTCGGTCCTGGCATGCCCCGCGACCAGCGGAAGGTAGGCCTTCTCCGCTATGTCGCCGAGCCCGACGAGTCCGATGCGCATGGCTCGAATCTACCGTTCACCGCCGGCCGCGCCGGGTATCGCATGGAGAAAGCCCGAGGCCCGGAACCGCGTGCGGTTCCGGGCCTCGGGAGGCGTCAGATCACTCGCCGTCCGCGAACTGGAAGGCGGCCGGGACCTTGATCTTCGCGTTCTGCTCCGCCGTGCCGTAGACGACGCCGATCTCGCGGTGGTGGCTGAGCTCGATCTCGCTCGGGTCGTCCTGCACCTCCTTGCCGTCCACGTAGAACTTCAGCGTGCGCTCGGCGTCGGTCTTGAACTGACCGACCTGGGTCTTGCTCAGCGGGATCTCCCAGATCTTGAAGAGCTGGTCGAGGGTGAAGACCTTGTCCCTGCTGAAGGACTCCACGTGCAGGACGCCGCGGGTGTCGTGGGTGTGCAGCTCGGCGATGTTGCCGGCGGGGTCGATGCCGAGGTTGGCGGGGATCGGCTGCTGCTCGCCGTTGACGAAGAGGCTGAGGTGGGAGTGCTCGTGCTTGGCGTCGCCCTCCATGCCGAGCTTCACCTCGAGGCCGAGCTGCTTGGCGACCTTGACCGGGTCGGTGGGCAGCGTCCAGGGCGGGCCCGCCTCGATCCGGGCCTGGTTCGCCTTGGCCGCGTTCTTCTCCTTGTCGCGCTCGCTCTTGTCGACCGCCCAGTAGGCGCCGCCGCCCATCGCGCCGATGATCACGGCCACCACCGCGAAGGTGATGATCCAGCGGATCCGCTCGCGCCGCT
The DNA here is from genome assembly GCF_039871655.1 of Actinocorallia sp. B10E7. Lineage (NCBI taxonomy): Bacteria > Bacillati > Actinomycetota > Actinomycetes > Streptosporangiales > Thermomonosporaceae > Actinocorallia > Actinocorallia sp. B10E7. The sequence continues at coordinate 219,170 of NZ_JBDPLZ010000005.1, forward strand.
TCTCCGCCGCGCGCATGGCGGCCACACGCTCCTTGGCGCTCGCCTTCGAAGCATCGTCGCCCTTGCTCTTGGTCGCCACTGCTCTGGTCCTCCGGGGTCGTTCAGGGGCACAGCCAAACATGGCCTTGGTAAAGGGTAGGTAAGAGATTGGCCTGTCCGGGTCGGTCGGCGCCACCCCGGGGTCCCTGGAATCCTGGCGGGTTTCGGGGTGAATGCCGAGGGGTAATGCCAGAAAAATTGGTGGATGCGCAATTTATTTGATCGCTTCAATCGCTCATAATGAATTCGCGAGTCTCCTCAACGGGCCGGGTGAGCTGTACTAACGTCCCCCCACGACGGTGCCGCCGAAGGGGCGGGGACACGAACCGTCCGGGGGGATGAGAAATGAAGAGCACCACCAGGAACCTGATCTGCGCCATGGCGGTCACTCCGGTGGTCGCCCTGCTCGCCGGGGCGCCCGCGGCGGCTGCCGACGACGGCCCGCTGGCCGCGCTGCTGGAGCGGGACGGCACGAAGGGCTCGTCCGCGGACCTGGCCCGTCCTGTTCTGGGCCCCTTTCCCTACCTGGCCCTCGACACGGTGCGGAGCGCGGGCACCTCGCGGATCGAGACCCGCCGCGACGGGGCGCACGAGGCCACCTCTCTGCTCGGCCCGACGTCCAGCGAGAAGTACGGCCTGAAGGCCGAGGGCATCGCCAGCAGGTGCGTCACCCCCTCCAAGGGGAAGACCAGAGGCGGCACCCTCATCGAGGGCGGCAGGCTCCAGGGCAGGAAACTGCCCGAGTACCCCGCCCTCAACCAGCAGATCCCGCTGCGGGACGGCGCCTACGCCTACCTGAACAGGCAGGTGCGCACCGCCGAGGGCTACACCGTCATCGGCGCCCAGCTCGTCGACAAGACGGGCAAGACCACCGACCTGGCGAAGACCCGCTGCGTCACCCCCAGGAAGGCGATGGCCGCCCAGCGCCGGGTGCCGAACGGCACGGCCGAGCAGGCCTCGCCCGCGGACCCGGGCCCGGGCCTGGGCGCCGACGCGGTCGGCAACATACTCGGCGGGCTGCTCGGCGGGCTGCTCGATACCCAGGCGAAGCTCGACAGGCACATGTCCCGCAAGAGCCCGGTCTCCCTGTCCGTGGCCGACGAGCTCGGCGAGAAGGTGGAGAAGGCGGCGGCCCCGTCCCTGCCCGGCGGCCCGAAGGCCGGGCCTCAGGCCGGTCTCCCGGCGGGCCCGCAAACAGCCCCCAAAGCGGCGCCCAAGGCGCAGCCCCGTCAGGCGGCCCCGAAGGGCGGACGCCAGGCGATGGCCGCCGAGCCCGAGCCCAGGCTGCTCGGCAACAAGGTCCTCAACACCCAGACCGGTGACGTCTTCGAAGCGCTCAAGGGCAGCGGCACGAACAGCGGCCTGAAGAGCTCGCTCTTCGATGAGAAGAACAAGGCGGCCAGGCCCACCCAGTCCGGCCTGTTCGGCGGGCTGCCCGGTCTGCCGCAGCTGCCGGCGAACGTGTCGAACCTGCTCCAGGGATACGCGGGCTGACCTGTTCCCCTGCGCTCCGCATGGATCCGCACGGCCCTCGGGCCGCGCGGATCTTTTTCGTTCCCGCGGGTCAGGGCCGGACGAGCCCGGTGACGAAACCGTCGGCGGCGCTCCGCATGACCGGGACGACCGCCTCGATGGCCTCGGGGGTCATCCGGCCGCTGGGTCCCGAGACGGAGAAGGCGGCGAGGGCGGGGACCCCGGTCAGGGGGACCGCCACGCAGCGCACGCCCAGCTCCTGCTCCTCGTCGTCCAGGGCGTAGCCGCGCTCCCGGACGACGGCCAGCTCGGCCATCAGCGCGTCGGGGTCGGTGCGGGTGTGCGGGGTGCGGGCCGGCATGCCGGTACGGGCCAGCAGCGCGCGGACGCCGTCCTCCGGCAGCTGGGCCAGCAGCGCCTTGCCCACCCCGGTGCAGTGCGGCAGGACCCGGCGGCCCACCTCGGTGAACATGCGCATGGAGTGCCGGGAGGGCACCTGCGCGACGTAGACCACCTCGTCGCCCTCCAGGAGCGCCATGTTCGCGGTCTCGCCCAGCCGGTCCACCAGGTCGGCCAGCGCGGGCCTGGCCCAGGCGCCCAGCAGCCGGGACGCGCCCTCTCCCAGCCGGATCAGCCGGGGGCCGAGCGAGTAGCGGCGGGAGGGTTCCTGGCGCACGTAGCCCCGGGCGACCATCGTCTGCATCAGCCGGTAGACGGTCGGCATCGGCAGACCCGCCTTCTCGGTGAGCTCGGAGAGCGCCAGCTCGCCGCCCGCGTCGGTGAGGTGCTCCAGCAGTTCGAAGGCCCGTTCCAGGGACCGCACAGTCATGGGCTCAGTGTACGGAAACTGCATTTCGCTCTGTGAAAGTGGTCTGGGAGGTTATCTCCGATCATCGTGGGGGATGACCTTGCTGCGCCCCCTTGACCCCCTCCGAACAGGCGACGGAAGGCGGCGGCGGTGCGGGCGAGACGGGTATGGGGAGCGGCGCTCTCGGCGGGACTGGCCCTGTGGACGGCGCCGGGCGCCGTGGCCCTCTGCCCTCCGCCCCGGCCGGAGCCGCCGGAACCTCCGAGCCGCCACGAACACCACGAACCCCGGGCGCGCCACGGGTCGCCGGAGCCCTCGGAGGACCGCGGGTCCTCGAGAGGCCGGGAAGTCCCGGAGGATCCGGAACCCATGGAGGAGCGGGAGCCCTCGACGGACCCGGAGCCCTCGAAGGAGCCGGAGTCCTCGGGAGAACCGGAGCCCTCGGGGGAGCCGGAGCCTCCGGGTCCGCGCCGCTCGCCCCCGCCGTCTCCCGATCCGAGGCCCCGCTATCCCTCGGGACGTCCGGCGGAGGTGCGGGTGGACGTCGGGTTCGAGAGGGGGAAGGGCCCCGGCGCGCGAGACGGGCGGGTCACCGCCACGATCGGGATCCGGGTGGTGCGGGGGGCCGCGAGAAAGGCCCGTCTCACCGTGACGGGGCCGGTCCGATGGTCGCGGATCCCGTCCTCCTGCGAGGTGAAGGGCGCCCGGCTCTCCTGCGAGATGGGCGATCTCGCCGGGATCACCGTGCTCCGGCTCGGACTCAGGGAGAAGGAGGCGGTGGGGAGAGACGAGGGGCTCAGGACCGTCGTCGAGTCGGAGAACACGCCGAAGGTGGTGAAGACCGTCCGGCTGCCGGGGCCAGGGCGGGGATCAGGGCCGGGGCGGGGACCGGGGCCGGGAAAGGCGGCGAGGCACCGCGTCCTCGGATCCGGGCCCTCGGATACCGGGATCGTCGAACGCGTGGAGCGGCGGAAGCCGTCCCGGAGCGTGGACCCGCCCCGGTCTCCGTCATCTCCGCTCTCGCCGGGCGCCGTCCGGCCGCCTGCGTCCGTGGAGCCGCCCTTGGCGCCGCCCGTCCTTCCGAAGGCACCCGTGGTCGCGCTGCCGCCGGTCGGGCCGAGCGGGACGGCGGGGCCGTCGCCGCGGTTGAGCGTCACCAGCGCCGAGGGGCCGCTGGCGGACGACGGCCGGGGCTGGCTGGTGGCGCTGGCCGTCGCGCTGGCCGGTGAGGCGGCGGTGGCTTGGTCCGTCGTCGTGCTGGCGTTGTGGCGGCGCAGGACCTGATTTGTGGGGGACTTGAGAGGTGGTGCGTCTTGACAGGGCGCGCCTGAAGGGTGAGACGTACCGGGCTTGTCACCTCACTAACAAAAGGTCCGGATGTGTATCGTCTCGGTGGTTAGTGACCAGGTGTGCCCGGGTTCCGGTAGCCTCGCGAAGTCATACCCACGGCCCCCCTGGAGTCCTTCATGGCATTGGGTTCACTGCTCCCCGATCTCAACCTCCGTCCGCTGGTCGAGTCGTTGGCAGAGCACGCCGTGACCAAGCCCGATGCCAAGGCGTTCACCTTCGTCGACTACTCCAGCGACCGGGACGGGGCCAAGCACACGCTGACCTGGGGCGAGGTGTGGCGGCGGTCCCAGGCGACGGCCGCGGCGCTGCGCCAGATCGCCGAGCCCGGCGACCGGGCCGCGCTGCTGCTGCCGCAGAGCCTGGAGTACCTGATCTCGATGTGCGGGGCGTTCGCCTCCCAGATCATCGCGGTCCCGCTGTTCTCCCCGGACCTGCCCGGCAACGCCGACCGGCTGATCCGCGCCTACTCCGACGCCGAGCCCGCCGTCATCGTGACGCTGAGCTCCGCGCTCCCGTACGTCGAGAAGTTCCTGGACGAGCACGAGGTGCCCCGCCCGCGCGGCATCGTCCTGGCCGACGAGATCGACCCGGCGCTCGGCGAGGGCTGGGAGCTGCCCGAACTGTCCCCGGACGACCTGGCGTACCTGCAGTACACGTCCGGGTCGACCAGCAGCCCCGCCGGAGTGGAGATCACCCACGGCGGTTTCGCCGCCAACGCCCGCCAGCTGTGGCGCTCCTGGGACCCGCCGGAGATCGAGACGTGCGAGGCGGTCACCTGGCTGCCGCTCTTCCACGACATGGGCCTGATCACCGCGCTGGCGCTACCGCTGGTGAACGGCAACCACGTGATCCTGGCCGACCCGATGTCCTTCCTCATGCGCCCGATCCGCTGGATGCGGCTGCTGTCGGAGTGCCCGAACGTCTACACGGCGGGTCCGAACTTCGCCTACGACTACGTGGCGGGCCAGGCCAACGACAAGAGCCTGGCCGGGCTCGACCTCAGCGGCGTCAACGTGTGCCTGAACGGCGCCGAGCCGATCCGCCCGTCCACCCTCAAGGCGTTCAACGACGCGTTCGCCCCGGCGGGGCTGCGGCCCGGCGTGCTGCGGCCCGCCTACGGGCTCGCCGAGGCGACGGTCTTCGTGTCCGGCAGCTTCGTCACCAACCCCGACCCGACGGTGCCCGCCAGGCTGCTGGGCGTGGACCGCGAGGCGCTCACCCAGGGGCGGATCGTCCCGTTCGAGGGGAGCGAGGAGGACGCGGAGGGCGACAGGGTCCAGTACCTGGTCTCGTGCGGCGCGCCGCAGGGCCAGTACGTCGCGCTCGTCGACCCGGAGACCGGCCGCGAGCAGCCGGACGGGACGGTCGGCGAGATCTGGGTGCACGGGCCGAACGTCGGCCGCGGCTACTGGGGCAACTGCGAGCGCAGCGCCGAGACGTTCAACGCCGTCATCCAGGACGCCCAGGGCATCCCGGCCGGCGGCTGGATGCGCACCGGTGACTTCGGCGCCGTCCACGACGGCGAGCTGTACGTGACGGGCCGCATCAAGGACCTCATCATCGTCGACGGGCGCAACCACTACCCGCAGGACATCGAGGTCACCGCCGAGGAGGCCAGCCCGGCGATCCGGCCGGACTACGTGGCGGCCTTCTCCATTCCCGGCGAGGAGACCGAACGGCTGGTCGTGGTGGCCGAGCGCAACCGGCGGGTGCCGATCGCCAAGCTCGACCTGGCCGAGGTGGAGCGGGCCGTCCGCACCAGGGTCAACCAGGTGCACGAGATGCACATCCACGAGTTCGTGCTGATCGAGCCCGGATCCCTGTCCCGCACGTCCAGCGGGAAGGTCGCCAGGGCGGCGACCCGCACCCGTTACCTGGAAGGCGGTCTGGTGCGCACCACCGACCGCCTCGCCCGCTGATCCGGGGGGATCACCACACATGTACGGCTGGGGTCGTTTCGTCCATCGGTTCCGTTGGCTCGTGCTGCTCTTCGCGACACTCGTGACGTTCGGCGCGGGTTACTGGGGACTGGGGGTCATGAGCCCCGGAGTGCTCAAGCAGGGCGGTTTCGAGGACCCGAACGCCGACTCGACGTACGTCTACCAGCAGTCGGCCAGTGTGTTCGGCGCCTCCAGCCCGGACGTGATGCTGGTCTACCGGAGCGACGAGTACAAGGTCACCGATCCGGAGTTCATGCAGTCGGTGCTGTTCACCGTCGCCCGGCTGCCGAAGGAGCACGTCAAGCAGGTCTTCAGCTACTGGCACATCCCGGGGAACAAGAAGGAAGCCAAGGACGCCCGCAAGAACTTCGTCTCCCATGACGAACACAGCACGATCGTGGCGCTGTTCGTGCAGACGGATCCCGACCCGGCCAAGGCGGACCAGGTCAAGGCGCAACATTACGAGGCCATCAAGGGCCTGGTGCAGGCGCCCGGGATGTCGGTGGAGATCAGCGGCAGCATCCCGATCGGCACCGACTTCGTCAACCAGATGAGCGCGGACATCGTCAACGCCGAGATCATCTCGATGCCGCTGGTGCTCATCATCGGCCTGATCGTCTTCGGCAGCGTCGCGGCCGCGCTGCAGCCGGTGCTCATCGGCGTCTTCTCGATCATGGGCGCGTTCGCCGTCCTGCGCGTGATCACCATGGTGACCGACGTGTCGAACCTGGCGATCTCGCTGGTCAGCCTGCTGTCGGTCGGTCTGGCCATCGACTACTCGCTCTTCGTGATCAGCCGGTTCCGCGAGGAGCTGGGCAAGGGACGAGATCCGCGGACGGCCATGGGCGTCACCATGGCCACGGCGGGGCGCACCATCTCGTTCTCCGCCGTCACGGTCGCGGTGTCCATGGCGGGGCTGCTGCTGTTCCCGCAGGTGTTCCTGAAGTCGATCGGGCTGGTCGGCATCGCGGTCATCTTCGTCGCGATGCTCGCCACCGTGGTGGTCCTGCCGGCGATGTTGTCGATCCTAGGGCCGCGGATCGAGTTCGGTCAGATGCCCTGGCTCAAGCGGGCCAAGAGAAAGGCCAAGCCCGAAGAAGAGGGCATGTGGTACCGCCTCGCGCACAGCGTGATGAAGCGCCCGATCCTCTACTTCCTCGGCACCAGCGCGGTCCTGGTCATGCTCGTCCTGCCCTTCGCGCGGGTGCACTTCGGGGTCTCCGACATCCGGTCCCTGCCGGAGGAGATGGAGACCCGCCAGACGGTGGAGACCATCCAGCGGGAGTTCTCCTCCGGGGTCATGGACCCGATCGACGTGCTGCTCGAAGGCGCGCTGATCCCCAAGAACTACAAGCCCGGCGAGGACGAGCTGCCGAAGAACCTGGCGGACTTCCGCGACCGGGTCGCCGAGCTGCCGGGAGTGGTCGCGGCGACCTACGCCAACCAGAGCCCCGAGCACGGCCTGCTCAAGATGCAGGTGACCTACAAGGGCGACGCGCACAGCAAGGAGACCCAGGACCTCGTCCGGACGCTGCGGGCCATGGACGAGCCGGGGCAGCGGCCGGAGGCGATCGACCACATCAGCGTCGGCGGCAGCACCGCCGGCCAGATGGACCTGATGGCCAGCCTGGCCGAGGCGCTGCCCAAGACCGGCCTCTTCGTCGTGGTCGCCATCTTCCTGCTGCTGTTCGCCGCGTTCGGCTCGATCGCGCTGCCGATCAAGGCGATCATCATGAACCTGCTGTCGATCGGCTCGTCGTTCGGCGCGATGGTCTGGGCGTTCCAGGACGGGCACCTGTCAGGGCTGCTCGGCTTCACCGTCACGGGCAGCATCGACGCCACCGCGATGATCCTGGTCCTGTCCATCATCTTCGGCCTCTCGATGGACTACGAGGTGTTCCTGCTCAGCCGGATCCGGGAGGAGTGGGACAGGACCCATGACAACCGGGCCGCGGTGGCGCGGGGCCTGCAGCAGACCGGCGGCATCATCACCAGCGCGGCCGTCCTGCTCATCGTGGTGGTCGCGGCCTTCTCGACCGCGAAGATCACCACGGTGCAGATCCTGGGCGTGGGCCTGCTGGTCGCGGTGGTCGTCGACGCGACGCTGGTGCGCTCGCTGCTGGTGCCGGCGACCATGCGCTTCCTCGGCGACGCCAACTGGTGGCTGCCGGGGCCGCTGAAGGCGCTGCACGCCGCCATCGACCTGCGCGAGGTCCACGACATCGAGCTCGGGGACGGGGCCGGGGGCCGGGAAGTGACGGGGGACACGTCCCGGACGCTGAAGGGGGAGAGGACTTCCGGCGGATTCCGCCGCACCGTGGTTCCGGTGCGCGGAGGATACGACTGGGACAAAGAAGTACGTCCGCGAACAGCTGGACGCACAGTGAAAAAGCGTGAGATCGTGGCCGGCCCCGACGGGGTGGGCTGGCGATGGCGCGAGGTGGAGGATGAGTATGCGCACTGAAACCCTGCGGCGCTTCGGGATGGTGGTCACGGCTTCCGCGCTGCTGGCCGGAACGCTGCCCGGCGCCGCGAGCGCCGCGCCCAAGCCGAAGTTCAAGCCCGCGTCGACCGGTGCGAAGATCATCGCCTACAAGTGGGTCAGCAAGAACAAGCGGCAGATGGACATCACCGTCAAGACCCCGTCGCTCCCGGGCGGCAACCCCAAGGTGCGGCTGCTGCTGCCCAAGGGCTGGTCGATGAAGTCCAAGAAGACCTGGCCCATCGTGTACCTGCTGCACGGCGGCCAGGACAGCTACCTCTCCTGGACCCGCATGACCGCCATCGAGTCGCTGGCCGCCCAGTACGACGTCATCGTGGCCATGCCCGAAGGCGCCAACGGCTCGTACACCAACTGGTACAACTACGGGAAGTTCGGCACTCCCAAGTGGGAGACCTTCCACATGACGGAGGTCTACCAGCTCATGGAGCGCAACTTCCGGGCGAACAAGTCGCGGGCCGTCATGGGCAACTCCTCCGGCGGCATGGGCGCGATGGGCTACGCCGCCCGCTACCCGCGCCGGTTCAAGTACGCCGCGTCCTTCAGCGGCCTGCTGCACCTGCGCGCCCCGTTCATCCCGCAGTTCCTCTCGCAGATCAACACGGGCAACGGCCAGGACCCCAACGCGATCTGGGGCCGCTACCCGGCCGACGCGGAGAACTGGAAGCTGCACAACCCCTACGACCTGGCCGCGGGCCTGAAGGGCACCAAGATCTTCTTCTCCTCGGGCCTCGACGGCAAGCCCGGCGAGGGCGACCCGCAGAACCTCGACCCGTGGGACCTCGGCCTGGTCTCGGAGAAGTGGACCGGCACCACCAACCAGTACTTCAAGCGGAAGCTCGACAGCCTGAAGCTCCCCTACGTGGCGCACCTGTACGCGAACGGCCGCCACAACTGGCCCGCCTGGCGCCGTGAGTACAAGTTCGTCTGGCCCAGGGCCATGAAGGAAATCGGCGCCAAGAAGTATTGAGCAGAATCGTGAAAATCCCCCGCCACCCCCGCCGTCTCACCTCGCTGGCCGTCACGGGCGCCCTGGTCCTGGCCATGGCCCCCGCCCCGGCCGCTCCCGCGGCGGCCGCCGCACGGTTCAAGAAGGCCGACAACGGCAGTTCGATCACCGCCTACAAGTGGCTGACGAAGGACAAGCGCCGACTCGACGTCGCCGTGAGGTCCAAGGGCCTCGGCAAGACCGAGAAGGTCCGGATCCTGCTGCCCAAGGGCTGGAAGAAGAACACGAAGAAGACCTGGCCCGTCGTGTACCTCCTGCACGGCGGGCGGGCCGGCTACCAGTCCTGGTCGAAGAGCTCCACCATCACGAAGCTCGCCGCCGAGTGGGGTGTCATCGTCGTCATGCCCGAGGGCCGCAACGGCTCGTACACCAACTGGTACAACTACGGGAACTACGGCATCCCCCAATGGGAGACCTTCCACATGACGGAGGTCTTCCAGCTGGTCCAGCGGAACTTCCACGCGGGTTCCCGCCGCGCCGTCATCGGCAACTCCTCGGGCGGCCAGGGCGCCATCACCTACGCCGCACGCTACAAGGGCCGCTTCAAGTACGCCGCGTCCTTCAGCGGTCTCCTGTCGTTGCTCTCCCCGGGCGTCCCGGATGCGCTGAAGCAGGTGAACAGCGGCAACGCCGACATCAATGCCATCTACGGCGACCCTGAAACGAACCGCGACAACTGGGTGGCCCACGACCCGTACTCCCTGGCCGGGAACCTCCGCGGCACCAAGCTCTACTTCACCTCCGGCAGCGGCGCACCCATCCCCACCGACGTCGCCTTCTTCTCCGAATACGTCGTCGGCATGACCAACGGCGACTTCAAGAAGCGCCTCCAGGCCCTCAAGATCGCCCACAAGTCGCACATCTACTCCGGCGGCACCCACGCCTGGCCCTACTGGAAGCGCGAGCTCAAGAAGGCCTGGCCCACCGCCATGAAGACCCTCAAGGCCAAGAAGACCGGCTGACCCCGCGCCACGGGACGAAGGCTCCCGAACCCGCTCGGGGACGCGGGCCGCACCGGGGCGGCGTGCCGCCCCGGTGCCTCTGCCCCCTGGTCAGGAGGAGCGCTTGAAGGACAGCGTCCCGACGGCGGTGCCGTTGGGGTCGGAGATCGTGTACGTGATCTTCAGGGTCGCCGTCGCCTTCTTCGTCTTCTTCGTCTTGCCGGAGCAGTCGAAGGCCGAGACCGGGACGGCGATGGGCTCGTACTCGCCGCCGCGGTACTTCTTGGCGAGCTTGTAGGCCGGGGTCTTCTTGCCGCCGAAGCTGACGGTGCCGGTGGCGCTGCCGGAGGCGGTCTTCGGCTTCAGGGTGAGGGTGCCCGTCTTGGTGCCCTTGAACGAGGACTTCATCGTCAGCGACTTCTTGTACTGCGTCTCGACGGTGAGGGGCTTGCCCGCCTCGGTGCCGGTGGTCACGAGCTTCTTGGCCTTGGTGAAGTTGTAGGTGACCGAGTTCTTGCCGACGGTCAGGCGCATGCCCTCGGCGCCCTGGCCGGTCACGTCGATGTTCTCGCCCTTGGCGGTCATCGTGAACTGGGTGAGCTTCCACTTGCCGAGGAGGCAGGACTTGGCGGCCGAAGCGGGAGCCTGCATGGCGAGCGTGCCGCCGGCGGCCAGAGCGGTGGCCAGCACCAGACGCGTGGTGTTCGCGAGCAAAGTAAACCTCCGTGAGGGGATGAACGGAACAGAAGTCCAGAAGCACCGAACCTTCACACATGATGTGATCCCGGCACTTCGACCCTGGTCTGAACGCTTTAGCGCCGCCCCTCCCGGGTTCGTCACCCCCCGGCGAAAATTCGTCGCGCCGAAGTGTCCTCCCCGCCGCCGACCTGGGAAAGTACGCTGAATTCCGTCGGGACCAGGACCCGCCGAGCGGGTTCAGGGAGGTGTGCCATGACGGTCGTGATGGTCGTCCCCGCGTGGATGCATGAGCGGATCACGGCGGAGCAGTACGACTCCTGGTCTGAGGAACAGTGCTCGGGCATCGAGATCGTGGACGGGATGGTCGTCGTGAGTCCCAGAACGTCCAAACGGAACAACCGCCTCGCTCGGATGCTGGCCAACTCCCTGGAGGGTGCCGCGGGGCCGGACTGGAACGCCGACACGGACTTCGACGTCCGGCTGCAGGACGCGCCGCTCACCAACCGCCGTCCGGATGTCGTCGTGTACAGGGCGGACACGCTCGATGCCACGCCCACGCGCCCGGAGCACGTGCTGCTGGTCGCCGAGGTCGTCTGACCGGGGTCGGAGACGACCGACCGGACCGTGAAGACGGAGCAGTACGCCAAGGCGGGCATCGCCTTCTACTGGCGGGTCGAGCAGGCCGCCACCGGGATTCCGTTGGTGTACACCTACGTCCTCGATCCGGCGGCCGGCGTCTACCGGGAGGGGGAGGTGTTCACCGGCGTGGTCAAGGTGTCGGCTCCTTTCCCGGTGGAGATCGACCTCGGCGCGGTCTGAGCTGCTCCGGCCTCGAACCGAGTCCCGGTTTTCTCGTGACTCTCCGATTACCTGGAGTAATATCGGCTTGTCCTTCGACGCTCGTTGCTCTGTCCAGCCGAGGGCGCTGTTCCTTATGCCGGGCAGGTGATGGGAAGGGGATGCGGCATGGACGCTGAACTCGCGGAGCAGCCGTTCGACGAGGACGAGTCGCTGCTGCAGTACTTTCTGGCCTTGGAGACGCCGGAGGGCTTTCGCGCGGAGCTCGTGGAAGGGGAGATCGTCGTGTCGCCGCCTCCTGGCGGTTACCACGAGCACGCGTTGTCGCGGATCGTCAGGCAGATGGTGAAAGAGGCCGCCGTGCTCATGGACTTCTCGGGCAACAGGGGTGTTCGGCTGCGGCGGGACGGACTGCGCCCGAAGAACCATGTGATCCCCGACGCGGTGTTCGCTCCCGCTGAGATGGCTCTCTTCGCCAGCGACGAGTCGTGGATGGAACCAGAGGGGGTGGCGATGGTCGTCGAGGTGACCTCGTCCAACCCGGATCGGGACCGGACGGTGAAAAGACGCTGTTACGCCCGGGCGGGTATCCCTCTCTACCTGCTGGTGGACCAGAGCGCTCGCACCGTGACGCTGTTCAACGACCCCGATGTGAAGAACAACGACTACCGCACCAGCGTGCGGGAGGACTACGGGACGGCGATCGAGCTGCCCGAGCCGTTCGGGTTCAAGCTGGAGACTTCCGGCTTCTGCTGAGATGTCTTGGGGCGATCAGCGTTGGAGGAGGTCGAGGGCCTCGCAGGCTCGGGCGACGCCGTCTTCGGCGTTGAGGGAGCGGGAGAGCTCCCGGGCCCGGGAGCGGTGGGGGCCCTTGACGGCGTCGCGGAGGCGGGTGGCCAGGGCGTCGACGGTCAGGGACGCGACCGGGAGGGGGGACGGGCCGGCGCCCAGGGCGTGGACGCGGTCGGCCCAGTAGGGCTGGTCGCCGAAGAAGGGGCAGACCAGCGACGGGACGCCGGCGCGCAGGCCCTCGGCGGTGGTGCCGGCACCGCCGTGGTGGACGACGGCGGCCATGCGGGGGAAGAGCCGGCTGTAGGGGACGTCCTGGACGACGAACATGTCGTCCTCGGGTTCGATGGTGCTTCCCGGCTGGGGGGAGAGCACACCGCGCAGGCCCGCCATGCGCAGAGCCGAGCGGATCCGCTGGTCGGTGGCGGCCGGGTCCTTCGTCGCCATGCTGCCGAAGCCGACGTAGACGGGCGGGGGGCCGTCGTCCAGGAAGGCCGACAGGTCGGCGGGGGGCTCCCAGTGGGGCTGCTCCAGGAACCAGAAACCGGTCATGCGGACGTTGTCGGGCCAGTCGGAGGGGCGGTCGACCAGGGTGGGGCTGAAGGCGCACAGGACGGGTGCGCGGCGGGCGGCGGGGAGGGGTCCGCGGAGCGGGGAGAGCCGGGGGAGCTTCAGCTGCTCGGCGCGCCACGGGTTGATGAAGGGGCGGCAGAGCTGCCAGGTGATCCAGTCCAGGGCCTCGAAGCTCAGGCGGTTGGCGTAGGGGCCGAGCAGCCGGGCCCGGGGGAGGAACGGGTGGGGGAAGGCCCGGGTCGGGTGGGAGGGCTGGAAGTGCACGATGGCGTGCGGGATGCCGAGGTGCTCGCTCACGTGCTGGCCGAGGAAGCCCAGGGTGGGGGCGAGGAACAGATCGGCCCCGTCGGCGCCGGCCAGGACCTCCCGCAGGAGTCGCATCGCGAGGGGCCGTGCGATGCGCTGGATGCCGCGCAGGAACTTGACGGGGTTGCGCCCGCCGCTCAGCAGTTCCTGTCCCTCGGGCGAGTTCACGATCTGCGTGGGGTCCAGGGAGAGCGGGGCGAAGCCCAGCCCGGCCCCGGTGATCAGCTCCCGGTACTGCTCGCTGCTGATGAGGCGGACCTCGTCGCCCCGGTCGGCGAGGCCGCGGCCCAGGGCGACGCACGGCTGCAGGTCGCCCCGGGAGCCGGCCGCGAAGATCACTACTGTCCGGCCCATGTTCTGCCTTTCTCCGCCTACCGGGAGCCCGAGCGGGACGAGCCGCTCTCGGACATCTCATAGGGGCTGTAGGGCGGTGGCGGCGGCCACGCGGACGGGATCTGGCTGCGCCGGTTGTTGCCCCACCAGTCGGGGATGACCGGGAACGAGCCGGAGGTGATGGACGGGGACTCGGGGGCCTTGGGCGTGGTGCCCGGCTCCTCTTCGGGGATGTCGCCGCGGCGCTGCAGGGTGAACAGGGTGATGATCGCGCCGGCCAGGACGAGGCCGCCGCCCACCATCAGCGCGGCGGACGAGCCCTGCTCCATCGCCTCGACCTCGCTGGAGCCCTGGGTGAGGGCATCGCGCTCCAACGATTTCAGGACCGCGCCGAGCGCCACGATGCCCATCGCGGCGGAGATCTCGCGGCCGACGTTGAGGACGCCGCCCGCGACGCCGGTGCGCTCCTCGGGGACGGCCTTGATCAGGTAGAGGCCGAGCGGCATGGTCAGGGCGGAGCCCGCGCCGACCAGGGCGATGCCGGGGATGATGTCGACGAAGGTGTCGCCCTGGCGCAGCCGGGAGAAGGCGACGAGGCCGCAGGCCATGAGCACCATGCCGGCGGAGATCGGGACACGGGGGCCGAACTTGGCGGACAGCCAGAACCCGAGGGGGGTGAGCACGCCGATGATGACGGCGGGCGGGATGAAGGCGGTGCCGGCCTGGGAGGGGGTCCATTCGAGGACTTCCTGCATGAAGTTGCCGGAGTAGGTGATGACGCCGGAGAAGCCCATGCCCCAGAGGATCTGCCCGGCCAGGCCGCCGCTGAAGGCCTTGTTCCGGAAGAACTCCGTGGTGAGCATCGGGTTGGGCGCCCATTTCTCGACCAGGATGAACGAGCCGAGGGCCAGGGCGGCCAGCCCGAACACCGCCAGCACGCTGGGGTCCATGAAGCCGAGTTTGGGGTTGCCGCCGGAGTGGATGCCGTAGGTGAGGGCGAAGAGCAGAGTCGCGGAGGTGAGCACCGCGGGCAGGTCGACGCTCTCGGGGCTGTTGTCGCTCTGGCCGTCCAGCACGAACAGGCCGAGGACGGTGACGAACAGGCCGGGCACCACGTTGATCAGGAAGATCCAGTGCCAGCTGAAGGCGTCGATGATCAGGCCGCCGACGGTGGGGCCGAGGGCGGAGGCGATGGTCGCGGTGAGGATGTAGACCAGGTTGCCGACCGACTTCTGCTTGTCGGTCCTCTTGTTGATCACCATGACCAGGGTCGCGGGCAGCGCCAGCGCGGCCCCGGCGCCCTGGACCACCCGGAAGAGGATCAGGTGGGTGAGCTCCTGGGAGAGTCCCGCGCCCAGGGAGGAAAGGGTGAAGGTCGCCATGCCGATGGTGAAGATCCGGCGGCAGCCGTACACATCGACCAGACGTCCGCCCGCGATCATCAGGCAGGAGAACATCAGGATGTAGGAAGTGGTCACCCAGCTGACGGCCGCGATGTCCGTGTCGAAGTACTTGTACAGCGTCGTCAGCGCGATGTTGGTGACTGTGTTGTCGAGGGTGACCATGAACGCGCTGACGGCTACGACCGTCAGCGTCCACCCGTACCTGTCCCGTCCCATTTAGCCCCAATCAAGTCATATTCCAGGGCCAAAGCTCTTGTCATCAAGGTGATAAGGAACACCTGGGATTCGTGGTCCGCGTGCGAAGAGGGATGCGGTCAAAACAGGACAAGGTGGTCCCTCTGCACTGACCCATGCCACCTTGGGGGATCCTCACCATGCCGGAAACCAAAGGTTCCCGATCCCCGGAGTCGGGTAATCCGCAGCTCCAGGCGGAGATCCAGAATTTCCTCATTAGTGAGATAGCACATCGCGCCGGGCTGGTGCCCGGCGAGGTGGACGTGGACCAGCCCCTCGAGGAGTTCGGCCTGGCCTCCCGCGACGCCGTCGCCGTCGCCGGCGAACTCGAGGAACTGCTCG
The DNA here is from genome assembly GCF_039871655.1 of Actinocorallia sp. B10E7. Taxonomy (NCBI): domain Bacteria; kingdom Bacillati; phylum Actinomycetota; class Actinomycetes; order Streptosporangiales; family Thermomonosporaceae; genus Actinocorallia; species Actinocorallia sp. B10E7. The sequence continues at coordinate 234,707 of NZ_JBDPLZ010000005.1, forward strand.
GCCGCTCGCTGCCCGCCACGCTGGTCTGGGAGCACCCGACGATCAGCCGGATCGCCGCCGCGCTCAGCGGCGCGAACCCCCCGGAGGCCGCCGTGGCCGCCGCGCCGAAGGACGGGCCCTCCAGGGCGTCCGACGAGCCGGTCGCCGTGGTGGGCGTGGGCTGCCGCTTCCCCGGCGGGATCAACGGCCCCGAGGACTTCTGGCGCTTCCTGCTGGAGGAGGGCGACGCGATCGGCGAGGTCCCCGAAGGCCGCTGGGACGCCTTCGACGACGGCTCGCCGGAGATCGCCGACCTGCTCGACAAGGTCACCCGCAGGGGCGGCTTTCTGGACGACATCGCCGGCTTCGACGCGCAGTTCTTCGGCATCACCCCGCGCGAGGCCGCCGTCATGGACCCCCAGCAGCGCCTGCTGCTGGAAGTGGCCTGGGAGTCGCTGGAGCACGCGGGGATCGCCCCCGCCCGGCTGCGCGGCACCCGGACCGGCGTGTTCGTCGGCGTCTCGGCCCCCGAGTACGCGGGCCTGACCGCCTCGGACCTGACCAAGCTGGAGGCGTTCACCGCCACCGGCGCGGCGCTGAGCATCGTCGCCAACCGCCTGTCGTACCTGCTCGACCTGCACGGTCCGTCCATGATCGTGGACACGGCCTGCTCCTCCTCCCTGGTCTCGACCCATCTGGCGGTCCAGTCACTGCGCAACGGTGACAGCGACGTGGCCCTCGCGGGCGGCGTCAACGTGCTGCTGTCGCCGACCATCACGATGACCTTCGACGCGGCGGACGCCACCGCCGCGGACGGACACTGCAAAGCGTTCGACGCTTCGGCGGATGGGATGGTTCGCGCCGAAGGGTGTGGAGTCGTCGTCTTGAAGCGGCTTTCGGACGCCCGCCGCGACGGGGACCGCGTCCTGGCCGTCATCACGAAGACCGGCGTCAACTCCGACGGCCGGTCCAACGGCCTGGTCGCGCCGAACGCCGACGCCCAGAAGAGCCTCCTGCGCGACATGTACGCCGCCGACCGCCACCTCGACTACATCGAGGCCCACGGCACCGGCACGTTCCTGGGCGACCCCATCGAGGCCCGGGCGGTCGGCGAGGCCCTCGGCGGAGGCCGGACCGAGCCGCTGCTGCTCGGCTCGGTCAAGTCCAACCTCGGCCACATGGAGGCCGCCGCGGGCGTCACGGGGCTGATCAAGACGGTGCTGTCGCTGTGGCACCGGACGATCCCCGCCTCCCTGCACTACACCTCGCCGAACCCGCACATCCCGTTCGACGAGCTGAACCTCCAGGTCGTCGCCGAGCGCAGGCCCTGGCCGTCCCATGAGGACAGGCCGCCCCGCGCGGGTGTGTCGGCCTTCGGGTTCGGTGGCACCAATGCCCACGTCACGCTGGAGGCCGTCGAGGAGACCGAGCGGACCGTCGAGGCCGCCCCGGTCCGGACGTTCCCGTTGTCGGACGTCGCCGCCGACCGCCTCCCGGCGTACGCCGAGGCCCTTCTCGCGGAGCTCGACGCGCGGGAGGCCGGCGACGGCGTGGACCCGCACGACCTGGCGGACACCGCCGCGACGCTCCGCCGCCGCGACCCGCGCGGACGCGCCCGCGCGGCGGTCGTCGCCCGCGACCTGGAAGGGCTCCGCTCCGGCCTGACGGCACTGGCCGGGGGCACTCCGCACCCGGCGGTCGTCACCGGCATGACGGTCGGTACCCCGGGCCGCCCGGTGTTCGTGTTCTCCGGTTACGGCGCGCAGCGTCCCGGCATGGCGCAGTCCCTGCTGGAGGAGGAGTCGGCGTTCGCCGAGGCGATCGACGACCTGGACGGGCTCTTCGTCGAGGAGGCCGACCTCGCCCTGTGGGACCTGCTGGAGAGCGGCCGGATGCCCGAGGGCCCGGCCGAGATCATGCCGGTGCTCTTCGCGGTGCAGATCGGCCTGGCCCGGATGTGGCGCTCCTACGGGATCGAGCCCGCCGCGGTCGTCGGCCACTCGATGGGCGAGGTCGCCGCGGCGGTCGTCTCCGGGGCGCTCGGTCTCGCCGACGGTGTCAAGGTGATCGTCCGCCGGTCGCGGCTGATGACGGCGCTGGTCGGCGGAGGCGGCATGGCCGTGCTCGGCTGCGGGCTGCCGGAGCTGGCCGACTACGACGGGCCCGAGGTGCACCCGGCGGTGTTGTCCTCACCCCGCCAGACCGTGGTGACCGGCGACAACGAGGCGATCGAGGCGGTGCTGGCCTGGGCGTCGGGGCGGGGATACCTGGCCCGCCAGGTCAAGGCCGAGGGCGCGGGCCACTCCCCGCAGGTCGAGCCGCTGCTGCCGGAACTGCGCGAGCTGCTCGCCGAGCTGAAGCCGAAGGCCGGCACGGTCCCGATGTACACCACCGCGCTGGAGGACCCGCGCAAGCTGCTGGACGGCTCGGTCCCGCTGGACGCCGAGTACTGGGCGGCGAACCTGCGCAACCCCGTCCGGCTCGCGGACGCCGTCACCGCCGCCGCGCAGGACGGCCACCGCACCTTCGTCGAGATCAACGCCCACCCGATCCTGTCGATGGCGGTCGGGGAGACCCTGGAGGGTTCCGGGGCGCTGATCACGCACACGCTGAAGCGCGCGCCGAAGGGCCAGGAGACCGACGACACGGTGACGTTCCACACCCGGCTCGCGACGCTGGCCGTGCACGGGCACCGGACGGTCACCGCCGCGGACGGCGCGATCATCGACCTGCCGCGGGCCCCGTGGCGGCACGAGCGGCACTGGATGGACGGCGCGCGCCGTGTGGCGGGGAGCGACGTCCACCCGCTGCTGGGCTCGCACGTCGAGCTGCCCGGTGAGGACCGCCACGCGTGGCAGGGCCGTCTCGCTTGGGACGGCGCTCTGCTGCCCGCCGCGGCCCTGGCCGAGATGGCCTTGGCTGCGGGCGCGGAGATCGGAGCCGACGCGGTCCGCGGGCTGGCGGTCCACCGGCTGGTGGCGCTGTCGGACGAGACGACCCTGAGCACCACGCTCTCCGAGGACGGGCATGTGGAGATCCACACCCGTACGCCGGCCGGGACGTGGGCGCGGGTCGCGTCCGCCGAGGCGGTCGAGGCCGCCGGGGAGCCCATGGCGGAGGCCGGCGCGGGTTCGGCCGTCGTGGAGGCGGCCGTGCGGGGCAGCCGCCACTACCGGCTGCACCCGGAGGTCTTCGACCGCTGCCTGAAGCTGTTGTCGGCCGAGGTCGGCGAGCCGGGGTGGCTGCCCGAGTCGATCGCCGAGCTGCGGGTCTTCGGCCCCACCCACCGGGGCGGGCGCTGCCGGGTGAACGTCGAGCACACCGAGCAGGGCGTGGTCGGCGAGGTCCTCCTCCACGACGAGGACGGCGCTCCGCTGCTCGCCGCGACCGGGGTCCTGCTGGCCCGGCCGGAGGACGTGCCGGTGCCGCTGGCCGACAAGCTCGTCGAGAGCGTCTGGGCGCCCTCGGAGCTCGCGGAGGAGCCGCGGGACGGCGGCGAGCCGGAAGGCGTGCTGGTCGTCGACGACCTGGACTGGTCGGACACCGAGAAGGCCCTCAAGGCGCTGATCACCCCGGACGTGCGGCACGTCGTTCTCGTCCCGCCGGTGCGGGACGAGGCGCTGGTGCTGGCCGTGGCGGGCGCGGCGCGCGCCTTGTCGTCGCAGCGGCTGTGGCTGGTCACCCGGGGAGCGCAGCCGGTGCTGCCCGGCGAGGCCGGACGTCCGGCCCAGAGTTTCCTCACCGCGCTGGTCCGGGTGCTCGGCTTCGAGCAGCCCGGTCTGCGCACCACCCTGATCGACCTGCCCGCCGGGCTGGGCGGGCGGCTCGGCGCCGACGAGCTCGCCCTGGTGCGGCGCGAGATCGCGGCCGGGACCGCCGACACCGAGATCGCCTGGCGCGACGGCGTGCGCCACACCAGCCGGCTGGCCGCCGCGCGCCTGCCCGAGGGCAAGCCGCGCAGGGCGGTCCGGCGCGGCGGCGCCTACATCATCACCGGCGGCTACGGCGGCATCGGCCTGGTCACCGCGCGCCTCCTGGCCGGGCGCGGCGCGGGCCGGATCGTCCTGTCCGGCCGCTCCGGCCCGTCCCCCGAGGCGGAGAAGGCCATCGCGAGGCTCCGCGAGTCCGGTGTGGACATCGGTGTGGTGCTCGGCGACATCGCGGCCGAGGGCGTCGCCGAACGGCTGGTCGAGGTCGCCCGCGAGGGCGGCCGGAAGTTGTGCGGCATCGTCCACGGCGCGGCCGGGATGGCCGACCGGCTGATCGCGGAGATCGGTCCCGAGGACCTCCACAGGGTGTGGACGCCGAAGGTCGTCGGCGCCTGGCGGCTGCACGAGGCGGCCCCCGACGACCTCGACTTCTTCGTCGTGCACTCCTCCGCCGCCGCCCTGCTCGGCTCCCCCGGCCAGGGCTCCTACGCGGCCGCCAACGCCGCGCTCGACGCGCTCGTCGCACACCGGCGGGCGCAGGGCCTGGCGGGCACCACCGTCAACTGGGGCACCTGGTCCCAGGTCGGCGGCGCGACCGACGTGAACGTCACGGTCATCGAGCCGATCTCGCCGGAGGAGGGCGCCGAGGCGCTGGAGGCGCTGCTGGCCTTCGACCGTCCGGCGACCGGAGTGCTGCGGTTCGACGCCGCCAAGGCCGTCGAGCTGTTCCCCGAGATCAAGCAGATGCCCTTCTACGAGGCGCTCGTCGCCGCCGCGGGCACCGCCGCCGTCCAGGACGACTGGGCCGGTCCGGACGCGCTGCGCGGCATGCCCGCTGACGAGGCCCGCAAGGCGATCCGCGACCGGGTGATGCAGCGGGTGTCGTCCATCCTCGGCTTCGACGCCTCCCGGCTCGACCCGTCCGTCCCGCTCACCGAGCTGGGACTGGACTCGCTGGTCGCGGTCCGGATCAAGAGCGCGATCGAGCACGACCTCGGGCTGACCGTCCCGCCCTCGGTGCTGCTGCAGGGCGCGAGCGTCGACGTCTTCGAGGAGTGGGCCGCGGGAGAGCTCGGCATCGGCGGCACCGCCGAGCACACGAAGGACGACAGCGGCTACGTGATGCCGCGCGACGCGGCCGAGCGCACGGCCGCCCGGCTCTTCGAGGAGCAGCTCGGCCTGGAGAGGGTCAGCGTCGCCGACGACTTCTTCGCCCTCGGCGGCCAGGAGCACCAGGCCGACCGGATCCACGCCGCTCTCGAAGCGGAGTTCGGCGTGAGGCTCGACCGGATGGAGCTGTTCGCCGACCCGACGGCCGAAGGGGTCGCCGACGTCATCCGCGCAGTGGAAGAGGAGGCCGCGCGGCAGACGGTCAGACCCCTCCAGCCGCTCGGCGACGGGCGCCCGTTCTTCGCCGCGCACCCGGCCGGTGGCACCACCGGCTGCTACCGGCAGCTCGCGGAGCTGATCGGCACCGCCCAGCCGTTCTACGGCCTGGAGCGCTGGGAGGACGCGCCCAGCGTCGAGGAACGCGCGGCCCGGTATGTCGAGCACATCCTGGCCACCCAGCCGGAGGGCCCCTACCGGCTCGGCGGCTGGTCCTTCGGCGCCACCCTCGCCTACGAGACCGCGCAGCAGCTCAGCGCGGCCGGGCATGAGGTCGAGTTCGTGGCGCTGTTCGACGGCGGTGTCCCGCTGCCGACCGACGACGACGAGGACAACCTCGCCAAGCGGTTCGCAGGGTTCGCCGCCTATCTCACAGAGACGTACGGGATGGAGGTGAAGCTGGACTACGAAGAACTGGCGGGCAAGAGCGAGGACGAGATGTTCGCCCTCGTCGCCGAACGGACCGCACCCGTGATGGCCTCTCTGCCCCCGGCGGTTCTGCACCACCAGCTGACCTCACACCAGGACACCCGCACGCTGGAGAGGTACACCTACCGCCCGTACGACGGCCGGGTGATCCTCTACAAGGCGCCTCTGCCCACCCCCTGGGCGGTGCAGGACGCGCGTTACATCGATCTCGACGAGACCAACGGCCTGGGCCCGCTGTGCCCGCGCCTGGAGATCGTCGAGGTGACGGACACGCATCACCTCAACCTGCTGGACCCGCCCGGCGTGCACATCATCGCCGGGCACCTGGCGGGGGAACTGGCCCGATGACCGAAGAAGGCGCGACCAAGCTGAGGAAGAAACATGTCTGAACTGCTCCAGGCCGTGATCAACGGCGCCTCCCCCGAGGAGCTGCTCGCCACCGAGCTTCCCGAATCGTTCCGCGCCGCCCACACACTGCGCGACGAGGTGGGGATCTTCGAGGGCGAGACCGACAAGGACGTGCGCAGGTCGATGCACGTCGGCGAGGTCGCCATGCCGGAGATCGCGCCGGACGAGTGCATCGTCGCGGTGATGTCCGCGGCGATCAACTTCAACACCGTCTGGTCGGCGATCTTCGAGCCGGTCCCGACCTTCGCCTTCCTGGAGAAGTTCGGCCGCCAGGGCTGGTACGGCGCCCGCCACGACCTGCCGTACCACATCCTCGGCTCAGACGGCTCGGGCGTCATCGTCCGCACCGGTGTCGGCGTCAAGAACTGGAAGGTCGGCGACAAGGTCGTCATCTCGCCCGCGTACGTGGACGAGGAGGACCACGCCTCCTACGACGACGGCATGATGACCGAGACCCAGCTCGCCTGGGGCTTCGAGACCAACTTCGGCTCGCTCGGCGAGTTCTGCGTCGTCAAGGCCAACCAGCTCATCAAGAAGCCGGCCCACCTCACGTGGGAGGAGTCGGCGTCCAACACCCTGTGCGCCGCCACCGCCTACCGCATGCTGGTCGGCAACCACGGCGCCCGGATGAAGCAGGGCGACGTCGTCCTGGTCTGGGGCGGCACCGGCGGCCTCGGCTCCTACGCCACCCAGCTGGTGAAGAACGGCGGCGGCATCCCGGTCGCGGTCGTCAGCTCCGAGGACAAGGCGGCCCTGGTCCGCAGGCAGGGCGTCGAGCACGTCATCAACCGCAGCGAGCTGGGCCTGGGCTCGGAGGGCTTCCGCAACCGCAAGGCCGGACGCATCCTGGGCGAGGCGATCCGCGCGCAGGTCGGCGAGGACCCGCAGATCGTCTTCGAGTACCTCGGCGCGGAGACCTTCGGCACCTCGGTGTACGTGGCCAAGCGCGGCGGCAAGATCGTCACCTGCGGCTCCTCCACCGGCTACCAGCACCAGTACGACAACCGCTTCCTGTGGATGCGGCTGAAGAGCATCGTCGGCTCGCACGGCTTCAACTACCACGAGGCCGTCGAGACCAACCGCCTGATCAGCCTCGGCATGATCCACCCGACGCTGTCGAAGGTCTTCGACCTCGACGGCGCGGGCGAGGCCACCCGGGCCGTCCAGACCAACCAGCACGTCGGCAAGGTCGCCGTGCTGTGCGCGGCCCCCTCCGAGGGCCTGGGCGTCGACGACCCGGCGCTGCGCGAGAAGATCGGCGAGGACAAGATCAACCTCTACCGCGGCTGAGGCCGGCGGAGGCGCTCGAACGCCTGATGGGGAAGGCCACCCGCGGACGTCCGCGGGTGGCCTTCTTCGGTGGTGCTCGGTACCGGTGGTGCTCAGTAGCGGCGGAAGGTGATGACCTCGCCGCTGACCGCGCGCTGCTGCTCCCCGGAGCCGGTGGAGGCGGTGCTGCCCTGCTGGAGGCGGCGGGCCCGCAGGACGATCTCCAGCTCGAAGCGGAGGTCGGGGTCCAGGAGCTGGTCGCCGAAGAGCTCCTCCAGCTGCCGCAGCCGGTAGCGGACGGTCTGCGGGTGGACGTGCAGGCGCATCGCCACCTCGTTGGCGTTGCGGCCGGACTGGAGCCAGGCCAGCAGGGTCTCGGCGAGCCGGTCCTGCTGGCTGTTGCGCAGGTGCGCCAGCGGGGCGAGGCGCAGCTCTGCCAGCGAGCCCAGCAGCGTCTCGTCCTGGAACAGGATCAGCGTGGACATGTGGTCGACGCACCGGATCACGCCGTGGGCCTCGATCACCCCGCGCTGGGCGAGTTGGAGCATCTGGCGGGCCAGCAGCATGGAGCGGGCGGCCTCGGTGACCGGGACGGTCGGGCCGATCACCCCGCTGCAGTCGGCCAGTGCCCGGTCGACGAGTTGGGCCCGGCCGGGTCCGTCGGGGTCGGGGATGATCAGCGACGGCTGGGTGCGGCTCAGGTCGGACAGCACGTCCGGCGGGAAGGCCGGGGGCCGGGTGTCCTGGTGGCGGATGTCGAGGGCGACCGCGGCGACCGTCCTGGGCACCTGCCAGTGGGCGGCGGCGGCCAGGTCCGCGATGGCCTCGGGGCCGGCGGAGGGGTCGCTGAGCATCAGGTCCAGCAGCCGCCTGCGGCGGCGCTGCATCTCGCCCGCCGCGGCGGCGCGGGCCTGGTGGTAGCCCTCGGCCGCGGACTTGGCGATCTCGTTCTGGTGCAGGAAGACCGCCTCGCCCAGGGCCGCGATGACCCGGGGGTCGAGATCGTAGGCGTTCTCCGAGAGGCGCCGCCAGGCGACCAGGCCGCCGATGCGCATGGCGGCCTGCAGCGGGTCGAGGCTGCGGCCCTCGCCGGCCTCTCCGCGGCCGATGGCCTGGAAGAACTCCGAGTCCGGAGGGCCTCCGGAGGCGGCGATGCGGTCGACGAAGTGTTGAAGCGCGCGTTCGACGATCGTCCTGAGCATGATCGCGTATGGGCCGTCACCCCGTGAGTACTCACGGACCTGGGACTGGATCTCCGCGATCATCTCCTCGGCGAGGGAGTCGAGATGCGGTTGGATGTGCTCGGCCAGCTCGCTGGGGATGTTCCCCCAGGGGATTTGATCAGGACGGGTGCGAGCGGGGAAGCTCGCCTCTGCTGTCACGCGGTGACCTCCGTTCGGCACTGGCCCCGCGCGCCTTGGGGCTGTCGGTCAAGCTCGCCACGGATGTGGCCGAAGAGGGGTTTGTTACAGGACTGTGGGGCAAATCATGTCCCGAGGTGTCCCAGATCGCCAGTGTAGGTGCGGTGGCGACCAGGATCGGCCGGGTTGGGAGCGCAACTTGTGATGAACTTCTCGCCTCCTGAGCCGCCCGCCGCCTCTCGGGTGGAAGGGGCGTCCTCGGCTCGGGAGCGGAACCGCTGGCGGAACGCTCTTTATCAGATGCTGCTCGCCGGTCAGGGCTCTGTGAAGGTGTGGTATTGCGCATAGTCTGTTCGTGCCTTAATTGTTACTAAACTCCTCCATTTTCCTTTTTGGGAGCGTTCCCGGCGTCAGCGGATCAGGCTCCGAAGAGGATTCTCGTGACATGACCCCGTCATGGGCGATCTGGTGCTTCTCCCGTGACTCCCGGTGATTATCGTCAGAAGAGGCGTCGCATCCGGGGGGACGTATGAGGCTGCGGCCGCGGTCCATCAGGGCCCGGGGTACATTGCTGGCCACCATCGTGGCCGCCGTGTTGCTGTGCACGCTGGGGGTGACGGCCGCGTGGCTCTTCCGGACGCTGACCTACGAGGAGGCCCAGAGGTACGCGGAGAGGACGTCGGCGAGGGTCGTCGAGGACGTGCGGTCAGGGTCCCTCGGGCCGAAGATCGAGGCGGACCCGAACGCACCGATAGTCCAGGTCTTCGACGCGAACGGCAAGATGATCGCGGCTACACCGAGTGCCGTGGACCGGCCTCCCCTCAGCACGATGCGCCCGTCTCCCGATGATCGCACGGCCACGTTCGCCCGGTGCTTCCCCAGCGGGAACTGCTATGTGGTCCGGGTGGTCAGGACCGGCGGCGAGCCCGACGCCCCGGTCGTGATGGTGGGGTCTCCGCTGCCCCGGTTCCTGGCCAGCGGGCTGGGCGACCTGTTCAACGCGCTGGTGGTCGGCGCGGCGATCGGGCTGGTCGGGGTGCTGAGCTGGGTGGTGATCGGACGGGCGCTGCGGCCGGTGGACGAACTGCGCGCCCAGTACGAGGAGATCAGGGCCAGCGACCCGAGCCGCCGGATCCCCGAGCCCCAGGGGGAGGACGAGATCTCCCGGCTGGTGCGGACCGTCAACCGGACGCTGGACCAGATGGAGCGGGCGCTGGAACGACAGCGGCAGTTCGCGTCCGACGCCTCCCACGAACTGCGCACCCCGATTGCGAGCCTGCGCGCCAATCTGGAGGACGCGCTGCTGCATCCCGATGACACCGACTTCCGCGAGGTCGCCGAGGCGGCGCTGCGGGCCACCGACCGGCTGGAGCTGATCGTCACCGACCTGCTGCTGCTGGCCCGGATCGGCACGGGCAGGGAGAACTCGGAGGACCTCGACCTGAGCCTGCTGCTGCGCGGCGAGGTGAACCGGGACGTGGCGACCGACATCGAGCCCGGGCTGCGCGTCCACGCGGTCAGGAACGAACTGAGCCGGCTCTTCTCCAACCTGCTGGACAACGCCCACCGCTACGGCGGAGGCGAGATCAGGTTGGCGGCGCGGCGGCACGGCACCGAGGTCGAGGTCGCGGTCACCGACGAGGGGCCGGGCATCCCCGAGTCGGAACGGGAGCGGATCTTCGGCCGGTTCACCCGGCTCGACACCGCGCGCAGCAGGGAGGCCGGGGGCACCGGGCTGGGCCTGGCGATCGCCAGGGAGGTGGCGCTGGCCCACGGGGGCAGCCTGAGGGCGGAGGACACGCCCCGGGGCGCCAGGTTCGTGCTCCGGCTGCCACTGCTCCCGGAGGATCAGGAGCCGACGGCGGACCGCTGACCTTCGGCCGCGGCCACGGTGCGCCGGATGATCCCGGCGGCGGCCTCGGGTCCGCAGCCCCGGGGGAGGTCCCCGCAGCCCGGCAGCCACATGTGGCGGACGTGCGGGAGCCTGTCGCGGGCGCGCAGCGCCTCGGGCGGGGGCGTCCGCCGGTCCCTGCCGCCCCACGCGAGCGTGACGGGGACGTCCGCCAGTTCCCCGGTGAACCGGGCGGGTCGGCGGGGACGGGGCGGGGCGGGCTCCCACATCACCTCGGGGTCGACGACCAGTGCCTCGGCGTCGGCGGGGTGAGGCCGCCCATAGAGCGTGCGGAATCTCAGCGACTCCTGGAGCGGGGACGCGAGGAGCCGTTCCAGGACGGCTCCGGGGAGGGAGGCGCCGAGCCTCATCGCCTGCAGGACGGCGTCGGCATAGCGGGGGCCGGTCCGGGGGGCGAATCCGGAGGGGGAGAAGGCCGTGGCGGAGGCGACGAGGGCACGTTCGGCGGCCTCCAGCGCGAGCAGCCCTCCCAGGGAGTCGCCCGCGATGTGCGGGATCCCCAGCCCGAGGCCGGAGAGGGCGAGCTCCAGGTGGAGGATCAGAGAGCCGGGCTCGGAGTCGGGGAGCCCGTCGGGGGTGCCGCCCAGCACGATGATCTCGTGGTCGCGGGCGAGCAGGTCGGACACCGGTTCCCAGTCGGCGCGGCGGCCGGGCCCGGGGAGCAGGACCAGAGGCGGTCCTTCGCCCCGGCGTTCGAAGACGACGTCCATGAGCGGAGGCTAACCGCCGGTAACTACCCGGTCATATGTCCTATGTCACAAGAAATCGCTGAAAATCAGCGCAAAAGTGACATGGAAACTAATGCGGCGAAACTTCAGGACACGGCAACCTGAGCGGGGAGTTCCTCCGCCGCCCGCGCCGCCGGGTCCCGGTGCTCCAGCGCCATGCGCAGCTGGGCGCGGCCCCGGTGGATCCGGCTGCGCACCGTGCCGATCTTGACGTTGAGGGTCGCGGCGATCTCCTCGTAGGTCAGGCCCTCGATGTCGCAGAGGACGACCGCGACCCGGTACTCGGGGGCCAGCGCGTCCAGGGCGCGCTGGACGTCGGCGTCCAGCGCGGCGTCGTCGAGGATCTGGTCGGGACCGCGCTCGCGGCTGCGCAGGCGCTCGGCGGCCTCGTCGGTGAGGGCGTCGAAGCGGATGCGCTGGCGGCGGCGGGCGCCGTCGAGGAAGAGGTTGGTGGTGATCCGGTGCAGCCACCCCTCGAAGGTGCCGGGAGTGTAGGAGGACAGGGAGCGGAAGACCCGGACGAAGACGTCCTGGGTGAGGTCCTCCGCGTCGTGCCTGTTGCCGGTGAGACGGTAGGCCAGCCGGAAGACGCGGCCGGAGTGCTGGGAGACGATCTCCTCCCAGGTGGGCGGGGTCCAGGCAACCGGTGTGCTCACTTCGCATCGCCCCCTTGCGTGGTTGCCGAATCGTTATGCACAGCATGTCGATTCATCCATAAGACCGCTGTTAACTCCACCGCTTTTCGGGGGTGTTCACCGTCACTCTGCGCCGGTTCCCCTCATGAAGGTTGCGCAATGGGCCCTCAAGGTGCAGAAGTCGGGCAGAAGTTGAGTTCTGTGATGGACCTAACCGAGATGTTTTGTCAGCAGAGTCTTGCTGTGTAACGCGAGCGAAACGGAAGATGTCCGGAACCCGCGTCCACAACCCCCTCGGAGGCGCCGCATGTCCACGTACAACCTGGCCGATCTGCTGGAGATCATCGCCGGTGCCGCACCGGAGCGGGAGGCCCTCGTCGCGGGGGACGTCCGGCTCACCTACGGCGAGCTCGACGCCAGGGCGAGCAAGGCGGGGCACCACCTGGCGGCCCAGGGCGTACGGCCCGGGCAGCACGTGGCGATCCTGGCCTGGAACCGGGCCGAGTGGCTGGAGGCCTTCTTCGGCATCTTCAAGATCCGCGCGGTGCCGGTGCCGGTGAACTACCGCTACGTCGCGGGCGAGCTCCATCACGTGCTGAGCGACTCCGAGTCGGTCGCCCTGATCGCGGAGCGCTCCCTCCTGGCGAACGTCGACCGCGCCACGCTGCCCGGACTGCGCCACGTGATGGTGCTCGAGGACGGCGGGGAGAACGAGGTCCCCGACTCCGTCGAGTACGAGGCGGCGCTGGCCGCGCAGTCCGGCGAGGCCGACTTCCCCGAGCGCTCCAACGACGACCGGTACATCATGTACACCGGCGGGACCACCGGCTACCCCAAGGGCGTCGAGTGGCGCAGCGAGGACATCTTCTTCGGCGCGCTGGGCGGCGGCAACGTGCTGGGCGACCCGATCGGCAGCCCCGAGGAGATCGCCAAGAGCGGCTCCGCCGACCCGACCACCACGCTCGACTGCGCCCCCGTCATGCACGGCGCCGGCCAGTGGGTGGCGATGATGGCGCTGTTCAGCGGCTCCCGGCTGGTGCTCTACACCGACCACGCCTTCGACCCCGCCCGCGCCCTGAAGCTGGTGGAGGCCGAGAAGGCCAACGTCGTCATGCTCGTCGGCGACGTCATGGCCCGTCCGCTCGCCGCCGAACTCGGCAAGGGCGGCTACGACATCTCCTCGGTCTTCGCGATCGCCTCCGGCGGCGCGCCGCTCACCGAGGCCGCCAAGGACGCCATCAAGGAACACCTGCCGTTCGCCATCTTCCTCGACAACTACGGCGCCTCCGAGACCGGAGCGTGCGGCCCGTCCGTCGGAGGCAAGGAGGGCACCGCCCGCTTCCAGATGAAGCCGGGCATCACCGTCCTGGACGACGAGCTCAAGACCGCCGGGATCGGCGAGGTCGGACGGCTGGCGCGCAGCGGCCACATCCCGCTCGGCTACTACAACGACCCGGCCAAGACCGCGAGCACCTTCTTCACCGACGCCGACGGGGTGCGCTGGTCGGTGCCGGGCGACTTCGCCGTCCGCGAGGAGGACGGCACGATCGTCCTGCTCGGCCGCGGCTCCCTGGTCATCAACACCGGCGGCGAGAAGGTCTACCCCGAAGAGGTCGAGGTGGCCATCAAGGACCACCCGGACGTCTACGACGTGGTCGTCGTGGGCCTGCCGGACGAGCGGTTCGGCCAGCGGGTCGCCGCCGTGGTCGCGCCCGTGCCCGGCGCCGAGGTCACCCTGGAGAGCCTCGTCGAGCACTGCCGGGGCAGGCTCGCCGGCTACAAGCTGCCCCGCGAGCTCCAGATCGTCGGCGAGGTGCAGCGGACCGCCGTCGGCAAGTCCGACTACAAGTGGGCCAGGTCGGTCTTCAGCGCCTGAGCTCGTACAGCTCCTCGAACGCGGCGAGCACCGAGGGCCACGTGCACCGCGTCGGCTCGGTGGAGCCGTTGTGCGAGGCGATCCCGTGCCGGAGCTCCGCGTCGCCGACCAGACGGACCAGCGCGTCCGTCAGGTCGGCGGCGCACGAGCCGAGCAGGCCCTCCTTCTCGGGCCGGACGAAGTCCGCGACACCCGAGCCGGCGTGGGCGACGACGGGCAGCCCGGCCAGCCTGGCCTCCAGCGCCGCGAGCCCGAACGACTCGCGGCGGGCGGGCGCGACGAACACGTCAGCGGAGGCCAGCACCTCGCGGACCTCGGCGCGCTCCAGCCGTCCGGTCATCCGCACCCATCCGTCCATGCGGTGGCGGCGCAGGTACCGGCGCATGGCCGGGGCGGCCGGGCCGTCTCCGACGACGACCGCGCGGATCGGCACCCGCCGTCCCGTGTCGCGCAGGATCCGCAGCAGGGCGAACGGCTCCTTGCGCGGGGCGAGCCTGCCCACCGCCGCGACCTGGACCGCGCCGGTGGGCAGCCACGGCCGGATCTCCCGCCACGGCCGGGTGTCGATGCCGTTCGGCACCACGTGCACCGGGACGTCCAGGGCCCGGCGGATCGGCCGGGCCGCGGCCTCGCTCACCGTGCTCACCGTGACCCCGTCGCCGATCAGCCGCCGGTAGAGCGCGCCGATCCCGCCGTCCCACAGGCTGTGGACGGTCACCACGGACGGGACCTCACGGCAGGTCGCCAGTGCCCGCCACGCGAACGGCGACACCACCCCGGCGTGGACGTGCAGGACGTCCGGCGCGAAGTCGCGCAGGACCGAGCGGAGCGAACCGCCGACGGGCAGCCCCCAGGGAACGCGCGGACCCACCCGTATCAGTCCGTCATGGGGCGAACCGGGTGTCGCGGTCGCCACCCGGACGTCGTGGCCCGCGGCCCGCTGGACCGCCGCCAGTTCGTCCACCTGCACCTCGATCCCGCCGAGCCGGGGCAGGAAGCAGTCGCTCACATGGAGGATCCTCACCCTGGGGAGTCTCAGCAGCGGGCGGGCCGCAGACCGGTAACGGCGTCCGTGCTGGCCCAGTCTTGACCCGGGCCAGGAAAGATCTTCAGCCGGTGCCGGGAATGGAGCCAGGGTGCGGACCTGCCTGTTCTTCCACGCCCATCCCGATGACGAGGCGCTGCTGACCGCCGGGCTGATGGCCCGGCTGGCCGCCGAAGGCCATCGGGTGGTCCTCGTGGTCGCCACCGCGGGGGAGGCGGGGCCGTCCGCACCGGCCGTATCGGGTTCCAGGCCGCTCGGCCTGGTCCGGATGGACGAGCTGCGCGAGTCGGCCCGCCGTCTCGGCTGCCATCGCGTCGTCTGCCTCGGCTACCGCGACTCCGGCCTCGACGGCCGGGCCGAGGGGGGCTTCGCGTCCGCGCCGGTGGCACAGGCGGCGGAACGGCTCGCGCGGCTGCTCAAGGAGGAGCAGGCGGACCTGCTGACCGTCTACGACGAGAACGGCGGCTACGGACACCCCGACCACGTCCAGGTCCACCGGGTGGGAGTGGCGGCGGCGGAGCTCGCCGGCACCCCGGTGGTCCTGGAGGCCACCGCGGACCGGGACCGGCTGCTGCGCTGGACGCGCCCGCTGCGGCGGGTGCTTCCGGATTGGAGGAGGGCATACACACCAGGAGCACAGATAACCCACCGCGTCGACGTCCGCCGGTACGCCCGCGTGAAACGCGCCGCGATGGCCGCCCACGTCAGCCAGGCCTCCGGAGGACTGCGCACCCTGTCCGTGCTGCGGCGGATGCCCCTGCCGCTGTTCCGGCTGGCCTTCGGGGTCGAGTGCTACGTGCGGCGGAGTTGAGCCGTTCTCATACCACGGGATGGCGCAGGCCGCTGCTCTCGGCGCTCTCCCTCGCCTTCGGCGCGGTGCTCGTCGCGTTGATGCCGCGGCTGGTCGGCGCGAACTGGAGCGCGGTCTGGCACAGCCTGTCCGGGCTGGACCCGGGCACGCTGGTCCTGCTGTTCGGGCTGTGGGCGCTGGGCTTGTGGGCCTACACCTATGTGCTGACCGGTTCGCTGCCGGGGCTCGGCCACGGCCGCGCGTTCATGCTGAACGCGGCGGGCAGCGCGGTCAGCGACCTGCTGCCGCTGGGCGGCGCCGCCGGGGTGGCCGTCACCTTCACCATGGCCAGGACCTGGGGGTTCTCCAACGCCGCCGTCACCGTCTCGACCCTTGTCAGCGGCGTCTGGAACATCTTCGGGAGGCTGCTGCTGCCCGCGGTGGGCATCGGCGCGCTGCTGCTCGTCGGGCAGGCGCCCGACAGGCGACTGGCCTTCGCCGCGGGCACCGCCGCGCTGCTCCTGCTCGCCGTGGCGCTCCTGCTCGCCGGGTCGCTGCGCTGGGAGTGGGCGGCGCGCACGCTCGACGCCTGGCTGGAGAGGCTGGCCGGCCGGCTTCCCCGGCGTCCGGCGCGGCTGCTGCGCGCGCTCGGCGGTTCGCTGCTGCGGATCCGCGAGCTGACCCTGGACGTGCTGCGCGAGTCCTGGCTCTTCCTGACCCTCGGCATGACCGGATACCTGCTGCTTCAGGGCGTGCTGTTTCACGCCTGCATGTGGGCGGTCGGCGACACGCTCCGCCTGGCCGAGACCATCGCGGTGTTCGCGCTCAACCGGGCGCTCACCAGCGTGGTCCTCACCCCCGGAGGGACGGGCGTGACCGAGACCGGAACCGCCGCGCTGCTCGTGTACTTCGGCCTGGACGCCCCGGCGGCCGCGGCTTCGGTGCTGCTCTACAGCTTCTTCACCTTCCTCATCGAGATCCCGGTGGGAGGGGTGGTGTGGGCCTACTGGCTGGGTCGGCGAGCGGGGAAACTGACCGACTCTTGAACGGACGTCACAGTTGAGACCCGCCCAAAACGGGCAAGTGTCAAGACAAGTAGGCCGGAAACGTGCGAGACGGGGGTCGGGACATTCTTGTCGCGGGAAGGTACCGGCTACTGGAAGAGGTCGGCAGGGGCGGCATGGGCGTGGTCTGGCACGCGCATGACGAACTGCTCGACCGCCCGGTGGCCGTGAAAGAGATCCTGTTTCCGTCCAATGCGGACACCGAGCGGCAGCGCAGGCTGTGCCGGCTGCTCACCAGAGAGGCACGCTCCATGGCGAGGCTGAGCCATCCGGGCGTCGCCGGGGTCTTCGACATCCTGGTCGCGGGAGGACGGCCGTGGATGGTCATGGAAATGGTCGAGGCGCCCAACCTGCAGCAGATCATCGACGAACACGGGCCACTGGCCCCGCGCGAGGCGGCCGAGGTGGGAAGGCAGCTGCTGTCGGTCCTGCGCGCCGCGCACGCCCAGGGCATGCTGCACCGGGACGTGAAACCGAGCAACGTGCTCATCCACCCGGACGGGCGGGTCGTGCTCACCGATTTCGGGCTGGCCATCGACCTGGCCGACACCGAGCCGAGGCTCATGGAGTGCTCCCCGGCCTACGTGTCGCCCGAACAGGCCTTCAACCAGCCGCTCAGCGAGGCGTCCGACCTGTGGTCCCTGGGAGCGACGCTCTACACCGCCGTCGACGGACGTGCGCCCTACCGGCGCGCCGGCGCGCTGGCCTCCATGCTCGCCGTCCTCACGGACGACTACCTGCCGCCACGCCACGCCGGGCCGCTCCGTCCCGTCATCGACGGGCTGCTCCGCAAGGACCCGGAGGAAAGGCTGACCGCGTCCCAGGCCGCACGCCTGCTGGAACGCATGGGGCACACGGGCCCCCGCATGCTCAACCTCTTCCGGCCCGCCCGGACCGTCGCGCGTGCTTGAATCCTGAAGGATCCGGTGGATCCGATGTGTCGGGTGGTGCGTCTCATCGGCAAGGGCAAACCTCAGGGAGAGCATACGGATGCCTGTGATGAGTCGGTCTAACCCTCTAAGACGGACGCATGGCACTCATGGTTGTGGCAGGACCGGGCGAGTTCGTCCGCACGGGGGACTTCACGCACTGCTCGCCTTCGACATCTGCGCCTTCGGAGACCTGAAGCGCAGCCAGGAGGATCGGATCTACCTGCGTTCCACCATGTACACGCTGGTCGAGGAGGCGTTCGCCGCCTCGGGCCTGCCCTGGGACCACTCCTACCGGGAGGACCGCGGCGACGGCATGCTGCTGGCCCTGCCGGGAGGCCTTCCCACCGCCCTGCTCGTCGACCCCCTCGTCGGCGAGCTGAGGGTCATGCTGCACGCCCACAACCGCCGCGCCAGCGAGGGCTCCAGGCTGCGGCTGCGGATGTCGCTCGACGCGGGGCACGTCACCCACGACGGGTACGGGCTCGTCGGCAACGTCGCCAACAAGCTGCACCGGGCCCTGGACGCGCCCGCGTTCAAACGCGAACTCGTCGCCTCCTCCGCCGACCTCGGGGTGATCGTCTCGGACTTCGTGTTCGGCGAGGTGGTCAGCGGGCGGTTCGAGGCCGAGTTCTACCGGCCCATCGAGGTCGCGGTGAAGGAGACCAACGCCAGGGCCTGGGCCTGCTTCCCGCACGGCACCTGGGACCCGGCGCTGCCGCCCGTCACGCTGGTGCCCCGGCCCGTCGCCGGCGCGTGAGGCGGCGTGGGCCGGGAGGCCTTTGACCGGAGGGAGAACCGGACGCCAGACTGGGCGGCATGAGCAGAGCGCTGATTCTCGGTGGTGGCGGGGTGGCCGGTATCGGCTGGGAGGCCGGACTGGTCACCGGGTTGAGGGAGAGAGGCGTCGACCTCGGCGAGGCCGACCTGATCGTGGGCACCTCGGCGGGCTCGGTGGTCGGCACGATGATCCGCCAGAAGGCCGACATGCGGGAGCTGGTCTCCCAGGTGGCCGAGGCGGAGGCCGACGCCGCGCCGATGGTCGTGGACATGGAGAAGGTCATGGAGGCCTTCATGTTCATGTTCGACACCAAGGCGGACCCCGTCGAGTCCCGCCGCAAGATCGGCGAGCTGGCCATGCAGGTCACCGGGGACGGGTCCAGGCTGGCCCAGATCGCCGACCGGCTGCCCAGCCACGAGTGGCCGGCCGAGCCCCTGATGATCACCACGGTGGACGCCGAGGACGGCTCCTTCCACGTCTGGAAGGCCGACTCGGACGTCCCGCTGCCGCTGGCCGTCGCGTCCAGCTGCTGCGTGCCGTGCGTCTTCCCGCCGGTGGAGATCGGCGGACGCCACTACATCGACGGCGGGGTGCACTCGATCACCAACGCCGACCTGGCCGCCGGGCACGACAGAGTGGTGATCATCGAGCCGCTGGGCCACCTGACCCCCCGTTCGACGCTGCGCGCCGAGCTGGAGCGGCTGGGCGCGGCCGAAACCGTCGCGCTCGGCCCCGACCAGCCCGCCATCGAAGCCTTCGGAATCGACGTCCTGAACCCCGGCCTGTGGCTTCCCGCCTTCGAGGCCGGGCTCCGGCAGGCCCCGGAGGTCGCGGATCAGGTCGCCGAGGTCTGGAAGTGACCCATTATTAAAGGGTGAACCTGTATCAGCTGCTTCCCCAAGACGGTGATCCGGACAAGGCGTTCGAGGCGTTCGCCGGGTGGACCGAGGAACGAGGGCTGACCCTCTATCCGGCGCAGGAGGAAGCGCTGATGGAGCTGGTCACCGGGGCCAACGTGATCCTCGCGACCCCGACCGGCTCGGGCAAGTCGCTGGTCGCGGCCGGGGCGCACTTCGCGGCCCTGGCCCGCGACGAGTGCAGCTTCTACACCGCGCCGATCAAGGCGCTGGTGTCGGAGAAGTTCTTCGACCTCGTGGAGCAGTTCGGCAGCGAGAACGTCGGGATGATGACCGGTGACGCCTCGGTCAACCCGGGCGCGCCGATCATCTGCTGCACCGCCGAGGTGCTCTCGGCGATCGCGCTGCAGGAGGGCGACCGGGCCGACATCGGGCTGGTCGTCATGGACGAGTTCCACTTCTACGCCGAGCCCGACCGGGGCGTGGCCTGGCAGATCCCGCTGCTGGAGCTGCCGCAGGCCCAGTTCCTGCTGATGTCGGCGACGCTGGGCGACGTCGCGATGTTCGAGAAGGACCTGACCCGGCGGACGGGGCGGCCCACGGCCGTCGTCAGGTCGGCGACCCGGCCGGTGCCGCTGGAGTACAGCTACAAGCTGACGCCCCTGCACGAGACGATCGAGCACCTGCTGCTCGAGAAGAAGGCGCCGGTCTACATCGTGCACTTCACGCAGGCCGCGGCGATCGAGCGGGCGCAGTCGTTGATGAGCGTCAACGTCTGCACCAAGGAGGAGAAGGCGCAGATCAGCGCGCTGATCGGGCGCTTCCGGTTCACCACGAAGTTCGGCAAGACGCTGGAGCGGCTGGTCCGCCACGGGATCGGCGTGCACCACGCGGGGATGCTGCCGAAGTACCGGCGGCTCGTGGAGCGGCTGGCGCAGGCCGGGCTACTGAAGATCATCTGTGGTACGGACACCCTGGGCGTCGGGGTGAACGTGCCGATCCGGACGGTCCTGTTCACCGCCCTGTCGAAGTACGACGGGCGCCGGGTGCGGCGGCTGCGGGCCCGCGAGTTCCACCAGATCGCCGGTCGGGCGGGACGGGCGGGCTTCGACACCGTCGGATACGTCGTCTGCCAGGCTCCCGATCACGTCGTGGAGAACCACAAGGCGGTCCTGAAGGCCGGGGACGACCAGAAGAAGCTGCGCAAACTCGTCCGCAAGAAGCCGCCGGAGGGCTTCGTCTCCTGGGACGAGGAGACCTTCACCCGGCTCCAGGCCGCCGAGCCGGAGCCGTTGAAGTCCCGGTTCGACGTCACGCACACGATGCTCCTTTCGGTGATCAACCGGCCGGGCAACGCCTTCCAGGCGATGAAGAAGCTGCTGACCGACAACCACGAGGAGAGGGCCGCGCAGCGGCGGCACATCTCCCGGGCGATCGCGATCTACCGCTCCCTGAAGGCGGGCGGCATCGTCGAGGAGCTGCCGGTCCCGGACGAGGACGGACGCTGGGCGCGGATCACCGTCGACCTCCAGGAGGACTTCGCGCTCAACCAGCCGCTGTCGACCTTCGCGCTGGCCTCCCTGGAACTGCTGGACCGAGAGGCCCCCACCTACGCCCTGGACGTCGTGTCCGTCATCGAGGCGACCCTGGACGACCCGCGCCAGATCCTGGCCGCCCAGCTCAACAAGGCCAAGGCCGAGGCCGTCGCCGAGATGAAGATGAACGGCATCGAGTACGAGGAGCGCATGGAACTCCTCCAGGACATCGACTACCCCAAGCCCCTGGCGGAGCTCCTGGACGGCGCCTTCGAGATCTACGCCCGCGCCAACCCGTGGGTGGCCGACCACCCGCTCCGCCCCAAGTCGGTCGTCCGCGACATGTACGAGAAGTTGATGAACTTCTCGCAGTACGTGCAGTTCTACGAACTGGCCCGCAGCGAGGGCATCGTCCTGCGCTATCTGGCGGGCGCCTACAAGGCCCTGGCCCAGACGGTCCCCGACGCCGTCAAGACCGAGGAGCTCCAGGACCTCATCGAGTGGCTGGGCGAGCTGGTCCGCCAGGTCGACTCCAGTCTTCTGGACGAGTGGGAGCAGCTCACCAACCCCACCGAGGAGACGGACAAGCCCATCGAGGAGCGCACGACGGCGGTCACGGCCAACCCGCGCGCCTTCCGCGTCCTGGTCCGCAACGCCCTCTTCCGCCACGTGGAGCTGGCCTCCCTGCGCCGCTACCGCGACCTGGCCGCCCTGGAGACGGGCTGGACGGCCGAGGACTGGGAGGACGCGGTCCTCGACTACTTCGACGAGCACGAGGAGCTGCCCGCGGGACCCGAGGCCCGCGGGCCGGCGTTCCTGGAGATCAAGGAGGAGCCCGGCGTCTGGCACGCCCGCCAGATCATCGCCGACCCCGAAGGCCACCACGACTGGTCCATGACCTTCGACGTCGACCTGGCGGCCTCCGACGAGACGGGCACCGCCGTCCTCCACATCAAGGACTTCACCCGCCTGGACTGACCGGCCGCCGCGCCCCGCGGCGGCCGCGTGGCTCAGGCCGCGGGCTCGGTCCAGGCGAACGGCCGCAGCGCCTCGTCCAGGGGCGCTTCGGTCATGCGGTTGGCGAGGGTGGACATGGTGTAGGCGCTGATGCCGAGGACGACTTCCAGGGCGTTCTGGCGGGTGTAGCCGTGGGCGAGGAACTCCTCCAGGGCCTCGGCGGAGACGGCTCCGGAGGTGGCGAGGACCTCCAGGACGAACAGCCGCAGGGCCTCCAGAGGTGCGTCGTCCAGGGGGCGGCCCTCGCGCAGGGCGGCGATCTGGTCGGGGTTCGCGCCGACAGAGGGGAGCTTGGCCGAGTGCATGGCGACGCAGACGTGGCAGGCGTTGCGGGTGGCCACGGTCATGATGAGCACCTCCCGGGCGAGCGGGCTCAAGGTGGTCGTCTCGAACAGGCCGCTCATCCGCAGGAAGCCGTCCAGCAGTTGGGGGGACTCGGCGAGCCGGGCGACGGCGGCGGGCAGGTATCCCGTCTTCTTGAGGACCGCCTCCATGGGGCGGCGGGCGGCGGCGGGGGCTGACTCGATGGTGTGGTCGACGAACGACATGAGGGATCTTCCCCTAAAATGGGCAATGTGGTTGTCGAAATAGTAAACCGGGTTGTCCATGTCCGCAACATCTGACGGGCGTCCGGGCTTCGAGCTGCCCCTGCTGCTCCTGGCCGGATTCCGCACCCTCATCGATGAGCTGCACGCCGAACTGGCCCGCCAGGGGCATCCGGACGCACGTCCGGCCCACGGGTTCGCGATGCAGGCCATCGGCCTTGCCGGCGCCTCGGCCACCGAGGTCGGCCGCCGCCTCGGGGTCTCCAAACAGGCCGCGGGCAAGACCATCGGCAGGCTGGAGGAACTCGGCTACGCCGAACGCGTGGACGACCCCGCGGACGGGCGGCGCAAACTGGTGCGCCTGACCCCGCGCGGCGTTGACGCGCTCACCCGGTCCGCGGTGATCTTCGAGGGGCTGCGCTCCCGGTGGGCCGCGGCCCTGGGCGCCGACCGCCTCGCCGACCTGGAGGACTCCCTGCGTGCGGTGGCCGCGCCCGTGGGAATCGGCATCGACACCGACACCGTCGGCTGGTTCGCGGGCGGATGACGGCCCGCGCGGGCCCGGCCGCCGCCGAGGCGGCCGGGTACCGGCGGATCAGTACTGGCCGGCCGCGAGCATCTGCTCGATCTTGAGGTCGGGGAACTCGCGCTCGATGGCGCGCAGACGCCACTTGTCGGAGAAGAGGACGACGAGGTCGCCGGTCAGGGAGCGGGTGAAGACCTCGACGCCGCGCATCTTGGCGAGCTGCTCGGCCGACTCGGCGTCGGTGAGGCGGCACTCGTTGAAGTCGATCGTGTTGAGGACCACGGGGGAGTTGAACTCGTGCTCCATGCGGTGGGCGACGACCTCGAACTGGAGGGGGCCGACCGCGGCGAGGACCGGGGACTGGTCGCCCCGGACGTCGCTGCGCAGGACCTGGACGGCGCCCTCGCTGTCGAGCTGCTCGATGCCCCGGCGGAACTGCTTGTACTTGCCGACGTCCTTGGCGCGGCAGACCATGAAGTGCTCGGGGGCGAACGCGGGGATCGCCGGGTAGGTCACGGCGGGGCCGTCGTAGAGGGTCTCGCCGACCGTGAGGCCGTGGGTGTTGGGGAGGCCGATGACGTCGCCGGGGTAGGCGGTGTCGACGGTCGTGCGGTCGCGGCCGAAGACCGTCTGGGCGTGCTTGGTGACCAGGCCGCGGCTGGACGATCCCATGGTCAGGGTCATGCCGCGCTCGAATTTGCCGGAGAAGACGCGGATGAACGCCAGGGAGTCGCGGTGGGCCTTGTCCATGCCCGCCTGGACCTTGAACACCTGGCCGGAGAACGGGGCGTCGACCGGGCGGGGCTCGCCCTTGGCGTCCTTGTGGGCCGAAGGGGGCGGGGCGTAGGTGGTCAGGGCGTCCAGCAGGGCGCTCACCCCGAACTGGGGCAGGGCCGCGCCGAACAGCACCGGGGTGGAGATCCCGCCGGTGAACGCCTCCTCGTCGAGCTCCGCGCCGATCTCGGTGAGGAGGGTGAGCTCCTCCAGCGCGGTCTCCCACAGGTCGCCGAGCTCGGCGGCGGCGTCCTCGGCGGACATCCGGACGGCCTGGGCGCGGCCGCCGCCGGGGGCGGGGACGAACTTCGTGAACGAGCCGTCCGCCCGGCTGATCAGCCCGCGGAAGTCGCCCGCGATGCCGACCGGCCAGTTCAGCGGGGCGGCGTGCAGGCCGATCCGCTGCTCGATCTCGTCCAGCAGCTCCAGCGGCTCCCGGCCGGGCCGGTCCCACTTGTTGACGAACGTGATGATCGGGACGTTGCCGTGCTTGCAGACGTCGAACAGCTTGAGGGTCTGGGCCTCCAGGCCCTTGGCGGAGTCCAGCAGCATGACCGCCCCGTCGACCGCCGACAGCACCCGGTAGGTGTCCTCGGAGAAGTCGGCGTGGCCGGGGGTGTCCAGCAGGTTGAGCAGCGCCCCGTGGTAGTCGAACCGCAGCACCGACGAGGTGATCGAGATCCCTCGGCTGCGCTCCATCTCCATCCAGTCGGAGGTGACGCCCGCCCGGTCGCCCTTGCCGTGCACGGCCCCGGCGGTGGAGATCGCCGCGGCCTGGACGGCCAGCGCCTCGGTGAGCGTGGACTTTCCGGCGTCGGGGTGGCTGATCACCGCGAAGGTACGCCGCCGCGCGGCCTCGGCCGAGACCTCGTCGATCCTGCCCTTGACGGTGGACACCGCGTACCCCTCTCGAACGCCGGTTCAGCCTTTCTACTTTACGGGGGGCGGCGGTATGGCGGGGACGCCTCCAGAGGACCCCTGGTAGCGGACGGCGAGATCACCGCTGTCGTTCCTGGCGCGGATCCGGTGGGGGGCCGAACCGGTCTGCTCCACGGAGACCTCACGGCTCCCGGCGACGCTTTCCGCGTCGACGAAGTAGAGGGCTCCCCGGGGCACTTGGATTTCGAGGTTCCCGGCGGTCGTACGGACGTCGACGCTCGTCGGGGGCGTGACGAAGCCGAGGTGGGTGTCGCCCGCGGTGGACTCCACCACCACGGATCTCGACCGGGAATCCATGATCGACACATTGCCCGCGACGTTGGTGACGTCGAGGTCCCCCAGAACGTTCTCCAGCCGGATGTCGCCGCCGGCGAGGTCGACGTCGATCTTCTCGGTGAGGTCGCGGACCGTCACGTCCCCACCGCCCCCCTTCACGGTGAGAGGCGTCTGCGCCGGGACGCTCAGCCGGTAGGAGACGCGGCACGGCCGCGTGATCTCGATACGGCAGCGCACCTTGATCCGTAGCGTGTCGCCTTCCCAGGTCTCCTGGATCTTCGGCTCGAAGGACGACCAACGGAGCACCCGGACGACCCGGACCCGTCCCACGGGACCTGGTTCGACCTCCACGGAGGCGTTGTCCAGATCGATGGACAGGCTGGTGAGGGAGCGCTCGTAGACGTCACTGGTCGTCTTGCTGCTGGCCAGCATCAGGTCCATGGCGGCGAGGGAGCCCGCCAGCAGCGCCAGCAGGGTGAGGAGGATCCCGCCCACCCGCCAGCCCGTGCGCTTCTTCGCACTCGTTGCAGGGGTGAGCCCGGTCTCGGCGGTGGTCTTCATGCCCGTTCTCCCAGGAAGCGCAGTACGGCCAGAACCCGGCGGTGGTCACTGTCGGCGTGACGGAGGTCGAGCTTGGCGAAGATGTTGTTGATGTGCTTGGCGACCGCGCTCTCGCTGACGGTCAGGGCGGCGGCGACGCCCGCGTTGGACCGGCCCTCGGCCATCGCCTTGAGGACGTCGAGTTCGCGGGGGGTGAGCCGGTCGAGGGGGTCGCTGCGCCGCCGGACGAGCAACTGGGAGACGACCTCGGGGTCCAGGACGGTGCCGCCGGAGGCGACCCGGCGCAGCCCGTCCAGGAAGTCCGCCACGTCGGCCACCCGGTCCTTCAGCAGGTAGCCGACTCCGGAGGTCTCGCCGGCCAGCAGGTCGGTGGCGTAACGCTCCTCCACGTACTGGGACAGGACGAGCACCCCCATGTCCGGCCACTGCCTGCGGATGACGAGCGCCGCGCGGAGTCCTTCGTCGGTGTGCGACGGCGGCATGCGGACGTCCGTGACGACGACGTCCGGCTGCTCTCGTTCGAGTTCCACGAGCAGGTCCTCGGCCGTTCCCACCGCCGCCTGGACGGTGAATCCGGCGCGTTCCAGCAGCCGGATGAGGCCTTCTCGCAGCAGGACCGAGTCTTCGGCGATCACGACGCGCACGGGAGCTCCGCGGTGAGAGTGGTGGGACCGCCCGCAGGGCTGTGGACGGTGAGGGTTCCGTCGATGGACTCGACGCGCTGGGCGAGGCCGCGCAGGCCACTGCCCTTGCCGGGGTGGGCGCCGCCGATCCCGTCGTCGGTGACGAGGATCCGGATGACGTCGCCGTCACGGGAGACGGTCACCTCCGCACGGCCGGCCTGAGCGTGTTTGGCGGCGTTGGCCAGGGCTTCGGAGACCACGAAGTAGGCGACGGCCTCCGTGGTCGCGGAGGGTCGTTCGGGGAGGTCCACCGCCAGCGTCACGGGTACGGGTGAGCGCGCCGCGATTCCCGAGAGCGCCGCGTCGAGCCCCCGGTCGTTCAGGACCGCCGGGTGCAGCCCCCGGACGAAGTCGCGCAGTTCGGTGAGGGCCAGCTTGGCCTCTTCGTGTGCTTCGGCGATCTCCGGCAGGTCGGGGTTCATCGCCCGTGCCATCCCGAGGTTCATGGCCAGCGAGACGAGCCGCTGCTGGGTGCCGTCGTGCAGGTCGCGTTCGATCCTCCGCCGCTCGGCGTCGGCGGCGTCCACCACCGCGCTGCGGCTCTCGGTGAGCACCTCGACGCGGTGCGAGAGTTCCTTCGTCTGGTCGGGACCGAGCAGCGCGCGGGCCATGGCCAGATCCAGAGCGGTCAGCGCGTGCACCACCCAGGGCGTGACGAACAGCAGGAGCACCCCGAGAAGGAGCAGCACGACCTCCAGAGCGGTGTTGGAGGTGTCCAGCATGTCGGTGTCACGCAGCAGGTCCGGAGCCGTCACGGAGAGGGCGGACAGGGACAGCAGGCCGAAGCCCGCGCTCCAGAGGCCGACCACGAGGAGGGCCGAACCCAGCTCCGTCACCCCGGCCGCGACGTGGAATCCCGCCTGCTTCCACGTGTTGCGGTCAGCGATGTCGGCCACGAGACGTTCGCGGAAGCCCTCCGGGCGGTTGCGGGGCAGGGGGCTCACCGTCTCGCCCAGAAGGACGGAGAACCGGTTCCGCTGCAGGTCCCCCAGGACCCATACGCAGAAGAACAGGCCCGCCAGGGCGAAGGGGAGGATGACGAGGAGCATGACGGCGGAGGCCAGCAGGGCCAGTGAGCACACCCCGGCCACGGATACGAGCGCGCCCGTGACCAGGTGGACCGTCTTCCACCAGGTTCGGGGGCGCACCGGGCCGAGGAGGATCTCGCGCCAGATGGCGTCGGGTCTGTTCCCTTTCACGATGATCACGGTAGAGGCGGCTCGTGAGTCAGGCGATCCCTCTGGTTGCCGGATATGTGGTGAAGCCAGTGCCACCCGGGACGGGTCGTTCCGGCGACCGCATCAAGCCTTGCGGGCTGCGTAGGCCAGGATGTCCGCGCGCCGGTAGAGGCGGCGTGTCCGGCCGCCGCCCAGCGGAACCTCCTCCACCGGCTCGGGCCATCCCTTCGGCGGGCGGGAGGCGTAGACGGTGACGGTGCTCGGGGCCAGACCGAGCAGGCGTCCGGCCTCGGCGAGGGTCACCAGTTCCTTCTCGGGGGCCCGGTCCCGCGCCCGGGAGAACCCCTGGTACCAGGAGGCCCATTCCTCGGCGTCCCAGTAGAGGGCCTTGCCGTGGCGGTGGGCCGGTTCGGGGTGGCCGTTGGACGCGCGGGCCGCCCACAGGTCCTTCAGGGCGTGCTTGGAGAGGCCGTGGGCCTCCGCCAGCTGGTCGCGGGTGGCCAAGCCGGAAGGGGCGGGCGAGGCCGTCTCGCGGGAGGCGTACCAGGCGCTCCACTCGTCCGCGTCCCAGGTGAGCTGCTGCCCGCACCGGCCGTCCGGCTCGGGATGTCCGTTGGAGGCCCGTTCCCGGAACCACTTCTCCAGGGTGCTTCGTCCCAGGTCGTAGCGGGCCATGAGGTCTGCGCGCGTTACGGAAGTCACGCATCCAGTGTCGTGTACGTGCCTGAGATTACGCGGACATTAGGTGCCCTCCCGGTAGTGTTCACCCACGATGAGAAGGCCTGCCGTGCGTTTCGCGCTGCTCGTCGCCGGTGCGGCGGCCGCAGCGGTGGCTGCGGCGTTCCTGGTGCCGGACCGGGACGGGCTGGCGGCCGCCTTCGTGTCGGCGGGTGAGCTCAACCCGGTGCTGGCCGTCGTCGCCACCTGGGTGCTGATCCTCGCGATGGTGCCGCGCACGGCGCTGGCGTTCGTCTGCGGCCTGCTGTTCGGGCTGGGCCCGGGGGTCGGCTACGCGCTGGCCGGCGCGCTGCTGGGTGCCAGCACGGCCTTCGCCGTGGGCCGTTTCCTGGGCCGGGAGTTCGTCGACGGCGTGCTGTCGCGGGAGCACTCGGGGTGGCGGGGCGCGCTGGCGGCCCGGATGGCGCGGCTGGACCGCTGGCTGGGCCACAACGGGATCATCGGAGTGGTGGCCGTCCGGTTCCTGCCGATTGCTCCCTATGGCATGGTCTCTTATGCTTTCGGGACTTCTGCGACCCGTTACCGCGACTTCCTTTTCGGCAGCGCGGCGGGTGTCCTTCCCTCGACTCTGGGGTATGCGGCACTGGGAGCCGCCGTTTTCGGTCCCTCCGCGGCGCCGATGAGCATCGCTATCCTCAGTGGGCTGGGACTGCTGAGCCTGGTGGTGACCATCGTGCTACACCGAGTACGCAAAAACGAGCCCCACCCGTCGCCCGGACCGTCAAGACCGGATAACTTGAACATGGTCCGCCGGTGACCACAGAGAAGTGAGACTCCTGGAGGTCCCCCCGATGAAGATCCTGCTCGCCGGAGCCACCGGTGTGATCGGCCGCGCGCTGGTGCCGCTGCTCGTCGAGGCAGGCCACGAGGTGTCGGGGACGACCCGGCACCGCGCCAAGGGCAAGTTCCTCGAAGGGCTGGGCGCGCACCCGGTGATCGTGGACGTCCTGGACGCCAAGAGGCTGCGCAAGGCGGTCAAGGCAGAACGCCCCGACGTGATCGTCCACCAGCTCACCGATCTGTCGAACGAGGACTTCGCCGCCAACGGCGCGCTGCGCATCGAGGGCACCCGCAACCTGGTGGACGCCGCGCTGGCCGCGAACGTCGAGACGATGGTCGCGCAGAGCATCGCCTGGCTGTACACGCGGGGCGAGGAGCCCGCGGTGGAGACCGACGCGCTCGACCCCGCGCTGCAGCCCTACAAGAGCATCGCCTCGCTGGAGCAGGAGGTCGCGCGGATGCCCCGGGGCGTCATCCTGCGTTACGGCGCGTTCTACGGGCCGGGCACCTGGTACGCCCCGGACGGGGCGATCGCCGACCGGGTGCGGCGCGGGGAACTGGCGCTGACCCCGGCGTGGACGTCGTTCGTGCACGTGGAGGACGCCGCGGCCGCCGCCGTCGCCGCCCTCGGCTGGGAGCCGGGGCCGGTCAACATCGTCGACGACGAGCCCGCCACCTTCCAGCAGTGGCTGCCGCCCTACGTCGAGGCGCTGGGCGCTCCGGCGCCGAGGTCGATCCGGCACGCCGCCGCCACCGGCCGTCCGGTCTCCAACGTCAAGGCCAGGCAGCTGGGCTGGAAGCCGCAGTACCCGACCTGGCGGACCGGACTGATCGCCGAGGCCGCCCCGGCCGAGTAGGAGGACCGCGGGCGGGGAGCCCGCGGCCGGTCCGCGGGACGGCTCAGAAGGTGACCGTGTACCAGAACCGGAGCCGCTGGTCGGAGAGCCGCTCCCAGCCCCATTCCTTGGCGAGGAAGTCCAGGATGTACAGCCCGCGGCCGCTCTCCCGGTCGCTGTCGGGGTCGTAGCGCAGGGCGGGTTCCCCGTTCCCCCCGCAGTCGACGACCTCGACCCGCACCTGCTGGTCGTTCAGCTCCGCGGTGAGCTCCACCATCCCGCCGGGACGGGCGTAGAGCACGCTGTTGCCGAAGGTCTCCGAGAGCAGCTGCACCGCCGCGTATTCGGCCGGATGGTCGGCCCCGAGCCAGGCGGACAGCCATCTGCGTGCCACGCGTACCTGCTCCGGTCTGCCGGGCATGGTGATGCGCGTGGCGGTCAGCATGGTCGATCCTTCGGCCGTTCGGACTCTTGCTCCATCGCTCGAACCCTCCTGCGATCCTGCCGGGTCCGGCCGGGTGGTTCAGGGGGTTCTCCGGGGGATTACCCCTGGATTCCTCCAACACCGAGCCTTCCCGTCGCTACTCTCTGAGTGTGAAGCGCGACGGGGGGTCATGTAAAGCGCTTTCGTGGAATATTCCAAACTCGATCGTGTCGTCGATCGGGGACCACGCACCAGGAGGATCCGATGACCTCAGGGCGGACCAGCCCGACAGTCCGCCGGCGGAGGCTCGCCGCCGAGATGCGCAGGCTCCGCGCGGCTCGCGCGGTGAACCTGGACGAGGTGGCCAGGGGCTCGGACGTGGGACGGACCACCGTCTACCGCATCGAGCAGGCCTCCCACGCGCCGAAGGTGAACGACATCAGGGCGCTGTGCCGGTACTACGACCTCTCGGAGGAGGCGACCGAGGAGCTGGTGACCCTGGCCAGGGAGAGCCGGCAGCGGGGCTGGTGGCAGCGCCCCGGCCCGTCCTCGTCGATCCCCTCCTGGTTCGAGACCTACATCGGGCTGGAGGAGGAGGCCTCGGAGCTGCTGGTCTACGAGCCCGAGCTGATCACCGGCCTGTTGCAGACCGAGGACTACTACCGGGCGCTGCTGTGCGTCGACCCGGTGCTGCCCGAGGAGAGCGCCGCCGAGCAGGACCGCCGGGTGGAGGTCAGGCTCAAGCGCCAGGAGAGGCTGGCCGGCCCGGACGCGCCCAAGCTCTGGGTCATCCTCAACGAGGCCAGCGTGCGGCGGGTGGTGGGTGGCCGAACTGTCATGAAAAAGCAGCTGGAACAACTCATCGCGATCTCCCGGCCGCGCAGAATAACGTTGCAGATACTACCTTTCTCGGCCGGGGCCCATGCCGCCGTCGACGGGTCATTCCATATTTTGCATTTTCC
The DNA here is from genome assembly GCF_039871655.1 of Actinocorallia sp. B10E7. Lineage (NCBI taxonomy): Bacteria > Bacillati > Actinomycetota > Actinomycetes > Streptosporangiales > Thermomonosporaceae > Actinocorallia > Actinocorallia sp. B10E7. The sequence goes on from NZ_JBDPLZ010000005.1 coordinate 265,859, forward strand.
CCGGCAGGCACATCCCTCGATCGTGTACCTTCAGTTCCGCCGCGGCAGCCTCTATCTCGAGGAAAAGGCAGATATCGCCGAGTACATGGAGATCTACGAGCACCTGCGCGCCATGGCGCTCTCTCCCGAGCTTTCCGTCGAGCTGATCGAACGGATAGCCGGAGAGTTGCCGCCCGCGTAGGACCGATATATGAAAGCGGGTGTTCTGAATGCTGGAGTTCTCCCGTCCCACCTGGCGGAAGAGTAGCCGAAGCGCCCAGAACGGTGCGTGTGTCGAGATCGGCACGTACCGCTCCGGTGCGCCTGTGGCGATACGTGACAGCAAGAATCCGGAAGGTGCGAAACTGGCCTTCTCCCGGCCTGAGTTCCGTTCCTTCATCTCGAAGGTGAAGACACTTTAGCGGGTTCTCCGGCAGAACGGCGCGGCACTCCGGTGTCGCGCCGTTCTGGTTTTCCGGACATTTTCCAGAATCCATTGTCTCAATCTGAGACTCTCGAAGTGTAATTTTTCAGATCAGTGGCGGTGGCGGATTCCGTGAAAGAGCGCCACCGCCCCGGCCAGCCAGGCGGCGCCCGCGACGATGAAGAAGCACAGGACGTAGTCGTCGAGGGTGGTGACCGCGCCCCCGCCGGTGAGGATCGCCGCGACGACCGCGCCGGCGACCGCGCCGCCGGCCGTCCGCACCAGGGAGTTGACGCCGCTGGCGATGCCGCTCTGGCTCATCGGCACGTGCTCGACGGCCAGGGTGCCCAGGGCGGCGTAGGCGATGCCGAACCCCACGCCCTGGAGCGCTCCATAGGCCAGGAAGTCGAAGCCGTGCGAGTTGGAGAGCGCCAGCCAGAGGTAGGAGCCGCCGGCGGGCAGGGATCCGATCGCCAGGGCGAACGCCGGGCCGGTCCGGGCCGCCAGCCTGCCGGAGTAGGTGGAGGCGTAGAACATCGTGACCGTGCTCGGCAGCGAGTACAGGCCCACGTCCAGCACCGAGCCGCCCAGCCCGTACCCCATGCTCTTCGGGGTCTGGACGAGGTTGGAGATCAGCGTGAACGAGGAGTACATCGAGAAGCCCAGCAGCAGCGACATCAGGTTCGCCGACAACGACTTGGGGCCGACCAGCAGGGACAGCCGCACGAGCGGCTCGGGGACCCTCAGCTCGGTCAGCGTCCAGCACACGCACAACACCGCCGAGGCGGCGAACAGCCCGAGGACCCGGCCCGACGTCCAGCCCCAGGCGTTGCCCTGGCTGATGGCCAGCAGCAGGCACAGCAGCATCAGGGCGGTGAGGACCGCGCCGGGGTAGTCGGGCCTGCCCCCGTGCCCGACGCCTCCCGAGGGCACGCCGAAAGCGACGAGGGCGATGCACAGGGCGCTGAGCCCGGCCGCCACCCAGAAGACCGGGGCGTGGTGGGAGGTGGAGGCGGCCAGCAGTCCGGTGATGAGCATGCCGAGGGTGCCGCCGATGCCCATGGTGGCGCTGACGAAGCCGATCGCGCTCATGATGCGGGCGGGCGGGAGGACGTCGCGGATCACCCCGATCGCCAGCGGGAAGAGCGCCACGCTGACGCCCTGCACCGCGCGTCCGGCGAACAGCACGCCCAGCGATGTGGCCAGCGCGCAGAGGACGGAGCCGGCCAGCAGCGTCCCCAAGGTCATCAGGATCAGCGGCTTCTTGCCGTACATGTCGCCGAAGCGCGACAGCAGCGGGGTGGCGACGGCGCCGGCCAGCAGGGAGGCGGTGAAGACCCAGGTGACGGTGGCGACCGAGGTGTCGAACTCGCGCATGAGGTTCGGCAGCAGCGGGATGACCAGGGTCTGCTGGACCGCCACCAGGGAGCACGCGACCGCCAGAGCCGCCAGGGTCAGCCTGGATCGGGGGGAAGGGGAGGTGGACTCGGGCGCGGGGGGATCGAGGGTGCTGGTCAAGGGGGGTCTCCTGGGGGCGCTCCCGGCTGCTGCTTACCCGACGAAGGTAGCCGGAGCGCTTTCCCCGGGATCCACCCGGCCTGCTCTCCTAAGCGAAGCAGCAGCGGACCGCCATCGTCCACTCGGTGACCGAGGAGCCGTGGCCGGAGACGTGCTCGTACTCCGAGCAGAGCATCTGGACGACGAACAGGCCCCGCCCGTCCTCGGCCAGCTCCTCCACCGCGACCGCGGGCCCGGCCGGGGCCAGCAGGAGCTCGGTCTGCGCGGCGACGTCGCCGCGCAGCACCGGCTTGCCGGTGGGCGGGGAGTGGTGGACCAGACGTCCCCACACGTGGTCCCTGCCGTGGACGACGCTCAGGGAGACCTTGCCGCCGCCGCCGTGCTCGGCGCAGTTGCCGAGCAGTTCGGACACCACGAGCAGGAACTCGTCGCGGGTCGGGCAGGAGGGGCCGAAGATGCCGCGAAGCCAGCTGCGGGCCGCCGTCCCGGCCCGCAGATCCACCGGAAGCGTCCGTTCCGCCGTCCACCCGGGAGACGAGGACGGGCCCATCTGGCTGTCGACCGTGGTCGGTCTGTTCACGGATCGCTCCAGTCAGCGTGCTTCCGATGGACGTGCCTAAAACTAGGGATTCGACGAGGGGCACGTCCAGGTTGTTTCTCGGAGTTTCTTCAGGGTTTTGCCGCCTCGATCAGATTCTGCGCGGTACGGCCGTAGGCCGAGGCCTCCACCAGGTGTTCGAAGGTCTTGAGGTAGTGCGCGACGTCCGCCGGCTGGCGGTTGCGGATCTGCCCCGCGACCAGATCCGGACGGACCTCATCGGCGTCGTAGATCCAGAATCCCTCCCACGGCCAGACCGTGCGGGGTGCCGACAGGGGCAGGACGCCGAGGGAGACGTTCACCTGCCCGCCCACGAAGTGCAGGAGGTGCTCGAGCTGTTCCCGCATGCCGTCCTCATCGAGCATCGGAGCGTACAGCGCGGCCTCGGAGACGACGAAGCTGAAGCGCTTGGCGCCGTCGGCGAGGTGCTGCTGGTGTTTGATCCGCTCCTGTGCCGCGGCGTCCGCGTCGTCGGGCACCTCGCGGAACCGCATGATGGAGGTGAGGTGCGCCTTGGCGTAGGCGGGGGTCTGCAGCAGCGAAGGGATGGGGCTGTGCTGGAAGATCCGGAACTCGGACGTGCCCTCGTACTGGGGGTGGAAGGACTCCTGGACCCGGCGCAGCCCGGTCTGCTCGATCCGGCGCCACTGGATGTAGAGGTCGTCGATGTTGCGCACGGCCGCGATGAGGTCGAGGACGCTCTCGGGGTTGCCCGTGGCCTCGCACCAGATGCGGATGTCCTTCTCGGTGGGGATCTGCACCCCGTTCTGGATCTTGGAGACCTTCGACTTGGCCCAGCCGACCTCGGCGGCCAGCGAGACGGTGTTGAGCGGCGACTCGGCGAGCAGCTGCCGCAGCCGGGCCGCGAGGATCCTCGCCGCCTCGTCGGCCCGTTCCTTGGTAGTGGGCATCCCTCGAAGCTACGCCGTTTGTTTCGAGTTGTCGCGGCGAGTTTCTAGATCGGTTTCAGTGGAGGTCGGACGGGTCGGTGTTGCCGCCGCACAGGACGACCACGGTGGTGCCCGGCTCGCCTTCGAACCGCCGCAGCCCGGCCAGGGCCGTCGACGCGCCGTGTTCGACCGCGAGCCGGTGGTGCCGCCACAGGTGCCTTCGGGCGTCGATGATCTCCTCGTCGGTGACGAGGACACTGTCGGCGCGGGTGGCCCGCGCGGTGTCCAGGGCCAGCCGGGAGGCGCGGCGGGCGCCGAGGGAGTCGGCGGCCACCGAGTCGACGGGGACGTCCACGGGTTCTCCCGCCTCCAGCGCGGCGTTCAGCGCGCGGCAGTGCTCGGGCTCCACGACGATCGTGCGCAGCCCGTGGTGGTCGGCGGCGGTCGCCACCCCGGTGAACAGCCCGCCGCCTCCGGCCGAGACGACGATCGTGTCGGGTTCCGGCACCTGGGCGAGGATCTCGTCGACGAGCGTTCCGGCCCCGGCCGCGATCAGGGGGTTGTCGTAGGCGTGCGAGGCCAGCGCTCCGGAGCCTGCCGCGAACTCCTCGCAGGCCCCGAGCGCGTCGGCGTACTGGGTGCCGACCTGCCGGACGTCCGCTCCGTATCCCCGAAGGCGGTCGACCTTCACCGCCGGGGCCGTCTCCGGGACGAAGACGGTGGCGGGGATCCCGAACATGCCCGCCGCCCACGCGCAGGCCATCGCGGCGTTGCCTCCGCTGGCGATCGTCACCCCGGCCTCGGGGAGCGTCCCGGCCTCCCGGTGGGCGAGCAGCAGGTTCAGCGCGCCGCGCGCCTTGAAGGAGCCGGTGTGCTGCATGAACTCCAGCGCGAACCACACCCCGTCGTCCGCGGGCGCGACGGCGACCTCGCGGATCCCGGAGCCGATGCGCCGGGCGGCCTGCGCGACATCGTCATATCCGATCTTCTGAGCTTCCACATATCCCTCTTACCGCACCATTTGCCCGGGCAATCACCCGGCCAGGGCATGGATCAGTCCGATCGCCGCGCCGATGGCGAGGTACCACGCGTTGTTGATCCGGGTCCGCCACACCGCCACGAGAGTGCCGAGGGTGATGGCGGCGGTGAGGGGGTCGACGACCGCGGCGCGCGCGAGCTGCCAGGAGACCCCGGCCATCAGCGCGAGGGCCGTGGCGTTGAGCCCGTCCAGCATGGCGCCCGTCCAGTCCCGGCTCCGCAGGAAACCGGTGAGCCGGGTGAGCAGCCCGACGAACAGGAACGACGGCAGGAAGATCGCCACGGTGGCGAGGAACGCGCCGGCCGGCCCGGCGATCACGTATCCGAGGAAGGTCGCGGTGGTGAAGACCGGTCCCGGCGTGACCTGCCCGATGGAGACGGCGTCGGCGAGCTGCTGTTCGGTGATCCAGCCGAGCCGGTCGACGAAGTCGCCGCGCAGGAATGCCAGCAGGACGTAGCCGCTGCCGTACAGGACCGCGCCGATCTTCAGCATGGTGGCGAAGAGCTGGGCGAGCTGGGCTCCGGTCGGGTCGGGGAACAGCGGGCCGGAGAGCGGCAGGACCAGGGCTCGCGGGTCGAGGGGGCGCGCTCGGCGAGCGGCGTGGACCGCGACGGCCGCGAGCGCGCCGGAGACCAGGATGAGCAGTTCGTTGGCGCCCGCCAGGTAGGCGGCGAGGGCGGCGGTGGCCAGCAGGGCGAGCCACACCGTCTTGAGGACGGTGCGGAGCAGGGCGAAGAGGGCGTGGGCGATGATCGCGATGACGGCCGGCACCACCCCGTACAGGATCCCCTCGACCGCAGGGGTGCTCCCGTAGCGCACGTACGCCCAGGCCAACGCCGTGACCATCAGGGCGGCGGGGAGGATGAAGCAGACCCCGGCCGCGACCAGCCCGCGCCACCGCGCCCGTTCGTGGCCGAGGTGGATGGCCAGCTCGGTGGAGTTGGGGCCGGGAATGAGGTTGGTGGCGCCCATGAGGTCGGCGAACCTCTGGTCGGTGAGCCAGCCGCGGCGGCGCACCAGTTCGTCTCGCATCAGCGCGGTGTGCGCCGCGGGCCCTCCGAACGCGATCGTGCCGAGCCGGAGGAACAGCAGCGCCACCTCCTGCCAGGATCCCTGAGCCGGTGCTTCCCCGTTCCCGTTCGCCACCCCCGCATCTCACCACGCTCCGGTGAACCGGCGGTGAAGCGCGGACGCGTGCCGTCAGGGCACGCGGGACAGCGGCTGGGGCAGCAGGGCGTGGGCGTGGGCGATGGCGGCGGGGGTGTCGGGGAAGAGCAGCCCGTCCCGGCGCAGGTGGTCGGCGATGCCGAGGGCGGCCAGCACCTGGTCGTGGTCGGGCTGGATGCCCGAGAGCAGGACGGTGATGCCGCGCTGCTCCAGCTTGGTGATGGCGTCGCCGAGGATCTGCGCGCCGGTGGCGTCCAGGGTGGTGACCCGCGACATGCGCAGGATGACCACCCGCACATCGGCGGTCTCCGACAGCTCCAGCAGGAAGCGGTGCGCCACCCCGAAGAACAGCGGCCCGTCGAACCGGAAGACGACGATGTGCTCGTCGAGCAGGCGCCGCTCCTCCTCGCTGTGGTCGCCGCCCTCCAGCGGCATCTGGTCGAGCTTGGCGGTGCGGGCGACGGCGCGCAGCGCCACCAGGATCGCCAGGGCGACGCCGACGGCGACCGCGGTGATGAGGTCGAGGGCGACGGTGACGGCGAAGGTGAGCAGCAGCACCAGTCCGTCGCCGCGGGTGGCGCGGGCGATGGCGCGCAGCGAGCTGACCTCGACCATCCGGATGGTGGTGGCCAGCAGGACGCCGGCCAGCGCGGCCAGCGGGATCCGTCCGACCAGTCCGGACGCGGCGAGCACGATGACGGCGAGCACGGCGGCGTGGGTGAGCGCGGCCAGCCGGGAGCGGGCCCCGGCCCGGACGTTGACGGCGGTGCGGGCGATCGCGGCGGTGGCCGGCACTCCGCCGAAGACCGGCGCGGCGAGGTTGGCGATGCCCTGCCCGAACAGCTCCCGGTCGGGGTCGTGCTTCTCCCCGACGGTCATGCCGTCGGCGACGGTCGCGCACAGCAGGCTCTCCAGCGCGGCGAGCGCCGCGACGGCCAGCGCGGACGGCAGCAGTGCGGCCATCGTGTCCACGGACACGAATCCCAGGGACGGGGAGGGCAGCCCGGAGGGCAGCGCCCCGATCCGGGCGACGTCGAGGTCGGCGAGTTCGGCCGCGGCCGTGGCCAGCACGATGCCCGCGAGCGAGAACGGGACGGCGGGCTTGAACCTGGCGCCGACGAGCATCAGCGCGGCGACCGAGAGCGCCATGGCGGGCGCCGCGATCCCGGGGCTCTGGAGGAAGAGGAGCAGGGACTGCCAGGCGGCCCGCCAGACCTCCTCGACGTCGGGCGCCTCGACCCCGAGCGCGGCGGGCACCTGCTGGAGCGCGATGACCACCGCGATGCCCGCGGTGAACCCCTCGATGACCGGCATCGGTAGGTACTGGGCGAACCGGCCGGCGCGCAGCGCGGCCAGCAGGATGAGCACGAGTCCGGCCATCAGCCCGACGAGCAGCACCCCTTCGGCCCCGTACCGGTGCACGATCGGCACCAGCACCACCGTCATGGCCCCGGTCGGGCCGGAGACCTGCAGGTTGCTGCCGCCGAAGACGGCGGCGAGCGCCCCGGCGACGATCGCGGTGACCAGCCCGGCCTGCGCGCCGAGCCCGGAGCTGACGCCGAAGGCCAGGGCCAGGGGCAGCGCGACCACCGCGACGATCAGGCCGGCGAGCAGATCGCGGCCGGGGGAGCGGCGGGCGGCGCGCCAGTCGGATCTGGCGGGCAGCAGCTCGGGCAGCCGCTGCAGCATGGTGGGGGTGGTCATCGTGATTCCTGCGCTCGTAGTTCGGCCAGCAGCTCGCCCTGGTCGGCGAGCATCTCGGTGAGGATGCGGCGGGCGGCCCGCAACAGGTCCGCCACGTCGGGGGTGCTCAGGGAGTAGACGACGGTGCCGCCCTCGCGGGTGCCGTTGACCAGTCCGGCGCGGCGCAGCACCGCGAGCTGCTGCGAGAGGTTCGACGCCTCGACCGCGAGCTCCTCGAGCAGCTCGCGTACCGGCCGGGGGCCGTCCTGGAGCAGCTCCAGGACGCGGATGCGCATGGGGTGGCCCAGGACGCGGAAGAACTCGGCCTTTGCCTGGTACAGCGGGACGGGCACGCGGGACTCGTTTCGCCGGGTGTGGGAGGTGGGAGGTTCTCTTCACTATGCATGAAATTGAAGAATTCTTCAAATCGTGGACACGAGAAGGGCCCGCGGCGGGTGTGTGCCGCGGGCCCGGGTGGCGGGTCCGGTGTCCCGGAGCTCAGTAACCCCAGAGGCGGGTGATCTCCCGCAGGTCCTCCGGCACGTCCTCGAAACGGGGCAGCGGGCGGGCCGGCTGGATCTTCCCGGACTTGATGTTGGCGCTCCAGTCGCCGAAGACCGGCTTGATCGGTCCGTGGTCGTGGGAGCCGTAGTCGAGCATCGAGGGCTCCCACGGCACCCCGAGATAGGCGCAGATCTTCTTCGTCACGTCGGCCGGGTCGGCGGTCAGGTCCTCGTAGCGGACCGTGAGGCCCTCCAGGCTCTGCCGGGCGGTCTCGACGCCCACCAGGTACTCGAGCACCTCCTTGACGACGGCGTCGTGCTCGGCGTCCTTGCGGCGGTTCATGACCGACTCGACGACGGCGGCGGGATGGCGCTGCAGGAAGATGTACCGGGCCTGGGGCCAGGCCGAGGAGATGCGCTGCCACTGCAGGGCGTTCGACGGGGTCTTGTCGACGATGATGCTCTTGCGGCTCTTCAGCAGCTCGTGGTGGAGCACCCTGTCCCACAGCAAGTGCTCCAGTTCGGTCAGGCTGAGCCCGACCGCCTCCATGATGTCGGCGGAGTACTTGCGGCTCGGCTCCACCTTGAGCGTGCGCAGGTGCAGCTCGTGCGGGGCGCGGATGCGCGAGTGGCTGTTGAGCAGGACGCGCAGGAGGGTCGACCCCGACCGTACCGATGAGAGGACGAAGACAGGTGAGGCGACCAGGCGTGTGGCCGACCGGTCGGGCAACGGCGCCCTCCGCTTGAGCGCCATCCCCGGAGGCCGTACGGCCTCGAGCAGGTGTGCTCCCCTGCGCCGGATGGCCTTCTTGATCACGCGCTTGCGCTTAGCGTCCTGCATCCTTCATCCCGGGGTCGACTCCTCCTGAACTCCCCGGACGGTACCGGGAGATCATGAAATATAGCTAAAGATTCTCGTTTATTAGGAGATGTTCATGCAACCTTTGGAGTCGCCGAGGTGTCAGCTTGGCACAGATCGCGGGCCATGAGCGTGGCTCCGGCGACCGCGCCGGGCATGAACAGCACCGCGCCGAGCGGGATGAGGAACAGCGCGCAGGTGGCGGTGCCGAAGCCCAGGGCGGTGGACCGCCGCGACCTCAGCCGGGCGAAGCGCTCCTTGCGCCGGATCCCGCGGCGCTCCATCGCGATGCCGGTCAGCTCCCCGGTGAGGAAGTAGCCCGACACCACGAGCGCGACGACCGGGACGACGGTCTGGCCGATCACCGGGATGAAGCCCAGCGCGAAGAACAGCACGCCGAAGGCCACCGCGGCCGCGCCCAGGACGAGCGCGTCGCGGACGCTCCGTCCGAGCCCGTGCCAGAACGGCTCGCCGGGTTCGGGCGGGGCGCCGCCCACGGAGTCCTCCACCCGGACGGCGAGCGCCTCGTAGAACGGTTCGCCGATGATGAGGGTGACGGCGGTGAAGAGGAGCAGCGAGACGAACAGTGCCGCGCCGAAGACCGCGATCCCGGAGATGAGGCGCAGCGTGTCGCGCGCCCCGGGGGCCCAGCCGTCGGCGAACGGCGTCATCCACCGGACGAGGTCGCCGATCTGGAAGCCCAGCCAGGTCAGCAGCCCCGCGAACAGCAGCAGCGCCAGCAGGGCGGGGATCAGCCCGAACATCCACTGCACGGGGCGTTTGGCCACCCAGCCGATTCCCCGTCCGAGGTAGCGCACTCCATCGATCACCGTTCGCACCTCCGCGTCGTCATGACTTCCCGCGGAGATTAGTTTGCCAAGATGGCGAGTCGGTTCGGCCGTCGCGCAGTGGAGCAACGCATGAACGGAATCCCTGTCGTCATCCACACCGACGGCGGGCCGGCACACGATCGGCCGGCGCGCCGAGATCTCTCCTTATCGGAGACCAGCATCACACCGGGTATTCGTGGCAGAACAAGGCGCGCCTATCTCTTCGATATCAATAGTGTCCGACCGGCGGTGCGTTCCCGAAGTAATGGGAGGCTTCATCGGGCATGAGATTCCGCCGTGATGTCCTGTTCCAAGGTCGCCCGGCTTTCGGGGCGCCGATCGTGGTGTGCTGCGGGAAGGCCGCGTGGGCACGGGTTTCTCTCTCCGTGACGCCGCTACCACGGAGAGGGCGTCGCGCGATGCCGGGCATGCGTGCGGCGGCAACTTCCATTATGGAAGGCCCCGGGTTCGGGTCGGTGGCCAAAACCCCTTGAAACTCAGTACTGTGAGCGACCCTGGTTGATCAGGGGACCCGACCACGGAGCGAAAACGTTGTTCAAACGCCAAAAATCTCCGACCCCTCGTCGTGGGCGGCCGATTCTGCGACGCATCGCGGCGCTGCTGGTACTGCCGTTGCTCTCACTGACGGTGCTGTGGGGATACGCGGCGAGCACGACGTTGTCGGCCGCGCTGCGGAAGTTCGAGTACACGGACACCTACGAGCAGCTCGGCCTGCCCGCGACCGACGTCGTGACGAAGCTCGGCGCGGAGCGCGTCGCGGCCTCCATGCTGCTGGGCCGCTCGAGCACCGCCGAAGCCGCCTACGGCCAGGCGAAGAAGGAGACGGACGCGATCCTCGGCGTGTTCCTGCCGGCGATCGAGGACAAGGACATCGTCGCCAGGCTGGGCGACGGCGCGGGGTCGCACCTCGTCAAGGCCAAGGAGGCCCTCGGCGGGCTGCAGCAGCTGCGTACCAAGGTCGAAGACGGCCGGACCGACCTGATCGGCGTCCTCCAGGGCTACGGCGGGCTCATCGACAGCATGCTGAGCTCGGTCGCCGGTCTGGTCAGCGTCGAGGACGTCCAGGTGGTGCAGGACACCAAGTCGATGCTCCACCTGATGTGGGCCCACGACCTGCTGATGCGCGAGGGCGCGCTGATGTCCTCGATCAGGCCCGGCACCCGGGTCGACGCCGCCCACAGGGTCGCGTTCGCCGAATGGGCCGGCAGCCGCAAGCGGTTCTTCGCCTTCGGCGTCAGCGGTATGGACGGCGAGCTGCAGAAGTACATGGACAAGGTCGTCAACAGCCCCGAGTACCAGAAGTACGAGCAGATGGAGCAGTCGGTCCTCGCCGGCCGCACCCAGCAGGACCCCAAGGAATGGCGGGCTATCAGCGGGCAGGTGGCCCTCCTGTGGGGCACCGAGCTCCGCGAGGCCGGCGCCTACCTGAGGAACGAGAAGGTCGAGCCGATCGGCCAGCGGATCATCACGGAGTTCATCCTGGCCGGTGGTCTCGGTCTGCTCGCGGTGATCGCGTCCGTCCTGATGTCGCTGCGGTTCGCGCGCAGCGTCTCGCGCGAGCTGAGGGGACTCCAGCTGGCCGCGTGGGACCTGGCCCGCGAGCGGCTGCCCCGGGTCGTGGCCCGGCTGCGGCGCGGTGAGGAGGTCGACTCCGCGGCCGAGGCGCCGCCGATCGACCGAGGCGTGACCAAGGAGATCAACGAGGTCGCCGAGGCGTTCGACACCGTGCAGCACACCGCGGTCGACGTCGCCGTCGCCGAGGCGCAGCTGCGCAAGAGCGTCGGCCAGGTCTTCGTCAACCTATCGTGGCGCAGCCAGGCGCTGCTGCAGCGCCAGCTCCAGCTGCTCGACGCGATGGAGCGCCGCGCCTCCAGTCCCGAGGAGCTGGACGGCCTGTTCAAGCTGGACCACCTCACCACCCGCATGCGGCGGCACGCCGAGGGTCTGGTCATCCTGTCCGGGGCGCCCACCGTCCGGGCCTGGGACCACCCGGTGGAGATGGAGGACGTGGTCCGCGCCGCGCTCGGCGAGGTGGAGGAGTACACCCGGGTCGACACCGCGGTCTCCTCCTCCGTCCTGATCAACGGCGACGTGGTCGCCGACGTCATCCACCTCCTGGCCGAGCTCATCGAGAACGCCACGATGTTCTCCCCGCCGACCACCGAGGTGCTGGTCCGGGCCGAGGCCGTCGCCAACGGCGTGGTCGTCGAGATCGTCGACCGCGGCATCGGGATCTACCCCGACCAGATGGCCATGCTCAACCGGAACCTCGCCGACCCGCCGGAGTTCAACCTGGCCGACAGCGACCGGCTCGGCCTCTTCGTGGTGGCCCGGCTGGCGGCGCAGCACGGCATCAAGGTCACGCTCCAGCCGTCCGCCTACGGAGGCACCTCGGCCGTCGTCCTCCTGCCCGAGAGCCTGGTCGTGCGGACCGGCGGAGCCCACGCGAGGAAGGAACGAGAGCCCGTGCGGGCCAGCAGGATGTCCCCGGCGGCTCCGTCCGCCTCCACCACGGGCCAGAACCCCGCGCTGCCGGAGGGGCCCGCGACCTCGTCCTCGGGCAGGTACGCCCCGCCCTCGATACCGCCTTCGGTGCCTTCGGACTCGAACTCGACGCTCACCGGCGGGTTCGACGCCTACACGGGGGCGGTTCCGGAGACCCCGGCAGGACTGTTCCCGCAGCCGCCCGCGCCCGCTCCCGCCCCGGAGCAGGGCCGGGGAAACGGCGGACGGCCGGGCAAGCTGCCCCGCCGGAACCGGCAGCAGCACCTGGCGCCGCAGCTGCGTAAGACGTCGGAGTCCTCGTACACCGGTGCCGCGAACGGGTCCTCCGAGGAGGACGAGGGTTTCGTCGAGCCGGATCCGGAGTTCAGCCGGGACCTGATGTCCGCACTGCAGTCTGGATGGCTGCAGGGACGCGGCTCGGACGATGAGACCACAGAGTTCGAAACCTACGATGAACGGGAGAGGCCGTGACTCAGCCGCAGCCATCCGGAGAATTGAGCTGGATGCTCGATGACCTGGTCCAGCGGGTGGAACAGGTGCACCAGGCGGTGCTGCTGTCCCGCGACGGTCTGGTGATGGGTGCCTCGCGCACCGTCTCCCGCGCGGACGCCGAGTTCCTCGCCGCGCTGTCCTCGGGTTTCCACAGCCTGTCCAACGGCGCGCGTGATCATTTCGGCGCCAGGCAGGTCCGGCAGGCGGTCATCGAGCTCGACGACAAGCTCTTCTTCGTCCTGCCCGCAGGGAACGGCAGCTGCCTGGCCGTGCTGAGCACCGCCGGGCCGAAGGCGGGACTCGTCGCCTATGAGATGGCGCTCCTGATCAAGCGGGTGCGGCAGCACATGGCGGCCGCGCCGCGCAGGCAACCGACGGCGAGCGCCGGATGAGCGCGGCCGGGGGACCGGGGGGAACAGGAGGGCCGCTGCCCAGGGAACGCTGGGTGGGCAAGGAAGCCGGTCCGCTGGTGCGCCCCTACGCGGTCACCAGGGGCCGCACCCAGCCCCGGGGGGTGCGGCTCGACCTGGTCACCATCCTGGTCGTGAGCGGCCGGGGCGCCGCGGAGAACGTCAGGCTCTCGAGTGAGCACCGGCGGCTGCTGGAACTGTGTCGGCGGCCGTCGACCACCGCCGACCTGGCCTCCGAGGTGGAACTTCCGCTGCGGGTGGTCCAGGTGCTCCTGGGCGACCTCTACCACTACGGACTGATCGAAGAGGTCCGTCAACCTGCCCCCCAGCGTCCTGACGCTCACTTGCTGATGAGAGTGCTCGATGAACTTCGCCACCTCTGACCCTTCCCACCGGGAAGTCGCCGACGCGCCGACCGTCGCGTTGAAACTGCTGGTCGCCGGTGGTTTCGGAGTCGGAAAGACCACCCTGGTCGGCGCGATCAGCGAGATCCGTCCGCTGCGCACGGAGGAGGACCTGACCGACGCCAGCGTGGGTGTCGACGACACCACCGGCGTGGAGCGCAAGTCCACCACCACGGTGGCGATGGACTTCGGCCGGCTGACCTTCAGCGGCGGCCTGCGGATCTACCTGTTCGGCACGCCCGGCCAGGAGCGGTTCTGGTTCATGTGGGACGAGATGGCCTACGGCGCGACCGGCGCGATCGTCCTGGCCGACACCCGCAGGCTGGAGTCGAGCTTCGCCTCGATCGACTTTTTCGAGCAGCGCGGCATCCCGTTCGTGGTGGCGGCGAACTGCTTCGAAGGGGCCCAGAAGTACAACCCGGACGAGATCCGGGACGCCCTGGACGTGGGCCCCGAGGTCCCGGTCCTCCTGTGCGACGTGCGCCAGCGCGAGTCCGTCAAGGCCATCCTGGTCACGCTGATCGAGTACGTCCTCAGGCTGACCAACGCCGCCTGATCTGGCCGGCCTCCGCCTGATCGGCTGACCGAGGCCTGATCAGGCGGTCGGCTGCGGCACGGGGTGGCGCCGGCTCCAGTGCGACAGGACCGCCGGGCTCGGCCGTCGCCCCTGACTCCTGACCCGGGGGCGACGGCGTGGGCCGGGGGTTCAGGGTTTGCGGCCGACCCCGCAGACGGCATCGCTGGTCTCCAGCGGGGTGCCGACCTCCACCGGGCCGGGACGCCATTGGGCGCTGGTGGTGACGCCCGGCGGGACGAGTTCCAGGCCTTCGAAGTAGCGGGTGATCTCGTCCCGGCTGCGCAGGTGGTAGGAGCTGGCGGAGTTGGCGTTGTACGTCGCGATCGCCTGGTTGAGCGTCTCGTTGGTGTCGGTGCCGTCGCCGAGCGCCAGGTAGCTGCCGGACGGCAGCGCGTCGACCAGCGTGCGGACGATGCTGTGCGGATCGTCGGAATCCGGGAGCTGGCCCATGATGCCGAGCATGGTCAGCCCGATCGGCTTGCTGAAGTCCAGCGTCTCGGCGGCCTCGGCGAGGATCTTCCCCGGGTCGCGGACGTCGGCCTCGATATAGGCGCAGGCCCCTTCGGGGGCGCTGCGCAGCAGCGCCTCGGCGTGCACCAGCACCAGAGGGTCGTTGTCCACGTAGACGACACGGCACTCGGGCGCGATGGCCTGCGCGACCTCGTGGGTGTTGTCCGCGGTCGGCAGCCCGGCTCCGATGTCCAGGAACTGCCGGATGCCCGCCTCCTTGGCCAGATAGGTGACGGCGGCGACCAGGAACCGCCGCTGCAGCCGCGCCAGCAGGGCGATGTCCGGGAACATGTTGATGATCATGCCCCCGACCTCGCGGTCGGGCGGGTAGTTGTCCTGGCCGCCGAGGAGGTAGTTCCAAGTACGCGCGGAATGAGGCAGGTGAGCCTGGATCCGGTCCTGCCAACCAGGTGTTTCAGAAACATCCACTCTTTACATTTACACGTTCAAAATGGCTTTTGCCTTACTTCCCGGGAATGGGGAAGGGCCCGCCGGGGTGGGCGGGCCCTTCGTGTCGCCGGAGGAGGACGGCGACGTGGGGGATGGTCAGGAGTTACGGATGACGGCGGCCAGGGGCAGGGTTCCGCCGAGGATGGTCATGGCGGTGCTGCCGCAGGTGGACAGGTCGTCGGAGTTCCCGCAGTAGTGGCTGGCGGTGTAGGAGCCGGTGGCCATGTCCTTGGCCCAGGTGGAGCCGTAGTCGCGCAGGCGGGCGACCTGTGTGCTGTTGGGGGAGCAGGCGGCGCCGAGGACGCCGAGGGTGTCGGTGTTCTCGCCCTCGGAGTCGATGTGGCAGCTGCCGCCGGACGGCGAGACGCCCGCGTTGTACTTGGTCCACACGAGCTGGATGCCGACGAAGTCCGCGCCGAGCGAGGCCAGCGCGTCGAAGGAGTTGTTGAACAGGTTGATGAGGCTCGGGCGGGCCGCGATCTGCAGGACCGGGCGGGTGGCGCCGGCCGAGATGGCCTGGAGGTTGGCGGTGAAGCCGTCGCTGGCGACGCCGTCGAAGAGGATCGCGCCCTTCAGGTCGGCGTAGCCGTTGGCGGCCAGGCGGGCGCCGACGACGGAGGCGAAGTGGCCGCCCGCGGAGTGGCCGCCCACGATGTACTTGACGGGCAGCGCCCTGCCGTTCGGCGGGGTGAGGGTGCGGGCGCTGAGCGCGTTGCCCAGAGCGTTGCCCAGGGCCGCGTTGCCGCCGGTCATGTCGGCGTTCAGGCAGAACACCATGACGCCTTTTTCGGCGATCGCCTTGCTGGTGTTGGTGAGGTTGTTGCAGCCGCGGCTGAAGCCGTGCTGGACGAGCATCAGCGCGGAAGCGGTGCCGTTGGGCAGGTACCACTTCAGGTTGTAGGACGTCCCGCCGATGGTCGCGGACTCGGTGACGCAGGTGGTGCTGCTCGAAGAGTAACCGCTGCAGGCCGTGGCCGCGCTCGCCGCGGGGGCGGCGACGACCGTGGACGCCAGGAGCGCGCCGGCCGCGGCGGTGATCGCGAGGGCGGTCTTCTTCGGACGCCAACTGAAGGTGACCTTCACTGTCTCTCCTTGTGCTCGCTTGAGCTCGGTGGTGCGGCACCGGGCGGAAGGCCCGGCGTGATGGGTGACAGCGACGGCCCACCGGAACCGGCGTCGCGCCGGCCGTCGTCTCCTCGAGGGCGGGTGATGGTCCGGGAGATTTCCCAAAAAGGAAACGCTGTTTCCCAAAATGGGAGCCGCCTCCAGCTCCTCGGCAGCCCCGGAAGCCGGAATTCCGCTACCACCCGCTGAACAGCGGGGGTTTCCGGGCCCGGGTCGAGGTCGACCGCAAGCTGGATCCATGCATGCTCCTGACGGACAAAATGGAAACAACGTTTCGCAGAGTAGAGTCTTAGGCCGCCTCCAGGCAATGCCTTCGGGTACGAATCGGGGCGGAACGCCGAACCGGCGGGGCGCCGCGGGGCGGCGCCCCGCCGGTCGCGGGAACGGTGGATCGGCGCGCGTCAGCGCGAGTCGAAGGAACCGTGACGGCCCGCCCCGGACGAGAAGCGGGCGGCGCCGTCGAGGGCGTCCGAGGCCAGGGAGACCAGGCCGTGCCGGAACTCCGCGGCCAGGGCCTCCGCCTCGGTGAGGCCGTGCTGGTCCAGGACCGAGGCGCGGTCCCGGCGCAGGCACGTCTGCGGGAACGCCGCGAGGGTCTCGGCCAGCTCGCGGGCCGCCGCGAGGGCCCGGCCCTCGGGGACCACCCGGTTGGCCAGGCCGATGCGCAGGGCTTCGGCGGCGTCCACCGGGCGGCCGGTGAGGATGAGGTCCATCGCGTGGCTCTGGCCGATGAGGCGGGGCAGGCGGACGGTGCCGCCGTCGATCAGCGGCACGCCCCAGCGGCGGCAGAACACCCCGAGAACCGCGGTCTCCTCGACCACCCGCAGATCCGCCCAGACCGCCAGTTCCAGTCCGCCGGCCACGGCGTGCCCGCTGATCGCGGCGATCACCGGTTTGGACAGGCGCATCCGGGTCGGGCCCATGGGGCCGTCGCCGTCGGGCTCGACCCGGTTGCCGTCGCCGGTGCCGAGCGCGTGCAGGTCCGCGCCCGCGCAGAACGTCCCGCCCGTCCCGTAGAGCACCGCGACGGCGGCGTCATCGTCGGCGTCGAAGGCGCGGAACGCGTCGGCCAGGGCCTCGGCGGTGGGGCGGTCGACGGCGTTGCGGCGCTCGGGCCGGTCGATCCCGATCAGGGTGACCGGTCCGTCCTTGTCGACGATGACCGTCATGACCGGGGGTCCCCTTCGGTACCGGCCCACAGCGGTTCGCGCGGCGCGGCGCCCCTGCACACCAGGTCAACGGCCGACATGGAAGCCTCCTCGAATAAACAGTCCGTCTGGACGGTCTTTTTTAGCACGTCGGCCGCTACCATGGCCAGGTGTCAGAACGTCCCCGCCAGCAGAGATGGGAGCGCACGCGCGCGGCCCTCCTCGACGCCGCCGTCACCTGCCTGGTCGAAGACGGGTACGCCGAGACCACCCTCCAGCGCGTGCAGACCCGCGCGGGCGTCTCCCGCGGCGCGCTCCTGCACCACTTCGGGTCCAAGAGCGAACTGCTCGTGGCCGCGGTCCGGCACATCGCCGAACGCCAGATCGCCTACGTCCGCACCCGTTTCCACGACCTGCCCCCCGTCGAGGGCCGCGTCGACGCGGCGGTGGACCTCTTCCGCGAGGTGATGTCGGGCCCCCTGTTCCTGGCCGGCCTGGAACTGTGGCTCGCCGCCCGCACCGACGAGGCCCTCCGCCAGGCCCTCGTCCCGGGCGAACGCGAACTCGGCCGCACCCTGCACGACCTCCTCTCGCAGGCCTTCCCCCACCTGTCCGGAACCGACCGCCAGAGCACCGTCTCCCACGAGTCCCTCCTGGCGCTCCTGCGCGGCCTGGCCCTCAGCAGCGTCCTGCGCACCGACCGCACCATCGAGGACGAGGTCCTCCACCTCTGGGCCGACCAGATCCTCCGCCCCGTCCCGTCCTCCCTGGAGACCTCGAGATGACGGACTCCCCGCTGCCCGGCGCGATCCGGCTGCCCGACGGCTCCTGGATCCGGGGCCGCGGCCTTCGCCGCCCCCCGCCGGAGGGCCCCGCACCCGCCTTCGGCCTCTACCTCGGCTCGTCCCGGCTGCGCCGCCGCCACGACGACGCCCTGACGTGGCCGCACGAGTGGCTCGAATGGCCGGACTTCCTGCTGCCCCGCGACCACGCCCAGGCCGTCGAGCGCATTCGGTCACTGCACGAACGGGCCAAGGCGGGCGAGCCCGTCGAAGTCGCCTGCAACGGCGGCGTCGGCCGCACCGGCACCGTCATCGCCTGCCTGGCCGTCCTGTCCGGCCTCTCCCCGGACGAGGCCGTCGCCTGGGCCCGCGCCCACCACCACCCGCGCGCCGTCGAAACCCCCTGGCAGCGCCGCTGGGTGTCCCGCTTCGGGAAGGAGCGGCTCTCCGGCTAGCGGGTCTTCGGGCGGTGGACGACGGCGTGGACTCGGGCGGGGAAGGTGTTGCCGAAGTCGGGGTCGAGTTCCCAGTCGATGGTGATGACCTCGCGGGCCAGGGGGGCGGCGCCGTCGGGGAGGTCGCGGGCGTTGTTGCGGACGAGGGTGTCGGTGCCGGACAGGGAGGCCACGTCGTCGGTGCCGATGAGGAAACGTCCCGGACGGGTCTGGTGGTACTGGGTGACGAGGGCGACCATGCGGTCCAGGCCGCGTTCGGTGGGGGCCGCGACGACGATGCGCCGGTCGGAGGAGAGGGTGGCCAGGCGGCGGAGGACCGCGGGGCTGGGAGAGGCGTTGATTTCCACGACGTTGTCGAAAGAGCCGACCAGGGGCTCCAGGTCGCGCAGGTGGAAGATGGGGGTGGTGACGACGTCGTATTCGGTGTCGAGGCGGCGGCCCGCGGCGTCTTCCAGAAGAATGGGCTCGACGGAGATGCCGGAAGTGTTCTCGACCAGGGCGCTCATGCGTTCCAGGTCGCGCGGATTGCATTCCACGAAAGCGACGCGGGGGGCGGGGCGCAGGGCGTCGAGGGCCTCGTCCACCAGGTGTTGGATGTCCGCCGAGGACAATCCCGCGGACTGGGCTCGGGTGAAGAGGGCGCGCAGGTCGGAGCCGAAGGTCTCGGCGCTGAG
The DNA here is from genome assembly GCF_039871655.1 of Actinocorallia sp. B10E7. Classification (NCBI taxonomy): domain Bacteria; kingdom Bacillati; phylum Actinomycetota; class Actinomycetes; order Streptosporangiales; family Thermomonosporaceae; genus Actinocorallia; species Actinocorallia sp. B10E7. Next base: position 284,902 of record NZ_JBDPLZ010000005.1, read on the forward strand.
CAGGGTCGATTCGGGGATCCGGGTGACGAAACTGCCCTGCCGGGCGTGGGTGCGGACCAGGCCGGAGGCCGCCAGTCGCTGGATGGCGCGGTCCACCGTCGAAGGATTGGTGCCCAATTCGGTGGCCAAAGCCCGGCAGGACGGAAGTTTCGTACCGACCGTGTAGACGCCTGCGCCGATACGATCGCGGAGAATGCGGTGCACATCGGTCAGCGTCAACAAGACAGCACCACTCATCCAGTTTCCCCCACCAGTACCAGAACGGGACGAGGATAGGCCGCTTCCCGGATTTCAGAAAGACCCGCGGCAGCGAGCAGATCCCTTATGGCGTCGGGGGTTCTGGCCTTTCCCGGGGTTTCCACCCGCATCATCAGGTCGAACAGCGGACCCATCGTCCCGGGGGAGTCACCGGGGATCTCCACGATGACGACCGAGCCGCCGGGGGTGAGCGCGGCACGGGCTTCGCGCAGGACCCGGACGCACTGCTCGTCGGTGAGGTCGTGCAGCAGGTGGGAGATCAGGACGGTGTCCGCCGAGCCGGGTTCGACACCGCAGGACGGCACGGCCAGGACGTCGGCGGCGACGGCCTTCACGTTCCCGGGGAGATCCTCGCGGGCCCACGCGACGACCTGCGGCAGGTCGACCATCGTCACGTCGGCTCCGGCCGAGGCCAAGGGGACGGCGTAGGAGCCGAGGCCGCCGCCGACGTCCAGGACGCGCCTGCCGGGGGCGAACTCCGGCAGGGCGGTCAGGTCGGGGCCGGTCTCCCGGGCGAGGGTGATGAGGGCGGCGAGGAAGTCGCGGGCGACCTGCGGTTCGGTCTCCAGCCGTTCGGTCCAGGGGGCCAGCCGGGGCTCGCCGGTGCGGATCGTGGGGTCCAGGTCGGTCCAGACCTTCGCGAAGAACGCCTCTTTGCGGACGAGCAGTTCCAGGTCCGCGCCCCGGCGCAGGCGCTCCGCCAGGGGGGTGAGGGTGTTGCCGGGGCCGAGCAGCCCGAGGGCGGTCAGGGAGGCGAGCAGCGTGCCGGTCGGGGCGGGGGCCAGGCCCAGTTCGGCGGCGAGGTCGGCGGCCTCGCGGGGGGTGTCGCCGAGCGCGTCGAACACGCCCAGGCGGCAGGCGGAGGCGATCACGGCGGCCGGCTGGTAGCCGGTCATCGCGTCGATCAGCTCGAAGGCGGTCTTCATCGGCTCTTCCTCTCGGTGGCGCGCATCGCGCGGTAGGCCCGCAGGCCCGACCACAGGCCCGAGGCCTCCTGCCGGGCCCTGGTCCAGGGCTTTTCGGCGGCGGGGCGCCGTCCGGTGTCGGTGAGCAGCGCGGTGGCCGCGGTCCTGCCGGAGACGCCGGACAGGCCGCCGCCGGGGTGGGTGCCGGCTCCGGCGAGGTAGAGGCCGGGCAGCGGGGTGCGGGGCGCGCGCAGGCCGGGCGGGCGCCAGCCGAGGAGCTGGTCGACGCTCAGGTCGAGGTGGTTGGGGTTGCCGTCGCCATGCAGCCGCTGTGACCAGGCGGCGGGGCCGGTGACGAGGACGTCGCCGGACAGGTCGGTTCCGAGCACCTTGGAGACGGACGCCAGGACGCGTTCGGCGGCCTGCTCCTCCAAGGCGGGGGTCCACGGGCCGTCGGCGCGGCGCAGGGGGACCACCGAGGAGATCCACATCCCCGTCCCGGCGCCGATGGCCATCGCCCAGGGAGAGCCGGGGAGGCGTCCCGCGATGACGTCGCCGAAGCCCCGCCGCAGGTCCTCCAGGCGGTCCTGGACGAAGCAGAGGGGGCCTGTCGGGTCGGCGAAGGGCTCGGGCGGGGTGAGTCCGGTCAGGGAGATGGTCAGTTCGCAGACGTTGAAGCGCCCTGAGGTGACGCTGTCGGCGGCTCGGCGCATCGCATCGGGCGGGGCGGTGAGCAGGTTCGTCGTCCGCTTCACGTCCAGCGTCGAGATGACCTTGTCCGCGGTGAGACGGTCGCCGTCTGCCAGCGTCACGGCGTAACCGGTGTCTCCGACACGCTCCAAGCCGGTGACTTCGGCTCCCGTACGGACTTTCCCTCCGGCGGCTTCCAGCGCCGCGACCAGTGCGGAGACCAGTGCTCTGGAGCCGCCCACCGGACGCACCGCGGGCTCGCCGTGCATGGACGGCAGTAGCAGTGCGAGCATTCCGGAGCCCGGCGCCCAGGCTGGGATCTGTCCGTGCGCCGCGTAAAGAGCGAGCGAGGCCCGCAGGTGCGGGTCGCTGAAGGTGCGTTCCAGGACGGCTTCCGCCGACGACAGGAGCATCCGGAACGTGGTGTCGCCGCCGCGTAGACCGTTCAGGACAGCGGCGAGTTCGGTCATCGTCGGAGGGCTGGCGAAGCCGTCCAGCACGGAGAAGAACGACCGTGCCTGCCGTACGAGCTCCAGGTACGCGGCGGCGTCGGCACCGAATCCGGCTGCCGTCTCCTCGGCCGAGACCTCGAAGACGCGGCGTTCGCCGTCGCCGAAGAGAACCGTCTGGAGCCGGTCGCGTTCGACGTATTCCAGCCCGAAGGCGTCCAGGCCGAGGTCGGCCGCGATCGCCGCGATGCCTCCGTGGTCGACGGCTCCACGTTCGGCGATGGCCTCGCCGGGGAGTTCCTCCGTCCAGACGCAGCCGCCCGGTGTCTCGGACGCCTCCAGGACGGTCACCTCGACTCCGGCTCTGGCCAGGTACACGGCGGCCACCAGCCCGTTGTGGCCGCCGCCGATGACGATCGCGCTCATGTCGTCCTGCCTCCGAGCCGGGAGAAGCCGGCGGAGGCGAGCCCGGAGGTCTCGGCGATACGCCGGGTGAGCGGGCGGCAGACCTCGATCTGCTCCCGTTCGTCGATGACCGTGCAGGCGTGGTCACTGACGAGGTTCCGTCCGTCCACCCACACCTCGCGTACGGAGCGCGGTGAGGCCCCGTAGACGAGTTGGCCGCAGGGGTCGTGCAGCACCGACACGCAGACGGAGTCCTGGAGGAGCACCAGGTCGGCCCGCTTGCCGGGCTCGATGCTGCCGACGAGGTGGTCGAGTCCGAGTGCGCGCGCCCCGTCCAGTGTCGCCATCCGCAGCACGTCGGAGGCGTCGATGACCGACGGGTCCAGCGTGTGCACCTTCTGCAGCAGCGCCGCCATCTTGACGGCTTGGAGCATGTCCTGGCCGTCGTTGGACGCCGCCCCGTCGGTGCCGATGCCGACGGCGATCCCGGCTTTGCGCAGCCGGGGCACCGGGCAGACACCGGAGCCGAGGATCATGTTGGCGACGGGGTTGTGGGCGATCGCCACGTCGTGCGAGGCGAGGATGTCGATGTCGGGTTCGGTCACCCAGACGCCGTGCCCGGCGATCAGCGGCCGTTCGAACAGTCCCAGGCGCAGCGCGTGCGGGATGGTCCGCACTCCCCACCGCTGTGTCGCGGCGACGAGTTCCTCGCGGACCTCGGCCAGGTGGGTGTGCACGGCCCAGCCGTGGCTCCGGCAGGCGTCCACACCCGCTTCGAGCAGTTCGTCGCTCTGCCCGAGCAGCGTTCCGACCCCGTACCGGTAGACGATCAGCTCCGCGTCGGACGCGGATTGAGCCAGTGCCTCCTGCTCGGCCATGATCCGTGTGACGTCGGCCCAGGCGGGCTCTCCCGGGGCCGCGATGTCCTCGGCGCCGAAGGAGACGACGCCCCGCATCCCCGCCGACTCCAGCCCGGCGACCACGCCGAGGCTCGCGTACGCGTCGGGGTTGCAGTGGACGAACATGTCGTTGACCGTCGTGACGCCCGACAGGAGCATCTCCACGGCCCGCAGACGGGTGCCTTCGCGGGCGTCCTCCTCGGTGAGCACCGAGCCCAGCGGCCCGACGATCCCCGCGCCCCACTCGAAGAGCGTCAGTTCCGAGCCCATCCCGGTGGCCAGCGCCTCCGACAGGTGGGTGTGGGTGTTGACGAAGCCCGGGATGAGCAGGCCCGTCCCGTCGCCCGTGACGGGAACGCCGGGAAGCGCCGCGCGCAGGGCTTCGTAGGGTCCGACGGAGACGATCCGCCCGTCGCGTACGTGCACCGCGCCATCCGGGACGTCCCCTTCCGGCCCGACGGTCAGTACCCAGGCCGCCCGGATCAGGACCTCTTCGCGGGCCAGCGGCGGCCCGCTCACGCCAGTCTGCCGAGGACGGTGCGGAGCACGCCGATGAAGACGTCGATCTCGGCGGGCGTGATGACCAGCGGCGGCGTCACGCGGATCGTGCCCTCGGAGTTGAGGACCGAGCCGACGAGCACTCCGCGCTCCTGCATCATGTCGGCCACCTGCTGGGCCGGGACGCTCAGCTCGAACGCGCACCACAGGCCGCGGCCCCGGATGTCGACGAGCAGGTCGGGGAACTGGCCGCGCACCGACTCCAGCCGTTCGCGCAGGTACGTGCCGAGTTCGGCGGACCTGGCGACAAGCCCCTCGTTCTCGATCACGTCGAAGGCGGCGATGCCCGCCGCGCAGGCGACCGGGTTGCCGCCCATCGTGGTGAGGTGGCTGAGCGCCGGGTCGAGGAACGTCGCGAAGACCTCCGGACGGGCCAGCACCGCGCCCAGCGGGAGCCCGCCGCCGACGGCCTTCGCGCAGGTGACGATGTCCGGCTGCACCCCCCACAGCTGGTGGGAGAACCAGACCCCGGCCCGTCCCATGCCGCCCTGCACCTCGTCGCAGATGAGCAGCGCACCTGCGCGGTCGCACAGCTCGCGCAGCCCCGGCAGGTAGCCGTCGGACGGGACGCGGATGCCGCCCTCGCCCTGGATCGGTTCGACGATCACCGCGGCGGTCCGCTCGTCGATGGCGGCAGCGGCGGCCTCCAGGTCGTCGAAGGGGACGAACTCCACCTCGGGCAGCAGCGGCTCGAACGGCTTGCGCCACTGCTCCCGCCAGCTCACCGACAGGGCCCCGAACGTCCGTCCGTGGTAGGCCCGCTCCATCGCGACGAACTTGGGCCGCCCGGTGTACTTGCGCGCGAGCTTGAGCGCGCACTCCGTGGACTCCGCCCCGGAGGAGGTCAGGTAGGCGGTGCTGAGCGCGCCGCCCGCCGCGCGGGACAGCCGTTCGGCCATCTCCACCTGCTCGGGGATGACGAACCGCCCGTACACGTTGACGTGCGCGTACCGGGTGATCTGCCGCTGCACGGCCTCGACCACCGCCGGGTGGGAGTGGCCCACGTTGGCGACCGCGATGCCCGACGTCATGTCCAGGTAGACGCGGCCGTCGGCGGCCCGCAGCGTGCAGGCGTCGGCGGCGGAGACCACCAGCTCCTTGCGGCCGGGGACGGTCTGGGACAGGTGGGCGGCGAACCGGTCCCGGTAGGACTCCAGTTCCTCTTCGCTCATCGTCGCCGAGGGCTCCAGCGAGTTCAGCATCGGTCTCCTCCTCAGTTCTGGTCGTCGGTCCGGGTGCGGAAGCGGTGGGCGAACCAGCGGCAGGCCCGGACCAGTTCCACCGCGCTGTCGGGCTCCCGCGCGTCCCATTCGGCCTCGGTGACCGGGCGGGCGGCAGGAGGCGTGGGGGCGAGCGCGACCCGCGCCCGTTCTTCGAGCGCGTACAGCCGGGTCGCGGCCTCGGTGAGCGTCGCCCCCACGGCGAGTCCTCCGTTGGCCCGCAGCAGCAGGGCGCTGTCGGGGCCGAGCCGCTCGGCGGCGGCCCGTCCCCTCCGCAGATCGGAGATCAGCGCGATGTCGTCGTGGACCCGCACCCGGCGTCCCGCCAGCAGCCCCAGCCCGTGCAGGGCGGGCAGGTCGGCGTCGGACGCGCCCCAGGCGACGGCGGCGGGGGAGTGCCCCCGGCAGATCGCCATCACGTCGGGGCGGGCCGCGTAGATCTCCAGGTGGAGCCGGATCTCCAGTGGAACGTCGTCCAGCGCGCCGCCGACGGCCTCACCGGACGCGTCGAGCAGCACCACGTCCTGCGCCCGCGCCGCGTCCATCGGCCGCGTCGAGGTGATCGCCACGCCGTCGGGCAGCCGCGCCGACACGTGCCCGAACGCCTCGACCAGCCCGGCCGCCGCGATCATGCGGGCGGTCCGCGCGACCTCCTCCCGCACCCGCTCGACGCTCATCGGGGGACGTCCAGAGGCGCGGCCGCGGGGCGGAGCCCGCGGATGGCCAGGAAGCGGGTGCGGGTCAGCTCCTCGATCGTGTAGCCGTCGCCTTCGCGGCCCGCGCCGGCCATGCCGACGCCGCCGAACGGGACGACCGGGGGCCGGTAGTTGTTGGTGCCGTTGAGGACGACGCCGCCGAAGTCGAGCCGCTGGGCGACGGCCATGGCGCGGGGCAGGTCGGGGGAGAAGACGGCGGCGGTGAGGCGGAGGGCGCTGGCGTTGGCGACCGCGGCGGCCTCGGTGTCGTCCTCGACCGGGATGACGGTGAAGACGGGACCGAAGATCTCGTCGTCGCACGCCACGGCGGCGCTCGTCGGGACGTCGGCCAGGAGGGCGGGCCCGTACCAGGGGCCGTCCGCCTCCGAGGCGCCGAGGACCAGCCGTCCGCCCTCGGAGACGGCCCGGCGGACCTGTCCGGCGACGCGGGCGGCGGCGCCGGCGTCGATCAGCGGGCCCAGGCGGGCGTCCTCCTTCAGCGGGTCCTCCGGACGCACCTCGGCGAGGGCCGCGTGGAGGCGTTCGGTGAGGTCGCCGGCGATGGAGCGGTGGGCCAGGACGCGCTTGGTGGCGGCGCAGGCCTGGCCGTTCATCAGGAGCCGGCCGCGGAGGGTCTCGCTGACGACGAGGTCCAGGTCGGCGTCGGGCAGGATGATCGCGGCACCGTTGCCGCCCAGTTCCAGGTGGAGGGGGCGCAGCAGGGCGGCGGTGGCCGAGGCGACGGCGACGCCCGCGCCGACCGAGCCGGTCAGGGACACGGCGTCCACGCCGGGGGCCGCGCACAGGGCGGCGGACAGCTCGGTACCACCGGGGACGACCTGCAGGACGTCCTGCGGAACACCCGCCTCGTGGAGCAGCCCGCAGACCTCGGTGGTCGCCTGAGGGTTCTGCGGCGGCGGCTTGACGATGACGACGTTGCCGGTGGCCAGGGCGGCGGCGGTCTTCTCGACGGTCAGCTCGACGGGGAAGTTGAACGGGATCACCGCGACGACGACGCCCACGGGCACACGTTCCACGAGGGTGAGGTCGCGTTCCCCGCCGGGGAGGGCCCCGGTCGGGGCGAGGGCGCCCGCCCAGGTGCGGCCGAGTTCGGCGTTGACCTCCAGCAGGCGGGCGGCGCCGCGCACCTCGCCGCGGGCCTGGGTGATGACCTTGCCCGACTCCCGTGAGTGCAGGACGGCGAGTTTCTCCAGACGTTCCCGGACGAGGTCGGCGGCGCGGCGGAGCACGTCGGCGCGGGCGTGCGGGGCGGCGTCACGCCAGCCCGGTAGGGCCGCCCGAGCGGCGGAGACGATGCCGGGGACGGCTTCGGGGGAGGTCATGAGCGTCCTCCCGTCACGCTGTCGATCCAGCCGTTGAGGTGGGCCAGGGTCTCGGGGAGCGCCAGCGGGGTGTCGCGGCCGTCGCCGCGGGCGAACACCGAGCGGACCGAGCCCGGCGAGGAGGAGCGGCCCTGCCCGGCGAGGCGGACGGCCAGGGCTTCGAGCGCGGAGTCGAGCTGCCGCCGGTCGGGCATCAGGGTGAGCGCTCCGGGAAGCCGGTCGAGGACCCCGGTCAGCGGCTTCAGGCCGGTCGGCCCGCGGCGCGAGGAGGGGATCCCGTCGGCCTTCCGGCGCGGCAGGTCGGCCAGGAAGCTGATGTGGGTGAGGCCGGGTGACACCCACGCGCCGATCCCCGTGTACGAGGGGCCGACACGCTCCAACGTCGTGGCGAGCACCGCGACCAGCGCGTCGTGCATGTCGACATACGCCTCGCGTTCGCCCGGACCCCAGCGCCAGGTGCCGTCGGGCGCGGGAGTGGCGGTGTTGTCCTCCCGGTAGGGCGTCACGGAGGTTCCGCGCGACTCGAACAACCCCGGGTCGTCGTAGGACGTGGCGGGACTCTGCTCGCCGCGCCAGTGGTAGACGTGCTCGTACGGCACCAGCGCGAGGGGTTCGCTCACCACGAAGCGGTCCAGCACCCACCCGTCGCGGACCATCGGCGACACGTCGAGCAGCCGGGGGTCCTCCCCGGGCTCCAGGCACGCGTCGAGCCCTTCGGGGATCTCACCGCCGGACGGCTTCCAGCCCGCGGCGAGCAGCGCGGTGTTGATGCCGCGGTGCTCGCGGCTCGTCGGGTACGGCTTGTACTTCGTGCACGGGATCAGCACGGCGATCCGTCCGGCGTCCGCGCCCGGCACCGGCGAGGGCGTCCACTCGTGCTGGACGAAGTCGAGCCACGCGGCCACCCGGGGGTGCTGGAGGGAGTCGACGTTCTCCTGCGGCGAGTAGAAGCACATCGTCGGGTCGATCGTGAACGGAGGCCGGATCTTCCGCGCGGAGACGGGGAGGCGCGCCTGCCGGGAAAGCTCGTAGAAGGCGGTCATCGCTCGTCCTCCGCGTCTCGGACGACCAGACGCATCGACGTGGGGTCGTAGTTGTTGCACGGGCTGAGGTCCTGCGGGCAGGCCGACACCAGCACGATCAGGTCGCGTTCGGCGCGCATCGTGATGGTGGAGCCGGCCGGGTGCAGCGCCGGGTCGGTGACGACCTCGCCCGTCTCGGTCACCCGGTTGTGCATGAAGACGTTCCAGGCGTTCTCGCCGCGTACCGTCAGGTCCAGTCCGAGGAGGTCACGGGCCTGGAAGAGGTTGTCCAGGCAGCTCCGGTGCCCTTTGACGCCGTAGGAGTACTCGTACCGTTCGGGGTCGCAGCACGGCACCACGATGTCGTGCCTGCCCACGTCGTCGCGGACGATGGTGAGCAGCGGGTTGCGGTGGTTGGAGTACAGGCTCTGCCCGACCTTCAGCAGTACGGAGGTGTTCACGGCGGCCGTGTGCGCGGGGGAGAGGTACTCCTCCTCGGGTTTGGCGGCGTCGTAGGCGACCAGGTCGGCGACCTGGCTTCCCTCCAGGTCGATCAGGTCGAGCAGCTGCCCGGCCGCGACCCGCACTCCCCGGCCTTCCTCGGCGGGGATGAGGACATCGGTGATGGTCATGGATCTCTCCTCGTCAGCAGACGTGCGCCGAGCCGGGCGGTTCGGGGATGTGCGGGGTGATCCGCGCCTTGCGCGCGGCCGCGGGGGTGTTCCGGCTGGTGAGGGCCTTGATCTCGCCGTCGATGAGCACCAGGCTGATGCCGGGGATGTCGCCGCGGGCGAGCGCGCCGAGCGCGTCGGGGGCCTGCGAGCCCCAGGGCGCGTCGAGCACCACCAGGTCGGCGGGACGTCCCGGCTCGATGAGCCCGGCCTCCAGCGAGTAGACCGACGAGACGTTGCCCGTCGCCCACGCCCACGCCACCGCCGGGTCGACCCCGGCCAGGGAGCTGAGCTCGGCGACCGTCTTCAGCACGCCCAGCGGCATCGTGCCGGTTCCGGTGGGGGTGTCGGAGCCGAGCACCACCCGGTGCTCCGCCCCGTACTCGCGCACCAGCTCGACCAGCTCGATCGCGCTGCGCAGGTTCCCGGCCTGGACGAGCTGCAGCGCCATGCCGCCGTCCCGGACGATGGTGCGCAGCCCGTCGGAGTCCAGCGAGGTGGGGCCGCCGTTGATGTGCCCGCAGACGTCGGGCTTCAGCAGCATCAGGTGGTCGGTCGTGATCGGCTTGGATCCCGGGATGGAGGCCCCGCCGGAGTGGCAGGTGACCAGGATCCCGGCCCGCTGCGCGGCGCTGACCTGCGCCAGGCCGTCGGCGGGGTCGGCGTACCGGCCGAACCCGAACTTCGCCCAGCGCACCCCCTCGGCGGCGAGCTCCCGGAAGTCCTCCTCGGTGAGCACCGGCTCCAGCACGACGGAGCCGCCGTTGACCTTCATCCCGCCGGGCCGGTAGTCGCTCCAGGAGCGCTGCGCGAGGACGGCGAGGGCCTTCACCCCGGCGGCGTCGTGCGGCCGTCCGGGCAGGTGGATCTCGCCGGGGGAGATGACGGACGTGATCCCGCCGTGCACGTAGGAGGCGAGGAAGCCGACGGCCGTCTGCCGGGGCGTGTAGTCGCCGAGCACCACGTGGCAGTGCGAGTCGATGAGACCGGGCGCCAGTGTCGCGCCCTGCACGTCGATCACCTGGTCCACCTCGGCGGCGGTGACGGAGGTGTTCAGTTCCGCGATCCGTCCGTCGGTGACGAGCAGGTCGCCGGGCTCTCCGACGGGGGCGTCGACGTTCCCGGTGAGCAGCGTGCCGATGCCGGTGATCAGGGTTCTCATCGGGCCAGCTCCGAGAGGTGCGCGAGGCCGGCCCGCCGGACCAGGTCGCGGGCCATCGGACGGGATCGTTCGGCGATCTCCGCCGCGTCGACCGTGACGACCTCTCCGTCCGCCACGCTCGGACGCCCGTCCACCAGCACGTCCTTCACCTCGCGTGACCCGGCCACGTACACGACGGCCTGGTAGGGGTCGTGGATGTTGGCCAGCGTCGGCGAGGATCCGTCGAGCACCACCACGTCGGCGGCCTTGCCGACTTCCAGGGAGCCGATCACGTCGTCCATCTCCAGCGCCCGCGCGCCGCCGATCGTGGCCATCTCGAACGCTTCGCGGGCGGTCATCGCGGTCGCCTGCATCGCGTGTACGCGGGCCAGCAGCGCCGCCGACTTGATCGCCTGGAGCATGTCCTGGCTGTCGTTGGACGCCGCCCCGTCGACGCCGATCCCCACGTTGACGCCGAGGGCCCGCATCTCCATGACGGGAGCCGCACCGGAGGCGAGGATCATGTTGGAGACCGGGTTGTGAGCCACCCCGACCCTGTGGTCGGCGAGCAGCCGCCGGTCGTGGCGGTCCACCCAGACGCAGTGCGCGGCCAGCGTCGGCGCGGCGAACAGCCCTTCCCTGGCGCAGTGCGCGATCGGTGTGGCGCCGTACCGCTGGAAGGTCGCGGTGACCTCCTCCCGGACCTCCTGGAGGTGGATGTGCACCCCGTGGCCGCCGCCGACGGCGAGTTCGACCGAGGCGGCGAAGAGCTCTTCGCTCTGCCCGCCGATCGCGCCGACGCCGACCCGGAACGTGCTCAGCCGGCTCGCTTCTGCGGACTCCAGGAGCGCCGCGTGCTCCTCCAGCTGCGCGGTGACGGAGCCGACCGGGATGTCACCGGCGCCGAAGGAGACCACGCCCCGCAGGTTCAGTTCGTCCAGCGCGGCGACGACGCCGGGGGTCAGGGGCTCGTCGGCGCCCGGGTCGGAGCAGAACATGTCGTTCGCCGTGGTGATGCCGCTGCGCAGCATCTGGATGCCGGAGAGCATCGTGCCCATGTACGCCGAAGCGCGGTTCAGGTGCGGCGCCACCGGGTCGATCAGCGCGTGGAGCCACTCCCAGAGGGTGAACCCCTCGGCCAGTCCGGTGATCAGTCCTTCGGAGAAGTGCCCGTGGGTGTTGACGAAGCCCGGCAGTACCAGGTCGTGCGGCCCGCCGAGCTCGGCGGCGTCGGGGTGGGCGGCCTTCAGCTCCGCGTACGGGCCGACCGCGGTGATCGTCGAACCCTCGACCAGCACCGCCGCGTCGCGGAGCGCACCCGCCGGACCCGCGGTGAGGACGTGAGCGCCCCGGATCAGTGTCTTTCCGCTCATCGTGCCGCCTCCGTCGCGGGCCGGGCGTGGTAGTCGAAGAGGTCGTCTCGGGGTTCGGCGAGCTCGCCGTAGAGCTCGGGGCGGCGGGCGCGCAGCAGCCCGGGGATGGAGTCGAAGGACTTGACCGCGCCGAGCTGGTCGTCGTTCTCGCGCAGCCAGCGCAGCCGGGCCAGGTCGACGGTCGCCACGGCCAGTTCGGCGCGTCCGGCGTGGACCAGCGGGTGCTCCGGGCCGGTGATCATCGCCGAGCCGGACTCGACGTCGTAGAGGTTGTGGGTGAGGGCCAGGTAGCACTGGTTCTCGATGGCGCGGACCCGGGCGATCAGCTCCCAGTTGGGGGCGAGGCTGGTGAAGCCGCCGCCCGCCGGGGAGAGCAGGATCTGCGCGCCGCGCAGCGCCAGCACCCGGGCGGGCTCGGGGATCCACAGCTCCGAGCAGACCGCGATGCCCATCGGGACGCCGTCGAGCTCGAAGGAGGCGAGCACCGGGCCGGGCGCGACGTGGGCGCCGGTGTCGGAGACGGGGACGGTCGCCGGGTGGCTGCGCTCGTAGCGCAGCACCTGCTCGCCGGTCCTGTCGACGACGTACACCGTCAGCCGCCACAGGCCGTCGGAGCCCTGCTCCATCCGGCTCCAGCAGACCGCGATGCCGTGCTCGGCCGCGGCGGCCGACAGTGCGGGCGCGGCGTCGAAGTCCTCACCGGGGAAGAACGGGCCGGGGCAGTGTTCGGGGAAGAGCACCAGGTCGGCGCCCCGCCCGGCGGCCTCGGCGATCAGCTCCACGGCCCGGCCGACGTTCTCGGCCCGGCGTTCGGGAGGCGCGGTGCGTGGTTGGGCTACGGCGAGCGTGTAGCTGTCGCGGGGCATGAGGTCCTCACTCGGGTCGGAGGGCGGGAGGGGGGCACGGCGTGCCGGGGAGAGGGGGCACGCCGTGCCCGGCGCGGGGGAGGGTCAGTTCTTGAGGCCGATGGACGGGTCGATGAACTCGTTGGTGACCAGGTCGTCGGGGGTGGTGCCCTTGACGTCGGCGTCCTTGGCGTACTTGGAGACCAGGTCGATGAGGGTCTGGACGCGGGCCGGGTCGTAGTCGCCGAGGGTCTTGTCGTCGCCGTTGGAGACGAGGCCCATGTCGATCTGGGCCTTGACGGAGAACTCGGCTCCGGCGGGGGTGTAGGTCCAGCCGGTGCCGTACTCCTCGGTCAGCTTGATGATCAGCTCGTTGGTCTCGGAGTAGTCGGTGATGTAGTCGATCTGGGACTGCTGGAGGATCGGGACGAGCTTGGACAGGCAGTCCTTCTTCGCCGTCACGTCCTCCTTGCGGACCACCAGCGACTGGAAGTACTCGGGGTAGCCGGTGTCGTGGACGAGCTGGCCCTTGACCGGGCGGCCCCAGGCCTTGATCTCCTTCTCGTACATGAACGGCTCGGCGGTGATGAAGCCGGCCTCGGCGTCCTTGCCCCGGGCGGCGACGAAGGTGGCGGGCTTGGGCGCGTCGCTCTGGTCGATCTGCGACGGGGCGATGACGCCGGTCCCGACCAGGTACTCCTGCCAGACGGTGACCTCGGAGCCCATGAGGATCTTGACGTTCTCGGCCTTCAGGTCGGCGATCGTCTCGGCCTCGGGGTAGGTCTTGGGGTCCCAGTAGACGGCGTAAGGGCTCTTCTCCAGCTGGGCCACGACCGAGACGACCGGGTTCTCCTTCTGGGTGACCATGTACTCCGAGACCCGGCCGTAGCCGAACATGATGTCCTTGTCCTGGTAGAGCAGCGACTGCGCGCTCTGGTAGCCGACGGGCGCGCCGCCGATGCGGATCTCGACGTCGACGCCGGTGTCCTTTCCGCCGGCCATGAGCGGGCCGCGGACCGCCTTCTTCTGGACGTCGATCTCGTACTCGTCGCCGAGCAGCCGGTAGATGCCGCCGTGCTCGGACTCGGGCTCCCAGTCGGCCTGGAAGACGACGGTCGCGGGGCAGACCTCGGAGAGCACTCCGGAGCGGTCGGCCTTGGCCTCGGTGGGGTCCTCGTCGCCGCAGGCCGTGGCGAGCAGTCCGACGGAGGTGAGCAGGGCCGTCGTGCTCAGGGCACGGCGAAGGAAGGAACTGGCGGGCATGGGGTGTCCTTTTCGTGGCGTCCGGTGCGGTGACCGGTGAGGGGTCTGGGAGAAGGGGACGGGGGAACGGAAAGGATGGGTGGGAGGTGTCAGGAGGAGCCGGGCGAGGCGGACTGCCGTTCGGCCGCGCCCCAGGCGTCGGACCAGCGGCCGACGAGCCGGCGGCCGAGCGCGCCGAAGACCCAGAAGACGGCCATGCCGAGGATCGCCGCGGCGAAGACCGTCGCCAGCATCTCGGCGGACTCCAGGCGGGAGCTGTAGCGCGACAGCAGCAGGCCCAGGCCGATCTCGCCGCGGCCGAAGAAGAAGTCGCCGACCACGGCGCCGACGATGGCCAGGCCCGCCGCGCTCTGCAGCCCCACGAACACCTGCGGCATCGCCGCCGGGATCTGCAGCTTGACCAGCCGGGTGAACGGCTTGGCGCGGGCCAGGGTGAGCAGGTCGTGCAGGCCGCGCTCGACGCCGAGCAGGCCCTGCAGCGGGTTGATGACGAGCGGGAAGACGGCGATGATCACACAGACCACGACCCGGGCGGTCAGCTCGTAGCCGAACCAGAAGCCGATGACCGGCACGATCGCCAGGATCGGGATGGTCTGCAGGAAGATCACCCACGGGTAGAGGGAACGTTCCACCCAGCGGGCCTGGGCCATGAGGACGGCCAGCACCGAGCCGATCACGAACGCGATGGCCAGGCCGATCAGCGCGGCCTTCAACGTCACCCAGCCCGCCTCGAGGATGTCCATGCGGATCTTCGCTTCGAGGAAGCCCTCGGCGATCACCTCGTGCGGCGGGGGGAGCAGGAAGCGCCGGTCGGGTTCGAGGATCCGGTAGGTGGTCAGGTACCAGCCCGCCAGGATCAGGACCAGCACGCCCAGCGGCGGCAGGCCCAGGACGAGCCTGCGCTTGAGGCCTTTCATGACGCCTCCTCCAAGGCCTTGGCCACCCGTCCGGACAGCTCGGCGAACTCCGCGGTGTAGCGCAGTTCCGCCGGCCGGGGGAACGCGAACGGGATGGCGAACTCGGCGACGATCCGGCCGGGGCGGGCCGACATCACCACCACCCGGTCGGAGAGGAAGACCGACTCGTCCACCGAGTGGGTGATGAGCAGCCCGCCGAACCGGTGCTCCACGAACAGCTCCATGAGCTGGATGTTGAGCCGGGTCCGCGTGATCTCGTCCAGGGCGCCGAAGGGCTCGTCGAACAGGAACAGTTCGGGTTCGAGCACCAGGGCGCGGGCCAGGCTGGCGCGCATCTTCATGCCGCCGGACAGCTGCCGGGGCAGATGGCCGCCGAAGTCCGCCAGGCCGACGGACTCCAGTGCGGCCTGCGCGCGCATCCTCACATTGCCGCGGTTGCCGCCGGCGAGCTCGCCGAGGAGTTCGACGTTGCGCCGGACGGTGCGCCAGGGCATCAGCGTGGCGTCCTGGAAGACGTATCCGACGTTGTCGGTCGTCCGTACGACCTCGCCCGAGCTGGCCTGGTCGAGACCGGAGGCCAGCCGGAGGAGGGTGGACTTCCCGCAGCCGGACGGGCCGATCACCGAGACGAACTCGCCTCGGGAGATCCGCAGGTCGACCGGGGCGACGGCCTGGACCTTCCCGAAGGTCCTGGTGACGGCGTTGAACGAGAGCAGCGGACCCGGCTTCGTCACGTCAGTCCGTCCTTTCCGACCACTTCGTCGGCGGAGATCCCGCCGAGACGGGCGTTGAGACGGCCCCGGTTGGCGACGGCCACCGCGATCAGGACCTCGTCCGGGTACGGCGCGTCAGCCGGGTGGAGGGTGACGGCGTCGTAGTGGTCCCGGACGTACAGGGCGTCCTTGTGCGCGAGCGGGAGGGTCAGCGGGGTGCCCGCCGCGCCCACACAGGTGGCCGAGGAGACCCAGGCCGCGCCGCCGCCGACCGCGTCGCGCAGCGCGTTGCCGAACGGCGTGGTGACGAAGGCGACGACGTGCTCTTGGGAGCCGTTGGTCCCGGCGATGCCGCCCTTGCCGTAGCTGAGCGCGGGCTCGCCGAGCACCTCCACGGCCATGCCGCCGAGCAGCTTGCCGAGTTCCGGTGACCATTCCACGGCCGCGGACAGGTCCTCGTGGTACTCGCCCGCGAACGGGTTGGCGATGACGGCTCCGACGACGACCTTGCGCAGCGGCTTGTCGGCGACGATGCCCTCGCAGCTGAGGTCCTCGGTGACCTGGGTGATGAACCTGCGGATCGGGAAACCGGCCATCACGCGCCCGCCTTCGCCGCGGCCGGCGGGAACTGGGCGTCGAACAGGCCGGCTTCCAGCGACTCCAGGTACTCGACGACGTCGTCGGTGTCGGTGACGTCGCAGTACTTCATGTGGACGTCCATCAGCGCGACCTTGTGCGACAGCTGGGAGCGGTCGAACGCGGCCTCGTGCGGGATCGTCACCTTCAGGTCGTAGGAGATGGCGTCCACCGCGGTAGCGCGTACGCAGCCGCTGGTGGTGGAGCCCATCAGGATCAGCGAGTCGGCCTTGAGGTTGGTGAGGTGGCTCATCAGCGGCGTGCCGAAGAACGCGGACGGCTTGCGCTTCTCGATGAAGATGTCGCCGTCCTCAGGTGCGACCTCGTCGACGATGTCGTTGCCGCGGTGGCCCATGACGTCCACGACGTCCTCGGAGCGGTGGCTCTTGTCGTTCCACACGCCGAGGTCGAAGCCGTCGGGGCGGCGCGGGTTGGTGGTGTAGATGACCGGCAGGCGCTTGCTCCGGGCCGCCTCCAGGATGCGGATGATGGCCGGGACACCGCGCGTCCACGCCTCGGGGCCGCAGGCGTAGCGCCAGCGCTTGATGGACTCCAGGATCGGGTCGGCGTTGTCGCCGCAGAAGTTGTAGTTGACGTCGATGACGACGATCGCCGGACGCGAGCCGAAACCGGCCCGGCGGCCCCATCCGGCCGCCTCGAAGACGGTCCGGTCGGTCTCGTCGAGAACGTCGTCCCACGGGGCCACGCCCCGCTCGTAGAGGGCGCCCACGTCAGTTCCCCTTCATGGCGGTGTACTTGAGGGTCTCCTTGGAGAAGCCCGGACGGGTGAAGTCGGTGCCCAGCCAGCGGTTGCTGGGGGCCACGCGGGTCGGCTCGGTGACCGCGTACGCCTGCTTGGAGCCGGCGGGCGTCCGGGGAAGATAGAGGCCGCGGGCCTCGCCGACCGGGCGCATGCCGGGGGAGTCGTCGGCCCACTCGGCGGTGACCTTGCCGCGCAGGATCGTCTTGACGGGCCAGCCGGTGAAGGTGTGGCCCTCCATGATCGACCAGCCGGAGCGGGTGTTCAGGTGCTCCTTGCCGACGGTGACCTCGCGTCCGGCGTCGACGATCGTGATGTCGGCGTCGAAGCCGGGCAGCAGCGAGCCCTTCTTGCCCCACAGGCCGGCGGTCTTGGCGGGGTTCTCGCAGACGACCTGGACCATGCGCTCGATGGAGATGCGGCCCTTGGCCACGCCCTCGGACAGCAGGACGGGCAGCAGCATCTCGACGCGGGAGAAGCCGGTGCGGCAGTCCCAGATGTTGGCGTTGTACATCTCCTCGTACGTGGCGGGCTCCCAGCCGACCACGTGGTCGGAGCCGACGACGTCGACGATGCCGTCGGCGAGCGCCACCCACAGGGCCTCGATGTTCTCGCGGCGCCGCAGGGGGACGTTGATGCGCCAGCCGTACTCCGGCTCGGCCCACAGCCAGGCGGGGCCGGTCTGGGCGTAGACGTCCACGCCTTCGCCGCGGGCCTTCAGCACCTCGTCGAAGCTGAGCTGGGTCGTGCAGTGCTGCAGGTAGAGGGACACACGGCCGGGCGTCTGCTGCGCCATGTAGGAGTAGGCGCGGATGTGCTGCGCCTCCAGGAAGTCCGGCGAGCGGTCGGTCCACGCGCCGAAGTCCTTGCGTCCGGCCTTGCGCAGGCGCTCCTCGAAGATGCGGCCGATCTCCCAGTTCTCCGGGTGGATGTGGACCATGCCGCCGTAGTGCGCGGCCTCCTCCATCACCCGGAAGACGGTGCCGTCGTCGATGCCCGTGCCGAGTCCCGCCCGGCGTGACGGCCAGTTGTTGTCCTCGGCGTCGGACATGCCCTTCATGCCGCGCGTCTGGAGGTACAGCTTGTAGTCCGTGACGCCGTGCTGCTCGACGTACTCGGGGATCTCGTCGGCCTGCTCGTCGGTCTCCAGCATGTACGTCAGGTAGGCGTCGGTGAACGACACGTCCTCGATGACGCGCTTGGCCGACGGGAACGCCTCGTGGAAGGAGACGACGTCGGCCTTGCCCACGATCTCCTTGAACGGCTCGGTCCCCATCCGGGTGACGGGCGCCTGGATGCCCCACGTCGTGATGCCCGCGCACGCGGCGGCCTTCGACTCGGTCCGCATGTCGTACTCGAACGGGACGTAGCAGCCCGGGTGGGCCTCGGAGTCGACGACGCCGGGGATCACGTAGTTCCCGCGCGCGTCCACGACCTCCTTGGCGTCGGGCAGCAGCTCGTCGGGCGCCAGCGCCACGATGACGCCGTCCTTGACCCCGATCCCGAGCCTGTACTTCCCGTCCCCCAGCACGACCGTGCCGTTGATCACTTTGAGGTCGAGTTTTTCCTCTGCCATGTGGTTGCCTCCGGCGGAAGCAACAGGGCGGCTGCGGGAGCGTCGTCGGCCTGTCTCCTGTTGCTGTCAGGAGGATGCAATCACGGTGACAAGAATGGCCAAAAGGGGCGAAACATCATCTTAATGCCGCATTTACGCAGCTAGATTGGTTTTACCTCGATGAAACACCGTGTCTCTAACAGGACACAAAAGAGACACACGAAAACCTGGCCGGAGGGTCAGAGCTCGGCCTCGGCGGCGGCGACGTTGTTCTTGACGGCGAGGAAGCTGTCGGGGGTGACGGAGATGGAGTCGATGCCCGCCTGGACGAGGAAGCGGGCGAAGTCCGGGTCGTCGCTGGGCCGCTGCCCGCAGAGACCGACCTTGCTGCCCGCTGCGTGCCCGTCGGAGATGAGGCGGGTGATGCTGGTCAGGACGGCGGGGTCGCGTTCGTCGAACAGGTGGGACAGCGCGGCGGAGTCGCGGTCCACGCCCAGGGTGAGCTGGGTGAGGTCGTTGCTGCCGATGGAGAAGCCGTCGAAACGCTCGGCGAACTCCTTCGCCAGGATGATGTTGGCGGGGATCTCGGCCATGACGTAGATCCGCAGGCCGTCCTCGCCGCGCCGCAGCCCGTTCTCGGCCAGGACGGACAGGACGGAGTCGGCCTCGGTGAGGGTGCGGCAGAACGGGATCATGAGGATGACGTTGCTCAGGCCCATCTGCTCGCGGACCCGGCGCAGGGCCCGGCACTCGAGGGCGAAACCGTCGCGGTAGCCGTCGCTGTAGTAGCGGGACGCGCCGCGCCAGCCGATCATCGGGTTGGCCTCGTCCGGTTCGAAGGCGCGGCCTCCGACGAGCCGGGCGTACTCGTTGGTCTTGAAGTCGCTCATCCGGACGATCACCGGGTTCGGCCAGCGGGAGGCGGCGATCCGGCCGATCCCGGAGGAGAGCCGGTCCACGAAGTAGTCGGCGGGGGCGTCGTAGCCCCGCGTCAGTTCGTCGATGGCCGCCTGGTCCTCGGGGGACACGCGGTCGGGGTGGACGAGCGCCATCGGGTGGACCTTGACGTGGTCGTTGACGAGGAACTCCATCCGCAGCAGGCCCACGCCGTCGGCGGGCAGCCGCCACCAGCGCAGGGCCGCGGCCGGGTTCGCCAGGTTCAGCATGACCTTGGTGCGGGTGCGCGGCAGATCCGAGAAGTCCAGCTCCTGGACCTCGACCTCGGCGACGCCCGCGTAGATCCGGCCCCGGTCGCCCTCGGCGCAGGAGACCGTGATCTCCCGCCCGGCCTCCAGGAGGCGGGTGGCCTCTCCGGTGCCGACGATCGCGGGGACGCCCACCTCCCGGCTGACGATCGCGGCGTGCGACGTCCGGCCGCCGTGGTCGGTGACGACCGCCGCGGCCCGTTTCATGATCGGCTCCCAGTCGGGGTCGGTGTCGGCGGTGACCAGGATCGCGCCGTCGGGGAAGGAGTCCCGGTCGGCGGGGTCGTCCAGCCGGCAGACCTTTCCGGACGCCACCGCCTCGCCGATCGCGATGCCGGTCAGCAGCCGCTCGCCCGCCCGCACCAGCCGGTAGGAGCGCAGGAAACCGGCCTGCCTGCGGGCCTGGACGGTCTCCGGGCGGGCCTGGAGGATGAACAGCTCCCCGCTCCGCCCGTCCTTGGCCCACTCGATGTCCATGGGGGTGCCGTAGTGGTCCTCGATCCGCACCGCCCACCGGCTGAGCCGGAGGATCTCCTCGTCGGTGAGCGCCAGCGCTTCCCGCTCGGCGGCGGTCGTCTCGACCGTGCGGGTACCCTCCTCGGCGTAGACGATCTTGGTCTCCTTGCGGCCCCGGCTGCGCGTCAGGATCGGGCAGGGCGCCTTGTCGAGCAGCGGTTTGAACACGGTGTACTCGTCGGGGTCCACCTTGCCGCCGACCACGGCCTCGCCGAGCCCGTAGGAGGCGTTCACCACGAGCGTGTGCGGGAAGCCGGTCTCGGTGTCGAGGGTGAAGAGCACCCCGGCGGCCCCCAGATCGGAGCGGACCATCGGCTGCACGCCCACCGACAGGGCCACGTCCAGCCCCTCGAAGCCGTGGTGCCCCCGGTAGCTGATCGCCCGGTCGGTGAACAACGAGGCGAAGCACCGGTGGACGGCCTCCAGCACCGCGTCGGCGCCGCGGACGTTCAGAAAGGTCTCCTGCTGCCCGGCGAAGCTGGCCTCCGGCAGGTCCTCCGCGGTGGCGCTGCTGCGCACCGCGACCTCGATCCCGTCTCCGAGCCGGGCGTAGGCGGCGGTGACGGCTTCGGCCAGGGGGCCGGGCAGCGGGGTCCGGAGGATGAGTTCGCGGATCGCCGTCCCCACCTCGGCCAGCGAGGCCCCCGTCGCCCGCCGGCCGAGGAGTTCGGTGATCCGCTCGTCGAGTCCGCCGGAGCGCAGGAATTCCCGGTAGGCGTCCGCCGTGGTGGCGAATCCGTTCGGGACGGGTATTCCGGGCAGTGCCCGGACCATCTCTCCCAGCGAGGCGTTCTTGCCGCCCACGACCGGGACGTCCTTCAGTGAAAGCTCGTCGAACCACCGCACCAAGTCCATGGGTTCAGGGTCCCCGCCCGATCCCCGTTCTCCGAGGGCCTTTCGTCCCTATCGGGGGTCCGTTCGCCACCGACCTCTCCTCGGCTCTCGACCGCGAGGTCCAGGCCGCCGCCTCGACGCCCGACCGGCCGGAGTGAGCCGCAGGCCCGGGAGGCGTCTCAGATGGAGCGGGTCTCCCCGCTGCGGTCGCGGTAGGCGGAGCGCAGATCGCCGTTCAGGGCGTGGCGGACCCGGTCGACCATGTCCTCGACCTGCTCGGTGTCGTGGGCGACGGGCTCGGAGGGCAGGCCCGCGACGACGAGGTCGGTCTGGAAGGCGATCTGCTCGCGCTGGCCGTCGTCGCGGGCGGAGACCGCCACGTCGCGCAGCATGCGCAGCAACGCGTTCAGGACGGCGGGTTCGTGGCGGCCGTACCGGCGGATCGGCCCGCAGACCAGCTCGAGGTAGTACTCCAGGTCGCGGTCGGGGATGACGACCCGGCCCTCGCCCCGGCCGGCCGAATGGAGGGTGGCGCCGAGGCGCCGCCCGGTGAGGCGGACCATGAGGTCGGCCACGTGGCCGATGGCGTGGGCTGCGGTGACCGGATCGTTGACGCCGGGCGACAGGGCCTTGACCGCGATGTCGGTGAGCTGGCGGAAACCGAAGGCGACGTCCTGCTCGATGGTGCGTTCGTAACCGATCTCGATGCCTTCCCGCACGGCCTTCCCGATCTCCTCGAGGTCGGGTTCGCGACCCGGCCCGCTCCAGACCGTCGCGATCGGGGTCCCTTTCACCACATGGTCTCCGGGACGCACCGTGACCTCGACGGCGAGGTCGTGGGCCGAGGCCGTGCGCAGCAGCGGACCGAGCACGATCAGCTGGACGAACCCGCTGGTCTCCGCGCGCAGGTCCGTGCCGCCGGGGGGCGTCGCGCCGGGGGACCGCGGGCGTTCGTCCTCGTAGGCCGGGTAGTAGGTGGAGATCATCCGGTCGGTCTGGTCGTGGACCGACAACATCATCGTGTCCACCCGCAGCAGCCGGGCGAGGTGCGTGAGGAAGCCGAGGACGGCCACCAGCGCGACCATGCTCAGCAGAGAGGCGACGAACATCGCCAGGTTCGGCGCGGGCTCGCCGTCCTGGATGTACCGCAGCGTCACGGTGGTGAAGACGAAGGTGCTCACCAGCGCGGACAGGACCGCCTTGATGACGGGGTCACGGGTGAACTCGCGCAGCAGCCGCGGTGAGAACTGCTGCGAGGCCAGCTGCAGGGCCACGACCGTCAACGAGAAGGTCAGGCCGGTCACGGTGATCACCGAGCCGGCCACCGCCTGCAGCAGCGTCCTGGCGGAGGCGGAGTCGCCGTGCCAGCGCGCCCAGACCGGAGGGGTCAGGCCCCTCTCGTGCATGCGCACGGACACCACCGCCGCGGCGAAGCCCGCCATGCTCGAGAGCACGGGCCACAGCCACAGCGGGGTCCGGGACCGCTCCGCGCGGAGCGAGCGGTCGATCGGCAACCGCACGCCTTCTGGTTACCCGCGGTGACGGCCTTCCATGTCGGGGCGGCCGCCGCATCCCGGTGATCTATCGAAGGCGAAGCGGGCGCAAAAAGTCCCTGAAGGTCGGTTTGCATCTAATTCTCTGGCGATTTGTCGCATTAATCTCACAAGGGACAGAGCAAGGGAGCACGTGCGGCGACCTGCGGTGGGCCACGTCATGATGTGGCTCCAGGGCACGTTCTCATCGCATGCTGCCGACCGCGACCATGCAGGGGGAAGCATGAAAGGCGGAGGCCGAATAGCCGTCTCGGTAGTCGGGGGTTATCTGCTGGGGCGGAGTCACAGGGCCAGGCTGGCGGCGATCCTGGCGCTCATGGCCGCCGGCGGCAGGCTGCCGGGCAACGCGGGGGAGATCCTGCGCCGTACGGCCCTGGGCGGCTCGCTGGACCAGATCACCGGAGATCTGCGCGGCAGGCTGGCCGGCGCGGGGTCGGAGCTGGCGAAGAAGGCGGCGAGCACTCCCGTGGAGTCGCTCAGCGACATCCTGCACGAGCGCACGGAGGCGCTGCACGCGGAGGGCTGGACCGGGGAGAAGGCCGGGAAGGCCGCGAAGACCGTGAAGTCGGGGCTCGCCGGAGCCGGCGGAAGGGCCGGATCGCTCCTGGAGACGGAGGAGCGCGAGGAACCCGGGGAGCACGAGGAGCACAGGAGACACGGGAAGCACCACGGCCGGCGTGGAAGGCACGGCGGGCCGGGGGCTCCCGGAGAGCAGGGACGCAAAGGACGCGAGGAGCGCGAAGAACGTCCGGAGTCCTGGGAGGACGAGGAGTACGAGCCTCCTGCGAGGCGCGGGCGCGAGGAGGCCGAGTACGAGGACGAGGAAGGCCCCTACGCGCGGGACGAGGACGAGGGGGACGAGGAGGAGCCTGTTCGGGCGGTGAAGACCCGGCGGCGAGTGCCGACCGGGGAGGAGAGGTCCTCGGGGAGGGCCCGGACGTCGCGGTGACACGGATTGAGGGGGTCGGGGGATGAGCGAGGAAGACCAGCCCAGGGGGAAGGCCGCCGGCCTGCTCGAGGACCTGCCCGTGCGCAGGCTGGCGCAGGAGGCGAAGGGCTTCCTGGGTGCTTACGCGGAGAAGGCGCTGGCGTCGGCCGGGGAGAAGGCCGGGCGGAAGGTGAGCGAGACCGCGCACGACCTGCTGCAGAGGGCGGAGCAGGAGGACGGGGGCGGCCCGGGGGTGAAGGCCGCGCTCAGCGGGGTCGGCGCGCTCACCGAGGGCAAGGGGCCGGTCCGGGCCGCGCTCAGCGCCGGGATGACCGGGCTGAAGGAGAAGATCAAGCAGATCGGGAAGGGCGGGGGCAAGAAGAAGCTCAAGCTCACCAACATCGTCGAGACCATCGACGTGGGGGTTCCGCTGCGGCTCGCCTACGACCAGTGGACGCAGTTCGAGGACTTCCCCACCTTCACCAAGAAGGTGGAGCAGGCCGAGCAGACGGAGGAAGGGAAGACCACCTGGAAGGCGCAGGTGTGGTGGTCGCACCGCACCTGGGAGGCGAAGATCGTCGAGCAGGTGCCGGACGACCACATCGTCTGGCGGTCCAAGGGCGCCAAGGGGCACGTCGACGGGGCGGTGTCGTTCTCCGAACTGGCCCCGAACCTCACCCGCATCTGCCTGGTCATGGAGTACCACCCGCAGGGACTCTTCGAGCGCACCGGGAACCTCTGGCGGGCGCAGGGGCGGCGGGCCCGGCTGGAACTCAAGCACTTCCGGCGGCACGTGATGTCGTACGCGATCCTGCAGGCCGACGAGATCGAGGGCTGGCGCGGCGAGATCCGTGACGGAGAGGTCGTGAAGAGCCACGAGGAGGCGCTGGAGGAGGAGGACGCCGGCCGTCGGGAAGAGCCGGCCGGGCGCGAGCGGGGCAAGCGCGGGACGGAGCCTCACGGGGAGGCGGAACCGTACGACGAGGCGGAGCCTTACGAGGGCGAGGAGTCCCGCGGCGAAGAGGAGGAGCGCGAGGAGACGGAGCCCTACGAGGGCGAGGAGTCCCGCGAAGAGGAGGAGGAACCCGAGGAGCCGAGGGAGGAGAGGCAGAGGCGGCCGCGGCGGCGGCCCGTCCCCACCACGTCGGAGGAGGAACAGCCCCGCCGACCCGCCCGGAGGCGTCCGGGGGCCGAGACGGAGGAGCGGCAGGTCCGGGGGCGGCAGCCGGCGAGACGCGGATCCTGAGCACGAGGGGGCGGACCCATGACGATATCTCCGGGCAAGGGGGCGGGGTCTCCCGTCCAGCGTTCGGCCGGCGGGGGGCTGGCGGACGTCGTCGATCTGATCCTGGACAAGGGCCTGGTCATCGACGCGTTCGTCAGGGTGTCCCTGGTCGGCATCGAGCTGATCACCATCGACGCGCGGATCGTGGTGGCGAGCGTGGACACCTATATGCGGTTCGCCGAGGCCACCAACAGGCTCGACCTTTACGAGAAGGGCGGGAAGGGCCTGCCGGATCTGGTGCAGGGCATCACCGAAGGCGGTGCCCGCGAGGGGGCCAAGGGCAAGACCCAGGGGGTGCTGGACGCGGCCAAGGAGACCGTGCAGGACGCGCTCGGCGGCGAGGAAGAAGACGAGCGCTTCGAGGAGGAGGTGCGGGAGCCACGCCGTCGCAGGCCGTCGCATGGGGAGCGTGAGCGATGACGACCGAGCGAGAGGAAGGCGGAACGGCCACGGCCAACCCCGTCTGCTACGTCTACGGGGTCATCCCGGCCGACGCCGAGCTTCCAGAAGCGCTGGAGGGCACCGGTGGAGGCGAGGTCTTCCTGGTGGAGGTGGGGGACGTGGCCGCCGTGGTCAGCGAGTTCCTCCCCAGCGGCCCGCTCGGAAGCCGCGACGACCTGCTCGCGCACGAGGGCGTGGTGGCGGCGGTGGCCGAGCACACGACGGTGCTTCCGTTGCGGTTCGGCGCCGTGGTCACCACGGCGGACGCGGTGGCCGAGGAGATGCTGAACCCGCACCACGACTGGTTCGTGTCCGTCCTGGAGGACCTGAAGGGCCGCCACGAGTTCGTCGTCATCGGCACGTACGTGGAGGAGACGGTGCTCCGTGAGGTCCTGGAAGAGCAGCCGGAGGTGAGGCGGCTCCAGCAGACCACCCGTGACATGCCGGAAGACGCCGCGTACTACGACCGGATACGGCTCGGGGAACTCATCGTCCAGGCGCTGGAGCAGAAACGCCAGGCGGACACCGACGCCTTGACGGAGACGCTTTCCCCGCATGCGCTCGCCGTATCTCCGCGCGAGCCGAAAGACGAGGAAACGGCTGCGGACGTCGCCTTCCTCGTCGACGACGATGGCCGTGCGCGGTTCGAGCAGGAGGTGGACGAGCTGGGGGAACGCTGGGACGGGCGTATCCGACTGCGTCTGCTCGGCCCGCTCGCCCCGTACGACTTCGTACCGCAACCGCAGGAGGCGTGAGTCATGGGACTGATCAGCGGCTTGCTCACTTTCCCTCTGGCTCCCGTACGCGGCGTCGTATGGCTGGCGGAACGCATCCAGGAGGAGGCGGAACGGCAGATGTACGACCCCGCGACGGTTCGGAGGCGGCTCTCGGAGATCGACCGGTCGCGGGCCTCCGGTGAGCTCTCCGAGGAGGAGGCGGCGGACCTGCAGAACGAACTGCTGAGTCGGATGATCTCCGGGCGGTCGGGCGGGCCGCCATGAGCGAGCCGCCTGGCAGGGAGATGTCCGGTTACGGGGGCTACGGGAGAGGAGCCCCCCAGTCCCGGCGCAGCGAGCCCGCGAACCTCGCCGACATCCTGGAACGGGTCCTGGACAAGGGCATCGTCATCGCCGGCGACATCCAGGTGAACCTGCTCGACATCGAGCTGCTGACCATCAAGCTGCGGCTGGTGATCGTCTCCGTCGACAAGGCCAAGGAGATGGGCATCAACTGGTGGGAGAACGACCCGACGCTCTCCACCGGCCACCGCGACATGGTGGAGGAGAACCGCAGGCTGCGGGAGCGGGTGGCCGACCTCGAGGCGGGGACGGAGGAGTACCCGGAGGAGGTCGAAGAGGAGTACTACGAGGAGGATCGCCGTGAGTGACACGGAGTCCCCCGGCTTCGGGATCTACGTGTACGGCATCACCCGTGACCTGCCGGGTGAGGCGCTGAAGGACGTCAAGGGGGTGTCCGGAGCGCCCGTCCTGCTCATGGAGCAGGACGGGCTGATCGCGTTGGGAAGCCGGGTGAGCCTGTCGGAGTTCGGCGAGGCGGCCCTGCGCGAGAACCTCGAGGACATCGAATGGCTGGAGTCCACCGCCCGTGCGCACCACGCGGTGGTGGACGCCGCCTTGGAGAGGGCTGCCACCGTGCCGCTGGGCCTGGTCACCGTCTACCGGAACGAAGAACGGGTGCGTAAGGCGCTCAGAGAACGCCGGGAGGAGTTCGTCGGCGCGCTGGACCGGATCACCGGCCGCACCGAATGGGGTGTGAAGGTGTACGCGGATGTGAAGCGACCCGAGTCCGCCTCCGCTCCGGCCGGGAAAGAAGCCCCTTCACGCCCCGGCACGTCCTATCTGCAGCGTCGGCTCGTGCAGCGGAACACGGCGGAGGAGGAGCGCCGCAAGGTCCTGGCCGTCGCGGAATACATCCACTGCCAGCTCTGCGACCTCGCCGTCGCGACGCGTCTGCACCGTCCCCAGGACCCGCAGCTGTCCGGAGAACAGGGCTGGATGCTCCTCAACGCCGCCTACCTCGTCGATGACGCCCGCGTCGAGGAGTTCCACGACGCCGTCGCGCACCTGACCCGTCTGCATCCCGACGTCAGGGTGCGGCTCACCGGCCCGTGGGCGCCCTACTCGTTCGCGGCCGAGGAGGAGCCAGAAGAGGAGGAGGCATGGACGGGGCCCTAGACCAACGCCCCGAGTTCCGTACGACGGGACCGGCGAGGGAACAGCCCGTCGCCCTGGTGGACCTGCTGGACAGGCTGCTGGCGGGCGGCGTCGTCATCACGGGTGACATCACCATCTCCATCGCGGAGGTCGACCTCGTCCACATCTCCCTCCGCGCGATCATCGCCTCCATCCGCCCGGAGATGGCCCGCATCGTGGACGACGAGGACCTGGCGCGGTGAGCCCGAGCCCGTACCGCCCTGAGCCGGGCCGTCGTTTGGCGCACCGGATAGAGACCGATCCCGAGGCCGTCCAGCGCGACCTCGTACGCCTCGTCCTCACCCTCATCGAACTCATCCGCCAGCTCATGGAACGCCAGGCCCTCCGCCGTGTCGAGGGCGGAGACCTCTCCGACGACAAGGTCGAGCAGCTGGGCCTGGCCCTGATGCGTCTGGAGGAGGCGATGGCCGAGCTGGAGGAGCGCTTCGACATCGACCCCCGCGACCTCAATCTCGACCTCGGCCCCCTGGGTCCCCTCCTCCCACCCGACTGAGACGGCCGGGCGCCTCGGCCGCCACCCGCCCATCGGTCCCTCGCGAGGCGCTCGCCACTCCTCGACGGACGGTATCGACGGGGAGGTAAGTGGGCGGTTATTTTGTGCGGATGACGACGATGTCTGGATCCGAGGTCTTCGAGGACCTCGAAGCCGAGTACGCGCATCTCGACGGGTTGCTCGCGGGGCTGGACCCCGAGCAGTGGGGGCTGGAGTCCGGGGCCGCGGGCTGGAGCGTCGCGGACGTGGTGCTGCATCTGGCGCAGAGCGAGGAGCTCGTCCTGGCCTCGATCGCCGGGGACCGCGACGCCTTCGGACGCCAGGACGGGACACCGCTGGACGAGCTGATGGACCAGCGGGTGGTCAGCGAGCGGGGGTCCGGCTCCCAGGTGCTCGCGCGGTGGCGTGAGGCGGCCGGGGCGACGCCCGGAGCGCTGCGGGCCTGCCCGCCGGACACCCGGCTGTCGTGGGCGACCATCCCGCTGTCCCCCAGGACGCTCGCCACCACGAGGCTGGCCGAGCACTGGGCGCACACGCTCGACGTCATGGCGCCGCTGGGCCTGGATTACCCGGACACCGCGAGGCTTCGGCACATAGCCTGGCTGGGCCACCGGACGCTGCCGTACGCCTTCGCCGTCGCGGGGCGGGAGGGCGGTCCGGTGTTCTGCGAGCTCACCGGACCCTCGGGAGAGCTCTGGAGGTTCGGCGACCCGGAGGCACCCTCCGCGATCACCGGGCCCGCGGGGCAGTTCTGCCGGGTGGGGGCGCACCGCCTGCCGCCCTCGGAAACCGCCCTGGAGACCCGGGGCCCCCACGCCGAAGCGGCCCTGCGCGTCATGCGCAACTACGCGGTCTGACCGTCTCCATCCACCCCTACCGGAAGACAGCACAATGAGCCGAACCCTCTCCGTCCACGAAGCCGGCCTCATGGTGGCCGACCCCGCCTCCTACGCCGACGAGGAGCGGCTGCACGCCGCGCTGACGCTCCTGCGCAAGGAGTCCCCCGTCCACCGCGTCGAAGCCCCCGGCTACAACCCGTTCTGGGCGGTCACCCGGCACGCGGACGTGATGGAGGTCGAGCGGAACAACCAGCTGTTCCTGAGCGCTCCCCGCACCCTGCTGGCCACCGCGGAGATGGACGCCCTGCAGGCCCAACAGCGGGAGCTGGGCATGGAGCTGCGCACCCTGGTGCACATGGACGACCCGCAGCATCGGGTGGTGCGGGCGATCGGCGCCGACTGGTTCCGGCCCAAGGCGATGCGGGCGATGCAGGCGCGGATCGACGAGCTGGCCCGCCAGTACGTGGACCGGATGGCGGAGTTCGGCGGCGAGTGCGATTTCGTGCAGCAGGTCGCCGTGCACTACCCGCTGTACGTGATCCTGTCGCTGCTGGGCCTGCCGGAGTCCGACTTCTCCCGGATGCTGCAGCTCACCCAGGAGTTGTTCGGCGGCCAGGACGAGGAGCTGCGCCGCGGCGAGAGCGCGCAGGACCAGCTCCAGACGCTTTTCGAGTTCTTCGACTACTTCAACGGGCTGACCGCGGCCCGCCGCGCGAACCCCACCGACGACCTGGCCTCGGCGATCGCCAACGCGAAGGTCGACGGGGAGCCGCTGTCGGACGTCGACATCGCCTCCTACTACGTGATCGTCGCGACGGCGGGGCACGACACCACCAGCGCCACCATCTCCGGCGGCCTGGAGGCGCTCATCTCCCACCCCGACCAGTTCGAGCGGCTGCGGAACGACCTGTCGCTGCTGCCGAAGGCCACCGACGAGATGATCCGCTGGGTCACCCCCGTCAAGGAGTTCATGCGCACCGCCGCGCAGGACACCGAGGTCGCGGGCGTCCCCATCGCCGAGGGCGAGGCCGTCCTGCTGTCCTACCCCTCGGCCAACCGCGACGAGGACGTCTTCGACGACCCGTTCACCTTCGACGTCGGCCGCGACCCCAACCGCCACCTGGCGTTCGGCTTCGGCGTGCACTACTGCCTGGGCGCCGCCCTGGCCCGCATGGAGATCCAGGCCCTGTACCGCGAGCTCCTGCCCCGCCTGCGCTCGGTCGAGCTCGCCGGCACCCCCCGCTGGACCGCCACGACCTTCGTCGGCGGCCTCAAGCACCTGCCCATCCGCTACACCCTCGGCTGAGCGGATCCCGACCGGTCCAGGCGGGCGTCCGCCTGGACCGGCCGTCGTTCCCGGACTCCCGGGGCCGGGTCACAGGGAGGCCGGGGCGATCCTGATCTTGTTCAGGTGGGTCTGGAGGAGGGCGGGGTCGCAGGGGACGATCGCCGACTCGTACTGGCGGCCGA
Source organism: Actinocorallia sp. B10E7 (assembly GCF_039871655.1). Lineage (NCBI taxonomy): Bacteria > Bacillati > Actinomycetota > Actinomycetes > Streptosporangiales > Thermomonosporaceae > Actinocorallia > Actinocorallia sp. B10E7. The sequence continues at coordinate 315,018 of NZ_JBDPLZ010000005.1, forward strand.
GGTTGCGCAGGAGCTCCATCCACTCCCAGCTCACGGAGATCTCCTCGTCGATCGGGTGGACCTTGTCGCCGAGGACGCGGCCCGCGTCGTGGCGCAGGACGAGGTTGCGCCACTGGCCGATGAACCTGCGGAACTCCTCCAGGGACGTTCCGGTCTGCGTGACCAGGTGCGCGATGTCGCGCAGGGCGGCGTTGACCCGCTGCACCTGCTCGGACATCTCCGCGATGCAGGACCCGGCGGCGTCGCACAGCAGCGGCACCGCGGTGAGGGACTCCGGCGGCGCGACGCGGTCGAAGACCTCGGCGGCGAACGCGGCGGCCATGTCGTTGTAGAGGCTGGCCAGCGAGATCTGGAACCGGAGGTGCGCCACGTCGGTCCGCAGTCGGCCGAACTCGGTCTGCAGGCGTTCCAGAGCGTCGACGGCCTTGTTCATCGGCCCCGCCATGACACGGGCGACGTTCGCCAGTACGGGCGCGGATTCCGCGACGAGTTCCGACGCCTCCGTGGCGGCCGCCACGGAGGCGTTCAGCCTGTGCGCGATGTCGAGGACCTTGGCGGAGGTCGTGGAGAGCTCCTCGCCGAGCTTCTGGTACCCGGCCAGGCGTCCGACGAGTTCGTCGAGCATCCCGTCCAGCGCTCCCGTCCCGGACAGGACCTCCGCGATGGAGCCCTGCGCGCCGGGCCTGGCGTATCCGCGCTTCCGCAGCCGGCTCCTGGCGGAGACCTCCTGGGGCAGCACGTGGAGCATGAACTCCTCGTAGGAGGCGTACCCGCGCTTCCACAACGAGGCCTCGATCTCGGCCATGCCGAGCAGAGCGGCGTCGTGACGGTTCATCCCGTCCCGCTGGACCGCCTCCCGCTCGAGGCGCAACGCCTGCGCGTACACCCGTTTGGCGAACTCGAACAGCGGCCCGCACGGGGCCATGCGCACCGAGACGTAGCCGTCGTGCAGCGGGCTGATGACCGCGAACACCCAGTAGGAGCCGCCGTCCTTGGTGCGGTTCTTCATGTAGGCGCCCACCGGCCGCCCGGCGTTCAGCCTGTCCCAGATCAGCCGGAACAGCCCCGCCGGCATGTCCGGGTGTCGCACGGTGTTGTGCGGAGCCCCGACCAGCTCATCCAGCGAGTAACCGGAGATCCGGACGAACACGGAGTTCCCCTGCCGGATCACCCCGCGCCGGTCCGTGGTGGAGAAGAACAGCTCTTCCGCGCCCATCGCCCGCTCCCGGCCATCGACGCCCGACGTCCTCAGGTCCCCCACGGCCCGCTCCCTCTCCGAGGCCGCGAGCGAAGAACACGAACGCAGCGATAACTCTACTAAGTACACCCTAAGCCATGAACTTTTCATGATCGGCCCGGGGTGGGGTGAGGGGATCAGCCGACGGGCGGCGCCTCCATGTCGAAGTTGACCTGGGAGCCCTCGACCGAGGTGACCGTGACGTTGACGGTGCGCGAGGTGCCGTCGCCGGTGACCATGGTGCAGGTGAGGGTGGAGCCGACCTCGCCGGGCAGGTCGCCGGGGCAGGTCACGTCCTGGATCCCGCCGACCTGGGTGCCGAGCTTGTCCTTGATCTGCTGCTCGACGTCGGATGCGATCACCTTGGTGTCGCCGACGGAGAACTCGCAGGCGGTGAGGCCGGTGAGGAGTGCCGCGCCCAGCAGGGCGGGGGCCAGGAACGTGCGCATGGTGACTCCTTGGGTCCGTGAGTGGTGACGTACTCGACGGTCCACGGACGCCCGTCCCCCCGCCCAGTGTCCCCAGTCCCGTCCGGTGGAGGAGATCCGTCCGTCAGGGCCGGGTGGTCTCCGTCCCGCCTATCCGGATGTCATAGACGAGCCGCCGGTCCTTGACGCCGGTGATGGTCACCTTCACCGGATAGACCACCCCGTGAGGGGCCGTGACCTGGCACGACAGCCAGTCCCCGGCCTTCCCCGACAGATCGTCCGAACACTTCACCCCCAGGACCTCCAGCCCCTCCCGGGTGTACTTCTCCTTGATCTCCAGCTCCAGCACGGCCTTCTCCACCGGCGGCACCCCCGGAGAGGAGCACCCGGCCGTCAGTCCCGCCCCGAGCACGGCCCGTAGAAACCCACGCATTCCCATCCGAGGAAGATCCCGTGTCCCCTGTCCCGTCCCCCAGGGACCCGAGTCCCGGGACGGGCTCGGATAACGTCGGACGCATGCGGCTTCATGTGGGATGTGCGATGTGGACGCACACGACGTGGCAGGGGCGGTACCTGTCGTCGCGGCTTCCGGCGGGGGAGCGGTTGCGGTCGTACGCGAGCTGGTGCGACGCGGTGGAGGGGAACACGACGTTCTACGCCACGCCCACGAGGAGCACCGTGGAGTCCTGGGCACGGCAGACCTACCCGGACTTCCGGTTCCTGCTGAAGCTGCCCAAGCCGGTCACGCACGAGCGGCGGCTCACCGGTGTCGAGGCGGAGCTCAACCCCTTCCTGGACGTGATCGAACCGCTCGGGCCGCGGATCCACGCGCTGTGGGTGCAGCTGCCGGGGTCGTTCGGGCCGCTCGACCTGGCCCTGCTGTCGGGCTTCCTCAGGAGCCTGCCCCGTTCCTACCGGTACGCCGTGGAGGTGCGGCACCGCGCGTTCTTCGAGGACGCCCGTTCCGCCAGGCTCCTGGAGAAGGTGCTGGGGGAGGTCGGCGCCGAGTGGGTGCCGTTCGACACCGCGTTCTTCTTCCAGGAGCCGCCCACCACGGACGCCGAACGCGAGGGCTGGACGCGCAAACCGCGCATGCCGCGCCGCACCCGCGCGCTGACAGACCGCCCGGTCGTCCGCTACCTGGGCCGGGACGACGCGGAGCGCACCGCCAGGAGCTGGCGCCCGTGGGTCGACACGGTCGTCGGCTGGCTCAAGGAGGGGCGTTCGCCCACCTTCTTCATGCACACCCCGGACAACAGGGAGGCCCCGGCCCTGGCCCGCCGCTTCCACGACGACGTCCGCGCCCGCCTGCCGCAACTGGAGCCGCTCCCCGAACCGATCGTGGACGACGAGCCCCTGACGCTCTTCTGAGGCCTCAGGGTCCGGGAAGGAAGGACATTCCTCCCGGCGGGCCGGGACGGGCGCGGATGAACGGCAGGACAGGGCGCTCCTACCTTCCACGGTGAATCCCCGAGTCAAGGAGACGCCGTGTTCACCGATGGAGTGCGCCGCTGGATCACGTCCGGCAGCCTGGTCCTCTTTCCCGTCCTGCTGTTCTTCGCCTTCCTCACCTCGCCGTCCGACCAGAACCACGAGCCGCACATCTTCCGCGCCCAGGCGGCCAAGGTGGAGATCAGCGCGGTGTTCTTCCACTGGTCCGTCATCGTCATGGCCTTCGCGATCATCGGTCTGGCCTGGGCCGCACGGACCCGCGCGCTCACCCAGACCGGCGCGGTCCTCGGCCTGGTCGGCGCGGTGAGCGGCGGCGGCCTGTTCATCGCCGACTTCTACGACCTGGCCACGGCCCAGAACCTCACCGACGAGCAGGCCGTGGCCGTCACTCAGGCCGTCGACGGGTATGCCGGCTACGTCTACGGCTTCGTGTTCCCTTCGTTCCTCCTGCACATCGGCGTGCTCTGCCTGCTGATCGCGCTGGTCCGCGACAAGGCGGTGCCCGTGTGGGTGCCGGTGCTGATGCTCGCCGGCGTCTTCTTCCCGTTCTTCACCGTGGAGCAGGAGCCCGTCGTCCAGTCGGCGGGGCCGCTGCTGCAGCTCGTGGCCTGCGGCATGGTCGCGGTCCGGCTGCTGCGCGCCCCGCGCGTCCAGGTCCCGCAGCACGCCCTGGCGTGAGCCCGCTCCGGCAGGGCCCCGTCACAGCCCCGCTTCGCGGGCGCGGAGGATGGCCTGGGCCCGGTCGGAGACTCCGAGCTTGGTGAAGATGTTCGAGACGTGGTTGCGCACGGTCTTGTCGCTGAGGCCGAGCCGGGCGGCGATCTGCGGGTTGGTCAGATGCCGGGCGAGCAGCGTCAGGACCTCCCTTTCCCGTTCCGTCAGTTCGGGGAAGGGATTCTCCTGCCTTCTGCCCATCTGGCCGAAGTAGTCGGTCAGGCGGGCGGCGATGGCCGGGCCGAAGATCGCCTCTCCTTCGGAGACCGCCCGAAGGGAGCGCAGGATCTCACCGCGGCGGGCGCCCTTGAGGACGTAGCCCCTGGCGCCGGCGCGGATCGCGGCGAGCACCGAGTCGTCGTCGTCCGACATGCTCAGCACCAGCACCCGGACGTGCGGGTGCGTCTTGAGGATGCGGCTCGTCGCCTCGATGCCTCCCATGCCCGGCATCGTCAGGTCCATCAGCACGACGTCCGGCTGGATCCCCGGCAGCAGCGCGAGGGCCTGCTCGCCGCTGGCGGCCTCGTCCACCACCTCGACGTCGGCCGCGGAGGACAGCAGCGCCCGCAGCCCGCTGCGGAACGGCTCATGGTCGTCGACGATCAGAACCCTGAGCATCAGGCCCCCAGCGGAAGAACGGCCCGGACCACGGTCCCCCGGCCCGGCCCGGACTCCACCGCGAACGAGCCGCCCAGCTCCACGGCCCGCTCCCGCATCGACCCCAGGCCCACGCCCGTGCCCGGCCCGGCGGCGCCCCGCCCGTCGTCGGCGACCCGAACGGTCAGCGCTCCGCCCTCGGCGGCCAGCGTGAGCAGGCAGCCGTCGGCGTGCGCGTGGCGCCACACGTTGGCGACGGCCTCGGTGGCGATCCGGTAGGCGGCGACCTCGGTGGCGGCGCCCAGCGGCGGCAGCTCGTCCGGACGCTCCAGCCGCACCTTCGGCCCGCCCGGAGGCTGCCCGTCCACGAACGCCTGCAGTGCCCCGGCCAGCCCGAGGCTGTCGAGCGCGGGCGGTCGCAGCCCGTCGATCAGCCGCCGCACCTCTCCGATCGCGGACCCGGTACCCGTCACGATCTCCTCCAGCAACATCCTGGCGCGCTCCGGATGCCCGTCCATCAACTCCTGGGCGGCCTCGGCCCGCATCGTCAGCGAGGCCAGCGTAGGCCCGAGCCCGTCGTGCAGCTCCCGCCGGAGCCTGCGCCGTTCCTCCTCCCGCGCCGTGACCAGCCGTTCCCTGGACTGCTGGAGGTGCACGGCGATCGCGATCTGCCCGGCGAGGTCCTGGAGCAGCGTGAGGTCGGCGGCGCCGAAATCCCTCTCTCCGGGCCTCGGCGAGAGGATCAACCTTCCGACGCGCTCCCCGTTGTAGACGAGCGGCAGCTTGATCGGCTCCCGGTTCTCCTCGCCGTGCTCCACCACGACCCCCGTCGCGGCGATCTCCACCGCCACGTACGGCAACCGCAGCGCTTCCGCGACCGTACGGGCCGCGCCGGCCGCCGCCTCGGGTTCTTCCAGGTGCCGTCCGAGCCTCGTCAGGACGGCGTACGGCTCGTCGCGCTGCCCGTACATGAGCCTGTCGACGGCACGCTGCACCTGCTCACGAAGCGGAGCGAACACCAGCGCGATGATCCCGGTGGCCACCAGCGAGACCGGTAGGCCCGTCTCGAACAGCGCCCCCAGGTAGTTGACGGTCGCCACGTAACCGCCGACCACGCACGCGGTCAGCACCGCGTAGACGAGCGTCCGGCTGATCAGAAGGTCGATGTCGAACAGCCCGTGCCGCAGGATCGCGATCCCGATCGCCACCGGGATCACCGTCATGGAGGCCGTGCCGACGAACTCCCAGACCAGGCTTTCGCGGGGGAAGACCCCGGGCCGCCCGTCCGACAGCCCGGCGGCCAGCCGTCCGAGCACCCCCGCGGCGGACAGCCCCACCGCGTAGGCGAGCCACTTGAACGGCCGGGCGGACTCGCCTTCGGCCTGCCGGGCTCGGACGGCCACGCCCGCGGCCCCCGCCAGGAAAAGCGCGCCGACCAAGGGGTTGAACACCGCCTCAGCGAGCTGCGCAGGCGTCTCGGCGAGGTCGAGCCCGTACGGATTGTCCACTCCGCCGCTGCCGACCTGCCCGTTCTCTCCGGGCCTGAAAGCGGCGAACAACGCCGTCACCGTTCCGAGCACGACGGCCGAGACGACCACCGGCCGCCACTTCCGCCCCGGCAGCCGCCCTTCGGGGAAGTACAGCGGGATGAGGGTGAGCGTCAGATTGGCCGGCACCCACAGCCAGGTCTGCGGCCACCCCGCGGCCTCGGCCAGCGGCCCGTCCCCTCTGATGGCGTACTCTCCGCAGGCGTCCATCAACGCGAACGAGAACGCTCCCGTCAGCAGCAGCCGTCCCACCGTGTTCTCCGGCCGCCGGTACCGGATCAGCCCTCCGACCGCTCCGCAGACCGCCACGAACGCCAGATGGCTCAGGTCCTTCACCTCGGTGCCGTTCAGCACCCCCAGCCACACCGCGGCGACGACGAGCACCAGCGTGACCACGGCCCAGGCCGGCCGCAAAAGCGAGCTCAACGCACCAGTCCTTCCAGAAGGCCCGGCCACTGTAACCGCCGTTTTGTCCCATCCGCCCGGGACCATGTCCCGCCCGGAGGTCTGGCTTCGCGGAAAGAGGAGTGCCGTGACGCTCCTGGCCTGTCAGCGCCGGATGAGGACCAGACCTCACAAATTCTGACAACCCGATGGGCAAGGCGGCTCAAGGAGCCTTGAGTTCGGCACAATGTATCCTTATCATTACAGTCGTAGTGTTAGCTTTACTCTCATGCCGGCGAAGGAGATCGAGGAAGAAATCAAGAAGTTGGAGGAACTCGGATGCGACGTCATTCCGTGCGGTCCTCGCGCACACTGTTACGCCACCGTCAAATGTCCCGGCGGACGTGGCTGCTGTCCGCCGTTTACGATCAACGGATCGCCTCGGGTGCCTGAACATGAGGCTGAAAAGATCCGTAGGCGCATTCGCCGGTGCCCGACGATCAACCCGACGAGCGGTGAGGAAGGAGTCCGATGAACACCTACTGGTTCACGATCAAGACCGCCGGCTTTCCCGGGGAAGAACTCGTCGACATCTCGAACAGGCTCTACGGACTTCTGGAGCGCAGTGGGGGCGTGGACGCGCTGCTCGCGGGGGACGAGCGGGGCGGTGAGATCGAGTTCTCCCGCGAGGCGGAGGACGCCGTCGTCGCGATCGTCTCGGCGATCGAGCAGGTCGAGGAGGCGGGCCTGGAGGTCGTCGGGGTGACCGAGGATCTCGTGGATCTCGAAGGTATCGCCGAGCGGGCCGGAGTCGGCGCGGCGGCCGTCTCCCACTGGACGTCCGGTGCCCGCGGCGGTGGAGGATTCCCGCCTCCGGTGATCGAGCGCAGGCGGGGAAGCCTCTGGTCCTGGTCGCAGGTGTCCCGATGGCTGCAGGATCGGAAACTGGGAAAGGCCGACCACGCGGCCGTCGAGGTCGCGCGTGCGGCCCGGTTCTTCGACGCCGTCCTCATCGCACGGAGGGAGAGGGACAGCGTGATCCCGTCCTATCGGCGAGAGCGGGTCAGAAGCCTGCTCTCCGACCTGGTCGCCTGACCGACCGCACTTTCTGGTCCGGGCCCGCCCGGGTTTGCCGGAGGCGGTGGGCGCACGGGGGCGGGAAAACCGGTTGTCGCTCGGGACCGGCCCTGGGATGTTCTCAAAATGAGATCGAATCGACGGAAGGCCGCCGAAGAGACGATGGCGATCCTCGAGGCCGGCGCCTACACGGTGGGCGGGCGGGCCGTGCGGATCGGGGACGGGGTGGCGGCGGCCGTGGCGGGGGCCAGGCTGTACCCGCCGGACGGGTTCGCCGAGCCGACGGGGACCGCGCGGCACACCACGGTCGTCGAACTGACCCGGGAGACGACCCTGGACGCGGCCCGGCGGCTGGGCAAGGACGTCGTCGCGCTGAACTTCGCGTCCGCCAAGAACCCGGGAGGCGGATTCCTGCGCGGGGCCCACGCCCAGGAGGAGGCACTGGCGCGGGCCTCCGGCCTGTACCCGACGCTGCGCCGCTTCCAGGAGGACTTCTACGACTTCCACCGGGCGGCCGGGGACCTGCGGTACTCGGACCGGATGATCTACTCGCCCGGCGTTCCCGTCTTCCGGGACGAGACCGGGGCGCTGCTGGACGAGCCCTTCCCCGTCTCGTTCATCACCTCCGCCGCGCCGAACCGGGGAGCGCTTCCTCCCGGAACCCCGGTCTCCGAGGCGTTGCGGCGCAGGGCGTGGAAGGTCCTCGCCCTGGCCGCAGCCGAGGGGCACGAGCACGTCGTGCTGGGGGCGTGGGGGTGCGGGGTCTTCCGCAACGACCCCGCCGAGGTGGCCGAGATCTGGTCGGACCTGCTGTCCGGTCCCTTCTCAGGACGGTTCGCCCATGTCGCCATGGCCGTCTGGGACCCGGACGGCACCACGCCGCAGTACCGGGCGTTCGCCCGCGTCTTCCGGGAGTGAGGCGGGTGCCGTCCGCCGGTGGTCAGCCGGCGTTCTCCGCGCCCTGTTCGCGGAGGGCGGCGAGGGCGGAGGAGAACATCGTGGCCTTGATGGCGCCGAGGGTGGCGCGGTCCTTGCCCGCCAGGGGGCGGACCCGGGCGGCGGCGGTCTCGAGCAGTGCGGCCTCGTCGGCGATGTCGTCGACCAGGCCGAGGTCCCGGGCGTCGGGGCCGCCGAAGCGCAGGGCGGTGGTCATCGAGGCGACGGCGGCGGCGGGGGTGAGCTTCGCCTGGATGAGCGCGGCCATGCCGGGGGTGAAGGGGATGTTGATGTCCGCCTCGGGGAAGCAGAAGTAGCCCCGGTCGGACCGCATGACGCGGAAGTCGTGGGCCATCGCGAGCATCGCCCCCGCGCCGAAGGCGTGGCCGTTGACGGCGGCGATCGTCGGGATCGGGAGTTCGAGGACGCGGGCGAACAGCTCGTGCACGTCGGCGACGTAGGACATCATCTGGTCGCCGTGGCCGCCGAGCCATTCCAGGTCCAGGCCGTTGGAGAAGAACTTCCCCTTCCCGGTCGTGACGAGCACCGCCGGGCCGGGATGGTCGGCGACCTCGTCCAGCAGGGCGTGGACGTTCTTCATCCAGTCGGGGGAGAAGCGGTTCTCGTCGTCTCCCAGTTCCAGGAAGAAGATGGAGTCCTCTCGATGCAGCTCAGGCATGTCATTCCTTTCCAGAAGGCCGCCGGGCCCGTTCGGGGGGCACGGTCAGCACGGCGCGGACGGCGGCCTCCAGCCGCCGCCGACGATCGTCGGAGATCTCCACGGCTCCCAGAGCCGGTCCGGTCAGCACCCGGCCGAACAGGGCGGTCGGCAGGTCCACCACGCAGGTGGTGACCACCTCGACCGCCGCGGCGTCGGCCCGCCCCCACAGGGCCTCGGCCAGTCGCGCCAGCAGGGCCACCAGCCGCCGGTCCAGCCCGAGCAGGGCCTCGGCCACCTCTTCGGGCAGTTGGGGCCCCAGTAGCCGGTCGCTCCGCACGCTCATCAGCATCCGGGCCGCAGCCGGCCGCCGTGCCGCGAACGCCGCGGGTGCGTCGGCCGCCGCGATCACCGCCCGGACGGCAGCACCGTCCCGGTGCCCGCCTTCGAGCGCGGTGTCGACCAGCGAGGTCTGCAGTTCCAGGAAGTCACCCCCGGCTCGCAGCCACGTCCGTCCGAGCAGCGCCGTCACCGAGCCGAACGCGTGGTAGAGCGCCCCGTTGGACACGCCTGAGGCGGCGGCGAGCCTCCGGATGGTGAACCTCTCCAGCCCGTCTTCGGCCACGAGTTCTTCGGCCACGTCGAGTATCCGGTCGAGATCGTGCATGCGCGGACGGGCCATGCCGGAATCATAACAGAGCAAGTGTTCTAAAACTTGGCGACTCCGGTCGCCGGGGCATGCGTGGACAAAGGTTTCCTGATGAAGGCGCAGCTCACACCCATCACGGGTACCCATACCCGATGGCAGTGGATCTCGCGGTGGCGCCGTTCAGATGATCCGCCGTCTCGGGACCGAGGCCATCGGCGAGGCGAGAGGAGCCGGTCGCCGTCACCGCCATCTGAAACAACGGGCAAGGAGAACGACCATGAAGCGCACGGTTCTGACAGCGGGGATCGTCGTGGCCCTCGGCCTCGGCGCCACGGCGTGCGGAGGCGAGGAACCGGAGACGCCTCCGACCTCTCCGGCGGCCACGTCACCGGCCATGCCACCGGCCACGTCACCGGCCCCCCAGACGCAGGAGGCGGGCGGCGCGCCGTTCGGGCCCGGCTGTTCGGCGTTGCCCACCCAGGGCCCCGGCAGCCCCGAGAGCGTGGCCTCCAAGCCGGTGGCGACCGCGGTCTCCGAGAGCCCGGACCTGTCGACCCTGGCCACCGCGGTGAAGGAGGCCGGGCTGGTCGAGACCCTGAACTCCGCGCAGGACATCACCGTCTTCGCGCCGACGAACGACGCGTTCGCCAAGATCCCCGAAGCCGACCTGAACAAGGTGCTCGCCGACAAGAAGCAGCTGACCGCACTCCTGCAGTACCACGTCGTCGAAGGCCGCAAGACGCCCGCCGACCTGGGGTCCGGCTCCTTCAAGACCCTGCAGGGCGGCACCGTCACCACCAAGGGGAGCGGCACCGAGTACACCGTCAACGACGCCAAGGTGGTCTGCGGCAACGTGCCGACCTCCAACGCCACCGTCTACATCATCGACACCGTCCTGATGCCGCCGCAGTGAGACCTCCTCCGGAGCCGCCCGGTTGCGGGCGGCTCCGCGGGCCGGCGGCGCGGGCGTCAGGTGAAGAAGATGGGCTGGGTGACCGTGGCCGGGAGTTCGTCGTCGGCCTTGACGAACGCGTCGAGCGCCTCGACGAGGGCGGTGCGCTGGCCCGGGGCGAGGCGTGCGACGACCCGGGCGATCTCCTCGCGCCGCCGGGCGGTCACGTCCGCGACGATCCGCCGGCCGGCCGGTGCGAGCTCGAGGATGATCTCGCGGCGGTTGTTCGGGTTGGTCTCGCGGGTGAGCAGTCCCGCGAGCGAGAGCCGCTCGGCCATCCGCAGCGCCGTGGAGGAGTTGACGCCCAGCAGGTCCGCCAGCGACGCCAGCTTCATCGGCCCCTTGGCGGAAAGGCTCGTCAGCATCCGGAACTGGGGGAGGGTCACCCCGCTGTCGCCCGCTTCGAGCGCGCGTGCCGAGAGCGCCACCAGGAGGCGGGAAGCCGACAGGAGGGCCGAGGTCACGGCTTCGATATCGTCGCCATCGTCCGATTTTACGGCCCGTGCAGTGTTCATACCTTCTTTGTACCGCTACCTGGACTCGCGGGAGCCTTGCCCCGACCTGGGGGATCATTGCACTCTGCAAGAGAAACCCTTGCAGGGTGCAATGGTCATTGGTAGGTTCGGGCCACGCTCGCGGTCGTGACGTGGTGGAAGAAGTCCTCGGCCGGGGCCTTTCAGCAGCAGAAGCGGATCGCCGTCGCATCCCCCCGACCATCCGTACGCCTTGAACGGCGTGCCGGTTCGGGTCGTCGTCGGCCCCGGGGCATCGAGAGAGCGGGTGAGATCCGAGGATGTCGCTACCCGGTGGCCGCAAGGCCGTGTCGGCGGCCCTCGCCGTGGTCGTGGCCGTGGCGGCCGTCGTCGCGGGAATCCTCCTGACCCGGGGCGGGCCGGAGGACGCGGCGGACGGCCCGGACACCTCCCTGGCGGTGGAGGACCCCTCTCTGGAGGAAGCCGACACCGAGCCGCTCCCGCCGGAGACCGCGCCCAGCGAGAAGCCCGTGATCACCCCGCAGGCGACCGGTCTCGAAGAAGAGAAATTCCCCGAGGTGGAGCCCGACCAGGAGAAGTCGGACGGCGTTCCTCAGGGCCCGGGCTCATGCGACCGCAACTACGGCGGGCTGACGCAGTGCGTCCCCTGGACGTTCCCCGACGGCATCACCCAGTACGCGGACAAATGCCTGTGGCTCAAGCTCAACGGCTTCGGCACGGCCCTCAAGGTCGTGGGCACCGACCGCCAGCGGCTCGACCAGAACGGCAACAAGATCGCCTGCGACGGCTGAGAGGCCGCGAGGCACCCCCGAGGAGTTCAACGGTGAGATTCCGCAGGACAAGGGTCCGGGCGTTCCTGGCCGGGTCGACGATGACGATGATGACGGCCGTCCTCGTGCAGGGCGGCGTACCCGCGCACGCCGCGGCCAACCTCGCGCCCAACCCGAAGCTCGAGACCGTCGCGGGCAGGCTCCCCCAGTGCTGGGAGGTCAAGGCCACGGGCCGCAACACCGGGTCGGCCAAGATCGTCACGGGACGCGGCGGCAAGCGCGCGATGCAGATCACCCAGACGATGCGGGTGTCGGGGTGGCGGGCCCTGGTGCAGACCAGGTCGTGCGCGATCAAGAAGGTCAAGGCGGGGCAGCGCCTCGACCTGTCCTTCCTGATGAAGTCCACCACCCCCAAGATGTCGGTGATGTTCTTCCGGCAGAAGAGCGACGGCACCTGGGTGCGCTGGTCCGACCACGGCGTCGGCGACGCGAACGACACATGGCACAGGGCGACGGTGCGGACCGGCCCGGTCCCCGAGGGCACCAAGGCGGTCCGGTTCGGTCTCGCGATCTCGGGCAAGGGCGTCATCGCCACCGACGACTACGTCCTGACCGCCTCGGCGGCCCGGCCCGCCAAGTGCACCAACGCCGTGGCCTGCGTCGAGGGCAGGTGGAGGTACGTCAGCTTCGGCGACGCCGCGCCCGACGACGGTGACAACGACGCCAACGGCTACACCAACCCCGGCGACCAAGACGATGAGGTGGTGAAGAAGGGCGTCCGGGCGATGCACACGGTCGTGCTCCGCAACGGCAAGGTACTGCTCATCGCCGGCTCCGGGAACAACCCGAAGAACTTCAATCCGAAAGGCTTCGAGAGCCTCCTCTACGATCCGGTCACCGGCAGGTACAAGAAGATCAAAACGCCGACCGACATGTTCTGCGCAGGGCACGTCCAGCTTCCTGACGGGCGCGTCCTGATCATGGGCGGCACGAAGAAGTACCCCTCGTACATCCAGGGACAGTCCGAGGCGTACCGGGGTTGGAAGGGCGAGGACAAGTCATACGTCTTCGACCCGAACGACAACAAATACCACCAGACCAACAATACGAGGGACGGCCACTGGTACCCGTCCGCGACCATCCTCGGCAACGGCGACGTCTACTCCGTCGGCGGCTACTCCGACGACTACACCAAGGACGGCTACCAGCGGGTCTCGCGGGTCTCCGAGAAGTTCAAGTACAAGAAGAACTCGAAGGCCGGCGGCTACTGGCTGCCCCGGAGAAAGGTCAAGCAGACCCCCGGGGTCAACTGGTCGACTTACCCGTCGCTGATCCTCATGCAGAACGGAAGGCTGTTCTACTCCGGGAGCAGCGTCTTCGGCCATCCGGTCAAGGGCGGGGACGATGAGAGCAACTACGACCACGACGCGAAGGCCTTCATCGGCCCCGGCATCTTCAACCACGAGAAAGGCACTTACAAGAAGGTCCGGGGCCTGACCCAGCCGTGGGCGCGCGACCAGTCCGCCAGCGTTCTGCTGCCGCCGGCCCAGCGCCAGAAGGTCATGATCATGGGTGGTATGGACTTCTCGAAGCAGGGCCCGGGCGTCGCGCACGCGCACACCGACATCGTCGACCTCAAAGCCGGCAGTCCGAGGTACAGGCGTGGTCCCGACCTGAACGCCGCGAAGGTTTACGTGTCGACCGTCCTGCTCCCCGACGGCAAGGTCTTCGAGACCGGCGGCTCCCTGATGGAGCGCAAGCAGTACGTCAAGGAAGCCGCCATGTTCGATCCGAAGCGCCCGAACGCCTGGGAGAGGATGGCTCCCGACAAGATCGGCCGCACCTACCACAACACCGCGGTCCTGCTGCCCGACGGCAGGGTCCTGGCCGCGGGCTCCAACCCGGCGAGCAACTTCTACGAGACCCGCCTCTCGATCTACTCGCCGCCGTACTTCTTCAAGGGCCCCCGGCCCAGGATCAAGAGCGTCAAGAAGTACTGGGCCTACGGGGCCACCTACGACATCAAGACCAACCGCAAGATCAAGAGTGCGTGGCTGATGCGCCCTGGGGCGGTCACCCACTCCTCCGACCCCAACCAGCGCGCGGTGGCCCCGGAGAAGCTGAAGATCAGCGGCAACACCAGCAGGTTCAAGCTGACCAACAACCCCAACATCGCCCCGCCCGGCTGGTACATGCTCTTCGCCACCGACGCCAACGGCGTGCCGTCAGTGGCGAAGTGGGTCCACATCGGCTGACCGGCCGCGGACCCGGGCGCTCGCCCTGAAGTCGGCCCCCTCGGATTCCGAGGGGGCCGACTCGTCGGCGCTTCTGTCATCTGATTCGGTCGTAGCAAGGACTCGTCGTACGTGTGGGTCCTCCTTCAGCGGGTGCGGCGCCACAGGGGGCGGGTGGCCAGGACGACGAGCACGGTGGACAGCGACGTCAGGGCGCCGCCCTCGCCGAGGAACCAGGGGGAGCGCTCGGAGGCCTCGGTCATGGGCGTGACGACGAAGTAGATCGTGGCGTTGAAGGTGGCGTGCAGGACCAGGACCGGCCAGATGCTCGAGGTCCGCAGCCGCAGCCACACCAGCGGGTAGGCGAGGGCGACCGTCTCCACCGTGAAGCACAGCAGCGCGTAGGGGGCGGGGACGCCCTCCTCGACCGCGCCCGGCACGAAGAGCATCAGCGGGAAGTGGAACGCCCCCCAGGCCAGGCCGACGATCAGGGCCGTGGCGTCGGTGCTCCTGGTCTCGGACAGCCGGACGGCCAGCAGGGAGCTCCAGCCGACCTGCTCGCCGAACGACAGCAGCATGTACGGCAGGATGCCGGGAATGAGGCCGAGGACGACGGCCAGGGCGGGGTGGAGGCCTCCGGTGCTCGCGCTCAGGTGGCCGGTGTCGAGGTCGGCGATGCCGGTCAGCCAGGCGGTGCCGTACGCCAGCCCGAGACTCGCCACGGGCAGGGCCCAGGCCAGGGCGATCACCCGCCAGGGAACGCGGCGGAACCCCCAGCCGAAGCCGCGCAGGCCGTGCCCGCCCGCCAGCCGGGCCACCAGGCCGGCGACGCCCGGCATGAGGCCCGTGCTGAAGATCGCGATCTGCGCGGGGACCGGCGCGTCGCCGAGCCGGTTCAGGTCGAGGCCCTGCGAGACGGCGAAGGCGATGGCCGGGAGCACGAGGGCGGGCAGTACGAGGGCGTAGGCGGTGAGCTGTCGCCGGGCCGACGCGCCGGCTCGCAGAGGCGTTGTGGTGGACATGGCGGCAGTACATCCGCCCGACGGTCCCAGAAGCCTGGACCTGGGGTCCCGTCCTGGTCCCGGTCTATTGTCCGATTGGCCCGGCATGTCACACCATGTGCGAATGCATGCTTATCGATGGCCATGGGTGATCCCGGCGGTCTCGGCCGCGGCCATCCTCGCCGGCGTCGTCCTGACCGGCCTGACCGACGAGGCCCTCGTCCCCGACACCACCTACCTGGTGGTCGACGCCGTCGTGGGGCTGACGTTCCCCCTGGTCGGTGCGCTGATCGTCACCCGCAGGCCGCGCAACCCGCTCGGCTGGCTGTTCTGCCTGGGCGGCGCGGGCCTGGCGCTGCAGGCGCTGGCGGGCGGTTACGCCGCCTACGGCCAGGCGCACGGATGGCCCGGGAACGGCTTCGCGGCCTGGCTGGTGAACTGGGTGTTCTTCACCGGCTTCGGCCCGCTCTTCCTGCTGCCCGTGCTGCTTCCCGACGGCAGGCCGCCGTCCAGACGGTGGCGGGGGACGGTCGGCGCCCTGGTCCTGGCGCTCGCCGCGGTTCAGATCATGCTGATGTTCCGCGACCGGATCTGGGTCTGGGGCAGGGAGGAGCCCAACCCGTTCGGGTTCCTGCCGACGAGCGTCCTCACGGTCCTGCTCGGGATCACGGTCGCCGTGACGGCCGTCGCGGGGGTGGCCGCGCTGGCCGTCCGGGTCCGCCGCGCCCAGGACCGGCGCCAGCTGCTGCCCGTCCTCGCCGCGGCCGCCGCCATCGCCGTGGCCGCGCTCATCGACGCCGCGCCCCCGGACGGCCTGCCGCGGCTCGGGGTGTGGCTCGAGGCCCTGACCCTGCCGCTGCTCCCCCTGGCCACGGCGGTCTCGATCTTCCGCTACCGGCTGTTCGACGTCGAGGTGCTGATCCGCAGGACCGTCGTGTACGTCATCGTCACGGGCTTGCTGCTCGGCGCTTACCTCGCGACGGTCGCCACGTTCGACACGCTGCTGCGGCAGAACGTCGGAGTGCCCCTCCTGGGCACGGCGGTGGTGGCGGTGGCGTTCGCCCCGGTGCGTGACGCGGTGCAGCGTGCCGTCGGCCGTCTCCTGTTCGGCAACCGGGACGATCCCGCGACGGCGCTACGGCTGCTCGGCCAGCGGCTCGAGACGTCGGTCGAGCCGACCAGGCTCCTCGACGGCACAGCGGAGGTCGTGGCGTCCACGCTGCGCCTTCCTTCCGTGGCCGTGCTCGCCGCTGACGGAACGCCCGTCTCCGTCGTCGGAGGCGTCCCGGAGAGCGGAGTACGGCTGCCGTTGCTGAGCGGCGGCATTCCGGAAGGAGAGCTCCGCGCCGCCCCGCGCTCGCCGGGCGAGGCCCTGTCGAAACTCGACCTCGCCGTGCTGGACGACCTCGCCCGCCAGCTGGCACTGGCCCTGGCCACCGTACGCCTGGCCAGGGAAGTGCAGGCGTCACGCGAGCGGCTGGTCATCGCGCGAGAAGAAGAACGCCGACGTCTGCGCCGCGATCTGCACGACGGGCTCGGCCCCGGCCTGGCGACCATCGGTGTGCGGCTCGACCTGCTCAAACTCACGGCGTCCGAGGAGCTTCGGGAACCACTGGGAGAGGTACGGCAGCTCACCCGGGAACTCGTCGGCGACATCCGCCGGATCGTGCACGACCTGCGTCCTCCCGCACTGGACGAACTCGGCCTGGAAGGCGCGCTGGAGGACCTCGTCCTCGAGGGCGCGCCGGACTCCGGCCTCGGCCCGACGGTCGCCGTCGGCATCCCGGCGCCGCTCCCGGCCCTCCCGGCGGCGGTGGAGGTGGCCGCATACCGGATCGGCCAGGAGGCGCTGGCCAACGCGCTCAAACACGCGAACGCGTCGCATGTGAGGATCACCGTGAGGACCGCATCGGAACGGCTGCTCCTGGAGGTCCGGGACGACGGCCGCGGCCTGCCCGACCCTGTCGTGGAAGGAGTGGGATCGGGCAGTATGCGAGAGCGCGCCGCCGAACTCGGCGGCACCCTGCGCAGAACGTCCAGCCCTGGAAAGGGCACGATCGTGGAAGCCGAACTTCCCCTGTGACCGTTGAGATGGTGTTTCTTTCATGAGTTCCGAGCCGAGCGGCGAGCCGATCCGCGTCCTGCTCGTGGACGACCATCCGCTGCTCCGGCACGGCCTGCGGGCCCTGCTGGAGCAGGTGGGCGGAGCCGAGGTGGTGGGCGAGGCCTCCGACGGCGAGGAGGCGGTCGCGCTCGCCCTGTCGTTGAACCCGGACGTCGTCGTCATGGACCTGGTCATGCCCGGCGTCACCGGCATCGAGGCGACCCGGCGGCTGATCGACCGGCGCCCCGACCTCGGCGTCCTCGTCCTGACGATGAGCGAGGACGACGCGTCCGTCTTCGCCGCGCTGCGCGCCGGTGCCCGCGGCTACGTCCTCAAGGGCGCCGACGGCGAAGACTTCCTGGCCGCCGTCCGGGCCGTGGCCAGGGGAGAGGCGGTCTACGGCCCGGCGGTCGCCCGCCGCATCCGCCGATTCCTCACCGTGGGCCCCACCGGCGCGCCCTTCCCGGAACTGACCCAGCGGGAGCACGAGGTCCTCGGCCTTCTGGCCTCCGGCAGGACCAACGCCGAGATCGCCCGCCGCCTCTTCCTCAGCCAGAAGACCGTCAAGAACCACCTCACCTCGATCTTCGCCAAACTCCAGGTGGCCGACCGCGCCCAGGCCGTCGTCCGAGCCCGCCGAGCCGGCCTCGGCGAGTGACGAAGAGGCCGGATCCGCACCGTCATGGCCCTGGAGGAGGACCTCAGCGGAGCCCGAGGAGCTCGGGTCGTTCGGCCCGTTCGCGCCACCGCGCCGCCGGGTCGTCGACCAGGCGGCGGTTCCTGAGGTCGAGGAGCCCGCTCACGTGGCGGACCTCGGCGGCCGGGGTGCCGTCGGGGAGCCGGAGGACGTGCTCCACCCGGTAGGTCTTTCCGTTCCCCCAGACCCAGGCGCAGGACACGTCGACCTCATCCCCGCCCCGCAGTTCGCGGTGATATCTGATCACGGTCTCCAGGTTGACGGGGCCCAGGCCGTCACCGATCAGCTCCTCCACCGACACCCCGGCGGCCTGGACGCAGGCGAATCTGGAATGGTCGGCGTACTGCTGGTACACCGCGCCGTTGACGTGGAGCTGCGGGTCCAGCTCGTAGCTGCGGACCTCCAGCCGGACGGTGAACGGGTCAGTCCTCACCGCTTCGGTCATCTTCCGCCTCCTTCCGCCTGAGCCAGGCGAACGATCTGTCCGTGAGATAGCGCCGGCCGTCCTGCCGTACCTCCAGCCAGTCGCCCCGCACCCAGCCGCCCGCCGCCTGCGGCGCGAACCCGTGTCTTCGGAACAGCGCGCTGGCCTCGGCCCTGTCCAGTCCGCGGTCACCCCACTCGGTGAGGAGAGCCCGGTGGCGCTCGGCCTCCGGGACCTCTTCGGAACCGGCGGAGATCGCATCGGCGAGTTCGGTGAACCCTTTGCCGATCTGCCGCAACGCGGCGGCGATCCGTTCCGCCTGGGAAGGCGACGAAGGACGGGATTCCATAGGGAAAGGATACCGATCGCCATCTATCGCTTAGCGATGGTTTCTCGGCCGCGAATAAGGGGATGGTGGGGAATACCCCATGGGGGTATGTTGTTGCGAGAGGGCGGACGACCTCCGAAGGAAAGGACTGCCAGACCATGGATCACACAGGACACCACCCGGGTGTTTCGGCGGACCACGCCGGACACCACGGGCACCCGGTGGCGGGCGCGTCGTGGGGCACGGCGATGAAGGCGACCCTGCACTGCCTGCTGGGATGCGCCATCGGCGAGATCCTCGGCATGGTCGTCGGCACCGCCCTGGGCTGGGGCAACGTGGAGACGATGGTCCTGGCGGTCACCCTGGCCTTCCTGTTCGGTTACTCGTTCACTCTGTTCTCCGTCCGGAGGGCGGGCCTGGACCTCAAGAGCGCGGTCAAGGTGGCGCTGGCCGCCGACACCGTCTCCATCGCGGTGATGGAGCTCGTCGACAACGGCATCATCGCGCTCACCCCCGGCGCGATGGACGCCCACCTGTCCGACGGGCTGTTCTGGTCTGCGTTGCTGGGCGGATTCGCCGTCGCCTTCGTGATCACGACTCCGGTCAACAAGTGGATGATCGGCCGAGGTAAGGGCCACGCCGTCGTCCACGCCTACCACTGACCGGCACCGCGGAGACCGACTCCCCGGTCGTCGCTCCACGGAGGCCGTCCGGCCCGCCGGTCGGCGGAGCCGGGCGGCTTTCGCGTGGTCATGGGAGAGCCGGGTCAGAGCAGGGACGCGATGGCGGCGGCGGCGTCGGGATGGCGGGTCAGCAGAGTGCTCACCTCCCGGGAAGCGTCGACGGAGGGCGAGGGCTCCTGCCAGACGGGCTCGTGGCCGAACAGGACGGCCAGCGCGTCGCATGCCACCGGATGGGAGGCCAGCAGAGTCGAGGCGGGGCCGGACCCGACGGGCTGCGGGGAGTCGGAGGGCGGCTGCCCTCGCTCCCAAGGGGGAACCCAGGAGTCGAGAGCGGGCAGGGCGGCGGGGAAGGTGCGGGCCGCTTCGCGGACGAGGACCGGCACGAGGTCGCGGGCCTCGGCGCGCAGGGTGGTGATGAGTTTGGGCAGCCAGGGGAGGAGCACGGAGTCCGGGAGGCGGGCGAAGGCCTTGGACATCAGCTCGACGACGAAGGGGCCCAAGGTCGGCACCGGTTCCAGCGAGTGGACGAAACCGCTCATGTACTGCGGGAACGCCTCCACGGTGAACGGGCTGTCCAGAAGGGCGTCGCAGCGGGCTCGCAGCTCGTCCTGGGACAGGAGGCCCAGGCGGGAGCGGGCCGCCCACAGGAGGGCCGTCTTCGCGGGTGCCTCGGGGTGGGACTGGCGGACGGCGAGCTCCAGCTGGGTGTGGTCGCAGCCCAGGGAGAGGGCCAGGCCCTCCATGCCGAACAGGAAGCCGAGCGTGGCGGCCACCTGGCGGACGCCGCCGGCCTCGTCGGCGAAGGCGGTGGGCAGCAGCGTGCAGTAGTGGGCGTATCCGGTGGTGGCGAAGTCCTCGCACCAGCGGGGGAGCCGCGGCCCGGCGGCCCGGTGGTGGGCCAGCAGGCGGCGGATCCGGCGCAGGACCTCGGGGGCGTCGTCCACGGTGCGTTCGGCGGACAGCAGCTCCACGGCACGGGAGCCGAGCTCCTCGGGCAGTCGTCGGCCGGGCAGGAGCCGGATGGCGTCCTCGACGGCCGCCAGCGCGGTGGAGGCGGTGGCCCGGGGGTCCCGGACGGCCCGCCGCAGCCGCTGCTCCAGCACCTGCTCGACGGTGACGCCCTCGTAGCCGAGCTCGACCAGGGCCCGCTGGTCGCGGCCGAGGGCCAGGTCCCAGCTCTCCTGGATGGAGCGTTCACCCAGGCCGCGGGAGCCCATGATCGGACGGACGGTGCCCTGGGGCAGCAGGCGGTGCAGGATCCACAGCAGGTCGGAGCACGGGGCCAGCTCCGGGTCGGTCTTCAGGTCGAGCAGGGCCCGCTTGATCGTCCGGGCCCGAAGGTCGAGGCCGAGCGGTTCCAGCCGGTCGAGCACGTCGCGCGCCAGCGGGGGCAGCGCCTCGTAGCCGACCTGGCCGATCCTGTCGCCGCCCAGGAGGATCTCACACAGGCGGGCCACGTCCCGGCGGCCCGGCACGGTCTCCTTCTCGATGCAGGTGACCGCCGCGTCCTGGAAGTCGTACGGGGTCGGACGGGCGCGGTTGCGCATGCCCGCCAGCAGGACGGACGTCTCGAACACCGCGATGGCGTCGGCCGTGCTGGCCTGGTAGCCGTTGCGGCGGGCCAGGCGGACGATGTCGACGCACCAGCCGAGCAGTTCGGCCTCGTCCAGGTCGTCCTGCGCGGGCGGGCCGGTCAGGAAGCCGGCAAGCCGGTCGGCGGCGGGCTCCGGAGCGGCGAGCGCCGCCGCGAGTGCGGGTGCGAGTGCGGGCGCGGCCTGTTCGCGCGCGTCCTTCTGGCCCTGCAGCCGGAACGGCTTGACGCCGCTGCGCCGCACCGCCTTGCTCCATGTCGCCGTGGCGACCGACACCGAGCCGGGAGCCAGTCCGAACTGCGCCTCGATCGCCGAGTGGCTGGACGGGATGAGTCCGTACTGCCAGCGCGTGCCCGTACGCGGGGTGATCTCGTACGGCGCCGTCGAGGCCAGCCCGAACTGCTCGACCCGGCTCGCCGCGTGGAAGGCCCCGCACACGTACAGGCAGTCGGCCGGATCGACCCCGGACGCGGCGAGGTGCTCGCGCATCCGCGTCCACATGTACCGTTCGCGTTCCTCGTCGCGATGGTCGTCGCGGTCGCGGCGCAGTCGCCGGAACAGGCTGCCGATCATGACCATGACCTGCCGGTAGGTGTCGTGGTCCGCCCCGGACAGCGGCTGCTCCACGTACTGGTCCCACCACTCCGACCAGTGCCGGACCTTGCCGTGGCGCAGCAGGTGCTCCTCCAGTTCGGCGAAGCGGGGACGCAGGTCGCCGAGCTCGATGCCCACGGAGTCGCCGTGCAGGGCGGCCTCCTCGTCGGAGGCGGCGGCGCGCTCGGCGGGCTCCCGGGGCTCCCACTGGAAGACGTGGTCGCTCGACCGGTCGACCGGCACCAGTTCGACGCCCGGCGTGTCGAGCGCGTAGGCGATGGCCTGGTACTCGGCGGACGCCTCGGTGATGGGCGCGACCACGCTGAGCGGAGCCCAGGCGGCGGGGAAGCCGTCGAGGTCGGTCGCGAACGCCTGCAGCGCGACGGGCAGCCGGCAGTTGCGCAGTTCGCCGAGCAGCGGCCCGAGGTCGTCGCACAGCTCCAGGTAGACGACCTTGGGTCGCTTCTCCCGCAGCCTCCGCGCCATGGCCAGCGCGGAGGCGGGGGAGTGGTGGCACACCGGGAAGATCTCGAGTTCCTCGCGCAGTGCCCGGTCGACGTCGTCGACCATGCCCGCGAGGATGCCGGACAGGGCGTCCGGTCCTTCGGCGAACGTGCCGGCGGCGTCGAGCAGCTGTTCACGGAGTTCGGCGAAAGGCTTCATGACAGCTTCGCGATCGCCTCTCGCCCGCCCTCGAGGAAGCCCTTCCACGGGCCGTCCTCGTCCTTCTTGGAGCGGGGTTCGACGACGCCGTGCCAGAACTTGTTGAGGATCGCGAGGTCCTCGGGGCTGCGCCGGGCCAGCGAGCCGACCATCGAGTCGGCGAGTGTCTCGGCGCGCAGCGTGCGGTCGCCGAAGAACTGGCTGTGCAGGATGGCGTCCTCCAGCACGCCGATCTGCTCGGCCGTCGACAGCGCCGACTCCAGGCGTTCGTCGTCGCTGGAGGCCGAGGCCGCGGCCGTCCGCAGGTCGGCGAAGCTCTGCAGCAGGACGTCCAGCAGCGTGGGCGGCACCTCCAGCTCGATCCGGTGGCGGCGCAGCAGCTCACCGGTGCGGAACCGGACGATCTCCGCTTCGCTCTTCTTGCTCGTCACCACCGGGACGCGCACGAAGTTGAACCGTCGCTTCAGCGCGGACGACAGGTCGTTGACGCCCCGGTCCCGGCTGTTGGCCGTGGCGATGATCGAGAATCCGGGCTTGGCGAAGACGATGTTGTCGTCGTTCAGCTCGGGGATCGAGACGTACTTCTCCGACAGGATCGAGATGAGGGCGTCCTGCACGTCGCTGGTGGAGCGGGTGAGCTCCTCGAACCGGCCGATGACGCCCCGCTCCATCGCCGTCATGATCGGCGAGGGGATCATCGACTCGCGCGACTGCCCCTTGGCGATCACCATGGAGACGTTCCACGAGTACTTGATGTGGTCCTCGGTGGTGCCGGCCGTGCCCTGCACGACCAGGGTCGAGTTGCGGCAGATCGCGGCCGACAGCAGCTCGGCGAGCCAGCTCTTGCCGGTGCCGGGGTCGCCGATGAGCAGCAGTCCCCGGTCGGACGCCAGGGTCACGATGCCGCGTTCGACGAAGCCGCGGTCGCCGAACCACTTCTGGGGGATCTCGCGATCCAGTCCGTCGGAACGCTCGGAGCCGAGGATGAACAGCCGGACCATCTTGGGGCTGAGCCGCCAGGAGAACGGCTTGGGCCCGTCGTCGATCGACTCGAGCCAGTCGAGCTCCTCGGCGTACTTCACCTCGGCGGGGGCGCGCAGCATGTCGCTCATGGGGGTCTCCTTAGGCGAGGAAGTTCTTGAGCTCGAAGACGAGCTTGCGGATGTGGCCGGAGATCACGGGCGTGCCGAGATCCTTCAGGCGCTGGCGGTACCAGGGGTCGACGCTCTGGTGGCCGGAGCTGTTCACCGAGCCGACGGGGATGAACTTCACCCCCGAGCGGTGCACGGACGTGAAGTCGTCGATCAGTGCCCGGTTGTCGTAGAAGTCCGAGATCCAGACCAGGACGGTGTTGCGCGGATCGGTGATCTTCGGCCGGGCGAGGGACATCGCGACGGTGCCGTTCGTGCCGCCGCCGAGCGTGGTGCGCAGCAGCACCTCGAACGGGTCGTGGACCCAGGGGGTCAGGTCGAGCGCGCGGGTGTCGTAGGCGATCAGGTGCACGTCGACCTTGGGCAGCCCGGCGAAGATCGACGCCAGGATGGTGCAGTTGACCATCGCGTCGACCATCGACCCGGACTGGTCGACCACCACGATCAGCCTGGCGGGCGTGGTGCGCTTGGCCGTCTGCCGGTAGAAGAGCCGGTCGACGTAGAGCCGCTCGTCCTCGGGGCTCCAGTTGACGAGGTTCTTCCAGATGGTGCGGTCGAGGTCGAGGTTGCGGAACACCCGCTTGGGCGGCACCGAGCGGTCGATCTTGCCGGTGGAGGTCTGCTGGACCTGGGTGCGCAGTACTTCGGCGACCTCGTCGACGAACCGGCGGATCAACGCCTTGGCGTTGGCCAGCGCCACACCCGACAGGTTGGACTTGTCGCGCAGCAGTTGTTCGATGAGCGACATGCTCGGCTTGAGCTGCCGGGCCAGCGCCGGATCGGCCAGCACCTCGCGCAGCCGCATCCTGCGGACGAGATCGCCTTCCAGTTCGGCCAGGACGCCGCTCAGCCCGCCGGCGCACTCGGCGCCCATCGCCTGCTCGAGCCAGCCGCGGTCGCGCTGCCAGTCGGCCAGCCCGGAGGCCGTCACCTCACCCGTTCCGGTGGCGAACACGTTGAGCAGCGCCTTGGAGACCAGGGCGGCCCGGCGCACCTGCTCGCCGGGATCCTCGGCACCGGTCTCCCGCGGCTCCATGAGGCCCTGGAACTCGGGCCCCAGCTCGGGGAAGCGCTGCACCAGGTTGTCGACCGAGATCCCCGGGTCGAGCAGCGCGGGCGGCAGCCCGAGGTCGTCGACGACGGCCACGCTCGCCGCCTCCAGCGACGGCTGCTCCTCGGGGTCGAACAGCCGGGACAGCAGCCGCCAGTAGAGCACCTGCCTGCGGTTGGCGTCGGATTCGCTCACTTGCGCAGCAGCCTTCCCGCTCGTTCGCGCAGCACGGCCACCGAGTCGCCGGACCTGGCCTGGGCCTTCACGACCTTGGGGTCGGTGGGGCCCAGCGCCCAGTCGCCGTTGTGCGCCTCGACCGGCTTGCGTCCGACCGTCGCCCGAACGGCGAGGGGCTGCGCCTTCCAGCGGCCCGCGTCCCAGCGGACCAGCCCGATGCACGCCGAGGACGCGGCGACCAGTTCGGGGGTGAGCGGCCCGCAGGACGGCAGGCGGTCGAGATCGAGGTCGAGTCCGTGTTCGCCCAGTTCCAGCCTGCTTCCCTCCTTGACCGTGTAGTCCTCGATCAGGACGGGTTCGGCGATGCGCACCGGGTGGCGCTCCAGCGGAGGCACGGCGGGGGCGAGCGCCCCGGCGAGCAGGACCCGGGCGGTGGTGAAGGGGTCGGCGGGCTCGCCCGCGGCGGCCGCCTCGTCCTGCCACACCAGATCGCCCCCGGCCAGCAGCGGCATGTCGGAGATCTCCAGGACGCGCCGTTCGGCCAGCGCTCGCAGCAGCACCGGGTGGTCCGCCAGCAGCTTCCACACCGCCGGGCCGGCGATCGTGTCGACCTTCGCGACCGAGACGCTCACCCGCGCCAGCCGGTGCTCCCCGCCGCCGGAGGGCTCCAGGACCGCGTGCACCTGCGCCTGGACCGCGGTGTCGTGCTCGTGCACGTCGACCCCGAGCACCAGCAGCCGCCCCGACACCCGTTCGGCGGGCTCGGCCGCGCAGGCCCGCCCGCCGGCCTGGGACAGCAGCAGCGCGCGCGACCAGAGGTCGGCCCACCGCCGGACGGGAATCCGCTCGGCCGTCGCGACCGGGCACGACGCCCGCAGCTCCGCCGCCAGCCCGTCGAGCAGGACGGCGGGACGCCGCAGCGCCGGCACCGCGAGCAGGGACTCGATCGTCCGGTCGGCGGAGGAGACGAGGTCGTGGTCGACGCCCCGCCAGCCGGTGAGGGCCAGCTCGTGCAGCCAGGCCCGGCACCCGCCGAGGAGGTCCTCCCGCTGCGGGGGAGCGGGCTGAGTCCACCGGCCCCTGGCCCGGCCCAGCGCGGTGTCGAGCCCGTCGAGCAGCGCGTCGTGCACCGCCCCGAGCAGCGCGGCCCGGCCGCCGGCCAGCACCGCGAGGTGCTCCTCCGAGACCGAACCGGCGGTGATCTTCTCGACTGCCTCCCGCGCGGCGGCGCCGAGCGGTGAGGCGGCCAGCGATGCGGCCAGCGCGCCGAGCGCCGCGCCGCGCTCGGCGTCGAGCCGGGTGAAGCCGTGCACCAGGGCGTCGTCGAACCCGGACACCAGGTCGAGCGCCTCGTCCACCCCGGCGGGGGCGGAGCCGAGCAGTCCGGCGAGCTGTACCGCGAGCATCAGCGCGCCACCCCCGTCGAAGGGAACCAGTGCAGTTCGGGAACGGGCATCGTGGTGCCGGGGACCTCCAGGTACGACAGGTGCCGCAGGAACCGGCTGAACACGACCGCCGCGTCCGCGGACTCCGGCGCGCCGTCGAGGGCCCCCACCAGGTCGCCGCCTTCTTCGACCTCGACCCGCAGGTAACGCGCGACCCGCTGCGGCCCGTACTGCAGCACCGCCTCGTCGACGAGCGCCCGCAGGTGCTTGCACGGCGCTCCGCGCAGCCCGCCGCACGGCCGGTTGTTGTTGGTGCGGCAGTTGTAGCCGTGCTCCCCGGCGGAGATCGACGAGACGTACACCCGGCTGATGTCGGAGCCGCTCGACACGACCCCCTGCAACCGCCCGTCCGCCAACTCCACGAAGGGCACTTTCGCCAGTTTGCGCGGCCGCGCCGGCGGTACGACCCGCACCGCGCTCCGCAGCTCCCAGCCGGTCTCGTCCACGTCCAAGCCCACGCCTCCCGCCGTCGACAGGCCGTTCACGGCCTTGATCATGGGCGGCAAGCTACTGCGGGCCTCCGACAAAACCGCGCGGCCTCACGCACAGGCCGTGGAAAGCGGGCCCGGGCCTCGGCCGTGTCCGGCGGAACCGGATCAGCGGAGCCGGTGGTGCAGGGGCGCGGCGAGATCCGTGGTGGTCAGCAGGAGCGCGACGGTGTAGTCGATGAGGTGGTCGCGGTCGATGGACAGGTCGCCGCGCAGCCAGGCGGTGATGAGGTCCCACAGGCCGGAGGTGAGGGTCAGACCGGTCAGCTCCAGGTCGGTGTCCGACAGGGGGAGCGGGTCGAGCACTTCGCGGGTCTGCGCGATGAAGATGGCGGTCAGCGACTGGATGATCTGGCGCCTGCGCTCCTGGAGCAGGGGGCTGGCCGGGAACTCGTGCGCCATGATGTGGGAGATGCGCGGGTCCGCGGTGAGGAAGTCGACGGTGGCGTCGACCGCGGCGCGGATCCGGGACTGCAGGTGGCGGGGGGAGCGCCCGGCGGCGTCCAGGATCGCGGCGGTGCCCCGGGCGGCCTGCTCGTCGACGATCGCCAGCAGCAGGGCGTCGCGGTCGGTGAAGTTCTCGTAGAAGTAGCGGTCGTTGAGGCCTGCCTGAGTGCACACCCCGCGGACGGTGGTGGCGGCCCAGCCCCGGGTGCCCAGCAGCTCCAGGCCCGCTTCGAGCAGCGCGGCGCGGCGGAGGGCCCGGCGCTGCTCTGCGGGCACCCCGCGGTAGGGGCGGGTGCGTGGGGACGTCACAGCTCCTGATTGTGCCTCACCTCTTGACGCGGACCCGAATTTTGGTGATCGTTGGCACCAGATATTTCTGGTGTGCTCGCACACCAGAAATGGATCAAGGCTGAAGCGGGAAAGGCGGTCACCGGTGACCACGGATTACTCCACAGGACCTTCGGGCCTGACCCTCAAGGACGTCGACCTGGGCGACCTCCGCTTCTGGGAGCGGCCGCTGGAGGAGCGGGCGGAGGGATTCGCCGTGCTGCGCGCCCAGCCCGGCCCGCAGTTCTTCACCCTCCCCAAGATGCCGTTCGTCGGACAGCAGCCCGGCTCCTGGGCGCTCGTCCGCCACGCCGACGTGGCCGAGGCCAGCCGCAACCCGGAGATCTTCAGCAGCGAGCCCACCGCCACCCAGCCGATCGACGCGCCGGGCATCGTCGACAGGTACTTCCGCTCGATGATCGACATGGACGACCCGAGGCACGCCAAGATCCGCCGGATCGTGTCCCGCGCGTTCAGCCCCCGCGTGCTGTCCAAGGCCGAGGACGACATCGCGGCCCGCGCCAAGCGCATCGTGGACGAGCTGATCGAGGCCGGCCCCGGCGTGGACTTCGTCGCCAACGCGGCGGTGCGGCTGCCCGTCGAGGTCATCTGCGACATGCTCGGCATCCCGCCGGAGCAGCACGCGAAGGTGGTGAAGCTGAGCAACATCAGCACCGGCTACACCGACCCCGAGTACGTCGGCGCCACCATGGACTACAGCACCGGCACGGGCAAGATGGGCCACCTCGGGATGGCGCGGTCGATGGGCACGATCGCCTCGGCGGGCTGGCAGCTGCACCGGCTGGCGGCCAAGCTCGGCAAGGAGCGCATCGCCAACCCCACCGGAGACCTCACCTCCGCGCTGGTGAACGCCAACGTCGACGGCGAGAAGCTCACCCCGCAGGAGTTCGGCGCGTTCTTCCTGCTGCTGGTGGTCGCCGGCAACGAGACCACCCGCAACGCCCTCGCGCACACCCTGAAGCTGCTCACCGACCACCCCGACCAGCGCGCGCTGCTGATGGAGGACTTCGACGGCCGCATCGCCGGAGCCATCGAAGAGGTCGTCCGCTACGCCAGCCCGGTCATCTTCATGCGCCGCAACGTCACCCGCGACCACGAGATGAACGGCCACCTGTACCGCAAGGGCGACAAGGTGATGCTGTACTACTGGGCCGCCAACCGCGACGAAGCGGTCTTCACCGACCCCGAGAAGTTCGACATCACCCGCTCGCCGAACCCGCACATCGGCTTCGGCGGCCCCGGCCCGCACTTCTGCCTGGGCGCCAACCTGGCCCGCCGGGAGCTCACCGTGATGCTCCGGGAGCTGTACACCCGCCTGCCCGACATCCGTTCCGAAGGCGAACCGGACCGTCTGCTGTCCGGCTTCATCAACGGATACAAGCGGCTGAAGTGCACCTTCACCCCTCCGGCGGCCGTTCCGGCCAGCCGTCCCGCAAGCGAAGGCTCCTGATCGGTGGAGGACGCCGACCGGCCGGAAGTGAAGGCGTGGGAGACGTTCGTCGACGCCTTGCAGACGGCCGGACGGCGCCTGGCCGCTGACACCGAGGGCCTGGACGAGCTGGAACGGGCAGACGGATTCCGCGCGCTGATACGCGGCCTGCACAACCAGCTCGCCCGGTTCGAGGTCGACAGGGAACAGCCGGAACTGGTGCCGTTCAACGGGTGGCGGCAGAAGTTCTTCATGGACAACCCGGACTTCCGCTACTGGGTGGCCGACATCCGCCCCGGCCGGTGCTACCGCCTCACCGGGAACCCGGGTGCGGCCGTCTACGCGTCGATCACGGTCTACGCCGGGTCGGGGCGGGCGGGAGCCGAAGCCGTCGCCCGTCTCGACAGCGACGGGCTCCGCTTCGACGAGGAGGGGAACTTCACCGTCACGCTCGGCGGAACCCGGCCCGAGGAAGGCGACTGGCTGCCACTCCCCGAGAAGACGACCGCCCTGTGGGTCCGGTACTTCCACGACGACGCCGGGGACGAGACGGGCTGGTGCGCCCTCACCCCGATCGATCCCGCCGTATCCGTGCCGCCTCCCATCGACCCGGCCCGCTTCACGCACCACCTCGGCCGCCTCGCCGGGGCCATGTCCTTCCTCCCCGCGGCCTTCGCCATGGCCGCGGACGCCGACCGGGCGCGGCCCAACGAGATCCGCCACTGGTCGGAGATGACCGGCGGCGCCGTCTACACCGAGCCCGGCATCCACTACCTGCGCGGCGGCTGGGAGCTGGGGCCGGGAGAGGCGCTGGTACTCGAAGGCGACGTGGCGCCGTGCCGGTACTGGAACGTCCTGCTCTACAGCCGCTTCCTCAACTCCCTCGACCACCGGCACCGTTCCGTGTCCCGTACCGGCGGCACCGCGAGCATCAAGGACGGGCGGTACCGCTTCGTGCTCGCCGCGCAGGACCCCGGTCCGTCCGCCGGCGACTGGCTGGACACCGAAGGCCGCCCGTTCGGGATCGTCGTCCTGCGCTGGCTGCAACCCGAACACCCACCCGCCCTGCCGTCCGTTCGCCGCTGCCGTATCGAAGACCTGCGGAACGAGAGATGACGACCTGGAAACCCGCCCCGCGAACCCCCGAGGCCGCCGCCGTATACGCCGCCGCGGAAGCGGACCGAGCGGCCCGCCCCGAGCGTTACCGACTCGGTGCCGACACCGCGGAAGAAGTCATCGCCAAGGCGACCAGGGGTGTCGGAGACTCCCTCCTGGACGACCCTTCGGAGTGGCGCGAAGGACTCGAACGGTACCTGGAGTCCGCTTCGGAAGACGGC
Organism: Actinocorallia sp. B10E7; assembly: GCF_039871655.1. Lineage (NCBI taxonomy): Bacteria > Bacillati > Actinomycetota > Actinomycetes > Streptosporangiales > Thermomonosporaceae > Actinocorallia > Actinocorallia sp. B10E7. The sequence goes on from NZ_JBDPLZ010000005.1 coordinate 345,106, forward strand.
CGCCTGAACGCCCTCGGCGTGAAGATGGCCTTCAACTCGGCAGTGGCGAGGCTCCGCACCCGCATCCTGACGAAACGTCACCTCGCGGCACACCCGGAGATCATCGGAAGCCCTCTCGTACCGCCGATCTTCATCGTCGGCGGCTGGCGGACGGGCACCACGTTCCTCTTCCGCCTGCTCGCCACGGATCCCAGATTCCGCGCCCCTCTTTCCGCGGAGCTCGGCGCTCCGTGGCGTTTCTCCAACGTGACGGAGAAAGAGCGAGAAGAGCTGCTGGACGCCTCTTCCAGTGCCCAAGAAGCACTGCACTTCCTCAACCCCGCCCTGGCGACCGTCCATGACTTCGGCTCCCGCCTCCCCGAAGAGTGCGTACTGGCCATGGGAACCGACTTCCGCAACTGGGGATTCAGCTCCACCATGCGCCTGGACGGCTACAGCGCCTGGCTGGCCGAGCAGGACTTCTCCGCCTCCTACAGCCACTACCGCAAGGTCCTGCAGACTCTCGATGCGGAAGACGGCCGTCGCTGGGTCCTCAAAGCCCCCGCCCACCTCCCCGAACTCGAGCATCTGGCCGCGGCCTTCCCCGGCGCGTGCATCGTCCACCTGCACCGCGACATCGTCGAGACGGTCGCCTCCGGCGCCAGCCTGTTCTCCGTCTTCCGCTCCACCTACAGCGACGACGTGGACGCCCGTGACGTCGGCCGCTTCCAGACGGACCAGACCGAACGATGGCTGCGACGGGCCCTGGCCTTCCGGGACTCCCCGTCCGCGGCCTCCGTCACCGTCCTGGACGTGCGCTACGAGGACCTGGTCTCGTCGACATCCTCGGTGGTGAAGCAGATCTACGCCGCGGCCGGCCTGGAGGCTCCCCCGGACCCGGACGGCATGATCGAGCGCTACCACGCCGCCCGCCCACGCCAGGCGAAGGGCGTCCACCGCTACACCCCCGGGGAGTTCGGCCTGGACGAAGACGCCATACGCCGACGGTTCGCCTTCTACCGACCCTGATCATCCCCGCCGTCCCCGCAGGACGAGGGCCAGGAGGAGCTGGGGCAGGGCCGCCAGGGCGAACAGCAGCCAGGACGGCGACCACAGGGAGCCGAGACCGTAGGCGGCGAAGACCAGCACGGCGATGACCTCCATGCCCAGGCCCGCCAGCGAGGTGACGGTGGCGCGGGAACGGTCGGAGAGCCGGTCCTGGAGCCGCGCCTCCGTGACGACCATCGCCCACTGGGCGAACCCGAAGGCGACGCCGATCGGCACGAAACCGAGCGGGTGGCGTGCCAGGGCCCCCGCGGCCAGGCAGAGCGCGGCCAAGGCCAGCATGACGGGAAGCCGGGAGCCGCCGCGCCCGGCGAACCACCCGCCGACCGCGTCACCGGCGGCGGGCAGCAGCACCAGCAGGGGCACGAGGGCCAGCGCTGCCCCCGAGGCCTCGGCGGCCAGCAGCGGCAGGTATTCGTCCATCGCCGAGAAGCCCGACACCAGGACGACGGCCAGGAGCAGCCGCCGGACCACCGGGGCCGTCCGCACCAGGGCCAGCCCGTCCCGCAGCACCACCCGCAGCCCCGGCTCCTCGTCCTCTTCGGGGTCCTCCCCGCCGCCTCTGTGCTCGGGAAGGGACCAGGCGACCGCGGCCGTGAACAGCGGAACGATCACGCTGGCGATGCCGAGGGCGAGGAATCCGCCCGCCGCCATGACGGGCGCCGCGACCACTGAGGAGGCCATGGCGGCGGTCGTCCCCAGCGCTCGGGCCCGGCCGAACACGCGCGGATAGGAGTCGCCCGCCCCCAGCCGGGCGAGCTCCTCGTAGACCAGCGCCTCCAGGGCCCCCGAGGCCAGCGCGCCTCCGGCCCCCCACAGCACGAATCCGGCCGCGAACGCCGGATAGGACGGGAGGAACGTCCACAGCCCGTACCCCAGCCCGGTGATCAGCGGGGCGAGGACCAGCAGCCTGCGGCGGGAGAACGCGTCGGCCAGGACCCCGGAGGGGATCTCCAGCAGGAACGAGACGGACGACCACAGGATGAGCAGCGTCGAGATCTGCGCGGTCGACAGTCCGGTCTCGGCGAACAGCAGCGAGTAGACCGGGTACAGGAGGATGAGATCCGTGAGGAACGCGTACGCGTAGACCCTCCGGATGAGCCGACTCTCAGATGAAGATCAATGTCGCCAGGTCATGTCTTCATTCAACCAGGCCCGCCTCACGCCTCGCCACCCTGTCTAAGCTCCTTTACATGGCGAAGTATTTCGATGTGCATCCGGATAATCCGCAGCCCCGAGCGATCCGCCAGGCGGTGGACCTCGTGCGTTCCGGCGGGCTGATCGTGTATCCGACGGACTCGTGCTTCGCGCTCGGGTGCCGTCTGGACAACAAGGAGGGAATCGACAGGATCAGGGAGATCCGCCAGCTCGACAGCGGCCACCACTTCACGCTGGTGTGCAAGGACTTCGCGCAGCTCGGCCAGTTCGTCCAGATCAGCAACGCGCTGTTCCGCTCGATCAAGGCGGCCACCCCCGGTGGCTACACGTTCATCCTCCCGGCGACGAAAGAGGTGCCGCGCAGGCTGCTGCACCCCAAGAAGAAGACGGTCGGCGTCCGGATCCCCGACCACGTCGTGGTGCAGGCCCTGCTGGCCGAACTGGGCGAACCGCTGCTGTCGAGCACCCTGCTCCTGCCCGGCGAGGCCGAGCCCATGACCCAGGGCTGGGAGATCAAGGAGACCCTCGACAACGCGGTCGACGCCGTGCTCGACTCCGGCGAGTGCGGCACCGTCCCGACGACGGTCGTCGACCTGTCCCAGGGCGAACCCGAGATCATCCGCCGAGGCACCGGCGACCCGTCCCTCTTCGAGTAGGACGACGTCTCGCGCGCGCGATCCCTCAGAGGGACCTGAGGAACCGCGCGGCGATGGGGGCGGCGGCCTCGGCGCCGGTGCCGCCGTCCTCGACGATCACGGAGAACGCCAGGTCGCCCCGGTAGCCGATGAACCAGGCGTGGGTCGGCGGGTTCTCGCCGGAGCCGAACTCGGCGGTGCCGGTCTTGCCCGCCGTCCCGGCGGGGAAGTCCACGGCGTGCGCGGTGCCCTCGGTGACGACGGCGGGCATCAGCACGCGCAGCGCCTTGCGGACGTTCGGGTCGAGCGGGTGGTCGGGTTCGGGCTTCTTCCCGCCCGCGTCGAGGGCCTGGGGGGCCAGGGAGGCGGGGACGAGGCGCGGGGAGCGCCAGGTGCCGTCGGCGGCGGCCGCGGCCACCGACGCCATGTTGAGCGGGCTGGTGAGCACCTCGCCCTGGCCGAACGCGGCGGAGGCCAGCGCGGTGTCGTCCTTGACGGCGGGGAAGGAGGCCCGCACCGCCGGAAGACCCGCGATGATCGGAGCGTTGAAGCCGAACTGGGCGGTGACCTGCGCCAGCCGCTTCTCGCCCAGCCTGTCGACGGCCAGGGCGGCGAACGTGGTGTTGCAGGAGTGGGCGAAGGCGTCGCGGAACGGGATGCTGCCGAACTTCTCGTACTCGGCGTTCTTGAAGGTGCGGCCGCCGATCGTCGTCGTGGCGGGGCAGTCCACCGTGCTGCCGGGCTTGAGGCCGCCCGCCACCAAGGCGGCGGCCGTCACGACCTTGAAGGTGGAGCCGGGCGGGTACTGGCCCATGAGCGCGCGGTTGTAGCCGCCGGGCTTGTTGACGACGGCGAGGATCTCGCCGGTCGAGGGCCGGACGACGACCATGGAGGCGTTCTTCTTCGCGGTCGAGAGGGCTTGCCCGGCGGCGAGTTGGACGCGCGGGGCGATCGTGGTCTTCAGCGGCTCGCCGGGCCCGCCGCCGAACAACTGGAGGGCCTTGACCGGCTTGTCCCGCGCGTCGACGATCCGGACGATCGTGGCCGGGGTGCCCGCCAGCCGCTTCTCGTACTGGCGGTTGAGGCCGTCCAGGCCGACGGGGTCGCCCTTGCGGTAGGGGGCGCCGAGTTCGGCGGCGGCCTTGTCGGTGGCGGGGCCGACCGGTCCGAGCAGCTGCTGCACCGAGCCGGAGGAGCTGCCGCGCAGGTCGGAGCCGTCGGCGGCGGTGATCGCCGCGCGGTCGGGGAAGGCGCGGGCGGTGGTGAGCCGCTGCCCGTCCCGCAGGTCGGGGTGGAGTACGGACGGGGCCCAGCGGACCCGCCACTCGTCGTTCTCGCGGACGAAGGAGAAGGTGCCTTCGTAGCTCCACTTCTGGCCCTGGCCGAGGGTGAGCTCGGCCCGGTAGGCGGCCTTGGCGTTCTCGCCTTCGCCGACGCCGGCCAGGTGGAGGCGCTGGTCGACGACGCCGAGGTCGGTCCACGTGCGGGTGAGCCGGGCCGGAAGGTCGGCGGGGCCGCCCGCGGTGAGCGCCGCCATCGCGGCGGCGTCGCGGTGCTGCCAGGAGGCGAGGAACCGCTCCGCGACGGGTTCGGGGCCCTCGTCCCTGACCGCCCAGAACACCCCGGCGCCCACCGCCACGGCGACGGTCGGTACGGCCACGGCTGCCACGACGGTTCGGCGCATCCGCGTCTCCTTCCCCTAGCAGGAGTCACCAGAACAGCAGATGATCCGAAAGATGTCCAAGATCGGTATTGATCATGGATTGATATGGGAATGGATATAGTCCTTGGCTGTGAACCTCGTGGGGCACCTCGAATGCTTCGTCGCGGTCGCCGAGGAGTTGCACTTCGGGCGGGCCGCGGACCGGCTCGGCATGGCCCAGCCGCCGCTCAGCCAGCGCATCCAGCGGCTGGAGAAGGAGCTCGGCACCCGCCTGTTCGACCGGTCGAGCCGCCGTGTCGCGCTCACCGCGTCCGGCAGGCTGCTGCTGGAGGAGGCCCGCGACCTGCTCGACCGGGCCGGCCGGATCCTCACCGTCGCGGAACGGGCGGGCGATCGCGCGACGCTGCGCGTCGGCATCCCCGAGGACCTCGACGGCGCGGTGGTCGCCTCCCTCATCGGCACGTTCCGCGACGTCCGTCCCGACCTGCCCCTGGAACTGCGCCCCGCCCTCACCGAGGACCACCTGCGCGCCCTCGCCGACGGCACGCTCGACGTCGGCGTGCTCCGCCACCCGTGCGACACCTCCGGTCTGGCCCTCGGCCCGATGCTCGGCGAACCCCTCGGGGCCCTGCTCCCCGACGGCTCCCCGCCCGCCGCCGCCCCCGAACTGCGCCTGGCCGACCTCGAGGGACACGACCTCGTGGTGCCCCGCCGCGGGAACTCCTCCGCCGCGCTGGAGGACCTCCTGGCCTCCTGCGCCCGCCACGGCTTCGTCCCGGGCGCCGTCCACGAGTCCCCGCACCCCCAGTTCACCCTGGGCCTGGTCTTGGCCGGCACCGCCGTGGCCCTCGTGCCGCGCACCCCGGCGGCGCCCGGGACGGTGTGGCGCCCCCTCCTCGGCGCCCCGCTCCTGCGGCGGACGTCCTGCGCCTGGCGCGCCGGCGCCCCGCCCGAGGGGCCGATCGCCGATCTCATCGACGTGACCACCCGTGTCCTGCGCACCGAGGCAGCCATGACCCCTGTCCCCCACCGTGTCGTCCTCCGCCCGTCCTCCGGGTTCCTCGCATGACCGGCGCGGTAGCCTCGACCGTGACCGCGGCCAGTCCCCCCAGCTCTTCGTCCCGCCGCGGGCGCACCGCGCTTCCCGGGGGAGGCGCGGCATGACGTCCGTGATCGAGGGGACGTTCCGGGAGGCCGGGGTGGCCGGGTGGCTGCACGCGGTCGATCTGGACTCCGGACGCGAGGTCGGGGTGCGGCCCGACGAGAGCGTGGTGCTCGCGTCGGTGTTCAAGGTGCCGCTGCTGGTGGCGTTCTTCCGCCGCGCGGCGGCGGGCGGGCTCGACCCGGTGGAGCGGGCGGTGCTCCCGCCCGGGGATCGGGTGGCGGGCACGACCGGGACGTCGGTGCTGCTCGACGAGGTGCGCATGTCGCTGCGGGACCTCGCCTGCATGATGATCACGGTCAGCGACAACACGGCGGCCGACGCCGTGCTGGCACGGGTCGGCCTGGAACACGTCAACCGGGCCCTCGTCGAACTCGGCCTGGAGCGGACCCGGGTGACCGGGAGCGCGAGCGACCTCCACGCGTCCCTGATGGCGGACGCGGGCGTCACCGACCCCGCGGAACTGTGGTCGAGACTCGCCGAACCCGGAATGTCCGGCCGCCTGTCGGCCCTCGACCCCGCCCGTTCCAGCCACGGCACCCCCCGCGAACTGACCCGCCTGCTCGCCGCGATCTGGCGCGACGAGGCCGCGCCCCCCGCCGAGTGCGCCCAGATGCGCCGCATGCTCGGCCTCCAGGTCTGGCCCCACCGCCTGGCCTCCGGATTCCCCTACGACGACGTCCTGGTCAGCGGCAAGACCGGCACCCTCCTGAACCTCCGCAACGAGATAGGCGTCGTCGAGTACCCCGACGGCGGCCGCTACGCCCTGGCCGTCTTCACCAGGGCCCGCAGCACCGCCGCCACCCATCCCCGGGCCGACGCGGCCATAGGCACCGCCGCCCGCCTCGCCGTCCAGGAACTCCGGGGCTGGGCCACTTCGAGCTGACCCGAGGTCGCGGAGGGCCCGCTTCGGTCTACGAGCGCGTCACGCGTCCACTTTGACCGGCGCGTCGATCTCCCGGGGGGTCGGGCGGTCCAGGCCCACGCGGGTACGGCCGTGGGTCGCGTACAACGTGAGCCCCACGAACGTCAGACCGCCGACGAGGTTGCCGACCACGGTCGGGAGCTCGTTCCACACCAGGTAGTCCATGAGCGAGAAGTCACCGCCGAGCATCAGGCCGGACGGGAACAGGTACATGTTCACGATCGAGTGCTCGAAGCCCATGTAGAAGAAGAGCAGGATGGGCATCCACATGGCGATCACCTTGCCCGAGACGGACGTCGACATCATCGCGGCGACGACGCCCGTGGAGACCATCCAGTTGCAAAGGACGGCCCGGATGAACAGGGTCAGCATTCCGGCGGCCCCGTGCTCGGCGTAGCCGACCGTCCGGCCCTCGCCGATCGAGCCGATCCTCTGGCCGATCTCGTTCGGCTCCATGGAGAAGCCGACGGTGAAGATCACGGCCATCATGACCGCCACGGTGAGCGCGCCGGCGAAGTTGCCGACGAAGACCAGGCCCCAGTTGCGCAGGACCGAGCGCGGCGTGACGCCCGGCCGCCTGTCGATGAGCGCGAGGGGGGTCAGGGTGAAGACGCCGGTCAGGAGGTCGAACCCGAGCAGGTACAGCAGGCAGAACCCGATCGGGAAGAGCAGTGCGCCGAGCAGGGCCTCGCCCGTCTGCACGGTGACCGTGACCGCGAACGCCGCGGACAGCGCGAGGATGGCGCCGGCCATGTACGCGCGGATCAACGTATCTCGGGTGGACATGAAGGCCTTGGTCTCGCCTGCGTCGATCATCTTCTTGACGAACTCGGGCGGGTTCACGTAGGACACGAGATCACTCTTTCGCCGTGGGGTGGAGGACGCCGTAGGCGTACATAACGGACTCACGGTGAGTTTGGGTACAGAAAGTTTCCGTTGTGTGACACGGCTGGGCGCATCAAGTCACATCGACTTCACACGGCTGACCGGCCTCGGTTAGGGCCGGGAGCCGGCTCCGCCTGGCGGCGGCCGGAGGCTCAGAGCGGGAACCGCACGGTGGAACCGGGCGTCAGCTCGGCGGTCTGGCCGCGGCACTCGATCTCGATCGGCTGCTGCATCCCGGGGCCGGCGGTGACATCCACGCGGTTTCCGCTGATCCGCAGCAGCAGCGGATGCTCCCGGTAGCGCAGGGGCAGGGTGAGCGTACCGAGCGACTCGGGCCAGTACGGGTTGAGCAGCAGCCGGTCCTCCCGCGTCTCCAGCCCGGAGAAGCAGCGTTGAAGGAGGTCCACGCTCCCGGCCATGGCCGCCAGATGGATGCCCTCCGGGGTCGTCCCGCCCTGGATGTCGGTGATGTCGGCCCGCAGCGTGCGGACGAAGAACTCCATGGCCCGCTCGCGGTGCGCCCGCGCCAGGACCCAGGCGTGCACCACCGCGCTCAGCGTCGAGCCGTGGGAGGTCCGGACCAGGTAGTAGTCGATGTTCCTGGGGATGGCGTCGCGGTCCAGCCCGTAGCCGAGGCGGTCGAAGAGCGGGCCGAGCTCGTCGGCCGACAGCAGGTAGAACAGCATCAGCACGTCGGCCTGTTTCGACGCCTTGTAGCGGTTGACGTCGTCGCCCTCGGCTTCGAGGATCCGGTCCAGGCGCTGGATGTCGCCGTACCGGCGCCGGTAGCCCTCCCAGTCCAGCTCCGCCAGGTCCTCATAGCCCTCGAACTGGCTGATGACGCCATCGTGGAACGGCACGAACATGCTCCGGCTGATGTCCCTCCAGCGCGCCAGTTCCCCGTCCTGGAGCCCGACGGTCCGCATGAGCTCGCGGCGGGCCTGCTCCGGGATCAGGGAGAGCGCGTCGATGGCGCGCAGGATCACCCACACCGCCATCACGTTCGTGTAGGCGTTGTTGTCGATCCCGTCCCCGGTCGCGCCCGGATAGTCGGAGTGGAATTCGTCGGGGCCCATCACCCCGCGGATGACGTACCGGCCGCACCTCCGGTCGTAGGAGGCGAGGGAACTCCAGAACCAGGCGATCTCCACCAGCATGCGCGTCCCGTAGTGGGTGAGGAACTCCCGGTCGCCGGTCGCCTGGTAGTAGTGCCACACGTTGTAGGCGACGGCGATCCCGATGTGGTGCTGCCGCCAGGTCGGGTCGGGGAGCCAGCGGCCGGACATCGGGTTGAGGTGCAGCCGCTGGTTCTCCTCACGGCCGTCGCTGCCGGACTGCCAGGGGTACATCGCGCCCCGCAGGCCCGCCGCCCGGGCCGCCTCCCGCGCCTCGGGCAGCCGGCGGTACCGGTAGCGCAGCAGCGCCCGCGTCAGGTCGGGGACGCGCAGGTTCAGCAGGGGGAAGACGAACAGCTCGTCCCACAGGACGTGTCCGCGGTAGGCCTCGCCGTGCAGCCCCCTGGCCGGTACCCCGACGTCGAGGTCGACGGTGTTGGGCGAGAGGGTCTGCAGCAGGTGCAGCAGATGGAGGCGGACCGTGCGCAGCGCGTGCTGTTCGCCCTCGATCCTGACGTCGAACCGTTCCCACAGCTGGGTCCAGGCCAGGCAGTGGTCTTCGAGCAGCGTCCCGAAACGTCCCATCCGGGGCAGCCACCGCGCGGCCTCGGCCGCGGGTTCGCTGACGGCGCGGTCGCGGCCGGTGAAGACGGTCACGATCTTCTCCAGCGTCACGGAGTCGCCCGCGGCGACGTCGACGGCGACGTCATGGCCGATCCAGGAGGGCTCCTCGACGAGACGGCGCTCGGCGTCGCACCGCCGCTCCCCGCGCCACAGGGTGCTGCGGGCCGCCATCGCCACCCGGATCTTGGACTGGCTCGTCTGCGTCTCGAGCAGGCAGGAGTCCTCGCCCAGCTCACGCGTGTCCACTGTCTGGAGGTGGCCGCTCGCCAGATCCCGGTAGCGGTCGACGAGGGTGTTGGCGACCCGGCCGTCGAGCGCGGAGCGCAATTCCAGCCGACCCGACCAGTCCTCGGGCGTGATCGTCACCTCGAGCGCGCACGCGTGCGCGAACCGCATGTCGGCGAAGCGCCGCTGCGTGACCGCCGTGGTGCGTCCCGCACCGTCGCGGTAGCGGAACCGGCGGGTGAGGACCGCCCGCCGCAGATCGAGGCACTGGCGGTATTCCAGGATCTCCGCCGCGTCGATGTCGAACCACGGCCCGCCCTCGACGCGGAACGTCACCGGAAGCCAGTTCGGCAGGTTCACCAGGCTTTCGTTCTCGACGCCCTTCCCGCTGATCTCCGTTTCCAGACGGTTGTAGACGCCGGCCGCGTACGTACCGGGATAGTGCACCCCATCGGCCGAGGACTCCGGCGCAGCCCCCCGGGTGGCCAGATAGCCGTTTCCGACGGTGCACAACGACTCCCGCAGCCCTTCCTCGGCCGGGTCGTAGCCCTCGTAACACCATGTCCACCCGCTCACCGACCCCCACCCCGATCCGCGCGAGCCGAAGAACGCGGTCGCGCTCCTCATTCGTCTTTAGGCCATGCCGCGTAACGTGCGCGCCTTCTGGTGACAAAAGGTGGGGAACGCTTTCCGTTCAGGGGTACGAGACGCAGTTGTTGCCCTCGGCCCGGACGTTCGGGTGGCCTGGGTAGCGCCAGCGGCACACGGCCGAGGCGTCGGTGTTCATCGTCGGCTTGCCGTTGCCCTGACAGGTGAGGGCGCCGTTGTAGTAGAAGTAGACGGGGTATCCGTGAGCCGTGCAGTACTGGGCCATGTCCTGCATGGTGACGGTTCCGACTGTTTTCGGGCTTGACGGGGCGGGCTTGTTCGACGGAGAGGGCTTCTTCGAGGGGGAAGGCTTCTTCGATGGGGCCGGCGTCTCGGCCTCCGGGGATCTGGTACCGCTCGGCTTCTGGGTACTGCCAGGGTTCCGCGCGTCGCCTGGGGACTTCGACGAGCGAGGCGTCTTCGTGGGGGAGGGCGCCGCGCTGAGCCGTCCTGTCGCGGGAGCCGTGGCGTCGGAGGACGCGAGGACGGCATCGGAGGAGATCCGCGGCGACGCGTCGGGTTCCTGCCCTCGCAGGCCCGGGAAGACGAAGTAGGCGGCTCCGGCGAGCACCAGCAGGCACAGGGACGCGGCACTGGCCTGGGCGCGGCGGCGCCTGCTCCTGGCCGGGACCACGGTCTCGTGCGGGGCGGGTCGCTCCTCTTTCTCTCCGCTCCCGGAATCACGGTCAGCGGCTCCGTCCTCGAGGTCCCCGGGAGGGTCTTCGGTGCGTGGGACGGGTGCGGAGAGGGTGCGCAGGCGGTCGGCGACCTCGGCGGCGGTGGGGCGTTCGGCGGGGTCCTTCTCCAGGCAGGCGCGGACGATCGCCTCCAACCGGCTGTCCAGGCCGTCCGTGCGGGGCTCGTCGTGGAGGACGGCGTACATGACGGCGGAGACGGACGCGCCGTCGAAGGCGGTCTTCCCCGTGGCGGCGAAGACCATGGTCGCCCCCCAGGCGAACAGGTCGGCCGCCGAACCGGTCTCCTCGTCCCGGAAGTGTTCGGGCGCGGTGTAGCCGGGGGTGCCCACGGCCTGGCTGCCGGTGAGCGACCGGGTGAGGTCCAGGGCGCGGGCGATGCCGAAGTCGATCACCACCGGGCCGTCCGGGCCGAGGATCACGTTGCCGGGTTTGAAGTCGCGGTGGACCACGCCGGCCTGGTGGATCGCGGCCAGCGCCGTCACGGTGTTGAGCGCCAGCCGTTCCAGGGCGGCTCCGCCACGGGCCCCGGTGGCGCGCACCGACTCCTGCAGGGAGGGCCCGTCGATGAACTCGCTGACGATGTAGGGCTGGCCGTTCACGACGCCGCTGTCGAGAACTTGGGCGGTGCAGAACGGGGCGACTCGTTTGGCGAGTTCCACTTCGTCGAGGAAGCGGGTGCGGGCGATCTCGTGCGTGATCAGGTGGGCGTGCAGGAGCTTGACCGCGACCTGTCGGCCGTTCTCGTCGCCGCCGAGGTAGACGGTGCCCTGGCCGCCGGCGCCGAGCCGGCCTTCGAGCCGGTACGGGCCCACGCTCGCCGGGTCGGCCGGCAGGAGCGGCATCGGCTCGGGCACGTTTCCTCCAAAGGCTCAAAGTGTAATGATCTTATCCATTTCGGAAGGCCGCCCAAGGGATCCACGCGGCTATTCGGCGGTTCCATGTAAATCGTGTTCTGTGCGGCTTCAAGCGTGAAATGGGGGAAGGCGAACGCCGACATTCCGAAATGACGCGGGAGTACGCCCACGCGCTGGAGGCCGACCACGCAGAAGGGGCCCGCCGAACACGGCGGGCCCCTTCTGCATTGCGGCTAATGCATCGGCATGACGTCGACCGGTGCCTCCGGACGCTGCCGGGGCAGCAGCAGCGCGGGGATGAAGGACAGCATGAGCAGGACGAGCGCCCACCAGAAGGTGGCGCCGAACGACTCGGCCAGCTTCGGGGCCAGCTGCGCCCGCACCTCCGGCGGCATGCCCGCCGCGGCGCCGAGGCCGCCACCGCTCGCGCCGGGCAGCCGGTCGGCGAGCTCGGTGGTCAGGATCACCGACATGGTCGCGGTGCCGATCGACCCGGCGACCTGCTGGATGATGTTCAGCGCGGTGCTGGCGCGCGGCACCTCGTCGTGGCCGAGGGTCTGCATGGCCGCCGACATGGTCGGCATCATGGTCAGGCCCATGCCGAGGCCCATGACGAACAGCGCGCCGCCCAGCAGCGTCATCGAGGTGTCGGTGCCGACCTGGGTGAAGCCGAACATGCCCGCGATGACGAACACCAGCCCGGCCAGGACCACCCGGCCGGGGCCGATCTTGTCGGTTAGCTTGCCGCCGATCGGCATCGTGATCATCGCGCCGAGGCCCTGCGGGATCAGCAGCAGGCCGGTGTGGAAGGCGCTCTCACTCCGCACGACCTGGTAGTACAGCGGCATCAGGAGCATCGCGCCGAAGAACGCCAGCTGGAACAGCACCATCGTCCCGGACGCGGCGGCGACCGAGCGGCGGGTGAACAGCCGCAGGTCGATGAGCGGCGCCTCGGCGCGCAGCGCCCGCACCACGAACCCGACGACCAGGACCGCGCCGAGCGCGGTGAACCCGATCACCTCGGCGGAGTCGAACGCGCCCTTCTCCGCGCCGGTCGCCAGGCCGTAGATCAGCGAGGCGAGGCCGGGCGAGAGCAGCAGCAGGCCGATCAGGTCGAGCCGCTCGCCGGGCCGCGCGGTGTCGCGGTCCAGGATCCTCCAGGCCAGGAACAGCGCGACCGCGCCGATCGGCACGTTGATGTAGAAGATCCAGCGCCACGACACGTCGTCGACCAGCCAGCCGCCGAGGATCGGGCCGCTGATCGGGCCGAGCAGCATCGGGATGCCGACGACGCTCATCACCTGGCCGACCCGCTGCGGGCCCGCCTTCTGGGTCAGGATCGTCATGCCCGCGGGCATGATCATGCCGCCGCCCAGGCCCTGGAGCACCCGGAAGGCGATCAGCGACTCGGCCGACCAGGCCATGCCGGCCAGCGCCGAACCGACCACGAACAGCCCGATCGAGACCATGTAGAGCCGCTTGGTGCCGAACCGGCTGGCCGCCCACCCGGTCACCGGGATCACGGTGGCCAGCGCCAGCGTGTAGCCGGTCGCGATCCACTGGATCTGCGACAGCGGCGCGTCGAACTCCTCGGACAGGTCGCGGATGGCGATGTTGACCACGGTGACGTCGAGGATCGACATGATCGCACCGAGGACCACGACCATCGCGACGGCGAGCACGCCGCGGTCGAGGCCTCCTCCGCCGTCGTCCGGTTTGCCGACGGGGGCGGCGTTAGCCTCCGGGGGGGCTGAAGAACTCAACTTATGGATCCCATTCTCGAGCGCCCGGACACGCGGGCCGGACAAGAGTCAGCGCCGGAGGGGCCCGGCGCCTACTGGTCAGCGGCGCGACGGACCGACCCTATTCCGCCGCCGGGAACGTTCCCGCGCCGACGAGCCCGCCTCCCGGCACTCCCAGAGGCGCGACGGTCCGATGCACAACGCCCAATTTAAGGCCAGTGGACGAGGCCCGCTCACGTGGTGGGGCTCTACGGCATGGGACCGCCCGCGGCTCCAACCCACATCGCGTCCTCGGTGAGGACGGTGGCGACGGCCAGGACGGGATCCGAAGGGTCAGGGCCGGCCGATGCGCACCCGCCAGACCTCCGGCCCGGACTCGACGGCCTCCCAGGTGAAGCGGCCGGCGTGCTCGGCGGCGAACTGGTAGCGGAGCGGCTTGGGGTCGTGGTCGTTGACCAGTACGAACGCCGTTCCGGGGGCCAGCGCTTCGAAGGCGGCGAAGATCTGCTCGTGGCGCTGGGCGGGGGCCAGCGCGCGGACGTCCAGTTCGCCGTCGGAGATCTCCGCCACCGCGGTCGGGCCGCCGGGGTCGTCGTGGCCGCCGCAGGTGCAGTGGTGGTGGCCCGGAGCGGCGCCGGTGATCTCGTCGGTTCCGGCGAGGAGCGCGGCCAGGTCGACGCGGGCCTCGACCAGGGCGGGCAGCAGGTCGTCGTTCTCCTTGGCGATGTGCGCCTGGAACACGGCGTCCAGGGCGGCCGCGGCGGCGCCGATCTCGCCGGGGGTGCGGGCTAGGCGCAGCGTCTCGGCCAGGCCGCGAAGCCGGACGTGCTCCTCGGTCATGGCGTTCACCAGCAGAGCGGCGGCGGGCAGCCCGGCCCCGGCCCGGTACAGGGTGTTCTCCTCGGCGATGGCGTGCGGGAGGACCTCCCGGGTGAAGTAGCCGATCAGCTCGTCCCGCGCCGCGGCGGGCGGTGTGAGCTTGTCGACGGCGTGCCGGATCGTCAGGGCGTGATCGGCGACGGTCCGGCCGAGTCGCGCGTGGTGGGCGCGGATCGCGTCGGCCGTGCTCTCCGGGGTCTCCGGGTCCTCCACGGGCATGGTCATCACGGCTTCCTCTCTGATCGGGCCGCCGGGGTTTTCACGGCCTCAGTTGTTTTTACAACGCAGATCGTGCAAAATCAAAACGTGGCTGCCGAAGACATCGACCCCAGAGCGCACCAGGTCCTGGCGGACGTGAGCCGGGTCGCCGTGCTGGAGACCCTGCGGCGGGCCGGGCATCCGCTGACCGTCCCCGAGCTCGCCGAAGCCGTCGGCCTGCACCCCAACACCGTGCGGGCCCATCTGACGCTGCTCACCGAGCACGGCCACGTCACCGCCGAACCCGAGCAGCGAGAACGCCCCGGCCGGCCCCGCGTCCTGTACTCCGCGCCCGCCCCCGCCGACGACGGGCGCCGCGACTACCGGCTGCTGGCCGAGACCCTGATCGGCTACCTGTCGACCCAGGACGGAGACCGGCGCCAGGCCGCGATCGAGGCCGGCCGCGGCTACGGCCGGCGGGCCGTGCGGCACACCGAGAGCGTCGGGGCCATCGAGGACGTCCGCACCGACGCCGACACGGCGATCCACAAGATCGTCGAGCTGCTCGCCGAGGCGGGCTTCGCCCCGCGGGCGACCGCCGACGGCACCCGCATCGAGCTGCACCACTGCCCGTTCCGGGAGCTGGCCGAGACCGACGCCGACGTCGTCTGCGGGGTGCACCTGGGCATCATGCGGGGCGCCCTCGCCGAACTCGGCGCCCCGGTCGAGGCGGTCCGGCTGCTGCCGTTCGTCCAGCCCGACCTCTGCGTCGCCGAGCTGCGGCGATGACCACCGTCGCCGTCCGCCGGCTCCCCGCGCTGCTGGGCGCGGGACCGGCCCTGGCGGCCGGGGTGTGGGGCGGGCCGGCGCTGCTCGGCCTCGGCGTCCCGCTGCCCCGCCAGGCCTTCGCCGCGCAGCACGGGCCGCTGATGGCGCTCGGTTTCCTCGGCACGCTGATCGCCCTGGAACGCGCGGTCGCCCTGGGCCGGACGTGGGGGTACGCCGCCCCCGCGCTCGGCGCGCTCGGCGCCGTCGCCTTGGCCGCCTTCGTCGCGACCGCCGTGGTCACCGCGATCCGGAAGCCCTCGCGCCCCGTCAGGACCCCCCGGGCACAGGCCGCGCGGAGTGCCCGGCCCGCGTCACCGAAGGAGCCGTCATGAGCTCACCAGTACTGGACGTGAAGACACGACCGGAACCGCCTTCGTCCGCGCCGTCGCCCCGGACGGCCTGGCATGCCCGGGCCAACGCGATCGTGCTGGGCTGGCTGGCTCTGACCTTGGTCGCGATGGCGGCGCGCGGCGTGCTGGATCTGCCGCGCTGGCTGCTCGTCCACCTGTTCCTGCTGGGCGCGGTGACCAACGCCATCGTGACCTGGACCGAGCACTTCGCCACCGCGCTGTTGCGCCTGCCGCCCGCCGGGCCGAGGTGGGTCGCGGCCCGGCCGGTGGCGCTGAACGCCGGGATCGCCGGTGTGCTCGGCGGCTCGCCGGCCGGCCTGCCCTGGCTCGCGACGGGCGGTGCGGCGGTCGTGGTGGGGGTCGTCGCCGCGCACGTCGGCCTGCTGGCCGTCCGGTCCCGCCGGGCGCTCGGCGGGCGGTTCGCACACGTGCTCGGCTGGTACGTCTGTTCCGGCGGGGCCCTGGTCGTCGGCGGAACGCTGGGCGGAGTGATGGCCTCCGGCCTGGCCCCGGAGTCCTGGCATGAGCGCATCGAGGCCGCGCACGTCCACGCCAACGTGCTCGGCTGGGTCGGCCTGGCGGTGCTCGGCACGCTGTTCACCCTGTGGCCGACCGTGCTGCGCACCCGGATGGTCGAGGACGTCGGCGCGGTGGCCCGCTGGGCGCTGCGGCTCGCCGTGCCCGGCCTGGCGGTGGCCGTGGGCGGGCTGCTGGTCGGCGCGGGCCCGGCCGCCGCGGCGGGGCTGGCGCTGTTCACCGGGGCGGTGGTGTTCTCGCTGGTCCCCTTCGTCCGTACCGCCCGGCAGCGGCGCCCGCACAACCCGGCGGCGTGGATGCTCGCGGCCGGGACGTGCTGGTTCGTCGTGGTCCTCGCCGCCGACCTCTTCATCGTCGCGACCCGGCCGCCGGACGAGGTCGCCGCCGGGTTCGAGACGCTGCTGCCGTTGATCCTGGCGGGCTTCGTCGCGCAGATCCTGGTCGGGTCGCTGACCTTCCTGCTGCCGGTGGTGCTGGGCGGGGGACCGGCGGGCCTCAAGCGGTCGGCCGCGCTGCTGGAGCGCGGCTGGATCATCCGGCTCGCCCTGGTCAATGCGGCGGTGCCGTTCACCCTGCTGCCCTGGGCGTCACGCGCCGCGTGGGCGGCGGTGGCGGCGGCGTACGCCGGGTTCGTGGCGCTCGCCGCGGTCGCGGTGAGCCGGAAGCTGCGGCCGTCGCCGCCGGTGCTGGGCATCGGGGTGGGCGCCGTGCTGACCGCGCTGGCCGTGGTGTTCGCGGTGAGCGGCCCGACCGGGCCCGCCGTTCGGACGGTCGAGGGCGGCGGCGTCCAGACCGTCCAGGTCACGCTCTCGGGGATGCGGATCAGCCCCGGCACGATCGAGGCACCGCGCGGCACCCGTCTGGTGCTGAAGGTGACCAACCGGGACGCCCAGCCGCACGACCTGCGGCTGGCCACCGGCGAGCAGACGCCGCTGCTGAGCGCGGGCGAGAGCGCCACTCTGACGCTGCCCCCGCTGACCGGCCCGGTCGAAGGCTGGTGCACCGTCGCCGGGCACCGCGCCGCCGGGATGACCATGCAGATCAAGGTCACCGGCGACCCGGCCGCGACGCACTCGGACCACTCACAGCATTCCGGGATGAACGTGATGGACGGTTCGGCGCTGGACCTGGCCGCGGACCCGAGCCCGTCCTGGAAACCGTACGACGCGGCGCTGCGCCCCGCCCCCGGCGGCACCGAGCACAAGGTCGAACTGCACGCCACCGAGGAGAAGCCGGAGGTCGCACCCGGCGTGGAGCAGGAGATGTGGACGTTCGGCGGCGGCGTCCCCGGGCCGGTGCTGCGCGGGAAGGTCGGCGACGTGTTCACCGTGACGTTCGTCAACGACGGCGCGATGGGGCACGGCATCGACTTCCACGCCGGATCGCTGGCCCCCGACGTCCCGATGCGCACCATCCAGCCCGGCGAGCGGCTGACGTACCGGTTCAAGGCCGAACACGCCGGGGCCTGGCTGTACCACTGCTCGACCATGCCGATGCTCCAGCACATCGCCAACGGCATGTACGGCGCGGTGATCATCGACCCGCCCGATCTTCCCGCGGTGGACCGCGAGTACCTGCTGGTGCAGGGCGAGCTCTACCTCGGGACGGTCGACGGCCGGGCGGCCGGGATGCGCGAGGGCAAGGCGGACGCCTGGATGTTCAACGGCATGGCCGCCGGCTACGACCACGCCCCGCTGCCCGCGAAGGCCGGGGAGCGGGTGCGGATCTGGGTGGTGGCCGCGGGACCCGGTTCCGGGACCGCCTTCCACATCGTCGGGGCCCAGTTCGACACGGTCTACAAGGAGGGCGCGTATCTGCTGGAGCGGGGCGGCCCGGGCGGCGCCCAGGCGCTCGACCTGTCCGCCGCGCAGGGCGGCTTCGCCGAGACGGTCTTCCCCGAACCGGGCCGCTACCCCTTCGTCGACCACGACATGCGCCACGGCGAGGCCGGCGCCCACGGCCTCTTCGAGGTGACCCGATGACGCTGTGGACGGCCGTGCGGTTCCTGCACGTGATCTCGGCGGCCCTGTGGGTCGGCGGTCAGCTCACCGTGTCCCTGGTGCTGCTGCCGATAGCCAAGCGCTCACTGCCGGTCAGCACCCGCGCCCAGGTACTCCAGGGCGTGGGCCGCCGGTTCGGCATGTTCACCGGGGCGTTCTTCCTGCCCGTGCAGATCGGCACGGGCATCGCGCTGGCCGTGCACAAGGGCGTCACCTGGGAATCGCTGGCCCACCCCGGCTACGGCCGCATCCTCGCCGCCAAGCTGCTGCTGTTCTGCGCGGTGATGATCGCCGCCACCCTGCACGGCTGGGCCAACCGCCACCACAGGACCTCCTTCGCCCGGAGCATGGCCATCGCTTCCCTGGTCGGCTCGGTCGGCATCGTCCTCCTGGCCACCGCCCTGCCGGCCACCTGATCCGCCGCCTCGGGACGTGCTCCGGGCTACGGGTAGGAGACGCAGGTGGTGCCGTTCGCCCGGACGTTGGGTTCACCGGGAAAACGCCAGCGGCATACGGCCGTGACGTCGGTCGTCGTCGAGCCCTTGCCCTGGCAGGTGAGAGCGCCGTTGAGGTAGAAGTACACCGGGTAGCCGTGGGCCGAGCAGTACTGGGCCATGTCCTTCGTGGTGACGGTGCCGAGCGTTTTCGGGTCCGCCGGGGGCGGCTGGTTCACCGGAGGAGGCTGGTCCGCCGGGGGCGGTTGGCTCGTCGAGGAGGACGGCTTCGGAGAGGACGGCTTCTCGGCGGCAGGGGATTCGGTGCTGCCCGGTCTCGGTGTGCCGTCCGGGTTTCGAGGGCTGTTCCGGTTCTTCGGGGTCTTGGACGCGCGGGGCGTCTTCGTGGGAGAGGGCATCGCGACGGCCTGTTCCCCCTCGGGGACCGCGGGGTCCGACGGCTTGAGGGTCACACTGGGGGAGGTCCCCGACAGCTCGGCGGACTGCTGCGGTCGGAGGGTCGGGACGGCGAAGTAGACGACTCCGACCAGTACCAGCATGGCCAGGGCCGCGGCGCTGATCCGGTTGCGGTGCCGGTGCCCGCCCGGCACCGTCGGGTATCCGCCGGAGCGCTCCCGCTCGTCGTCACGGGGGCCGGGAGAGGGAACGACGCCGTTCTGCCATGCGGGTGCCGGCAGGGCGCGAAGCCGGTCGCCGACCTCGACGGCGGTGGGGCGCTTGGCCGGGTCCTTCTCCAGACAGGCGCGGACGATCGCCTCCAACCGGCCGTCCAGGCCGTCCAGGTGCGGTTCGCCGTGGAGGACCGAGTACATGACGGCGGAGAACGACGCGCCGCCGAAGGCGGTCTTCCCCGTGGCGGCGTAGGCCATGGTCGCTCCCCAGGCGAACAGGTCGGCCGCCGGACCGGTCTCCTCTCCCCGGAGGTGTTCGGGTGCCGTGTAGCCGGGGGTGCCCACGGCCTGGCTGCCGGTGAGCGACTGGCTGAGGTCCAGGGCGCGGGCGATGCCGAAGTCGATCACCACCGGGCCGTCCGGGCCGAGGATCACGTTGCCCGGCTTGAAGTCGCGGTGCACCACGTCGGCCCGGTGGATCGCGGCCAGCGCCGTCACGGTGTTGAGGGCCAGCCGCTCCAGGGCCGCACCGCCGCGGATCCCGGAGTCGCGCACCGAGGCCTGCAGCGACGGGCCGTCGACGTATTCACTGACGAGGTAGGGCCGGCCGTCCAGGACGCCGCTGTCGAGCACCTGGGCCGTGCAGAACGGGGCGACCCGCTTGGCGAGTTCCACTTCGTCGAGGAAGCGGGTGCGGGCGGCCTCCTGGATGATCAGGTGGGCGTGCAGGAGCTTGACCGCCACCCGTCGGCCGTTCTCGTCGCCGCCGAGGTAGACGGTGCCCTGGCCGCCGGCGCCGAGCCGGCCTTCGAGCCGGTAAGGGCCCACGCTCACCGGATCCGTCGGCAGGAGTGGCGACAGTCCGGCCACACGTCCTCCAGAGATCAAGAACCCCATGTTCCTCTTCATTTCCGACGCCGATCCGGTGGGGGTGACCGTCGCGGCGACAGGTGTCCGCCCTGCCGTCCGGGGTGACACGGACGGCAGGGCGGACACCGGGAGTGCGGGGGCCTGCGGCCCTTCGCGTCACAGACCGCCGGTGTTCAGGAGCAGGTTCGGGGTCGGCCCGGGGGTGTTGTTGCCGTTGACCACTCCGGGGGTGGCGTTGTCGGTCAGCCAGGTGCCGATGGTCGTGGAGGGGGCGTCGCCGTATGTGGCCTTGTAGAGGGCGGCCACTCCGGCGACGTAAGGCGCGGCGAATGAGGTGCCGCCCCACGTTCTGTAACCGCCGCCCGCCTTGGGTATGTCGACGTTGGAGCCGGGCGCGTAGATTTCGACGCAGGTGCCCCAGTTGGAGAAGGGAGCCCTGGTGTCCGTGCTGTCGGTCGCCCCGACGGCGAAGGCGCCGAGCGCGTCGGCGGGAGACTGGGTGCAGGCGTCGACGTCGGAGTTGCCGGCGGACGCCGCTACGAAGACCCCTTGGTCCGAGAGTCCGTTGACGGCCATGCGGATCCAGCCGCTGAAGACGGCGTTGAACCAGGGGTCGCTGATGAAATTGCTGGAGATGTTGGCCACCGCCGGCTTTTGGTGGTTATCGGCCACCCAGCTCACCGCATTGATGAACCTGTCGACGGTGAGACCGCTGCCGCAGGCGTTGAGACGAACGGACAACAGGTTGGCCTGCTTGGCCACCCCGTAGCGTTCGCCGCCCACGACTCCGGCGACCCCGGTGCCGTGTGCGAGGCACTCATCGGTGAGGTTTCCGCCGTGGGGGTCGTACACGGTCGAGGCCCGTCCACCGAAGTCGGGATGGCTGGTGTCGATGCCGTCATCGATGATGTAGACGTTCACTCCGGCACCGGTGGAGTTCGCGGTGAAGGTGCCGTCCAGCGGGAGAGCGGCCTGGTCGATGCGGTCGAGCGCCCAGCCGGGATCCGTCTGGACCGCCGACGCCTCCGCCTTCGCGGGCGCGTTTCGAATGATGACGTTCTGGGCGATCTGCACGACCCGGGAGTCGCTGCGGAGAAGTTCGAGCTGCCGGTGCGAGAGCCGCGCCGCGAATCCGTTGGGCGCGTGGGACCACCGGGACATCGTCTGCCTGACGCGGGCGCGTGACAACACGGCGTCCACCGAGGCGCCGTCCTCGACCTTGACCAGGTACTCGCCCGGCCGGGCGATCTCGGCGGGCGCGTACTGTACGTCGATCCGGGGCGCGGGCTCGGCGGAGGCGGGAAGCGCGGTCGCCGCCGCCAGCGCGAGGGCCGCCATGGGCAGCACGAACGAAGACCTTCTCACTGGAATCCTCTCGGGGGGTGGGCCGGAGACACCGGCAGGAGGAGGAGCGTCCGAGCGTCGCAGTTCTCGATGCCACCGTCAAGTAGACATTCTTGTATATGTAAGAACCGTCGCGCCGCCACACGCTGTCGGCGATGAACCGTCCCGCCTCAGGCGCGTGGGCGCGGATTGTGGTGCCGCACAGTCTTCGGCCTCCCCGTTGCGCTGAAAGCAGCGGGATTTCTAGCCTTGGCGTTCCCGAAAGCGTGAGAAAGAGGGCGGCCGGTGGCAGTCAATCCGCGAGAAGAGGACTTGAAGCGCTTCGTGGCGGAAGACCCCGGCGGGCCGGTGGTCATGCTCAACCTGCTGCGCTTCGCCCCGGACGGTGAAGCCTCGTACCAGGAGTACGCGCGGCGCACCGGACCTTTCCTGAAACGCCATGGGGGCAAGGTCCTGTACGCCGGCCAGGGCTCCACGGCGCTGGTCGCCGAGGACGGCCAGGACTGGGACGCCGTTCTCGTCGTGCAGTACCCGAGCCGTGAGGCGTTCCTCCGCATGGTCGCCGACCCGGAGTACCACGAGGTCACGGCGCTGCGGACCGAGGCGCTGTCCGAAGCGGTCCTCCAGGCCACCATCCCCTGGCAGACGTCCGCAAAGGCGTCGCCAGGGTGACCCTCACCGTCGCCGACGAGATCACCCGCACCCTCAAGCGGTTCTCCGGCGTCCGCCGGGTGAAGGTCTACGACCCCTCCGGCCGCACCGAACGCCCCTCGGTCCGGTCCGGCTCCATCCCGGCCTGCCTGGAGCCCTGAGGCGAAGGCCGCCGAGCACGGGCTCGCCGCCGACGGCGAGCCCGGCCATGACCTCGCGCGGCAGTTCCGCACGCGTGACGCCCCGCAGTCCCACCGCGGCCCGGCGCGGTACCCCGCTGGTCAAGCAGGTCTCCCAGCCCCTTGCCGGGCAGCACGGCGCCGATCACCAGCAGCGGTGCCCCCGGACAGATCTTGATCCACGGCACGGCCGCCGACGGACCGCCTTCCGCGTCAGACCGACCGCCTCGCCCACCCGGTCATCTGCGGGGAGAGGCCACACGGCGGACTCCCGGCATGAAGCCGTCGGGCCGGCCTCGCAGCGCCGGTGCCCGCGAGTGGCAATGTCAAATTTTCTAGACATGAGGTCAATCATCGCTTACCTTGGTGATGTCAAAGATTTCTTACATGGAGGCCGGTGTGACCCATGAGGAGAAGCGCGCGTGGATCATGCTGGTCGTCAGCGCGGTCGCGTACGCGACGTATGTGATCATCGTGATGGGCCGGGCCGGGGGGCGTCCGCCGACCGAGGTGCCCTATGCGGCGGCCCTGTTGTGGACGGTCGGCGGGGCGATCGCGGCTTCGATCGCGGCTGAGATCGGGATCGGTGTGGTGAGTCCTCGGGCTTCGCGGGTCAAGGACGTGCGGGATCGGGAGATCGGGCGGCTCGGCGAGCACGTCGGCCAGTCCTTCGTGATCGTGGGGGCGGTCGCGGCGATGCTGATGGCGATGGCCGGGTGGGACCGGTTCTGGATCGCCAACGTGATCTATCTCTGCTTCGTGCTGTCGGCGGTCCTCGGGTCGATCGCCAAGGTCGTCATGTACCGCAGGGGTCTGCCGCAGTGGTGAAGCCGACCCGCATCACGAACTCGATCCGCGCGCTGCGCTTCGCCCGCGGCGAGATGACGCAGGCCCGGCTCGCCGAGCTCATCGGGGTGACCCGCCAGACCGTCATCGCCATCGAGCAGGGGCGCTACTCGCCGTCCCTGGAGATGGCCTTCCGGATCGCCCGGGTCTTCGGCGTTCCGCTCGAGGAGGTGTTCCAGTACCCCGATCCGCCGGACGAGCCGACCTGACGGCGCGGCGCGACCGAAACGATCAGCTTTGGGAGATGGACATGACGACCACCGACACCGGACCAACGCTTCGCAGGGCGGCGACGGCCGCGGGTTTCGGCCTGCTGGGCATGACCGTACTCGCGGCCTGGAGCTTCTCGACCTTCAACGATCTGGTGGTGGACGCGGACGCCGCGAAGACCGCGCGGAACATCGTCGATCACGAGTCGAGGTTCCGGGCGCTCACCGGCGGCTTCCTGATCGTCGCGGTGCTCGACGTGCTCGTCGCCTGGGCCCTCTACGCGCTGCTGACCCCGGTCGGCAGGCACACCGCGACGTTCTGCGCGTGGCTCAGGGTGACGTACGCCGCCGTCTTCGCAGCGGTACTGATCGACCTCCTGGTCGCAGTACGCCTCCTGACCGACGGCGGCTCACCGGACGCGTTCACCGCCCGGCAGTTGGAGGCGCAGGCTCTGACGGCGGTGAACGCCTTCAAGGACGGCTGGGACGCCGCGCTGGCGATCTTCGGCCTTCATCTGCTCGTCCTCGGCCACCTGGTCTACAGATCGCGTTTCATCCCGAGAACGCTCGGCGTCCTGTTGATGATCGCCGGTGCCGGCTACGTCGTCGACGGCGCGGGCTCGATCCTCTTCGCGGACTACGACGCCGACGTCGCGAGGTTCACCTTCGCCGGAGAGGCGCTCCTCATGGTGTGGCTGCTGTGGAGAGGCTCACGTTCACCCGCCTCAGGAAGGCACGAAACCACCATCCGGGATGATTCCCTCGAAGCTTCGGCGACCGGCTCCTCCGCATGATCGGCGCCACCTTCTGGTGGGTGCTTGTCCTGCTCGCGCCGGGACCCTTTTCGCCCGGTCGTGAGAACTCTCAGTAATGGTCGCGCTGGACGACGTGGTCATCGACCAGGTCCATGAAGGCGAGGGTCGCCCGGGTCGGTGCCGAGATGTTGAGCCGGGCCACGGCGAGCGTCCAGGTCGCGGCCGGCGGGTCGAGATCGACAGGCACGACGCGGGCTCCGGCCTCCGCGGCGAGCGGGGGGACGAGGGCCAGGCCGATCCCGGACTCGACGTACGCGGGAATCGCGCTCAGGTCACTGACCTCGACCGCGATGGTCCGGGTGATACCGGCGCGTCGGAAGTCGTTGTCGGACCGGTCCCGGTTGCAGAAACCCGGGGGGAGGTCGATGAAGGCCTCGTCGGCCACGGTCGCCGGGGCCACCCGCTCACGCCCGGCCAGCGCGTGGTCCGCGGGGACGAGCAGGCGGGGCTGGAAAGTGGCGATGGGGTGCAGGTGGACGTCGGGGATGCTCGAAGTCTGAACGCCGACGAACGCGACGTCGAGGGCGTGCGAGCGCACACGCCGCAGGAGTCCCTCGGTGCCCGCGGCGTCGACACTGAGGCTGAGGCGGACTCCGGGGTATCGCTCCCGGAAGTCGCTGACCAGCGCCCGGACGTCGACCGCGGTGAGACCTGAGAGCGTGCCGACACGCAGGCTGCCGGTGATGCCGGCGCGGAGACCGTCCACCGCCGCACGGGCCTGGTCCAGCGCGTCGAGGGCACGTCGCGCCTCCGGCAGCAGCGTCCTTCCGGCCTCGGTGAGGGAGACCCGCGTGGTGCTGCGCTCGAACAGCGGCGTTCCGAGCTGCTTCTCCAGCGCCCGGATGCTCGCCGAGACCGTCGACTGCACCGCATGGGTGCGCTGGGCGGCCCGGGTGAAGCTGAGCTCCTCGGCCACCGCGACGAAGAACTGCAACTGACGTTGTTCCACGAAGCCAGCGTAGAGCAGTCATCGCCGACGGCGATGAACGAGATCGAAGGTATTCGTTTCCCTCGAACACTCGGCGCGTCGATCATGGGAGGAGCACGACTCACCCCTCACTTCCAGGAGTAAGCAGCCCATGAACATCTTCCTGACCGGCGCGACCGGCTACATCGGCTCAGGAGTGCTCTCCGCCCTGGTCCAGGCCGGGCACTCCGTCACGGCCCTCGTCCGCGACGAGAAGAAGGCCGAGGCGGTACGGCGCGACGGCGTCACGCCCGTCGTCGCCGACATGCGCGACCGCGACGTGGTCCGCCGCCTCGCCGTCGAGGCCGACGCCGTCATCGCGACCGCCTCACCGGGTGATGAGACGAGCGCCGCCGCCGACACCGACTTCGCCGAAGCCGTCCTGGAGGGCCTGCGTGCCG
Organism: Actinocorallia sp. B10E7; assembly: GCF_039871655.1. Lineage (NCBI taxonomy): Bacteria > Bacillati > Actinomycetota > Actinomycetes > Streptosporangiales > Thermomonosporaceae > Actinocorallia > Actinocorallia sp. B10E7. Next base: position 370,624 of record NZ_JBDPLZ010000005.1, read on the forward strand.
GCGGCACCTTCGTGCGCACCGGCGGTCTCTGGGTGCACGGTTCCGGTGACGACATCACCGAGGACACCCCGATCGACGCACCGGGCCTCGTGGCCTGGCGTCAGGAGCTCGACGAACGCGTCCTGGCGGCACCCGGGATCCGTTCCCTGCTGGTCGAGCCCGGCATCGTCTACGGCCGCGGGGGAGGCGTCCCCAACGTCGTGGCGTCCGCCGCGCAGACCGGTGACCCCGCCGCGCTGGTCCTCGTCGGTCCGGGCACGCAGCACTGGACCACCGTCCACGTCGACGACCTGGCAGAGCTCTACGTCGCCGTCCTCGAGCACGGCGAGACGGGCTCGCGCTTCCTGGGCGTCAGCGGCCAGAACCCGACGACCCGCGAGCTGGGCGAGGCCGCCAGCCGCCGCCGTGGTCTCGAAGGCCGCGTAGTGCCCGAGGAAGGCGCCACGACGATCGAGCGGCTCGGCGCGTTCGGCGAGGCGCTCCTGCTCGACCAGCAGGCCACCGGCGAGAAGACCCGCAGGCTTCTCGGCTGGAAGCCGTCCCGGCCGTCGCTGGTCGAAGAGATCGCAGCCGGCGGCTACGACCCGGCCTGACCCGCCGGGGCGGGCCGAGAGCCGGGCTCCGGCCAGGCGCGATGATCACGAACGGTGCCGGTACGGGGCGGAGGACGCTCGATCGACGGTTCCCGGCCTTCACAGTCGCACCGGCGCGTTGGCGAGATAGAGGTGGGCGTCGTAGTCGGCGGCAGCCTACCGAGGCGGTCCGCAACCGGTGGAGTCCTCGATGATCGCGTCCGAGGCCCCATCGGCGACATCTGCCGCATTCGCGTTCCCTGACCCGTGTCGGGCCGGTGCCCGGTCGTTGGACGGGGCATCGGTCACACAGGTTCGAATCCCCGGCGGGAAGCGGTCCGCGTGGCTGCACGATCACAGCGCTCTCCGTCCTCGCCCTGTCGACGAACGGCCCCCTCCGCAGCCCCGCCGACGCCCCGGCATCACGGTCCTGCTCGCCATGCGCCTGCCCGTCGGTGCCATCCTCATCCTCAGCCTGCTCCGTGCCTCCGCCCGCACCCGTCCGCAGGACCGTCTCCAACCGCAGGACCGCTGACGCCGGCGCTCGCCCCTGAGCGGTCCCTCGTGCGGCAGGAGGAGACCTTCAGGTGGCCAGGCCGTTGCGGTAGGCGTAGACCACCGCCTGGACGCGGTCGCGCAGGTCGAGCTTGGTGAGGATGCGTGAGACGTACGTCTTGACGGTCTCCTGGCTGATCACCAGGGTCGCGGCGATCTCGCCGTTGGACATGCCGTCGGCGATGAGGCGCAGGACCTCCAGCTCGCGCGGAGTCAGCGGGATGCCGTCCGGAGTGTCCTCGGCGGGGCGGATCCGCGCCGCGTACCTGCCGACGAGTTTGCGCGTCACCTCGGGGGCCAGCAGCGCGGCGCCCGTCGCGACGGTGCGGATGCCGTGCAGTAGCTGCGCCGGCGGGGCGTCCTTGAGCAGGAAGCCGCTCGCGCCCGCGCGAAGCGCCTCGTACACGTACTCGTCCAGGTTGAACGTCGTCACCACGAGCACCTTGACGGGACGCTCCACCCCGGCGCCGGCCAGCAGGCGGGTCGCTTCGATGCCGTCGAGCACCGGCATGCGCACGTCCATCACCACGATGTCCGGGTCCAGCCGGCGGGCGAGGTCGACCGCGGTGCGGCCGTCCCCGCACTCGCCCACCACCTCCAGGTCGGGCTGCGCGCCGATGATCGTCGAGAACCCGGTGCGGATCAGCGCCTGGTCATCGCAGATCAGGACCCGGACCGGCGCGCTCACGACGGGCTCCCCGCGGGGATGCGGGCCCGCACCACGAAGCCGCCGTCCGTCCGCTGACCGGCGCTGAACTCGCCGCCCAGGGCGTCGACCCGCTCGCGGAGCCCGGAGAGGCCCCGTCCGCTCCCGCCGGGCGAGCCCGACCGCGAGCCGGAGCCGTCGGTGCCGACCTCCACGAGGATCTCCTTCTCGCCGTAGCGCACGCGGACCGAAGTGCGGCTGCCGTGGGCGTACTTGAGGGCGTTCGTCAAGGATTCCTGCACGACCCTATAGGCGACGAACTCGGCGCTGCCCGCTGTTTCCGCGGGCTCGCCCTCCTCGCTGAACTCCACCGGCTGACCGGCCTGGCGCGTCTGGTCCACGAGCGTGTGGAGCTCGCCGACGGACGGCGTCCTGACGTCGGTGTCGTGGTCGGGGGCGAGCAGGTCGAGCAGGTGCCGCAGGTCGGAGATGGCCCGCCGCCCGGTGTCGGTGACGGCGCTCAAGGCCCCGTCGAGGCGGTCGGGCGCGGCGGTCAGGTAGCGCGCCGCCTCGGCCTGGACGACCATCGCCGTCACGTGGTGGGTCACCACGTCGTGGAGCTCTCGGGCGATGCGGGTGCGTTCGGCGGTGCGGGTGGCCTCGGCGATGTGCCGACGCCGTTCGGCCTCGGCGGCCCGGGTGGAGCGCAGCCAGGCCCCGATGCCCCAGGAGAGGACCAGCGCCAGGTAGAACAGCGCGTACTCCTCCGGCGTCTCGTTCGCGCCGAGCCGTTCGAGCGCGACCACCAGCGGCGGGTACGCCGCCGAGAGGAGGACCGCGGCGACGCGGCGGCGATGTTCCAGATAGGCCCCGGCACTGACAAGTGCGATGGGCAGCGCGGTGCTCGCCACTGTGTGGTAGGAACGCAACTGGTCGAGGACGAAACCGGCCGACACCAGGGCCACGCAGACGGCCGGCCAGCGCCGGCGCACCGCGAGCGGAAGACACTGGAGGGCGACCACCACGACGGCGAGGGCGTCGAAGGGCCGGGCGGGCAGGTCGCCGAACTGCGTCCCGCCGCCCTGGAACGAGGGAAGGAACGACGCGGCGGCCAGCAGCAGCGCGAACGGGGAGTCCCGGACCGTGACGTCGCACCGCCGCCACAGATCCGGGACCCGACGGAGATCGATCACTGCGCGAGCCTAGCCACCGCGTCGACCCGGGCGCCGCGCCGCAGAGGGACCAGGTTGCCGCGACGGCGCGCCAGCCACAGGAACACGACCGTCAGCAGCAGCCCGAACCCGACCGCGTACGGGCTGGCCTCCGGCCCGAACTCCCCGCCGGTGAGCAGCGCCGGCCCCGACGTCACCCCGTTCAGCAGCCCTTCGGTCTCGCCGTTGCCGGACACCTCGGTGCCGAAGACGCCTGCCGCGGCGAAGTTCCAGCCGAAGTGCAGCCCGATCGGCACCCACAGCGTGCGGGTCGCGGCGTAGGCGGCGGCGAGCATCCCCCCGGCCTCGATCGCGATCGCGATCGCACCCCACAGGCTCGCGTGCTGGTTGGCCAGATGCGACAGGCCGAACAGCAGCCCGGTCAGCACCAGCGCCGACCACGTGCCGACGCGCTCCTCGACGATCCGGAACAGGATGCCGCGGAAGATCAGTTCCTCCGACACCGCGGCGGCCGCCATGAATCCGAACAGCGCGCCCGCCCCCGCCAGGGAGCCCGGCCCGTCGATCCGATAGCCGCCCATGAACGCGATGTTCGCGATGACGGCCGCGAACATGCCGACCCCGATCAGCACCCCCCGCCCGGTGGCGGCGACGGCGCCTTTCGCAGCCACCTCCACCGGCGCACGGCGCTCGGACCACCGCACCGCCCACGCGTACGCGACCACCAGAAGACCGGCCACCGCGACCCCGAGGACCAGCGTGAGAAGCGCGTTCCCCTCCACCGCCGCCACACCCGCACTACCGGCGAAAGCGACCACGAATACGGTCACGAGCTGCTTCAACAGTCGCACGACGACTCCTTCTCGATCCCCGCGACCGGACCGCCGCGGCTACGTCGAGAACGCTACGAACCAAGCCCCTTCCGAATCATCACCGCACAGTGGACACTCCTCTGTAGCTCGCACGGGGGACAGACACCGTTGCGAATTCGACGATGCGTCGCCGCGAGCGCCCCACCGGACTCACGGTGTGAAGTAGTGGCCTTCGTCGAGGTCGGCGAGCAGATCGGGGTGTTCCGGCCGCCATCCCAGGAGCCGCCGGGTCAGCGAGCCGGACGCCGGGTTGTCCGCTGAGACCGCGAAAGAGAGCCAACCGAAGTGCTCCCTCACCTGCTCCGGCGGAATGTCGACGACGGGGAGCCCCAGGTGGCGGCCGATGGTCTCGGCGATGTCGCGGAAGGCCACGCCCTCGTCGGCGGCCCCGTGCCAGCGTGAGCCCGCCGACGCCGTCTCCAGCGCCAGCCGGTACAGCCGGACCGCGTCCAGGGTGTGGACCGCGGGCCACCGGTTGGCGCCTTCTCCAGGGTGAGCGGACACACCGGTACGCCGGGCGATGTCGATCAGGGTGGGGATGAAGCCGCGGCGATCGAGCGAGCTGTGCACGGTCGGCGCGAGGCGGACGATCGAGGACCTGACCCCGCGCCGGGCCAGCGCGACCGCGGCCTCCTCCGCCGGGACCCGGTGCGCCGCCGGCCCCGCGGGATCGGGCGCGTCCTGCTCGGTGCCGACCCGTCCGGGCGGGAGCACCAGTGTGCCCGACGTGCCCACGAAGGGCTTGCCCGAGCCGGCCAGCGCGTCGCCGATCGCGTTGATCGCGCGGAGGTCGATCGCGGCCGGGTCCACATGCGCCGGTGCGTCGTGGACATAGGCCAGATGGATGACGCCGTCCGCCTCCGCCGCGGCCTCCCGCAGCACGTCCAGGTCGTCCAGGGTGCCGCGCCGGACCTCTGCGCCGACGTCCCGCAGCGCGTCGGCGGAGGCGTCCGAGCGGGCCAGGCCGACGACGGCATGTCCCGCCGCGCGGAGTTCGGGGACGAGGGCGGACCCAATGTGGCCGCTCGCGCCGGTGATGAAGACACGCATGAGTTCACTTCTTTCTCTTCGGTGCCGGGGGTCAGAGCTGGGAGCCGCCGCCGTCCGCGGCGAGTTCGGCAGGGGCCCATGCGCGGCAGCTCACGGGGCCGGGCCGCGGGTCATGGAGCGCAGTGCCGCCTTGCCCCCGGCTGGACGACATCGAGTCAACAGCCATCCGAGCCGGGCGTCTAAGTCCTGTTCCGCACCACGTCATGCGGAATCGGCATAACGCGTAGGGTGGTGGCGTGCCTGAGGAGACCTCGCCCGCTCCGTCGTCCGATCCCTCCCCGGACCTCGATCTGAGGCTGGTGCGGTACTTCACGGTCGTCGCCGAGCACATGAACTTCGCCCGCGCGGCGGCGGCGCTGCACGTCGCACAGCCCTCCCTGAGCCGCCAGATCCAGCGGCTGGAGGACGTCCTCGGGACGCGTCTGTTGGAGCGCACCACCCAGGGCAGCAGTCTCACCGCGGCGGGCGAGGCGTTCCTTCCGCAGGCGCGGGCGCTCCTGCATTCCGCCCGGCAGGCCGTGCTCACCGCGCGTGCCGCCGCGCCGCCGCGCACGATCACCGTCGGATACGTCGAGGACCTCGTCATCACCTCCGCGGTGCGGGACCTGCGCCGCCGCCATCCCGCCGCCAACGTCCGCACCCGCCACCTGGACTGGAACGAGGCCCGCGCCCTTCCCGACCGCCGGGTCGACGCGCTCGTCGCCCGGACGCCCCTTCCGATCCCGACCGACGGCCTGGACGTGACCGTCCTCTACGACGAGCCCCGGGTGCTCCTCGTGCCCGCCTCCCACCGCCTCGCCGGCAAGGAGTCGGTCACCTCGCGCGACTTCGCCGACGAACCCCTCGTGGCCTGCGTCGGCGTGGCCGAGGCGTGGAGCGGGTTCTGGCGGCTCGAACCCCGCTCGGGAGGCGACCCGGCTCCGCTCGGCCCCGTGGTCGTCGACACCTTCGAGGACAAGCTCGAACTAGTCGCCGACAGCCGGGCCATCGCCGTCGTGCCCGCCTATGACCGGCGCTGCACACTCCGAGACGACCTCGTCACCGTCCCCGTCGACGGAATCGAACCCTGCCAGGTGGCCGTCTTCACCCGCGCCGGCGACCGAAACCCGCTCGTCTCCCACTTCCGGGAATCCGCGAAGAGCCTTCTCACCCGCGGCACCTGACGCCCGCCGCCCGGCCGCCCGCGACAGGCTCAGAACAAAGAAGCGGGGCAGATCATGATCTGCCCCGCTTCTTCATAACTTCTTGCGAAGTGTCCGAGGGGAGAGCGCGATCATTTACACATGCCCCCGCCTACCCCATCGGCGACATATGCCGCATTCGTGTTCCCTAACCCGCGTTGGGCCGGTACCCGGTCACCGCGTCGGACATCGGCCACATGGGTGGGAATCCCTGGGGAAACGGTCCGTACGGCTGGACGGCAGCTCTCAGTCGGATGGTCAGGGACGCGTCCAGGGCTTTGGTGAGGAGGGTGAGCGGGGGCCAACTTCGATGTTGGAGATCTGGGGTTGGGCCATGCCGGCGCGGCGGGCGAGTTCGGCCTGGAGAGGCCAAGGGCGCTGCGGCTGTCCGGAATCTCCGAGGCACCTCACATGGGGCCGCCCAGAGAACACCGGGCGGCCCTCGTCGAGTTCCGCCCGGCGCACCTCCGGACGCCACCAACTGCTCGATCGCAGGCAGGACGTGCCCGGGTCCTGGCGTGCCGATCGCACTCGGCCGTAGACGCCGCCTACGCGACGGTGGCCGGGTCGACCTGGCCTTTCGCCTCGCCGGCCCGGAGGAAGCGGCCGGTGCGGCGCCTGCCGAGGTGGTCTGCCGCGGCCCCCTGGCCGAAGACGTACTGCCCCGCGACCAGGACCGCCGTGACCGCAGGGTCATTGCGGTTGACCATCCGTGACAGGTTCCCGAACGGCTCGAACGGCTCCTCGGCGTAGGCGTCGAGGGAGTCATCCAGGCAGGCGGGGTCGACGACGACCAGGTCGGCACGGTCCCCTTGGCGCAGCCGGCCGGCGTCAAGGGCGAACCAGTCGGCCAGTTCCCCGGTCAGCCGGTGGACGGCGTGTTCGAGGGACATGAAGGGGCGGCCTGCCTGCTCGGCGTCATGGACACGGCGCAGGAAGCGTAGACCGACGTTGTAGAACGCCATGTTGCGCAGGTGGGCGCCCGCGTCCGAGAAACCGATCTGGACCCCGGGGTGTGCCGCCACCTTGTCCAGCTGCTCGGGCCGGTGGTTGGAGATCGTGGTGCGCCAGCGGATCGAGGTGCCGTGCTCCAGGACGAGGTCCAGGAAGGCGTCGACGGGATGCTGGTCACCGCGTTCCACCGCGACCTGGCCGAAGGACTTGCTGACCACCGAGGGGTCGGGGCAGGCGACGATCTCGGCGTCGTTGAAGTCCCGATGCCACACGCGGGGGGTGAACCGCTTGGCGTAGTCGCGCTTGAACCACTCGCGGAAGCCCGGGTCGCGGAACAGTTCGTCGCGTTCGGCCTGCTCCCGCAGGTGCAGCGCGGCGGCGCCGGCACCCAGTTCCTCGAAGATCACCAGGTCGATGCCGTCGGCGTACACCTGGAACGGCACCGGCAGGTGCTGCCAGCGGAAGTCGCCGCCGAGGTGGTTCACCGCGCTGGCCACCGACGGCATGAGGTGGATGACCGCGGGGTTGGACTTGACGTCCGCGGCGGATAGCAGGCTCGTCTTGAGCGGTTTGCGGACGGTTCCGATGCTATCGAGAAGGAATTTTCCGATGTCGCTGGGCGACTCGACGTCCGGCGCGGCCTGCAGGATGCGGCCTCGGGCACGCAGGAGTCGTGTGAGCCGGCGCATCTCCTTTCTCTTGGCGTAGGTGGAGGGGAGGGTTCGCGACCGGCACCGTTCCCCGTCGAGTTTGTCGAACAGCAGCCGTTGTGCCGACATCCCCACGAAGCCCGAGTCCAGTGCCTCTCTGAGCATCTCGACCATACGTTCGATTTCCGCGGAAAGGGGCCGCACTTCGTGCTGAGTCGCCCGGGCCAAGCCCATCACCGCGGCGCGGATGTCGGAGTGCCCGATGAAGGCCGCGACGTTGGGTCCCAGCGGTAGCCCCTCCAGCGCCTTGACGTACTCCGCGGCATTCGACCAGGGCCGTCCCGCGGAGAGCACGTCGATGACATGCTCGCGCGGGATGGCCTCGACGCGTCCGAACAAGTCCCCTGCGTCCTCGGGGCCGACATGAACCGTGGACAGGGAGCAGGAGCCGAGCACGATGGTCGTCACCCCGTGCCGCAGGCTCTCGGTCAGCTCCGGGGCGGCGAGGATCTCGGCGTCGTAGTGGGTGTGAATGTCCACGAACCCGGGCAGCACCCACTTGCCGGAAGCGTCGATCACCCGCGGGCAGTCGTCCTCGTCGAGCGGCTCCGAGCTGATCGCGCTGACCTTCCCGCCGACGACACCCACGTGGCGTACGGCGGAGGGGGCTCCCGTCCCGTCGAACCATCGGCCGCCCCGCACCACGACGTCGTACTTCATGTGCCCTCCTCGGTCGCCGTCCTGTTTCCGCAGGTCAGCGGCTTGCTTTGTACACGATGCGCCGGGGTGAACTCGGCTTCTGGACGTTGTCGGTCATTGTGCTTCCGCCGTGGGAAGGGGCGTGGGCATGAGGTGGCGGGTCAGGAAGTGCACCTGGTGGGAGACGACGGCGGTGTGCCAGTCCGCGCCCTGGTAGACGTCGAAGTGGTCGCACGGGTAGTGCCGGACCTCGGCGCGCGCCTTTACCGCGGCCTTGAGAGCGGCATACGGCGGTGCGCTCCGGTCGAAGTCCGCGATCTGGAACAGCACAGGGCAGGCGATCCCCGCGGCGTCCTTGACGGAACGCTGCGAGCCGAGTTCGACGGTGATCGCGGCCCCGATCCGATTGCGCCAGCTCGGCCCGGCGATGGCCAGGTAGCTCTCCTCGGCCCCTTCGAGCGTGAGTGCCGCCATGGAGCCCGGCTTTCCGACCACCGGCATCATCACCTCCTTCGAGCCCACCGCCCGGGCCGCATAGGCGCGTAGGCCGAGCGCGGTGGTCCCCAGCAGCTGCGACTTCGGATGGCTGGACAGCGCGAGCCTGCCGGCCGCGGCCCCGTCCACCAGGGGCGTCAGGGCCACGACCGCGGCTACGTCCTTGCGGCCCGCGGCAACCGACAGCACGTGGCCGCCCGCGAGTGAGACCCCCCACAGCACCAGCCGGTTCGGGTCGACACCGGGCAGACCGGCGGCCGCCGCCATCGCCGCCCGGTAGTCCTCGTGCTGGCGGCGGATGGAGATGATCTGCCGCGGGGTGCCGGAGCTGAGCCCGAAGCCGCGGTAGTCGAACGCGAGCACATCGAGACCCGCCAGGGTCAGAGCCGTCGCGAAGGGTTCCAGCCCGGAGTCCATGGTGCCGGCCAGACCATGCGCCATCACCACGCACGGTCGCCCCTTCTCGGTGGCGAGTTCGTCGTGCGCGGCCCGGAAGAGCCAGCCGCGGCAGTCGACACCGCCCGAACCGAAGCTGATCGTCTCAAAGGTCATCGGGTGACTCCTCGGCTGTGGTGCTTGTGATGTCGTTCGGGACGGTGCCGTAGATCGTGCGCAGCCAGACCGTCGTCAGCGCTTGGATGTGCTGTTCCCTGGAGAGCGGGCCACCGAGGACGACGTGCTCCAACGCACGGTCATTGAGGTCGAGCAACACGGTGGCCAGTGCGGTGGCGCTCACTCCTTCCGGGGCGTTGCCGGCCTCACGCTCGGCCCGGATCATGCTCGCCACCGGCTCCACGAAGGACTGCCGGTCCGCCCCCCAGAGGCTTCTGATCGTCTCGTTGACCGCGCGCGTCTCCAGTACGGCCCGGTAGATGTGGCGGTGCTCGTCCACCGCCTCGAAGAGCCGGCGGATCACGGACTCGATCCGCCACTCGCGGCTGCCCTCACGGTCCGCGAGCATGGCCGCGGCGGGCCGGATGTCGTCGTACAGCTCCCCTACCAGCGAGGCCACGGCGTGCACCTTGTTCTCGAAGTAGAAGTAGAAGGCGGACCGGGTCACGCCCGCGCGGCGGGCGATGTCCGCGATGTTGATCGCCTCCAGGCTGCTCTCCTGGAGGTGCTCCTTCAACGAGGCCAGCAGCGCCTCACGCCGCTGGTCCCCGCGCCCTGGCGGCCTGCGGTCCAGCTTGTCCTCCCGTTTCGCGGTGACCATCAGACCCGGCCCCCCAGGACCGGCGCCCCGGACCTGGCCGCGCGGCGCCGTCCGCGCGGCAGTTCCTTTGTGCGCATCTCGTGCTCGTAGACGAAGTAGTCCACCTGCTGGGTGTGGCGCGGCGAGCCCACCATGTGCGCGGTGAACCGCCGTTCGTCGGCGGTGATCACCGCCTCCATCTCCTCGGTCGGCGGAAGCCGGTAGAACCCGGCACAGTACGCCGCGACCAGCCGGGCCTGGCACTCGACGAACGGGAACAGAGTGGGCGTGGACTGGGCGAAACCGACAAAGGCGAGGTCGTCGATACCCGGCCGGAAGATCCGCTTGTAGAGCGGGATGTGGTTGTCCGGCGCGCTGATGAAGTCCTCGTCGAAGAACGGGAAGGTGATGTTGTAGCCCGTCGCGTAGATGATCACGTCGAACTCATCGGACGTGCCGTCCTGGAAGTGCACGGTGCTCCCGTCGAGCCGGGAGATGTCGCCCTTCGCCGTCACGTCCCCGGAGCCGAGCCGCAGGGGCAGCTCCACCGACTGGGTCGGGTGCGCCTCCAGGAACCGGTGGTTCGGCTTCGGCAGCCCGTACCGCTCCGGCCGGCCCGAGATGAGGGGCTGGCCCAGTTGGGCGATCTTCCGCTGCCAGGAGAGCGGGAGATAGGGGATGGTCTGGTGGAGCTCGTCCGCCGGCCGTCCGGCGATGTACTTCGGCACGATCCAGGCACTGGACCGGGTGGACAGGGTGACCTTGTTGTCCAGCGCCCTGGACGAGACCTCCACGGCGATGTCGGCCGCGCTGTTGCCGATGCCCACGACGAGGATCCGCTTGCCGGACAGTTCGAGCGGCGTCCGCGGGTCGATGTAGGCGTGGGAGTGGATGGACTCGCCCGTGAACTCGCCTGGGAAGTCCGGAAGCCGCGGGTCCCAGTGGTGGCCGTTGGCGACGACCAGGAAATCGAACCTGGTCGTGTCCCCGGACTGCACGTCCAGCTCCCAGCCGCCGTCGTCGAGGCGACGCGCATGCACCACACCGTTCTCGAACCGGATGTTCCGCTTGAGGTCGAACGCCGTGGCGTAGTCCTCGAGGTACTCCTTGATCTGGCTGTGATGCGGGAAGTCCGGATAAGACCTGCCCATCGGGAAGTCCTTGAAGGACAGCCGCTCCTTGGACGTGTCGATGTGCAGCGAGCGGTACGCGCTGCTGTGCCCGTTGGGGTTGCCGAAGGCCCAGTTGCCTCCGATCCGATCGGAGGTCTCGAAGCACACGTACGGCACGCCGTAGTCGCCGAGCATCTTGCCCGTGGTCAGCCCACTGATACCTGCGCCGATCACGGCGATGGTTGGAAGCGGCACAAAAGCTCCTTGCGCGCGATCTGTGACGAACGTGACAAGCGTCACGGTAGCGACTAGTTTTGACACGCGTCAATCAGTATCGACACGCGTTAGGAGATCGCGATGGGTGACTTGCTCAATGCGGTGGTGGTCGGTGGAGCATCCGGGCTCGGCTGGGCCATCGCCCAGGCCCTGGCCGCGAACGGGTATGCCGTCACCGGCGAGGTGCTCGACGTCAACGGCGGTGCTCATCTCCGCCGCTATCCCGACCTGCACACCCACGTGGCGAAGGCGTTCGCGTGAGCGCCTCGCGGTTCGCCGGTGCCTCCGCGATCGTGACGGGAGGGGGCTCCGGCATCGGCGCGGCGATCGGCAGGGCGCTGGTCGAGGCCGGTGCCCACGTCGTGCTCGGCGACCTCGACGAGCAGGCCGCCAAGGCCGCCGCGGCCGAACTGGCCGGCGGTCCCGGAACCGCCTGTGGCGTCGCGCTCGACGTCACCGACGCCGCAGCGGTACGGCGGCTCGTGGAAGAGGTGGCCGCCGAGTACGGCGGGCTCGACCTGATGTTCAACAACGCGGGCATCTTCATCGGCGGCGAGACCGAGCAGATCTCGCCGACACAGTGGAACGCGATCATCGACGTCAACATCCGGGGTGTCGTCCACGGGGTCGCCGCGGCCTACCCGCTGATGATCGATCAGGGGAGAGGCCACATCGTGAACACCGCGTCGATGGGCGGCCTCATGGCGTCCGGTCTGCTCACCGGCTACGTGATGACCAAGCACGCGGTCGTCGGCCTGTCACTGGCACTGCGGTCCGAGGCCGCCGCGCACGGCGTCGGCGTGACCGCCATCTGCCCCGCCGCGGTGGACACTCCGATCCTCGACAAAGGCGCGGTCGGCCGGTTCCACGGCCGCGACTACTTCCTCAAGGGCCAAGGGGTGCGGCGACCGCTCGCCCCGGACGTGCTCGCGCGCCAGGTGCTCGACGCGGTCGCCGACGGTCGCGCCCTGCTCGTGGCCCCGCGCACCGCTCGCATCATGTGGCTGGCCGGGCGGCTGGCCCCCGGTCTCGTACAGCGCATGTCGATCCGCTTCGTCGCCCGGCAACGAGCGATGCAGGCGGCACGCGCGGCCCTCCCGCAGGAGAACCCCTGATGTTGACGTCCGGCGCTCCCAGCAGGAGTCCAGCGACGCCGGTCACGGTCCGATCAGTTCCCGGACGAGCCACGAGCTACGACGGCCGCACAGACCCCCACCAGACGATCCGGGATGCGTTGTCAACGTCCGAGCGGCTGCAGGCGATCATCGAGGAGATGCTGATGCTGATGCTGATCCGCATCGGCACCGGCCCCCGCACCGTCGAACCCCCATGCGTCTGACCTGGAGCGACGGGTTCACGGATTGAGGCTGGTGATGGTCGGGGAGGGTGTTCGCCCTGTCCTGCATCGGTTGCGAAGCCGATACCGGGAAGTGCGGAGTTCAGCGGAGTGCTCACGCATGGGGTAGGCAGCGCTCGCAGGGGGCGTAGCCCTTGGTCTGGGCGACTCTGAGGGGAGTGCGCACCGGGTCGTGGATCTCGTGGCCGCGCCATTCTGCGTATCTGTGGCCGTCGAGGAGGCCGGGGCAGTCGTGCGCTCGGTGCATGCTCCGGCCGCCCGCGGTGATGTAGACGTGGGCGATGAGTCCTTTGGGCAGGGGAGCGCACTGCGTCTCGGCGCACTGTCCGACGATCAGGTCGTGCAGGCATCGCTCCTCGGAGGTCCGCGGCGCCGGGATCTCTTCGACGGCCGACTCGACTTTGGCCGGTCGGGTGGGCGTCTCCTCGGGAACGGCGCGGAGGAGGTCGCGCTGGTAGAGGGTGGCCCGCGGGCCCCAGGTTTTCACGAGCGTGTCGGCCTGGGCCTCTTCTCGGCCTTGGGCGGCGAGTTCATCAGCTCGTTCGTTGTCGGGAATTCCGGAGTGCCCCTTGACCCATTCCCAGGAGATCCCGTGTCGTTCGCCGACGGCTTCCAGCCGTTTCCATAGGTCGGCGTTCTTGACCGGTTGCTTGTCGGAGGTGCGCCAGCCGTTCCGTTTCCATTTGGCGGTCCACTGGGTGACGCCGAGGCGCACATACTGACTGTCGGTACAGACCCGCACGGTGCAGGGACGCTTCAGGCATTCCAGCGCCTGGATGGCCGCCATCAGCTCCATCCGGTTGTTCGTGGTATCGGGCTCGCCCCCGTAGATCTCCCGGACATGTCGCCCGTAGCGCAGCACGGCTCCCCAGCCGCCCACCCCGGGATTGGGGGCGCATCCGCCGTCCGTGTGAATGGTCACGACCCCTGACTCCACACCGCCTCCTGCCGGCCGATCCGAACCGAGAATCTCATGATGACCATTGGTCTGCTTCGCGTCCAGGGACACGACGATCGGAGAAAGCCGCCCGGATTGTCGGACCTGTGCAGCAGACTGCTCGGTCTACCCCCCGATGTGAATGTTGGAGAGTCTGTGAGTGATCTGAAGCTGTTCAGGGTCATCGGTGGCTCGGTGGAGGAGCTTCCTGCGCGGACGTTCGCATTGGAGAAGCATCTTCAGGAGCTGATCGAGCGGAACATGGTGGCGCTGTTCGGGACGCGGTTCCTGGCTTCGGAGTACTCGACGGGCGCGGTTCACGGTGGCCGGATCGATTCGCTGGGCCTGGACGAGAACGGCTCGCCGGTCATCTTCGAGTACAAGCGATCCAGCAACGAGAGCGTCATCAACCAAGGCCTTTTCTACCTGGACTGGCTCATGGACCACCGGGCCGAGTTCGAGAAGCTCGTCACGGATGTGCTCGGTGCGCAGAGAGCCCCGGACGTGGATTGGCGGAACCCGCGGCTGGTGTGCGTCGCCGGTGACTTCACCCGGTACGACGAGCACGCCGTTCGGCAGATCAACCGTTCGATCGACCTGGTGCGCTACCGGGACTTCAATGGAGAGCTGCTCGCACTGGAACTCGTGACGTCCCGTACGGCCGCCGTGCCCGCGGCGTCGCAGTCTCCCGCGGTTTCGGGGCGCACCGGCACCGCGAGGAAGACCGTCAGCGACTACCTGGCGCAGGCCGACGGCCCTCTCAAGGACCTGTACGCCGCACTTGAGTCACTGGTGGAGGGGTTGGGGGACGACGTCACCAAGAAGACCTTGAAGGACTACTTCGCCTTCCGGCGCCTGAAGAACTTCATCTGCGTTGAGGTCCACCCGGCCAAGAGCAGCCTCCTGATCTTCCTCAAGATCGACCCCGCGACCGTCTCCCTGGAAGAGGGATTCACCCGGGACGTCAGCCAGATCGGCCACTTCGGCACCGGAGACCTGGAGGTCCGCATCCGCACTCGCGCCGACCTGGAACGAGCCGAACCCCTCATCCGCCGTTCCTACGAGGTCAGCTGACACGGCGACTCAGCGCGGACGGGCCTGCCGCCACGGACGACAGAGGCGAGCGGACTCGTCGGGGTCCGCTCCAACGCCCGTCTGGGCGCTCAAGGGCTGGGTGGAACGCTCAAAGAGACGGCCAGTGCCGTTGCGCGGGCGGGGTGGGTTGCGGTTTGCGTTCTACGGGCGGGTGTCGACGGAGGACTACCAGGACCCCGTGACGTCCCGGGCGCGCCAGCACGGTCAGGCTGAAGCGTTGGTGGCGGGGTTCGGGCGGATCGTGGCGGAGTTCTTCGATGTAGGGGAGAGCCGGGTGTTGCCGTGGGCGCGGCGCACTCAGGCGGCGGCTTTGGTGCTGGCGATGGCCGATCCTGATCGGGCTTTTGATGCGATCGTGGTGGGGGAGTACGAGCGGGCGTTCTACGGCGCCCAGTTCAGTCTGATGGCCCCGCTGTTCGAGCATTACGGGATCCAGCTGTGGTTGCCGGAGGTAGGAGGCCGGGTCGACTTCCAAGTCGAGGGCCACGAGCAGCTGATGATCTCGTGGGGGTGCAGTCCAAGCGGGAGATCACCCGGATCAGGATGCGGGTGATGACCGCGATGGCCGCCCAGGTGAGAGCCCAGGGCTGGTATCAGGGCGGCCGTCCGCCGTATGGATATCGGCTGACTGATGCCGGGCCGCATCCGAACCGGGTGCATGCGGCATGGGGACGCCGGGCTCATCGACTGGAGCCGGATCCGCAGACCGCGCCGATCGTCCGGTGGATGTTCGCCCAGCGGCTGGCGGGGCAGAGCCTGGCCCGGATCACCCGCGCACTCAACGACATGGGAATCCCGTGCCCGTCCGCGGCCGATCCGGGACGCAACACCCATCGCAGCGGCCAGGGGTGGACGTTGACCACGGTCCGGTCGATCCTGGCCAACCCCCGCTACACCGGCCGCGAGGTGTGGAACCGCCGGCCCTCGGCCCACGACCTGATCGACCCGGGCAACACGGGTCTGGGTCACCGTCAGGCGCAGCGCTGGAGTCTCCCGGAAGACTGGGCGATCTCCGAACGTCCCGTTCATGAGGCGCTGGTGAGCGAAGCCGACTTCGTCGCCGTCCAGGGCGTCCGTACCCGTCGCGGTCATCCCTGCCGGGTGTATCTGCTGGCCGGCCTGCTGCGGTGCGGTCTGTGTGAGCGGCGGTTGGAGTCCTGCTGGGCCAACGGCCGGGCCGCCTACCGCTGCCGTCACGGCCACACCAGCGCCTCCCGCCCGGATCCGCGGCGTCCGAAGAACCTCTACGTGCGTGAAGACCATCTCCTGGCCCGCCTGCCGGCCCTGTACCTGCTTCTGACCACAGACCTGGCCGACCTGCCGGAGGAACAGGTGCCCGGTGCCGAGGACGTCATCGGGTGGCTCCACGCCCGCCGCATCGAGCTCGTCTACGACCCGCGGACGCGCTCTCTACGGGCCGACCTTCCCGGAACGGCGCGGGTCATCGTCGACCAGAAAGCCGGTTAGGCCACCACGAGACGGCAGATGAAAGGAGAAACGCCCGGAAACGAAAACACCCGAGTTCAGCCGGTGCTGACCTCGGGTGACGGTCGACCCTGCCCGAAAACATCCGGACATGTACAACCTTGGTGTCCGAGGGGGGACTTGAACCCCCATGCCCCGCAAAGGGCACTAGCACCTCAAGCTAGCGCGTCTGCCTATTCCGCCACCCGGACGTGGGTGCTGTCCGCGCCCTGGGGCGCGGTGCGTCGTAACTGTACCAAAGGCTGAGGGTGAAGGGCGATTCGATCAGCTGGGAGGATGAGGGGGTGGCCGATCTGGGAGAAGGGGAGGGCCTGGGATGGGGATGGAAGACGAGGTCGTCGAGCTGTGCCGGGAACTGATCCGGATCGACACCAGCAACGCGGGTGACAACGCGGGGCCCGGGGAGCGGGCGGCGGCGGAGTACGTGGCCGAGAAGCTCGAAGGGGCGGGGATCAAGGCGACGATCCTGGAGTCCGACACCAGGCGGGCCAGCGTGATCGCGCGGATCGAGGGGGAGGAGCCGTCCCGGGACGCGCTGCTGCTGCACGGGCACCTGGACGTGGTGCCGGCCCAGGCGTCGGACTGGACACACGACCCGTTCGGCGGGGAGATCGCGGACGGGTGCGTGTGGGGGCGCGGGGCCGTCGACATGAAGGACATGGACGCGATGATCCTGGCGGCCGTCCTCGACCGGGCGCGGACGGGCCGTAAGCCGAAGCGCGACGTCGTCCTGGCCTTCCTCGCCGACGAGGAGGCGGGGGGCGCGTACGGGGCGCACTGGCTGGTCGACAACCACCCCGGGCTCTTCGAGGGGTGCACGGAGGCCATCGGGGAGGTCGGCGGGTTCAGTCTCACGGTGCCGGGGGACAGGCGGC
Organism: Actinocorallia sp. B10E7; assembly: GCF_039871655.1. Taxonomy (NCBI): domain Bacteria; kingdom Bacillati; phylum Actinomycetota; class Actinomycetes; order Streptosporangiales; family Thermomonosporaceae; genus Actinocorallia; species Actinocorallia sp. B10E7. The sequence goes on from NZ_JBDPLZ010000005.1 coordinate 387,799, forward strand.
TGTACCTGATCGAGACGGCCGAGAAGGGGCTGGCCTGGATGCGGCTGAAGGCCGTCGGCACGGCGGGCCACGGGTCGATGATCCACGATGACAACGCCGTGACGGAGCTCGCCAAGGCGGTGGCGCGCATCGGCGAGCACAGGTTCCCGGTGCGGTTGACCGACACGGTGCGGCGCTTCCTGGAGCAGGCCTGCGAGGCTTACGGCGTCGAGTTCGACCCCAAGGACCCCGAGGCGTGCCTTCCCCACCTCGGGACGCTGGCGCGGATGATCGGCGCCACGCTGCGCAGCACCCTCAACCCGACGCGCCTGGACGCCGGATACAAGGCGAATGTGATTCCGCAGCACGCGGAGGCGCAGATAGACGGGCGGTTCCTGCCGGGTTATGAGAAGGAGTTCTTCGAGACCGTCGACAAGCTGCTGGGGGAAAAGGTCCAGCGGGAATTCGTGCACTACGACATCGCCGTGGAGACGCCCTACGAGGGCGATCTCGTCGGAGCGATGGAGGAGGCCCTGACCTGGGCCGACCCGGGTGCGATCCCCGTCCCCTACTGCCTGAGCGCGGGCACGGACGCCAAGTCGTTCGCGACGCTGGGAATGCGCTGCTACGGGTTCGCCCCGCTCAAGCTCCCCGCCGACCTTGATTTTTCGGGAATGTTCCACGGCGTCGATGAAAGGGTGCCCGTGGATGGATTGCGGTTCGGAGTCCGGGTTCTCGATCGTCTCCTCGACAACGCGTGACCCTGTTCACGCCCGCACTCGCGCATTGACTGTGCGTGGTGCTAAGGTGACGCTTCGTAGGAGGAAGCTTTGCCTCCGCCGGGTGGGAGCTCGGTCGGCGGATGCCGTGTCCACAGGAGTCGTATGCGCATGTGGGTCAGGAACGGTGCCTCGGCCGTCCTCCTCGCCGCGGGCACCTGCGCCTTCTGCGCCCGAGGGGTGTGCGCGGACACCCCTTCGACCGAACGGCTCCTGGCGCCCGCCACGCGGCCCGGCGAGCTTCCGACGGTGCCGTCGGTGCGGTCCCGCAAGGCGCTGACGGTGCTCGGAGGGGCCCTGCCCGGTCTGCCGGAGCAGGGCCCGCCCGGCCTGCCCGTCCTCTGGCCGGACGAGCGGTCCGGGGCCATGGTGGCGGCCCCGGACGTGCTCTCCGCCGGGGACGGGCAGGCCCGGGTCCTGCCGGCGGGTTCGGCGCTGACCTTCCTCCCGGCGGTCGGAGCCGTGCTCTTCGGCCTGCGCCCCGGACGGGCCCGGCCTCACCCGCGAGGACGGCACTGCCGGCGGCGGGGCAGGTGGAACGGGTGGAACGCCCGGCGGGCCCGTGGCGGCCGACCTCAAGATCGCTTTGCTCGTCCCGGATGCGCGGCCGGGACGAGCAAAGCCTTTTTTACGTGTGGCTGTGCAGCGTGCTCCGCTGCCGGATGATCTTCTTGCGAAGCTGGATCCGCCGCCGCCCGTCCCGGTGGACCCGTACGGTGTGCAGCTCCCAGCCGCCGTACTCGGCGTGCTCGGTCATGATCTGTCGGGCGGTCTCCCTGGTGGTCCCGGCCGGCAGATTCACAATGAGATAGGTGTACTCCACCATCAAGGGCATCATGACAGATGAGAGCCGGGGGATGAACCCTCGGGGAAGGTCTGGAGTCCGTTCGGTCAGGGGGCGTGTCATCCTGTCGAGGGTTTATCGTCGCGTCATGTGCGGGAAGTCCGCACGACGGGGGACCCGTCACAACACGGGTAACGTCGACTGAAGAAGCCCACGGGCGATCAAGTGTCGGATTTGAAGCGATATGGATAGGTCGGAGCGCTGTGCCAGCCAGTAACGGCAGCAAGCCGGGAGGTACCCGCCTGGTGATCGTCGAGTCGCCCGCGAAGGCGAAGAAGATCGCGGGCTACCTCGGCAAGGGCTATGTCGTCGAGTCCAGCATCGGTCACATCCGTGACCTGCCGGCGGACGCCGCGCAGGTGCCCGCGAAGTACAAGACGGAGCCGTGGGGGCGGCTCGGCGTCAACGTGGACCACGAGTTCGAGCCGGTCTACATCGTCAACACCGACAAGAAGCAGCAGGTCGCCAAGCTGAAGAAGCTGCTGAGCGAGGCCGACGAGCTCTTCCTGGCGACGGACGAGGACCGCGAGGGCGAGGCGATCGCCTGGCATCTGCGCGAGGTCCTCAAGCCCAAGGTCCCGGTGCACCGGATGGTCTTCCACGAGATCACCCCGGAGGCGATCCGCGCCGCCGCCGCCAACACCCGCGAGCTGAACCTGCAGCTGGTCGACGCCCAGGAGACCCGCCGGATCCTCGACCGCCTCTACGGCTACGAGGTCAGCCCGGTCCTGTGGAAGAAGGTCATGCCGAAGCTGTCGGCGGGCCGCGTCCAGTCCGTGGCGACCCGGCTGGTGGTCGAGCGGGAGCGGGAGCGCATCGCGTTCGTCCCCGCCCACTACTGGGACGTCAGCGTCGACCTGTCCACCGGACGGCCCGAGGAGCCGAACCGCTTCACCGCCAAGCTGGTGTCCGTCGACGGCACCCGCGTCGCGCAGGGCAAGGACTTCACCTCCAGGGGTGAGCTGAAGGGCTCCGTCCGCAAGCTGGACGAGGAGACGGCCCGGGGCCTGGCGTCCCGGCTGGAGGGCCGTCCGTTCAAGGTCGTCTCCGTCGAGCAGAAGCCGTACACGCGCAAGCCGTACGCGCCGTTCCGGACCACGACCATGCAGCAGGAGGCCAGCCGCAAGCTGGGCTTCTCGCCGAAGTACGCGATGCAGATCGCGCAGAAGCTGTACGAGAACGGCTACATCACCTACATGCGAACCGACAGCATCACGCTGTCGGAGACGGCGATCGCCGCGGCCCGCGCGCAGGCGACGGCCCTGTACGGCGCGCAGTACGTACCGGACAGGCCGCGCGTCTACACCAGCAAGGTCAAGAACGCGCAGGAGGCGCACGAGGCGATCCGCCCGGCCGGCGAGAGGTTCCAGACTCCGGGCGAGACGGGCCTGACGGGCGACCAGTTCCGCCTGTACGAGCTCATCTGGAAGCGGACGATCGCCTCGCAGATGAAGGACGCGGCGGGCCAGTCGGTGTCCGTCCGGATCGCGGGGGAGTCCACCTCCGGGGAGCGGGCCGAGTTCGGCGCGTCCGGCCGCACGATCACCTTCCACGGCTTCCTCAAGGCCTACGTGGAGGGGGCCGACGACCCCGAGAGCAGCACCGACGACCAGGAGTCGCGGCTGCCCGTCCTGGCCGAGAACGACGCCCTGGAGGCGCTGCGGCTGCTCGCCGAGGGCCACTCCACCCGGCCTCCGGCCCGCTACACCGAGGCCTCGTTGATCAAGGAGCTGGAGGAGCGGGAGATCGGCCGCCCGTCCACCTACTCCTCGATCATCGGTACGATCCTCGACCGCGGCTACGTCTTCAAGAAGGGCACCGCGCTCGTCCCGGCGTTCCTGGCGTTCGCGGTGGTCCAGCTGCTGGAGAAGCACTTCGGCAACCTGGTCGACTACGACTTCACCGCCCAGATGGAGGAGTCGCTCGACGCCATCGCCCGCGGCGAGACCGAGCGGGTGCCGTGGCTGCGCCGCTTCTACCACGGTGAGCACGGCCTCAAGGAGCTGGTCAGCGATCTCGGGGAGATCGACGCCAAGGAGATCTCGTCCTTCCCGGTGAAGGACGATCCCGGCACCATGATCCGGGTCGGCCGGTACGGGCCGTACCTGGACCGGGACGGCGTGCGCTGCAACATCCCCGAGGAGCTCGCCCCGGACGAGCTGGACAAGGCCAAGGCCGACGAGCTGTTCGCCCAGCCGAGCGGCGACAGGGTGCTGGGCAGGGATCCGGAGACCGGCTACGAGATCGTGGCCAAGAGCGGACGCTACGGGCCGTACGTCACGGAGATCATTCCGGAGGAGGTCACCACGACCGCTTCCGGCCGCAGGAAGCCGGGGGCGCCCAAGCCGCGCACCGGTTCGCTGTTCAAGTCGATGTCGCTGGACACCGTCACCCTGGAGCAGGCGCTGCAGCTGCTGTCGCTGCCGCGGGTGGTGGGGGAGCTCGACGGGGAGCAGGTCACGGCGCAGAACGGCAGGTTCGGCCCGTATCTGAAGAAGGGCACCGACAGCCGGTCCCTGGGCTCCGAGGAAGAGATCTTCACGGTCACGATCGAGCGGGCGAAGGAGCTGTACTCCCAGCCCAAGCAGCGCGGACGGCGGGCCGCCGCGCCTCCGCTGCGGGAGCTGGGCAACGACCCGGCGTCCGGCAAGCCGGTCACGGTGAAGGAGGGCCGGTTCGGCCCGTATGTCACCGACGGGGAGACGAACGCGTCCCTCCGCAAGGGTGACGAGGTCGAGTCGATCACGATTCAGCGGGCGGCGGAGTTGCTCCAGGAACGGAGAGAGAAAGTAGCGGCAGCGGGTCCCAAACCGGCGCGTAAGAGGACTGCCAAGTCCAAGGCATAGGGATACTCTCGCCGATACCCTGCCTGGCATGAACAATCCAGGCGTTTTCCGGAGCAAGCCGTTCCGTCGGCTGGGGATCGCACTCTCGCTGTCCAGCCTGGGGGACTGGCTGAGCGTGCTCGCGCTCACCGCCTTCGCATGGTCCCTGACGGACGGCTACACGTCCGGGGCGTACGCGGTCGGCGCCGTGCTGATCGCCAAGCTCCTGCCGGTGGTGCTCTTCGGCCCGCTGGCGGGAGTGATCGCCGAGCAGCTCGACCGCCGCTGGACGATGATCGTCATGGACGTGCTGCGGGTCGGGCTGGTCGTGTCCGTCCCGATCGTGGACCGGCTGGAATGGTTGTTCATCGCCGCCTTCCTGGTGGAGCTCGTCACGCTCTTCTGGCGGGCTGCGGGCGAGGCCATGGTCCCCGGAACCGTGCCCCCCAAGGACCTGGAGAGCGCCCGGAGACTGGCCCTCCTGGCCCTGTACGGATCGGCCCCGGTCGCGGGGCTGCTGTTCGCGGGTGTCGCGCTGATCGCCAAAGCCGTCCTTCCGGGACCGGACCTCACCCTGTACGTCACCGGAGCGGTGTTCCTGGTGAGCCTCGTGACGGTGTTCTCGCTGAGCGCCGTACGGCATCCCGTCTCCGCCCCGTCCCTGATGGGGCAGATCCTGGACGGCTGGAAACACGTCGGCGGCACGCCGCTCGTACGCGGTCTCGTCGTCGGCGTCGTCGGCGCCTCGATCGCCTGCGCGTCCGTGATCGGCGTCTCGCGGATCTACGTGGACTCCCTGCACGGCGGAGACGCCGGATACGGGATGGTGTTCGCGGCGGTCTTCGTCGGCCTGGGGCTCGGACTGTTCCTCGGCCCTCGCATGCTCCCCGGCTTCAGCAGGCGCAGGCTGTTCGGCCTGACCCTCGTCCTCACCTCGCTCGTCCTCGTGCCCATCGCGTTGATCCACGACCTGATGGCGCTGTTCTTCCTGTCGGCGCTGCTCGGCCTGGGCGCCGGGGCGGCGGTCGGCGGCGGCCACGCCCTGCTGGAGGAGGAGATCCGCGAGGAGTTGCGGGGCCGCGCGGCCGGCTACCTGCAGGCGATGTCCCGGATCGCGCTGATCACCGTCCTGGGGCTGGCTCCGCTGGCCGCCGGGGCGATCGGCGCGCACACCCTGCGCGTCGGGGACCTGGGCTACAGGGCGGACGGCGCGAACGGCGTCCTGCTCGTCGCGGCGCTCCTCACCCTGATCACCGGCCTGGTCTCCTACCGGCTGATGGACGACCGCCGCGGCATCCCGCTCCGCCGCGACCTCTCCGGCGCGCTGACGGGCGTCCCCTACGTCCCGCCCGCGCCGAAGAAGGACCGCGGCCTGTTCATCGCCTTCGAAGGCGGGGAGGGCGCGGGCAAGACGACCCAGGCGCGGCTGCTCGCCATCTGGCTTCGCGACAACGGGTTCGACGTCGTGACGACCCGCGAACCGGGCGCCACCAAAGTCGGCATGCGGCTCCGGGCGCTCCTTCTCGACCGCGAGACGACGTCGCTCTCCCACCGCGCGGAGTCGCTGCTGTACGCCGCGGACAGAGCCCAGCACGTCGACACCGTCGTCCGCCCGGCGCTGGAGCACGGTTCGATCGTCATCACCGACCGCTACATCGACTCGTCACTGGCCTACCAGGGCTTCGGGAGGGAACTCCCGGTCGAGGAACTCCGCGCCGTCAACGAGTGGGCGACGTCCGAACTCCGGCCGGATCTGACGGTCCTGCTGGACGTCCCGCCGTCCCTGGGGCTGAACAGGTTCGCCACGCCCGCCGACCGCATCGAGTCCGAACCGACGGAGTTCCACGAGCGGGTACGGCGGGGTTTCCGCGCCCTCGCGGAGGCCGAACCGCACCGCTACCTCATCGTGGACGCCTCCCTGGCGCAGTCCGAGATCACCCGGCAGATCCAGGAGAAGGTGCTCGGCGTCCTTCCCGACCCGGTGCCGGCCTCCGCCGAGGACGTCACCTCGACCTTCCCGGTGATCACCGACGCCTGAGCGGCCGATCACGTCGTGGCTTCGCGGCGGAGGGCTTAGCCTGGCAGGCATGACGGTGTTCGACGACCTGGTGGGTCAGGGGCCGGTCGTCGCGCAGCTCCAGGCAGCGGTGACGGCGGCCCGTCAGGGAACCGGCGGGATGACGCACGCGTGGCTGTTCACCGGCCCGCCCGGCTCCGGCAGGGAGACGGCCGCGACGGCTTTCGCCGCGGCCCTGCAGTGCGTCGAGGAACCCGCGGGCTGCGGATACTGCGCGAACTGCCACCAGGTGCTGCAGGGTACGCACGCGGATCTGGAAGTGGTGCGTCCCCAGGGGCTCTCGTACTCGGTGAAGGAGACACGCGCACTCGTCATGCGCGCCGCGTCCAGCCCGAGCGGCGGACGATGGCGGATCGTGCTGTTCGAGGACGCCGACAGGGCGACGGAGGCCGCGGCCAACGCGCTGCTGAAGGCGATCGAGGAGCCGCCCCCCAGAACGGTGTGGCTGCTGTGCGCGCCGTCCCCGGACGACCTCGTCATGACGATCCGTTCGCGGTGCCGTCTGGTGACGTTGCGGACACCGCCCGCCGACGCCGTCAGGGACCTCCTCGTCCAGCGCGACGGAGTCGAGCACGAGCTGGCCTCCGCGGCGGCCAGGGCCGCGCAGGGGGACATCGGGCGGGCCCGCCGGCTCGCCGCGGACTCCTCGGCCAGGCAGCGGCGGCAGGAGATCCTCTCGGTCCCGGCGCGGCTGACGGCGGTGGGCCCGGCCGTCATGGCCGCCGAGGCGCTGGTCAAGGCCGCCGAGGCGGAGGCCAAGGCCCTCACCGAGGAACTGAACGAGGCCGAGACCGCGGCCATGCGCCAGGCGCTGGGCGAGTCCGCCAAGGGGCGGATGCCGCGCGGCACGGCCGGGGCGATGAAGGAGCTGGAGGACCGGCAGAAGTCCCGGGCGACCCGGCTGAAACGGGACGCGCTCGACCGGACGCTGCTGGACCTGGCGTCGTTCTACCGCGATGTGCTGACGCTGCGTTTCGGGGCGTCCGTGCCGGTCGTCAACGAGGACCGCCTGCCGGAGCTCCAGTCGTACGCCCGCAAGCTGCCGGCGGAGGCGGTGATCCGACGACTGGACGCGATCATGGCCTGCCGGAGGCGGCTGGCGGCCAACGTCAACCCGCTGCTGGCCGTCGAGGCGATGATGTTGGAACTTCGCACCGGCTGAACGGACTCCTTACCCCGAAGCTCTGTCACCGCTCGATCACTCTCCGTAGTATCTGGAGTTCGATCCAGTTTCGGGAGATGCAATGCGGCACGTTCTCGTCACCACGTCCGTGGCTGCCGTCGTCATGGGAGCCCTGGTCACGGTGCCCGTGTGGGCGGAGCCCCAGGCCCGCCAGGAGCAGGAGTATGTGGTCCTCTACGAGGAGGGCGCGGCCCCGGAGACGGCGCGCGCGGCCGTGAGAGCCGCCGGAGGGCGGGTGGTCGACGAGAACACGGCGCTGGGCTTCGCGACGGTGCGCACCACCGCCGCGGGGTTCCTGCGGCGGGTGGACGCCGCGTCCGTGCTGGAGGGCGCCACCACCAACCAGGTGATCGGGGCCCTGCCCGGGGCGGCCGAGAAGCTGGCGCGATCGCCCGAGAAGCTCTTCGGGACGGGCAGCGCGCCCAGGCCGAAGCGCGGCGCGAAGGGCGAGCCGCTCAGCTCCCTGCAGTGGAACCTCCGGCAGATCGACGCGCACAGGACGCACCGGCTCGAGCGCGGGGACAAGCGCGTGCTCGTCGGCGTCATGGACACCGGCGTCGACGGCGACCACCCCGACATCGCGCCGAACTTCAACCGGAAGCTGAGCCGCAACTTCACCGTCGACCTGCCCACGGACGCGAACGGGGCGAAGCTCGACGGGCCCTGCTCGGAAGAACCGGACAAGTCCTGCAAGGACCCGGTGGACGTCGACGAGAACGAGCACGGCACCCATGTGGCGTCCATCATCGCCTCGCCGCGCAACGGGACGGGTGTCCAGGGCGTGGCCCCCAACGTCACGCTGGTGAACCTCCGCACGGGGCAGGACTCCGGCTACTTCCTCCTCAAGCCCACCCTGGACGCCCTGACGTACGCGGCGGACCACGGCATCGACATCGTCAACATGTCGTACTACATCGACCCGTGGGCGTGGAACTGCCGCGACAATCCGGCGGACAGCGCCGAGGAGAGGCTCCAGCAGAGGACGGTCATCGAGGCGACCAACCGGGCGCTCCGCTACGCCCACCGCAAGGGCGTCACGCTGATCGCGGCGGCGGGCAACGGGCAGGCCGACTACAGCAAGGAGCTCACCGACGCCTCCAGCCCGAACTTCGCGGTCACGAAGGGCCAGAAGCCCAGGTCGCGGAAGATCCCGCCGAGCTGCGTCTCCCAGCCGCCCGAGGGCGACCACGTCATCGCGGTCTCGTCCACGGGGCCGAGCAAGCGCAAGTCGTATTTCTCCAGCTACGGCCTCGGCTACATCCTGCTCGCCGCGCCCGGCGGCGACAAACTGGACACCAAGGACAAGAAGACCGACGACAAGGCCGGAATCTGGGCCGCCTACCCCGAGAACGTGGCGCGCGAGAACAACAGGATCGACGCGAACGGCAAGCCGACCGTCTCGTACGTCATCCGGCAGGGCGGCGCCTACTACCTGTCCCTCCAGGGCACCTCGATGGCCGCGCCCCACGTCACCGGCGTGGCCGCCCTCATCGTCAGCCGCTTCGGCAGGAGGAACCCCGGCGGCGGGCTGAGCATGGATCCCGCGAAGGTGGAGGCACGGCTGCGCGCCTCAGCCGTGCCCCACGCCTGCCCCGTTCCCGCCGACTACACCTATGAATGGTTCGGCACCTCGGGCACCCGGGGCACCAGCACTCAGAAGTGCGAGGGAACGCGAACCCGTAACGGCTTCTACGGCGTCGGCATCGTCAACGCCGCCCGGGCCGTCCGCTGACCGTCCGCCGGGAGGGCGGCGACACGCCGTCCGCCCGGCGTGCCGGTCATTGCTCGATGTCGTTGCGCATGGCCGCGAAGTCGGACGACGCCGTCGCCAGGTCGCTGTTGGGGAAGAGCGCGACGCCCGCGGTGTTCTCGTCGGCCCAGCCGCAGATGACGTTGCCGTCCTCGGAGAGCGAGGCGAGGAAGCACTCGAGGGAGCCTCCGTACGGCCCCGGCGCGTACGGCTCCGCGGAGACGTCCCCGTACGTCCAGCCCACACGTTCCAGCATCCCGCGCCAAAGGTGCTGGCGCCGCGTGCTGGTGTCCTCGGGCACGTTGTCGACCGCGACGAGCAGGACGGGATCCCCCTGCTGCCCCGGGTACTGGTAGTTCTCCATGACCAGCGTCATGTTCGGGCGGACCTCGCCCGGGTCGATCGCGAGGTCGCTGACGGCCCCCTGCCCGGTGACCTTGACCAGCCCGCCCGCCTGCGCCGCCGAGACCACCCGGCGGGCCTGGGGCTGCGTGGCCTGGGGCTGCCCCTGCTGGGGGTTCTGCTGCTGGGGGACCCCGGCCTGGGTCTGCACCGTCGTCGGGCGCGACGGGTTGCTGCTGGGCCCGGTCGTCTCGAGGTCGGTGGTGACCGTGCAGGCGCTCAACACCCCGACACCTACGAGAGCCACAACAGCCTGTGCGATACGCATGTTCTTCTCCAAGTCCCTGTTACTGGAGAATCATGGCCTCTCATCCCACCCGACCCACAGTGAGCAGCGTCCCTATCCTCCCGGGACGTCCGGTCCATTGAGAGAAGCGGCTGTATGACCCGTGGCTTCCAGGGCTCCGGAATCTCTCATCGGACTCAGGCAACCTCGGGGCCGCGACGGCGTCTCTGGGACATGAATGCTGACACGGTGCTCCTGCACCCTCCGGACGAGAGCACCTTCTCCGAGCTCTACCGGGAGCACGCGCTCGGGCTGACCAGGCTCGCCCTGCTCATGGTCGGCGACCGGCAGACGGCGGAGGACGTCGTCCAGGAGGCGTTCCTGGGGCTCTACCGCCGCTGGCGCTCGCTACGGGACCGTGACAAGGCCCTCGTCTACGCCCGGTCCGCCGTGCTCAACGGCTCCCGTTCGGTCCTGCGCCGCAGACGGCTGCCGCTCCTGGGCGCCCACCTGCCCCCGGTCTGGTCCGCGGAGTCCGAGGTGATGGTCGGCGAGGACCGCAGGCAGGTTCTGGCCGCACTCCAACGGCTTTCGTCACGGCAGCGCGAGGCCCTGATCCTGCGCTATTTCCTGGAGTTGTCCGAAGAAGAGACCGCGGCCACGATGCGGGTCAGCCGGGGCACCGTCAAGTCCACCACTTCCCGGGGCGTCGCAGCCCTCGGCCGCCTCCTGGAGGAGCAGCAGTGAACAGCACCGAAGAACGCCTGCGCGACGCGCTCCACGGAGTCGCCCGGACCATCGACGCGCCCCCGTCCTTCACCGCCCCCGCCCGTCGCTTCTCCCTCACCCGCCCCCTGGCCGCGGCGATCGCGGTGGCAGCGGTCGTCAGCGGAGCCGTGTCCCTCATCGACGAACGGTCTTCGACCACCGGACAGGTCTTCGCTCCGCCCGCAGAGCCCCACCGCGTCGCGGTGTACCTCTGCACGGGCAACTCCGCGAACGAGCGCTGCAAGGGCCGGGACAGCACTGAGCGGCAGCGGCAGGCCATCTTCGACAAGCTGAGCTCCTTGCCCCAGGTCAAAAATGTGACCTATGAGTCGAAAAGAGCTGCGTACGAACGATTCCGGCAACTCTTCAGCGATAAGCCAGGGTTCCTGGCCGCGACGAAGGAAGGCGATATCCCGGACTCATTCCGGGCGGAGGTCGAGCCCGGAGCCATACCGGAGATCAAGGACACCCTCACCGACCTGTCGGGCGTCGACCGGATCGTCGACGAGACCGCCATACGAGAAGCCGCACGGGACGCCTCAAGGAACTGACGACGGTACGGCCGTCGCCCGCTCGTCGGGTATGACCGCGCACGCCGTTCTGTAGGGTGTCGGCGTGCGGGTGGCGATCGGCACCGAGCCGGAGCGGCCCGGCAAGGAGAACGAGGACTTCGCGGCGGTACTGCCCGGCGCGGTGGTCGTCATCGACGGGGCCAGCGCTCCGCCGGGTCTGGAATCGGGCTGCGCTCACTCGGTCGCCTGGTACGCCCGAACCCTCGGCGGTCTCCTGGCGGGAGTCGTCACCGACCCTTCACTGACACTGGCCGACGCGCTGGAAGCCGGTATCGAGCGAGTCGTCCTCGCCCACACCGACACATGCGACGTGGGAAACCCGCACTCGCCCTCGGCGACGGTGGCCGTCGCCAGAGCAACGGGCGACGAGCTCGAATACCTGGTGCTGGCGGACACGACGGTGCTGCTCGCCCGATCCCGCGACGAGCCGCTGGCGGTGACCGACGGCCGTCTGGAAGCGCTGCGAGGCAGGATCGACGGTCTTGCGGAAGGCCCTTCGCTCTGGGGCGACACGCGTGCCTTCGCGCGACTGTCCCGAGTCGAGAAGTTCGCCGCCTACCGCAACCGGCCCGGCGGCTTCTGGGTGGCCGGCACGGACCCCGCGGCCGCCCGGGAGGCCGTCACCGGATCGCTGCCGCTGGCGGAGGTGCTCTCGGTGTCGGTGATGACCGACGGAGCCACCCGCCTCGTCGACCTGTTCGGCCTGCGGACCTGGTCCGGCGCACTGGACCTCCTCGACGAGGAAGGACCTGCCGGGCTGATCCGGCGGACCCGCGAGGCCGAAGCCTCCGACCCGGACGGAACCCGGTGGCCTCGGGCCAAGGCATCCGACGACGCGACCGTGGTCCACTGGACGCTGCCCATGTGAGGAAGAAGATCCGCCTGCGCTCGGTGACAGTGCTCTTGCGCCCTGCGAGCGGAGGCCGAGCACGACATGGGGCCGAGCCGAATCGGTCCTCCGGCCGTCACGGGCGGCTTTCAGCGGGGCTCCGCCGACGCGCAGGCGATGTCGACCAGGTCGCGGGCGAGACCGAAGAGCTGGTCGTGGGACCGGTGGACGACCCGAAGAGCGCGGGTGAGGTCGAGCCCGGAGACCGGGACGGCGACCACCGTTCCGGCCTTGATGTCCTGCGACACGGCCAGACTGCTCAGGACGGCCGGGGCGACGCCTTCCGCGACGGCGGTCTTGATGGCCGTGGTGGAGGAGAGCTCCAGCAGAGGCGGGGCCGGGGGAACTCCCGTACCGGCCCGAAGGGCGCGTTCGAGGGACAGACGGGTGCCGGAACCATGTTCGCGGCTGACCAGGGGAGTCGCCGCCAGTTCTCCTGCGGAGACACCCCGCCCGCGACGACGGGTCCACGGGTGGCCGGGGTGGGTGATGACGGTGAGTTCGTCGTGTCCGACGGTCCGCGCGCTCAGCCCGTGCGGGACGGTGGGGCCCTCGATGAAGCCGATGTCCATCTGGCCGGAAAGGACGGCCGCGGCGACGTCGTCGGAGTTTCCCGTGGTCAGGGCGACGGTGGTGCCGGGGACCCGGGCGTGGAACCGGACCAGCCAGTGCGGCAGGAGGTACTCGGCGATGGTGAGGCTGGCGGCGACCGGCAGCCTGCTCGCCGTCGTGTGGTGCAGGGACGCGATGCCCGCCTCCAGCGCGGAGGCCGCGTCCAGGGCGGTCTTCGCCCAGTCCGCGACGAGCGCGCCGTGTTCGGTCAGCCGGGACCCCTGCGGAGAACGGTCCAGGAGCCGCAGCCCGAGGCGGCGTTCGAGGTGCCGGATGCGCGAGCTGGCGGCGGGCTGGCTGATGCCGTGACTGCGGGCGGCGGCTCCGACGCCGCCGTGGCGGGCGATGGACAGCAGCAACTCGAAGGGGCCGAGATCGGTGACCCTGCTGGGCAAAGGCATAATCCGAGCTTATGGCTTCATACCGGATAGCCGACTACCTGCCGGAATCGGGAACTGCGAGGGTGAGGGCATGAGCTCCTGCGCCACCCGACCGCGACACGCCGACATCCGAGAGGGGCGACGCCTGCCCGCCGGGCTCCTGCGCGAACTCGAGCACCCGGCCGACCTGTTCCGCCACTTCGGCCCGAACTGGTTCGCCGCCGTGATGGGAACCGGGATCGTGGCGAACGCCGCGGCCGGCCTGCCGCTGCACGTGCCGGGACTGCGGACGGCCGCCACCGCGGTGTGGGCGTCCGCCGCGCTCCTCCTCGTGACGCTGTCGTCGGTCTGGGCCGTCCAGTGGCTGCGGTACCGCCAGGTGGCGCGGAGCCACGCGCACGACCCGGTCATGGCCCACTTCTGGGGTGCCCCCGCGATGGCCCTGATGACGGTGGGGGCGGGCACGCTCGAACTGGGACAGGACTGGATCGGCGTCGAGGCCGCGGTGCGTGTGGACGTGGTGCTGTGGACGGCCGGCACCCTGCTCGGACTGGTCACCAGCGTCTGGATCCCCTTCAGGGCGATGACCGGGCACCGGGTGGACGAGAACTCGGCTTTCGGGGGCTGGCTGATGCCGGTGGTCCCGCCGATGGTCTCGGCGGCCACCGGTGCGGCCCTGATCCCGCACACCGCGCCGGGGGAGGGGCGGCTGGCCCTGCTGCTGGGCTGCTACGCGATGTTCGGGATCAGCATGTTCGCCGGAATGGTGATCATCACGCAGGTGTGGAGCCGCCTGGTCCACCACAAGGTGGGCCCCGCGGCGATGGTCCCCACGTTGTGGATCGTGCTCGGTCCGCTGGGCCAGTCGGTGACCGCGGCGAACCTGCTCGGTTCCGCCGCCCACCTGGCGCTGCCCCGCTCCCACGCCACCGGCGCCGAGATCTTCGGTTTCCTCTACGGCGTCCCCACCTGGGGTTTCGCGATGATGTGGCTCGCCCTGGCCGCGAGCATCACCGTGCGAACGGCCCGCCGGCACCTGCCGTTCTCACTCACCTGGTGGAGTTTCACCTTCCCCGTGGGCACCTGCGTGACCGGCACCGGCGCACTCGCCGCACACCTGCACTCCACCCTGCTCACCGCCGCGGCCGTCGCTTTGTACGTCCTGCTGGTCGCGGCCTGGATCACCGTCGCCCTGCGCACCCTCCGAGGCTGCGCCCGAGGCACCCTGTTCCTCCCGCCCGCACCGCGACCCGGATGACGAACCCGAAACCGCGCGAGAACGGGGTGACGGGAAGCTCGAAGTCGAGCCGCTGCCGCCCGGAGGGCAGGGCGCACCGGCCGGAAGAGCCGACGCCGTAGCAGCGGGAGTCGCCGTTGATCCGAGCGGGTGGTCGGGCTCGGCCGGAGCCGAAGGACGCGGACCGTTCCGGGATCACCTTGCGCGACCCCGTCGATCCCGTCGACGCGGTCGTCAAGTGATCGACTCCCTGGATCCCGTCGCGAGCCGGCATCACCAGTCGAAGCAGGCGGTGTCATGGGAGAAGAAGCGGGCGGAGTGGCAGGCGTCGCAGTGCGTGTACCAGGGAGCGCACGGTTCGCCGCAGGAGGCGCAACTGCCGTGCGTGGCCAGCGGCCGGGAGGCGGCCACCAGGTGGTTGATCCGTTCGGCGGCCGCCTGCTCGCCGACCGCCAGTTCCTCCGTGCTCAGGCCGCCGCATTCACGGCCGAAGGCCAGGACGGCGGTACTCAGGTCTCGCATGGTCGCGGCATACGCCTCGGCTTGGGACAAGGCCATTCGTTCGATGAGCGCGCTCGGGCGGACCAGATGGCGCAGAGGCGCGCCGAGCAGGACCGCCCGGCAAACGGCCGGGTAGACGGTGCGGTCCGCGTCGACAGGCATGGTGATCAGACGCCAGACGGTGCGGCCGTCACGCGGCCAGCGAGCGTTGACGTCCAGGGGCGCCCCGACGGCCTGGCGTGCCCTCTGCAGCTTGGCGTGAATTTCGGCCACGGGCATCGGCCGCAGCCATGGGCGATCCTGGGCGGCCTTACGGGCGGCAGCCGTCCAGCCGGCCAGAGCGTGCGGGATTTCGCCTGGCTCCGGCCGTCCGAGGTCGGTCCAGGTGGGGCGCAGCCGAGCCGTCGTGACGCGCAGATCACCGGGCCGCGCTCCATTGGCCGCGTGGACTGCCTGGTCCAGGAGCCGGGCGGAGGCAGTGAGGCCGGGCAGCCGGCTGCGGTAGGCACCCACGAGCCCTTCGCCTGCGCCTTGGCTTCGTCGGCCGGCCCGGCCGGCGATCTGGGCGGCTTCCCAGACGAGCAGCTTCCGGCGGGACCTGCCGTCGTACTTGTCCGTTTCCGCGAACGCCACAGCACGCAGCGGAAGGTTGACGCCGTGACCGATCACATCCGTGGTGACGATCACGTCGACTTCGCCTTCCGACAGACGCCGGATCTGCTCGCGGCGGGCTGCGGGCGGCATCGCGCCGTAGAGGACCGTCGCCGACCGGCCCGCCTCGAGCAGTTCGCGGTGCAGAGCGAGAACGGCTTTGCGGGAGAAGGCCACCACCGCGCTTGCCGACGGGAGGGTCGCAGCCTGGAATTCCCGCGCCCGGCCCAGCACGCCGTGCCGGGTGTGCCGGACCACCGTGATGTCCGTGCCGGCGGCGAAGAACTCGCGCAGCAGGCCTTCGGCTTCCGGCGCGGCGCAGACATGCACGTCGGTGTGGGATCCGTTCAGCAGCAGGCGTGTCCAGGCGTGGCCCCGGCTCTCATCGGCCAGCCAGTGCGCTTCGTCGACGACCAGGAAATCGCCGACGACGGGTGCCGCCTCGGCTGTGCAGCACAGCACCGGCGCGTCCGGGTTGAGGTGTTCCTCACCCGTGTGCAGACCGACCCGCTCCGTACCGAGCCGGGCGCGGAGCCGCTCGTAGACCTCGAAGGCGAGCATGCGCAGCGGCGCCGCGTAGACGCAGGTCCGCCCGGCCTCGGCGTGGGCGGCCAGAAGGGCGATGGCGTCGTGTGTCTTGCCGGAGTTGGTGGGGCCCAAGTGGAAAGCGACTCTGGGGTCGGCTGTCCGTTCCGGGATATGAGCACGGGCACGTGCGGCGATCGTCTGCTCGCGCTGCTCCCGCAGCCGCTTCGCCGCCTGTTCTGCTTTCCGGGCCGCCTGCCTCTCGTCCTTCCGACGCTGCGCGGCCCGCTGTCCACGCGCCGCCGCGATCTGTGCCGGGGCCGGCACCGTGGGCAGGCCATCAGCCACGCTCTGCTCGAGCAGATCCACGGGAACACCGCGGTCGCGGTATTCGTCCGGGATCTGCTGAACGGTGCAACCGAGTCGCGCCGCCGCGTCGGACGGGGCGACCAGTTCGGGCGCCGGGCGGCTGCGCCGGGCCCTGCGCAGGGCGGCCGTGAACTCCCGACCGGCCTCCGCCTGCTCCTCCGGGGTGACGGGAGCCGCGTGCGAGCCCAGCACGTCCGACAGCCTCTCCTCGGCGGCACGCCTTGCGAGATGGACGGCCTCAGCCTGGCTGAGTTTCCCGCGGCTGACGGGCGGCCGCGTGGACGGCGACCAGTACGACCACGCGGCGGCTTTCGTCCAGGGATCGCGCAGCATCAGCAACGCCTGGGCACGGAGCCGTGAGCGGTGGCCCTCGGCCCGGCGGTCGGCGCCGGAGGCCAGTTCGTCCAGGTGGGGGCCGGGCAGCCGGACACCGGTCAGTTCGGGACGGAGCTCTGGCAACCGGCGGGCGTCAGCGGCCGAATACTGCCAGACCACGGCATGGTAGCGGTTGGTGTACGACCGGACCGGCCGGATGACCCCGAGGCGCGCCAGCTGGTCGAAGCGGTGTCGGCTGATCCCCGAGATCCCGGCGGCCTCCGCCGCGTGCACCAGGCGAGTGAGCTCGGCGAGTTCATCCGGCTTCGCACGCCATCGGACCACCTCGCCCGCTCTGACGCACAGCTCGTCCCCGCTCCAGCATGTGCGGATCGCACCGTGTTCGATCCCCAGGACGAACTCGTCTTTCCGCAGGCCGAGTTCCCTGCGTGCCGCTTCGAGCCTGAGGTGCTTTGCCGCCGTACCGGCCACGATGGTCCTCCCCGTGTTCACCGTCCTGCCCACTGTGACACCCGGGTCTGACAATCGGTGTCCGTGCGATCGCAAGAGGTGAACTGGTTCTGTGGGCGACCGGCGCCTCGCTCATGAGTCGACTGCTTCGCCGCGGCGTGGTGCGGCCGGAATCCGTGCCGGTTCCGGTCTCACCCGGCGCCTGCGGAGTCGGGCGGTGTCGCCTCGGTCAGTGGCGCTGCTTGCGGCCGTTCTCGCCTACCGTGCGCCCGGCCTCGCGAGCACGGTCGAGGCGAACACCAGGACCGTCGAGGAAGAAGAGGACGGCTGAGAGCCGCTGTCGGCGAACCGTGAGCAAGAAGGCCCTCCCCGATCCCGGGAAGGGCCTTCTGACGTGCGAGCCGCCTAAGGGAATCGAACCCTTGACCTACGCATTACGAGTGCGTCGCTCTGGCCGACTGAGCTAAGGCGGCAGCGCCGGGGTTAGCCGGTGCGGGTAGCAGTCTACAGGGTCGGGCGGGTGTGTGGGCGGGCTAAGGGCGGCAGGTTGTGCCGGAGGCGGGCGGGGTGGCCTTGAGCAGGTAGTCGTCGACGGCGGAGCGGATGCAGCGGGAACCCGCCAGGTAGGCGGTGTGACCGTCGCCGTCGTAGGTGAGCAGGACGCCCTTGTCGAGCTGGGAGGCCAGGTTCCGGGACCACTGGTAGGGGGTGGCCGGGTCGCGGGTGGTGCCGACCACCAGGATGGGGGCGGAGCCCTTGGCGTTGAGGGCGCGGGTGGCCTCGGCGGGCTTGGCCGGCCAGTAGGTGCAGGGAAGCGCGCCCCAGACGATGAACTCGCCGAAACGAGGCGCCGCCTTGGCGGCCACGGCCGCCTGCTTCTTGATCTCGGCCAGGCCGGTGGTGGGCTTGTCCACGCAGTTGACGGCCATGTTGCTCTCGGTCTGGCTGGAGTAGGTCCCGTTCTCCTCGCGCTCGACCAGGAGGTCGGCGAAGCGGAGCAGGGTGCTGCCGTCGCCCTTCATGGCCTGGGTGAGGGCGGTGCGCAGGAGCGGCCAGGCGTCCTTCTGGTAGAGGGGGGTGGCCAGGCCGAGGGTGGTGAGGGACTCGGTCACCTGGCGGGTGTCGGAGGTGCTCTTCAGGGGTTTGCGGTCGGTGGCGTCCAGCAGGTCCTTGATCTTCTTCAGGCCGGCGTCCACATCGGTGCCCAGGGGGCAGTCGTTCCGCTTGACGCAGTCGGCGGTGAAGGCGCGCAGGGCGGTCTCGAAGCCCTTGGCCTGCTGGAGGTTGATCTCCGCGAGGGAGGCCTTCGGGTCGACGGCGCCGTCCAGGACGAGGGCGCGGACGTTGCGGGGGAACAGCTCGGCGTACCAGGCGCCCAGGTAGGTGCCGTAGGACGCGCCGTAGTAGGTGAGCTTCTTCTCGCCCAGAGCGACGCGGATCCGGTCCATGTCGCGGGCGGCGTTCCGGGTGCCGACGTAGGGGAGGATCTTGGCGGACTTGCTCTGGCAGCCTTCGGCGAACCGACGGCTCCCCTTGGCCAGCTTGTCGACCTCCCCGGCGTCGTCGGGGGAGACGTCGAGGGCCAGGAACCCGTCGAGTTCCCTGTCGGACAGGCAGTCGACGGCGTTGCTCTCGCCGACGCCCCGCGGGTCGAAGCCGACCAGGTCGAAGTTCTTCTGGAGCCGGTCGCCGAAGGAGCTCGCGCTGGTGCGGATGAACTGGATGCCCGAACCGCCGGGACCGCCGGGATTGGTGAGCAGGGAGCCGATCCTCTTGCCCTTGGCGGGCTGCCTGATCAGGGAGAGGGTGAGCTGTTCGCCGCCGGGGCGGGCGTAGTCGAGCGGGACCCGGAGCTTGGCGCACTGGAAGCCGCCGCCGCAGTCCTTCCAGGCGAGGGCCGCGGCGGCGGGGGCGGGCGCCTGGGCGACGGAGCCGCTCTGCGGGGCGGTCCCGGGTGCGGGCTCTTTCGTTGCGGTGCAGGCCGTCGCCAATGCCAGGGCCGTCAGACCCGCGGCCACTCCCCGTACTCTCACGCCTGCCCCCGTTTGTCGATGTGCTCTTCCATGGTTACATCACCACACCGACAAACGGCGAGTCCTCGGTCGATTACTTTCCGTTATGTCGGAAAGGTCAGTCGAAGTAATGCTCATCGTGCTGCCGCCGGGGCGAGCACACCGAAGCCGACGGGCAGGAGCAGCGCCGTCCCGAGTCGAGACGGACGGTCACCTGGTCGGAAGGGACGTTGATCCCGACGACCCGGCCCGTGCCCTCCGGCGTGCTGACCTCGGCGCCGGGCCGGGGCATGCGCTCCTGAGCCTCCTGGTAGAGCGGGTGCTCGTACTTCAGGCAGCACATCAGCCGTCCGCAGGCGCCCGAGATCCGCAGGGGGTTGACCGGGAGGTCCTGGTCCTTGGCCATCCGGACGGTCACCGGCTCGAAGTCCTTCAGGAACGTGGCGCAGCACAGATCGCGTCCGCAGGGGCCGATACCGCCCTGCAGGCGGGCCTCGTCACGCGGCCCGATCTGGCGGAGTTCGACGCGCGCCTGCATCCCGCGCGCCAGGTCCTTCACCAGCGCCCGGAAATCCACCCGTCCCGGGGCCGAGAAGTACAGCCGGTAGGTGTTGGCCTCGTCCAGGTAGTCGATGCCGATGACCTTCATCGGAAGGCCGTGCCGACGGATGATCCCCTTGGCGGTCGCCTTGCCCTCGGCGCGGCGGAGCCGGTTGGCCTCGTCGCGGGCCAGGTGCTCCTCCGTCGCCGGCCCTTCGCAGACGGGCAGGCCGTCGAGTTCGTCCGTGACGTACTGGGGCGCCCACACGCATTCGGCGACCTCGGGGCCGTAGTCGGTGGGCACCAGCACCCGGTCCCCCACCCGGGGACTGTGCGGCCCCGGATCCAGGTAGTAAAGACGTCCATAACGGGTGAAGCTGACAGCCATCACCATGCCCATGAACATCACATTACTTGGCCATTAAACGGACTTGGCGGCGGCCAGCGCGCCGTCCCGATACGAGCGCCCGTACAGCACGCAGTGGACGAGCAGAGGATGAAGCTGATGCAGCGGGACGCGTTCACGCCAGCCCTCGGCCAGCGGAGCGGCCTCGTCGTAAGCCGCCAGGAACGCATCCAGGTGAGAGGTGCCGAAGAGGGCGAGCATCGCGAGGTCTGTCTCGCGGTGGCCGCCGTGCGCGGCGGGGTCGATCAGCCACCCCCTTCCCCGGGAGTACAGGACATTGCCGCCCCACAGGTCGCCGTGGACGCGAGCGGGAGGCTCCTCGGGCTGCTCGGCGCGGTTCAGCGCCGCCTCGATCTCCTGGACGTCGGAGGCCTCCAGGACGCCCCGGTCCCGGGCCGTCCGGACGTACGGCAGCACACGGCGTCCGGCGTACCACTCCCGCCAGCCGCCCGAAGGATCGTCCGCGGGGGAGTTGTCCAGCGGCAGGCCGGCGATGTCCCCGGCCCAGTCGGCCCCGAACCGGGGAGCACCGCGGCGGTGCACGCCGGCCAGGGCCCGCGCCGTCTCCTCCACCATCGGCACGGTGGCGGGCTCGGACGGCAGCCACGGCAGGACGAGCAGGCCCTCGCCCACCTCGAGGACCTCCACCGACGGGCCGCCCAGCCAGCGGAGCCCCTTCGCCTCGGCCGTGAAGTCGCCGCCCTTCTTGACGAAGACCTCCCGCCCGTCCTCCAGCGTCACCCGGTGCAGCGTCCAGGAATGGCTGCGCCCCAAGTCCTGCGAACGGACGACGCGGAGGCCGAGCAGCCTCACGGAAGCTCCTTGCGCACCTCGTCCAGCAGCCCGGGCATCGCGGCCTCGACCAGTTCCAGGCACTCCTCGAAGCCTGTGTCGTCACCGTAATACGGGTCGGGGACGTTCAGATCCACAGCCTGTGGATCGTAGGAGCGCAGCAGCCTGACCTTGGCCAGGTGCGCCTTCTCCAGGGCGAGCGCCCGGAGATCGCGGTAGTGCCCCTCGTCGAGAGCGATGATCAGGTCGTAGTGGTCGAACCAGGCGTGCTGGAACTGCTTCGCCTGGTGCGCGCTGGTGTAGCCGTTGCGCTCCAGCATCCGCACCGTCCGATGATCGGCGGGTGCGCCCAGGTGCCATCCCTCCGTCCCGGAACTGTCCACCTCCACGTCCAGGCCCTCGGTCTCGACATGCCTCCTGAACACGTGCTCGGCCATCGGAGAACGGCAGATGTTCCCTGTGCAGACAAAGGTCACGCGGTACGTCATGGCATCAAGAATGCCTTGCTCAGCTGATCACCCGAACCGTTTGGATATCCTGCGTAAGCCCGGACCGGCATCTCCCAGAGGGACGCGTTGTGACTTCTCAGA
Source organism: Actinocorallia sp. B10E7 (assembly GCF_039871655.1). Taxonomy (NCBI): domain Bacteria; kingdom Bacillati; phylum Actinomycetota; class Actinomycetes; order Streptosporangiales; family Thermomonosporaceae; genus Actinocorallia; species Actinocorallia sp. B10E7. The sequence goes on from NZ_JBDPLZ010000005.1 coordinate 409,494, forward strand.
CAGTGGCCGAACTCCACGAACAGGCTCGCCAGGACTACGAGGCCTTCAAGGCGCGCGGTCTGAAGCTGGACCTCACGCGAGGAAAGCCCGCGCCCGCGCAGCTCGACCTCTCCAACGAGCTGCTGACGCTGCCGGGTGAGGGCCTGTACAGGTCCGCGGACGGCACCGACCTGCGCAACTACGGCGGTCTCACCGGCCTCCGCGAACTCGCCGAGATCTTCTCTGAGGGGCTGCAGGTGCCCGCCGAGCGGCTGCTGGCGCTCGGCAACTCCAGCCTCACCGTCATGCACGACACGATCGTCCACGCGCTGCTGAGCGGCGTCCCGGGCGGCACCGGACGCTGGACGGGCGGCGAGCGGGTGGCCTTCCTGTGCCCGGTGCCCGGCTACGACCGGCACTTCGCGCTGTGCGAGCGCTTCGGTATCGAGATGATCCAGGTGCCGATGACGGGCGAGGGCCCGGACATGGACGCCGTCGAACGCCTTGTGGCCGACGACGCGACGATCAAGGGCATCTGGTGCGTGCCCAAGTACAGCAACCCCACCGGTGTCTCCTACAGCGACGAGGTCGTGCGCCGCCTGGCCCGCATGCGGACGGCCGCCCCCGACTTCCGCGTCTTCTGGGACAACGCCTACGCCGTCCACCACCTCACCGACAAGCCCGCCGAGATCCTCGACATCCTCGCCGAGGCCGAGGCCGCAGGGAACCCCGACCGGGTGTTCGTCTTCGGCTCCACCTCGAAGGTGACGTTCGCCGGCGCCGGCGTGGCGTTCTTCGGCTCGTCCGAGGCCAACATCAAGTGGATGACCGGCTTCCTCGGCAAGAGCACCATCGGGCCCGACAAGATCAACCAGCTGCGGCACGTGCAGTTCCTCAAGGACGCCGCAGGGCTCGCCGCGCACATGCGCAAGCACGCCGAGATCGTCCGGCCCAAGTTCGAGGCCGTCGACCGCATCCTCACCGCGCAGCTCGGCGGGACGGGGCTGGCCGAGTGGACCAGGCCCGAAGGCGGCTACTTCATCACCCTGGACGTGCCCGAGGGCTGTGCCGGGCGCGTCGTCCAGCTGGCCAAGGAGGCCGGTGTCGCGCTGACCCCGGCCGGCGCCACCCACCCCTACGGCGACGACCCGGCCGACCGGACCATCCGGATCGCGCCGACCTTCCCGGTCCCGGCCGAACTCGACGTGGCCATCGAAGGCCTCGCCACCTGCGTCCGGCTCGCCGGGTACGAGAAGCAGCTCTAGAACATGAGGGAGGCCCGGGTACGCCCGGGCCTTCTTCATCGGGGGATGCTCTGCGCGGTCTCCGCCGGCATCGCGTAACCCCGCGACTGGCAGCCGGTGCCCAGGACGGCCATCGCGAGCAGGAGCGCCATCAGGCGCGAACCCTTCATTGTTTCCTCCCGTGTTCGTTCGCCTTGCTGATCCTGCTCTCAGCCGGTTGTGAACCACTTGGGAATTCCTTGAATGTTCGATCGGGCAGGTTGGAGGATGGTTTGAAGGTTCTCGTCACGGGCGGCGCCGGCTACATCGGATCGGTCGTCACCGCGCAGCTCCTCGAAGCCGGCCACACGGTGACGGTGCTGGACAACCTGACGACCGGCGTGGCCGGGGCGGTCCCGGAAGGCGCACGGTTCGTCCAATCGGACATCAAGCAGGCCGGAGAGATCCTCGGCGAAGGCGGCTACGACGCCGTCATGCACTTCGCCGCCAAGTCCCAGGTCGCCGAATCGGTGGCCAAACCCGAGCTGTACTGGGACAACAACGTCGCGGGCACACTCGCCCTGCTCGAAGCGATGCGCGCGGCCGACGTGCGCCGCATCGTCTTCTCCTCCACGGCCGCCACGTACGGGGTGACAGGCGACGAACCCATCACCGAGGACACGCCCACCGTCCCCATCAACCCCTACGGGCAGTCGAAGGTCGCCGTCGACTACGCCCTCCAAGGCGAAGCCGCGGCCCACGGCCTGGCCGCCATCAGCCTCCGCTACTTCAACGTGGGCGGCTCCTACGCCGGTTTCGGGGAGCGCCACGACCCCGAGACCCATCTGATCCCCAACGTCCTCCGGGTGGCCGCGGGGCTGGCCCCCTCGGTCAACCTCTACGGCACCGACTACCCCACGCCCGACGGCACCGCCATCCGCGACTACCTCCACGTGGCGGACCTGGCCGAAGCCCACCTCCTGGCCCTGGACGCCGTGGCCCCGGGAACCCACCGGGTCTACAACCTCGGCAGCGGCACCGGCTGCTCCGTCAACGAGGTCATCACCACCGCCCGCCAGGTCACCGGCCACCCCATCCCCGTGACGACCTTCCCCCGCCGCGCCGGCGACCCCCCGACCCTCGTGGCCTCCTCCACCCGCATCACCACCGACCTCGGCTGGAAGGCCCGCCGCACCCTCACAGAGATCGTCACCGACGCCTGGACCTTCCTCCAGTCCACCCTCTGACCTCGCAGGACCTCGGTCGGCTCCGCCCCGGTCGGCCTCTTGCGCGGGTTCGCCCGATCCGCCCCGGCCCGGCGTTCGAGGCCGGGGCGGACGGGCGAACGCGCCTGTCGGCCTCGAAGGCCCACCTGCCGCAAGACCGAGATCCGGCGCCGAGCCCAGTGCCCGGGATCACCTCGCAGCCGGAGCCCGGATGACCGGAGAGGGCATGGCGGTCGACACGGAGCCGACCGCGGCTCTTTCGCGCGTACTCCAGTCGCTCCCGGCTCGAAGGCCTCCCGCTCGATCGGTTTCACGCTGACGCTCCCGGCTCCTCCTGGATCACCGTCATGGCAGATGACAGGTGCTGACGGACGCGACGGTGAGCGCTCCTCGGTCCGTGCTGGGACCGGTCCATCGCATTCCACGAGAACACGCCCTGCCCGTCGTGGAGGACCAGAGCGGGAATCGCCCTACGCGCTGCCTCGCGGGCGGCTGTCGAGAATGAGTTCGGCCATCATGCGGGCGGCCATGGCCGGGTGGGCGTCGGGGCGGGTGACGGCGTGGGCGAGTGTTCCGTCGATGAGCACGAGGAGCTGGTCCGCGCCCAGTCGGGGCTCCGGGTGCCCGTGTCGGGTCAGTTCTGCGGTGAAGAGCTGGTGGAGGGTGTCCTTGTAGGCGCGGACCTGCGCGTGCGCGGGATGGCCCGGGTCGGCGAAGGCGAGTCCGGCCGCGGTGTGGCGGCAGCCGCGGAAGGACGGACGCGTGGTGATCTTCTCCAGCTCGTCGAAGACCGCCAGGACGCGTTGCCGCGGGTCGTCGCCCGCCTCGTCCATCACCTGACGGTAGCGGGCCTCGTTGCCGGAGCTGCGCAGGACCTCGGCGATCAGCCCGTCCTTTCCGTCGAAATGCTGGTAGAGCGAGCGACGGGCGACGTCGGCCTGCTTGAGGATCGCGTCCACTCCGACGTGTACGCCCTGTGTGTAGGTGAGCTCGCGTGCGGCCTCGAGGAGCCGCTCGCGGGGTCCCGGTCTCGTTGCCATGTGTTCGATTGTGGCACGGGTTGACAGTAGATCAACCGTTCTATCTAATCGATCTCCGCGTATACCGATCGTTCTATCTACAGGAGCTCTCATGGCTCGCGCGGGGACCCTTCCCATCGTGCTGACCGGTGTTTTCATCACGATCCTTGACTTCTTCATCGTGAATGTCGCCATCCCTCCCATCCAGAACGACCTGCACGCGAGTGCCGCCGCCGTCCAGTGGACGGTCGCCGGATACGGGCTGGCGTACGGCTCGGGTCTCGTCCTGGGCGGGAGGCTCGGCGACGTCTTCGGCCGCCGCCGGATGTTCGCCTTGGGCATGGCTCTGTTCACGCTCGCCTCAGTGGCGTGCGGACTGGTTCCCGACGCCGCCACGCTGGTCGCCGCCCGCATCGCCCAAGGCGCGGCGGCGGCCCTGCTCGCCCCGCAGGTGCTGGCCATCCTGCGCACCGCCTACAGCGGGGCCGCCCAGGTCAGAGCCCTCAACGCCTATGCGCTGACGATGGGGCTGGCCGCGGTGTTCGGCCAGCTCATCGGCGGCCTGCTCATCCAGGCCGACCTGTTCGGAACGGGGTGGCGCGCCTGCTTCCTGATCAACGCGCCGATCGGCGCGGCCGCCCTGGCGTCGACCCGGCGCATGATCCCCGAGAGCCGTGCGGACGGTGCCGCACGGATCGACCTCGGCGGCGCCGCCCTGGTCACGCTCGCACTGGCGGCGACCCTCCTGCCGTTGATCGAGGGCCGCGAGCAGGGCTGGCCGCTGTGGACCTGGCTTTCGTTCGCCGCGGCGGTCCTCCTCTTCATCGGCTACGCCCGGCGACGTCACGCGTCTCCGCTGATCGACCTGGCCTTGTTCCGCGAGCGCGCGTTCACCGCCGGTCTGCTCACCCAGCTCGCCTTCACCATGGGTATGGCCGCCTACTTCCTGATCTTCGCTCTCTACGTCCAGGAAGGCAGGGGCCTGAACGCTCTCGAAGCCGGTTTGATCTTCGTGCCGATCGGAGCCGGCTACCTGGCGGCATCGTCGCTCGCACCCCGCCTCGCGGCGCGTCTCGGCCGTCAGGCCATCGCGGTCGGCGGGCTGACCAGGGCACTCGGCCTGGCCCTGCTCCTGTTCGCCGTCCACCGGGACGCGCCGGTCGGCTGGCTGGTCCCCGCGCTCGCCCTCGACGGGGTCGGCATGGGCCTGGCCCTCGCCCCGATCATGGGCACCGTCCTGGCCGGAATCGCCCCGCACCACGCAGGAGCCGCCTCCGGCATGCTCACCACGGCTCAGCAGGTGGGCGGAGCGCTCGGAGTCGGCATCGTGGGCGTCGTCTTCTACGGCAGCCTGTCGGGCGGCGTGACCCACGCGTTCCAGCACGGGCTGATCTATCTGATCGCCGTCTCCCTGACCCTCATCGGCCTCGTGCAGCTACTGCCACGCACCCCGGCCGCCCCGTCCCCCGACTCGGAGACCCTCGGCCGTCCCGTCGAATCCCCCATCGGAGAGACGGCGTGACGAAGCGGGCACCAGAACTCCCGCCGAGAGCGGCGGCGCCCCGGTGATCTTCGGCGCGACGGCTCCGCGGACCGTCCGTCGCCGCTCACGGACCGGTAACGGACGCGGGGTACCGGGTGGGGACCCTGAGAATCCTTGATCCGGGCAGGGCGGTCCGCGGTGCGCGGAGGGCTAGGTTCCCGAACCCGAGGCGTAGGCGTCGGGCCAGGCGGAATCGGAGCCGGACAGTCCGAGCTTCTGGAGCTCCGCGGGGCCGAGGCGGTCGAAGGCCAGACGGCGGGCCACGTGGTCGGCGACAGAGGCGGCGGAGGGGACCAGGGGATCACCCGTCGGCCCGTCGGGGACGAAGCGGAGATGCAGGAGCTCCTCGACCAGGGGATAGGCCGGAACACCCGACTGGAGGGACACCGTCAGGGCGGTGGACAACATCTCGGCCATACCCGCCGTGGTGGAGCCCGGTTCCCCCCAGTTGATGAGGATCCCGTTCCCCGAAGTATCGATGCGCACCGGGGCGCCACTGCTCGTCGTCACCCGGTGAAGCTACCGCCGACCACTGACAGAACCCTGCGCCGAACCGCCGAAGGCGCCCAAGGACACGACCCCCAGCGGAGCTCGCCCAGCTCACCCTTGAGTAGCTGGCCATCCCGAGCAGTGGCCCGCCCTGGACAGCTGGCCTCCCCGAGCAATGGCCCGCCTTGAGTAACTGGCCGCCCTGAGAAAGAACGCGGTGGAGCGTGTGCGAGGCGGTGTTTCCCGATCCGAAACGCGCATGGCATAGACCCTGGCCCGGGGATCTGTGAGGGGCCCCGCTGGGCGGACGTCACCGGGCACCGGGCTGTTTCAGCGGTTTTAAGACGGATCTTGGAAGCGAGTAGCCGAGAGAAGACGACCGAGGCCGATCCGGGGGCCGGACCGGCCTCGGTCAGGGCTCAGCGTTTCCAGAAGGGGCGTTTGCGGGGGCGGGTGAGGGTGGTGAGGGCCTCGATGAGGCGGGGCCAGAGGGAGAGAGGGTCCGGGGCGGACTTCAGCTCCTCCAGGAGCGGGGTGAGGTCGGGGAGGGCGAGGGACTCCAGACGGGTGATGAGGTCGGACAGGTGTTGGAGGCGTTCCCCGGCAGGAGCGTCGGTGAGCTCCTTCAGACGGGACAGTTCCAGCTCCAGGAGAGGAAGGGTCTCGGAGAGAGGAGAAGGAGGGAGCGGTCCGCCGCTGACGGGTGCGTGGAAGGCGGCGGGAGCGGGGGCTCCGCCGGATGCGCTGCCGGATGCGCCTCCGGGAGCTCCGCCGGGAGCGGGAGCACTGGGGGCCTGCATGGAGCGGCGGAACATGGCTCTGGGGGCTCCTGCCGGAGGCGGGGCGGGGGCCGCCGCCATCATCGGGGCGGCGACGGGAAACGCCACGGGGGCGCTTGCGGGCTGCCAGCCGCGGGGAAGCTCGACCGGCTGGGTGACCTGGTGCGGGGTTCCTCCGGAGGTGACGACCCGCGAGTCCACCGCGACGAAGGCGGTGAAGCGGCACAGCACCCTGTGCTTCAGCGAGATGGCGACCAGCCGCTGCTCCAGCTCGTCCGATGGGCGGATGGCGTAGACATCCTCCAGATCGCGCAGATGCGCCCGGGCCCAGATGGAGGTGGTCGCCGGATCGCCGGTGACGTGCGCGCTCAGGGTGCGGCGCCACTCCCCGGCGCCATCGGCGGGAGCAGAGCCGGAGTGAGCCGCGGAGGCACCGTCGGCCGGGTGACCGGCGCGTCCCGCCGGAACGGGACCCGAGGTCCCGGTGGGCCGCTCTCCGAGGACTGAGCCGGTGAGGCCATCGGTCGCGGAGTGTTCGGCGTGCCACGACGGGACGGAGGGCGGGGTCGCGGCGGGCCGTTCTGCGAGGGGGGAGGTGCCGGGGATGGCGGTGACGGTGAGGGAACCGTGTCCGCGGTAACGGCCGGAGACGACGAGGGGAACGCCGGGGAAGACGGACGGTGGACGGGCGGGGGTGAGGGTGCCGGGGAGGAGCTCCAGGCCGGGGGAGGGATGGAGGGCGACCTGGGTGAGGACGGGGGCGGCGATGCGGTGGTGGATGTGCTCCATCGCGGCGTCGAGGCGGTCCTCGGACTCGACGAGTTCGCAGCGTCCCTGGCCGTAGGCGGAGAGCCGGGCCAGGAAGCCGACGTTCACCGCCTGGTCGACGCCGACGGTGTGGATGCGGACACCGTTGAGGGTGGAGGGGGCGAGGGCGGCGAGGATCTGGTCCTCGTTGCCGACCTGGCCGTCGGTGACGAGGACCAGGACCCTGTCACGGGCGGAGTCGCCGAGCAGCCCGACGGCCTGGGTGAGCGGGGCCAGCATTTCGGTGCCGCCTCGGGCGCGCAGGCCCGCGAGGTGTTCGACGGCGCGGAAACGGTTGCGGTCGTTCGCCTCCGCGAGTTCCCGGGGGAGGCCGTCGGGGTGGTCGACCACGTGGTCGAAGGAGAGCACGGCGAACCTGTCGTGTGCCTGGAGGCTGTCGATGATCCGGGCCGCGGCGCGGCGGGCGGCGACCATCTTCCAGCCGTCCATGCTCCCGGACCTGTCGATGACCAGGACGACGTCCTTGGGACGGGCGAGGCCCGCCTGCCCGGGTACCAGCGTCAGCGTGAACGTTCCTTCTCCGCCGTCCTCCTCCGCGGAATCCGGGACGAAGAGCAGTGACTCGACCAGGCCCGTTCCCGGTGCGGTGGAAGAGACCTCGCCCGCCGCGGGTTCGGCGGGGGCGTAGGGCAGGCGGAGGACGAAGTCGCGGTCCAGGCGTTCGCCGGGGGAGAGACGGAGAGTGCGGCCTTCGACGGTGAGGGAGTGGAGGCTGGAGGTGACGGGGCCCAGGGGGAGCCCCGCGGGGTCGAGTTCGGCGGTGATGCTCAGGGCCACCGGGTTGGGGAAGCCGGGAAGCAGGACGGGCGGGGTGATGCGGGAGGCGTCGGGGACGGCTTCGGTGTCGGGGTGGACGCCGGTTCCCGCGGGGGGCTCGTCCAACGGGGGGCCGGGGATGTAGCGGGGTGCGACCACCAGGGGGAAGCGGAAGGTGGCGGCTCCGTCCTCGTAGGGGAGGGGCTGGTCCAGGGTGAGCCGCACCGTCACACGTTCCCCGGGGAGGATGTTGCCGACCCGCATGGTGAAGACGTCGGGGCGGTCCTCTTCGGCGATCGCGGCGCGCCGCCCGGAGGCGATGGCCTGGTCGTACTCTTCGCGGGCCGCGGCCCGCTCCTTCAGTTCCGCGGTGACGACCCTGCCGTCGGCCTCCATGCGCAGGGCGGTGACGGCGGCGCGGTCGGGCAGGGGGAAGACGTAGGTGGCCTCCAGCGGGGTCTGGAACGGGTTGCGGAAGCCCTGGGCCACCTCGACGCGGGCGGCGAGCCCCGTGATGGCGGCGTGGACGTCGACGGTGTCGAGCGGAAGGTTCCCCTCGGCGGTGGACAGCGCGCCGAATCCCGCTTCGGGGACCGGGGACGGGGATGAATCCATCGGCAAGATCTGCACGTTCACGGTGGCCTCCCTGGCGACGTTGCTCTGACGGCCGGACGCGGGTGCGGCGGCGGGTACCCCGGCGGTGACGTCTCCACCACCGGAGGGTGTGCTACAGGTGGTGGGGTTCGCCCTCCTCTCTCGTGGACGCCTCGGCCAGCAGCCCTCGTTCGATGAGCTCGTCCAGAAGCGGTGCGGCGGCGGCGCGGAGGGCGGCGACGTCTTCCGCGCTCAGCGCCGCGGTCTCCAGCAGCAGAGTCACGCCCGGCCCGAGCCTGACCCCCTGCATCGCCGCACTCCCCTCGGGAGCCACCTCCGTGCGGCCTCGCGCGGAAGCCGCCTCGGCTCTTCCGCTTCCCGTGTCCGAGGCCCACCGCACATCCACCGGCGAGGTGTCTTCGACGGTCTCGACGGCCTCAGCGCTGGACGTGGCGGAGGGCGCATTGGACGGGTCGGACGCATCGGATACGGGTGCCGGAGAAGGGGCGGCCCAGAAGCGGCGTGGAGGGGCGGGAGGCGCCGGGGCGGGTCGGCCGGCGCCGGGGAGCGGACCGGTGATCATGAGGAGGGTTTCGAGGGGGGCGCCGGCCAGTTCCGCCTGGATCTCGGCGAGGGTGCGGCCGGCGGCCTGACGGCGTTTGACCGCCACCAACTGGAGGAGGTGGCGGCCGGTGTATCGGGCTGTGCGGCCTCTGCGCAGCGGGGGATCGAGCAGGCCGAGGGTGGTGTACCAGCGGATGAGGCGCTCGTTCGGGACGTCTTGGACACGGCCGTTCACCTCGAGGTCGGCCAGCGCGTCGGCCGCGCGTGAAGCCAGTTCGGAGATCGTCCAAATGCCCATGCTGCAATAGTGACACTGTCATCATGACAGTGTCAACCGGTGCCGGACCTGTCGTAGTTGGGGGCGGTTCGCCGTCTGCGACATCTGCGGAGCGGGCGGAAGTCCTTGAATGCGACGCCCATGCGCAGCACGCTGGGCGCGGGGGTGAGGCCGGTGCGGCGGAGCGAGGCGGGTACGGCGGGAGCGTCGGCCTGGGCTCGGTACCGGCGGTTCTCGTTCCGGACCGAGAGATTCGTCGTCTCGGTGGTGCTCGGCGCGGCCGGCGGCGCGGTGGTCGCGGGCCTGCTCGACTGGCGCCTCGGCCTGGCAGCGGGGGTCGCCCTGTTCGCCGCGCACTACCTGTCCGGCTACTTCTCTCCGGGGGTGGAGACCGACTGGCGTCGCGGCGCCCGTGCCGAGCGGCGTACCGGACGCGATCTGGCCCGCCTGGGAGGCGGTTACAGCGTCCTGCACGACCGTGCGGTCCCGCAGTTGCCGACCACCAACCTCGATCATCTGGTCATCGGCCTGACCGGCGTCTACGCCGTCATCACCCGCAGGGTCCGCCGAGGCGCCCGCGTCTGGACGGACGAAGAGCAGCTGTGGGTGGGTGAACAGCCCGCGTCCGGGCTGGAGACGGCGACGGTGACACTGGCCGCGGAGCTCGTTGCGGAGATCCTTTCGGAGGAGTTGGACGGCGAGACGGACGTCGTCCCCGTCATCGCCATCCAATCGGGACGGTTGGTGCCGGAAGGGATCGAATACGGAGACGTCACTTTTCTCCGAGGGCGCTCGATTCCAGGATTCATCAAGTCACATCCGGTCATCTTCACAACCGCTCAGGTGACGACGATCACTGCGGCGGCGGAACGTCTCTTTCCTCCGATGAGGTGGGAATTCTTACAGAGGTTGCCAGATCAAAGGAGGAGAGGTGCTGGAGGGCGGAAGTGAAAAGCCCTAGGTTCCTCGCTCATGGAGGACGGTCTGCTCGTCGAGGCGCTGCGTTCCCGGGACCCTGGCGCACCCGCCGCCGTTTATGACGCTTATGCCGCGAGACTTTATGCCTATTGCTGGTTTCATCTGCTCCATCAGGACGCCGCCCAGTCGGCGTTGCGCGACACGCTCATCGTCGCCGAAGCCCGTATCGGGCGACTGCGTGATCCCTCGGCCCTCGCGCCCTGGCTGTACACGATCGCCCGGGTCGAGTGCTCGCACCGCGCGAAGCTCACCGACGGCAGCCCCGACCTGGCGATCGCCCGGCACGACCAGGATGACGCCGACCGGCGGACGGTCGCATGGCGAGCTCTGCGGTCCTTGCCTCCACAGGCCCATGAGGCGCTGGAGCTGCGGATGCGCCACCATCTGTCCCTGCCGGGCCTCGCCGCCGTCCTGGGGGTTTCCCGAAGGCGGATCAGGGTGCTGCTCCGGGACGCGGAGGAGGATCTTCGACTCGCCCTGACCGTGGAGATCCTGGCTCGGCTGGGCCCTCACGGCTGCCGCGGTCGTGGCGGCGTCCTCGCCGAACGGGTCGCGGGCGGGCTCGATCCCAACGTCAGGGCGAAGCTCCTGGCCCACGCCGGGGAATGCGCCCTGTGCGAGAGCCATGTGCCGTCGAAGGCGTTTTCTCCGGCGAAGATTCTGGGATTGTCGCCTTACGCACGTCCACCCGCCTCGCTAAGAGTGCGAGTGATGAACTGTTTCACCGATCCCGAATTGCAGGGTTACCGGCTTTTCGTCGCCACCAGGAACACCGAGTTCACCGCCGCCGGATTTCCAGGCCGGTCCCGCGGTATGCCCGCCTCTGCCGGGTTTTTCGGGATGGTATTGAGAAACCTTCGCCCAAGCAGAAACATGATCGCCTGAATGATGTGAGCACGGCTGGTCTCCGGGTAGGCACCCCTCGGTGAACGATCGATCACGCACAGTGATCGTCCTGGAATGTTCGGCATGTCGGTATGTCGGACAGGAGGAGGAAAGCGTGACCCAGCCATCCCGGAGCCTGGTGGTGCTCGTGACCGGAGCCCTCGTCGCGGTGGGGACGCCTGTGCTGGCCGTTCCGCCGGAGCCTTCCAGCACAAAGGATCTGGCCGAGAGTAGACATACCGTCCCCGAGAAGGAACAGCGGGCGGAACAAGTCACGGCCCGGCTCAAACAGGCCAAGTCCGAGCTGGCGAAGCTCGGTGAAAGCGCGGAGCAGGCGCAGAAGCGGTACGACGCGGAGGCCTCGGCGCTGAAACGAACGCGCAAGGCCTTCGTGGAGGCCCGACAACAGGTGCGGACGTCCGCGGCGAAGTACCAGACCGCGCAGGCTGAAGACGCGCGACTCGATCCCGTGCGAGCGGAGGCCGTACGGGAGAACGTACAGGCTGACGACGTGCAGTCGGAGAACGTACACGCCGAGAATACGCAGAGTGACGAAACGTATGCCGAGGAGCCGGCGACCGAGGACGGCGAGCACAGTAAGCAGGAGGACTCCGTAGAGGACGGGGCCTCCCAGTACCTCGACTACTTCGACTACAAGAAGTACGCCGGGTACCTCGCGGGCACCATGAACGGCGTAGGGGCCGAGAAGGCCGGTCAGGAAGGCGCAGAGGGCACGCAGTCCGAGACCGTCGACACCGGGGTGGCGGACGTCCGGCAGGAGCCGGCCACCCGCCTTGAAGAGCTGAAGACCGCGCACACGAAGGCCCTCTCGCTCCGGACGGAGGCACGTCGGACGTACGAGCGCCAGAAGGAGGAGTTCGTCGCGGCCAGGAAAGCCAAGAAGGAGGCCGACGAGGCGTACGAGGCGCAGGAGGCGGTGGTCACCAGGCTGCGTGCGGCGAAGAAGCGGCTGTTCTCCGAGTTCGCGGAGTCCGAGAACGGGGTCGTCTTCCTGGCGGACAGGCGCGTGAAGAGCCTCCAGAACGCGGACTCCGCCGACGCGGTCGCCAGCAGGATGAAGGGCAAGAACCGCCGGTTCGCGCGAGGAGCGGCCCGCGGCAGGATGGTCGTCCAGGCCGCGCTCAAGTGGATCGGCACGCCTTACTCCTGGGGCGGCGGCAACCCCTCAGGTCCCAGTTACGGCATCGGCCGCGGCGCGAGGACGCGCGGTTTCGACTGCTCGGGCCTGGCTCTCTACGCCTGGGCGCAGGCCGGCGTGAAGCTCGGCCACTTCACGGGTTCGCAATGGAACTCCGGCCCGCGCGTCCCGCTCAGCATGGCCAGCCCCGGAGACCTGGTCTTCTTCGCCAGGAACGTTAAAGATCCCGACACGATCCATCATGTCGGGATCTTCATTGGCCGCGGCCGGATGGTGGAAGCGCCCTACACGGGAGCGCGGGTCCGGGTCTCCTCCATTTGGCGCAAGGGCCTCATCGGAGCGGTTCGGCCCGCCTAGCGGAGCCTCGGACGGGCTCAGTGGCCGCCCTGGTCCTGGAAGCGCTTGCGGGAGCGGAGGATCTCCTCCTCGGCCTCGACGCGGCCCACCCAGTTGGCGCCCTCGACGGACTTGCCGGGCTCGAGGTCCTTGTAGACCTCGAAGAAGTGCTGGATCTCCAGCCGGTCGAACTCGGCCACGTGGTGGATGTCCCGCACGTGCTCGAAGCGCGGGTCGGTGGCCGGCACGCACAGCAGCTTGTCGTCACCGCCCGCCTCGTCGGTCATCCGGAACATGCCGACCGTGCGGCACAGGATGAGGCAGCCGGGGAAGGTCGGCTCCTGCAGCAGGACCAGGGCGTCCAGCGGGTCGCCGTCCTCGCCGAGGGTGTCCTCCACGAAGCCGTAGTCGGTGGGGTACTGGGTGGAGGTGAACAGCAAGCGGTCGAGACGGATCCGGCCCGTCTCGTGGTCCACTTCGTACTTGTTACGAGAGCCCTTGGGGATCTCGATAGTCACGTCGAATTCCACTGTTTCCTCCGCTTGCCAGTTTCTGAAGCTGCCGCGTTTGATGCGTGGCTCATGGGGTGTTGTGTGTATACAAGGATGTCGCACTCCAGTGATAGTCCTGGACGGGGAAGGGGTATCTCGTGGCGGCCATCGACCGGCCAGTGGCCGTGGTCACTCTCTTCCTGCTCCAAGTCTTCACCGTAGGTGCGGGTGCCGGTGTGGTGAAAATCACGCCAGAGCGGGAACTCTCTCCTCAGCCGGCCGCCGTGGCCCACAGGGAGATCGTAGTTCCCGGTAAGACCACGCAGGGTACCGCCGATGCGAAGGTCTCCGGTGCACAGCTGGCCGCGACGCTCGCGAAACTCGATCCGGGCGACGAGATCATAGGTGTGGTGCTGGACGGCGAGACCAGGCAGAGCCTGTTCGACGCCGGTGCGGGCCGTGCCGCGGTGCCCGCCTCGACCACCAAGATCGTGACTTCGACGGCGGTGCTCGCCTCGCTCGACCCGGCGGCGCGGATCACCACCAGGGTGGTGTCCAAGGACGGCAGGCTGGTGCTGGTCGGCGGGGGCGACCCGACGCTGTCGTCCCAGGCGGAGCCGAAGGGCTACCCCAGGCCCGCCTCCGTCGCCGAGCTGGCCAGGAAAACCGCCGACGCGCTCAAGGCGAACGGGACGACCCGGATCACCGTCGACTACGACGCCTCCCTCTACTCCGGCTCCTCGCTGGGCCCCGGCTGGAAGCCGACCTACTTCACCGAGGGGAGCGTCGCGCCGGTCTCGGCGCTGATGGTCGACAACGGCAGGGTGGCCCCCAACCCGTGCGAGGGCACGCTCGCACCGGTCGAGGACGGGCCGAAACGCGCCACGCAGGTGTTCGTGCAGTGGCTGAAGCGCTACGGGGTGAACGCCGCGGTCGGCCGTCCCGGCTCAGGCCAGGGGGGCCGGCAGGTCGCGGACGTCCGGTCGCCGACGGTCTCGGCTCTGGTCGAGCACCTCATGGACTGCAGCGACAACGACGTCACCGAGGCGCTGGCCCGGCAGGTGGCGCTGAAGAAGGGGATGCCCGCCAGCTTCGACGGGGCGGCGCGGGCCGTCCGGGGCGTCCTGCAGTCGCTGGGGGTCGCCCAGGGGGTCGACACGCGGGACGGCAGCGGCCTGTCGCCGCTCAACCGCATCACTCCGCTCGGACTCGCCAAGATGATCTCCATGAACGCCTCGGGCGACCGGACGGAGCTGCGCACCGTCATCACCGGCATGCCCGTGGCGGGGTTCAGCGGCACCCTCGCCGCCCGCTTCCTCGGCACGCCCGGGGCGGGGATCGTCCGGGCGAAGACGGGCACGCTCAACCACGTCGCGACGCTCGCGGGGATCATCCGGCACAAGAACGGGCGCCTGCTCACCTTCGCCTTCATGGCGAACGGGGTGGAGGACCTGACCGCGGCCCGCGCCACTCTCGACGAGCTCGCCACGGCCGTCGCCACCTGCGACTGCTGAACCGCTCCGTCCCTCCGGTCGCCCGGACCGCTCTCCGGATGCGCGGGGAGCTGGGGGAAATGTGCACTTCGGGCTGGCTGTCCAGGTTGGCAGAGGGGTTTCGGGGAACGCCTCAAAGGAGCGAGGCGTTAGTCCCTACGCTGAGGTGATGACGCGAGTCAGGCCCGTCCGGGACCCGGGGTCGCGGTGAAGGGAGCAGGCGTGAGCGGGATGATCGACTGGGGTACCGCGGTCCAGACCGGCGCCCGCCTGGTGCGTCCCGGCCCGCAGGTCTCCGCCCAGGAGGCGCGGGCCGTCGTGACGGAACTGCGGGACCTGTCCGCGGTGGCGGAGGTGCACGTACGGGAGTTCACCCGTATGGACGTTCCTCCGTCCTCACAGCCGGCCACCGTGGTGGACCGTCCGGGCTGGATCAAGGCGAACGTCGAGGGCTTCAGGGTGGTGCTGGAGCCGCTCGTGGACCAGCTCTCGCAGCGCCGTACGGTGCCGACGGGCCCCATGGGGATCGCGGCCGACATCGTCGGGCCCCGCGTCACGGGCATGCAGATGGGGGCGATCCTCGCGTACATGGCCAGCCGCGTGCTGGGCCAGTACGAGCTGTTCCTGCCGCCGGACCCGTCCGGCAACGCGCCCACGGGACGGCTGACGCTGGTCGCGCCCAACATCGTCCACGTCGAGCAGGAACTCTCCGTGGACCAGAGGGACTTCCGGCTCTGGGTGTGCCTGCACGAGGAGACGCACCGCGCGCAGTTCACCGCCGTCCCCTGGCTGAGGACCTACGTCCAGGAGCAGATGACGCAGTTCCTGCTCGCCTCCGACATCAGCCCGGCCGAGCTCTTCGACCGGATCAAGGACGCGGCCGAGGCGGTGGCCGACGCCGTGCGAGGCGGCGAGTCCACCCTGATCGACGCGATCCAGACGCCCGCGCAGCGGGAGATCCTGGACCGGCTCACCGCGGTGATGACGCTGGTGGAGGGCCACGGCGACTTCGTCATGGACGCGGTGGGCCCCGAGGTCGTGCCGTCCGTCGCCCAGATCCGCGCCAAGTTCAGTTCGCGGCGCGGAGGCGGATCCAAACTCGACAAGACGCTCCGGCGACTGCTCGGCATCGACCTGAAGATGAAGCAGTACGCCGAGGGCTCGCGTTTCGTCCGCAGGGTGCACACCGAGATCGGCATGGCCGGCTTCAACAGGGTGTGGACGTCGCCCGAGACGCTGCCGACGATGGCCGAGATCAGCGACCCGTCCCTGTGGATCAGGCGGGTCGGCCTTCCCCCGCTGGAAGGCGAGATGTTGTCGTTGGAGAAGCCCAACGGGACCGAATCCTGAGCTGTGGACGACGGCTGAACGGTCCCCGGCGCGTGACACCCTGAAGGCCTGACCGGGTTCGGCGGCACGCCCGCCGGGAGGACGGGAGGCTGGGCTTGGGGCTTGATCCTGCGGTCGCCAGAGCGCGTTCGGCGGTACGGGAGTCGCTGTCGGGCCTGACGCCGGGCGCGCTGGTGCTGGTGGCGTGCAGCGGGGGAGCGGATTCGCTCGCACTGGCCGGGGCGCTGGCCTTCGTGGCCGCACGGACGGGGCTGCGCGCGGGGGGCGTCACGGTCGACCACGGCCTGCAGCAGGGGTCCGCGGAACGGGCCGAGGAGGTCGCCGGGCTGCTCCGGGGCCTCGGGCTCGACCCGGTGGAGTCCGTCGCGGTCTCGGTGGGGCGCGAGGGAGGACCGGAGGCCGCCGCCCGTGAAGCGCGTTACGCGGCCCTGGACGAGGCGGCGGAACGGCTCGGAGCCCGGACGGTACTGCTGGGCCACACCCTCGACGACCAGGCCGAGACGGTCCTGCTGAGGCTGGCTCGCGGCTCGGGCGCGCGGTCGCTGGCGGGGATGGCCCGGTCCGGGGAGCGCTACCGCAGGCCGTTCCTGGGGCTCACCCGCGCCGAGGTAAGGCAGGCATGCCTGGCGATGGGGCTCGCCCCCTGGGACGATCCGCATAACGAGGATCCGGCTTACGCGCGGGTGCGCGTCCGGCGGGAGGTGCTGCCGCTGCTGGAGAAGGAGATCGGCCCCGGCGTCGCCGAGGCGTTGGCGAGGACGGCCTCCCAGCTGCGGGAGGACGCCGACGCGCTCGACGGGTGGGCTGCCCGGGCACTGGAAGAAGCACGTGATTTGGAACACGTGCTGGACGTGCGGGTGCTGGAAGGACTGCCCCGGGCCGTCCGTTCCCGGGTGCTGCGACGGGCCGCGGTAACAGCCGGAAGCCCGGCGGGGACGCTCGCCGCGGTGCATGTGGTGGCCATGGACAGGCTGGTCACGGCCTGGCACGGACAGCGCGGTGTGGACCTGCCCGGCCGCGTCAGGGTGATCCGGCGATATGGCAAGCTGCATTTTGGACCGGCCGAAGTGAGAACGCCGGAGTCGCGACGGAAGGCGTAGGGGTGGACGAGAAGGACCTGGGCAACGACCTGGCCAAGGTACTGATCACGGAGGAGGAGCTCCAGGCGAAGATCCGGGAGCTGGCGGGGCAGATCGACACCGACTACGCGGACAAGGATCTCCTGCTGGTGGCCGTCCTCAAGGGCGCGGTCATGGTGATGGCCGACCTGTCCAGGGCCCTGCAGACCCATGTCTCTCTCGACTTCATGGCGGTCTCGTCCTACGGCTCGGGCACCAAGTCCTCGGGAGTGGTCCGCATCCTCAAGGACCTCGACACCGACATCTCGGGCAGGCACGTGCTCATCGTCGAGGACATCGTCGACTCCGGGCTCACGCTCTCGTGGCTGATCGACAACCTCCGCACCCGGCGGCCGGCCAGCCTCGAGGTCTGCGCGATCATGCGGAAGCCGGAGGCGGTCAAGACCGAGATCGATGTGAAGTACATCGGATTCGATATTCCGAATGAGTTCGTCGTGGGTTACGGGCTGGACTATTCGGAGAAGTACCGCAACCTCCCCTTTGTTGGGACCCTTGCCCCGCACGTGTACAGCAACTGATCACGGGGAACAACCCGGGCCAGCCGTTCGTTGGTAAGACGCTGGGGAGATCGCTGGCTGCATGCTTCGCTTCGTCCGGTGTACCTTCAGTAGTTAGCTTTCCGCAGACGTTGGTCAGGAGGGACGGGCCCCGCCCGGGGGTACCGCACATATGGACGTGAAGCGCTACTTCCGCGGACCACTGCTGTGGGTCCTTCTCTTCGGTGTGCTGGTCGCCCTCGTCATGTGGGGGGTCAACCCCGGCCAGACGTACGAGAAGGTCGACACCTCCACGGTGGTCTCCGCCATCCAGAACGGCCAGGTGAAGTCGGCGAAGATCGTCGACAAGGACCAGGTCATCCAGATCACCACCACCGCCGGCAAGCATCAGCAGGCCAGCTGGGTCGGCGGCCAGGGCATCAAGCTGCAGGAACAGCTGCAGCAGCAGATCCAGGCGGGCAAGACCCAGTCCTACAAGGTCGACGTTCCCAAGCAGAGCGTCTTCCTGAGCCTGATGTTCAGCCTGCTGCCGATGATCATCATCATCCTCATCTTCCTGTTCATCATGAACCAGATGCAGGGCGGCGGCTCGCGGGTGATGAACTTCGGCAAGTCCAAGGCCAAGCTCATCACCAAGGACACCCCGAAGACCACCTTCTCCGACGTCGCGGGCGCCGAGGAGGCGATCGAGGAGCTCAAGGAGATCCGCGACTTCCTGCAGAACCCCGCCAAGTTCCAGGCCATCGGCGCCAAGATCCCCAAGGGCGTGCTGCTCTTCGGCCCTCCCGGCACCGGTAAGACGCTGCTGGCCCGGGCCGTCGCGGGCGAGGCCGGAGTGCCGTTCTACTCCATCTCCGGTTCGGATTTCGTCGAGATGTTCGTCGGCGTGGGCGCCTCCCGGGTCCGCGACCTGTTCGAACAGGCGAAGGCGAACGCCCCGTCGATCATCTTCATCGACGAGATCGACGCGGTCGGCCGGCACCGCGGTGCCGGACTCGGCGGCGGCCACGACGAGCGCGAGCAGACCCTCAACCAGCTGCTGGTCGAGATGGACGGCTTCGACGCCAAGGCCGGCGTCATCCTCATCGCCGCCACCAACCGGCCCGACATCCTGGACCCGGCGCTGCTGCGTCCCGGCCGGTTCGACCGCCAGGTGACGGTGGACCGCCCCGACCTCGAGGGCCGCAAGGGCATCCTGCGCGTCCACGGCAGGGGCAAGCCGTTCGCGCCCGACGTCGACCTCGACGTCATCGCGCGGCGTACTCCCGGGTTCACCGGCGCGGATCTCGCGAACGTCATCAACGAGGCGGCGCTGCTGACCGCCCGGTTCGACCGCAAGCTGATCGACATGGAGACCCTCGAGGAGTCCATCGACCGCGTGATGGCCGGGCCGGAGCGCAAGACCCGGGTCATGTCGGACGCCGAGAAGAAGATCATCGCCTACCACGAGGGCGGCCACGCCCTGGTCGCGCACGCGCTGCCGAACGCCGACCCGGTGCACAAGGTGACGATCCTGCCTCGTGGCCGGGCCCTCGGCTACACGATGACCCTGCCGATGGAGGACAAGTTCCTCACCACCCGTTCGGAGATGAACGACCAGCTCGCCATGCTGCTCGGCGGCCGGACGGCGGAGGAACTGGTGTTCCACGAGCCCACCACGGGCGCGTCGAACGACATCGAGAAGGCCACCGCGATCGCCCGCAACATGGTCACCGAATACGGCATGAGCGAGCGTCTGGGCGCCCGCAAGTTCGGAGGCGGCCAGGGCGAGGTCTTCCTCGGCCGTGACATGGGTCATGAGCGGGACTACTCCGAGGACATCGCCTCGGCGATCGACGACGAGGTGCGCCGCCTGATCGAGGGTGCCCACGACGTCGCCTGGGAGATCCTCACCGAGTACCGGGACGTCCTGGACCACCTGGTGCTGGAGCTGATGGAGAAGGAGACGCTGAGCAAGGACCAGGTCCTGGGGATCTTCGCTCCGATCCGCAAGCGCCCGCACCAGAAGTCCTACACCGGTTACGGCAAGCGCCTTCCGTCCGACCGGCCCCCGGTCATGACGCCGAAGGAACTGTCGCTGGCCCTCCCCGCGGACGCCAAGGCGGTGGAACTGCCGACCGGTGAATCGGACAACTAACGGATCCGCGTAGAGTGTCCGTTATGAGTGCTGCCCCGGAGTTCGATCACGCACGGATTGAGAAGGCTGTACGGGAGATCCTGTACGCCATCGGTGAGGATCCGGACCGTGACGGACTCCGGGACACGCCGGCCCGCGTCGCCCGCGCCTACGCGGAGCAGTTCGCGGGCCTCACCATGGGGCCCGAGGACGTCCTGACCACGGTCTTCGAGGCCGACCACGACGAGATGGTCCTGGTCAGGGACATTGAGCTGTACTCGACCTGCGAGCACCACCTGGTGCCCTTCCACGGCGTCGCCCATGTCGGTTACACCCCCGGCGACAACGGCCGGATCACCGGCCTGTCGAAGCTCGCCCGCCTCGTCGACGTCTACGCCCGCCGCCCCCAGGTCCAGGAGCGTCTGACCAGCCAGGTCGCCGACGCCCTGATGTCCTACCTCAAGCCCCGCGGCGTCATCGTCGTCATCGAGGCCGAACATCTCTGCATGACCATGCGCGGCGTCCGCAAGCCCGGCGCCAAGACCGTCACCTCCGCCGTCCGAGGCGACTTCCGCACCCACGCCGAGACCCGCAGCGAGGCCATGAGCCTCATCCTCGGCCGCCACTGACCGTCTGAGTCTTCGCCCGCCGCGCCCTGCGGACGAAACGCGAACCCCCGGCGTACCGCTTCGTCTTCAGGTCGATGCCGAGCAGTCGCCGGATCGTCCTGTCGAGTCGACGACGGCCCCGGTCTGTCCGGGGCCGTCGTGTTTTCCCGGCTCCTCACGGTCGGTCGGCTCTTTCCGACTGGAGAGCCGGTGCCCGCGTTGCTTGGCTCCCACAGAGCGCGGATTCCGCTTCCCCGGGAGGCAGCCCGGTTCGCTCCGGCGGGACGCTCACTTTCTGAGCGTCGCTGTTCAGGCGAGAACCCGGCGGAGCCCGTCGGAGGGATCCTTCTGCAAAGTCACGGACCCTGTCCGGGGGCGACCTCGTCCACCCCACCAGGGCGGGTTCGCGTCGGCGAGGTCTTCACCGGGAGCCGGACCCGTGCTCGGATGCCGTTGATCCGGCATGAGGCCGAGCGCGGCCGCCGCCCGATGAGCGGAGTACGGGTGACGGCGGGACGGGTGGATGGCCACGGCGTCCCGCCGGAGGCGCGGCCGGTCAGCGGGTGGCGGCCTCGATGTTCTGCTGGGAGCGGCGGACGTCGGCGGAGCCCTCCTCGAGGGCGACGGCCATCTTGTCGAAGGCGGACTTGGCCTCGGCCCAAGCGGCGCGGAAGCGGTCGGCTCCGGGGCCCCACCAGATCTCGGTGGAGCCGACGGTGCGGCCGTTGAGGTCCTTGATGAGGGCGTCGAGGTTCTTGGAGTGTCGGGAGAACAGGCGGGCCAGTTCTTCCATCTGGCCGATGTTGCCGCCTCTGCGGTCCGCGCCCATGGGTCGTCCTCTCAATAGGGAACGTTCACCTGTCACGGTAGGTCGCCGCGGGCCCCCGCGCAGCCTCTTCACCGGTTGTTGGGGATAAAGCCTCGCGGGATGGGCGGCTCGGGCCGGAAGAGGTGGCGGAAGGAGACGTGACCGCACACAATTGTTTCGGCACGCTGGGTCACGGGGGCGTCCGGGTGCCGTCGGGGGTGCGGTGTGGTGACGCCTGAGCAGGTGCGGTGGGCGGGGCGCAGAGTCGAGGAGTTGGCCGCGACGGCGCGGCGAGCGGGCATACAGGTCCAGCGGCTGCTGGAAGGCGGGGTGCTGGTGGGGCCCGCCTCGGTGGCGCTGTTCCACCGGGTCTCCGGTCGGCAGCTCGAAGTGGGGCGGGCCTTCGGGGACGCCGTGGACCGGGTGGAGGCCGCAGGGCGGGAGGCCTTGCCACCCGTGCGGGTGGCGTCCGTCGTCTTCCACGGGCTGGGGCGTCCACCGGCGGGGGAGCCGGGCGTCGGGGCGGGCAGCCCCGACGGGCTGAACGATCTGATGATCGAGCTGGGGCGCATGGCCCGGACCTGGCAGGAAGCAGGGCGGGAACTGTGGAGCCTCCTGGCGGGGATCGGTACCGGAGGCGGGCCGGGAAGCCGGATCGAGGCGCTCGGGACGGATCTGCTGGGGGAGATCCCGGACCTCCGGCGGCGGCGCGATCTGCTCGTCCGCGAGGGAACGGGGATGGAATGGGCGGCGTGGATGGCCGTCTCACTCACGATGATGCGGGCGGTGCAGGCCGCCGACCGCCGACTCTACGCCCGGCTCGTCGAAGCCGGAGTGAACCCGGCGGACATGCCGCGCGGCGAGGCCGCCGACGTACGGGCCTGGTGGAACCACCTCACCCGGGAACAGCGGCGCCTGTACCTGCGGACTTTCCCGGCGCTGATCGGCTGGGCGGACGGAGTCCCCGCCGCCGTCCGGGACAGGGCCAACCGGTTCAGCCTCGAACTCCGCCTCGGCGAGCTGCGGGAACGCGCACCGGAGACACTGACGCCCTTCGAGGCCCGCGACCTGAGGCGGCTCGGCCGACTGGCCGACAAACTCGCCTCGGTGGAGAGGGACACCGGCCAGAAGATCTACCTCCTCGGCCTGTCCTCCACCCTCGTCGGCCCCTGGGACCGACACGACAAGGAAGTCCCCTTCGCCGACCACGTCCCCCGCTTCGTCACCGACCCCACCAAAGGCCCCGACGGCCGCGTCATCATCGCCATCGGAAACCCCGACGCCTCCCGCCACACCGGAATCTACGTCCCCGGCACCACGGCCCAACTCGACAACATCGACGGCGACGTCGACAGGGTCATGAATCTGTGGAAGCAGAGCCAGAAATACGCTTTTAAAAAAGATGTTTCTGCGGTGATGTGGCTGGGATACGACGCCCCGGACGGAATCGTTGCGGATGCACCGAGAAATCTATACGCAGACTCGGGCGCACCCAAACTAAAGAAGTTCGTCAGTGGTGTTCGTATCTGCCAGAGCGGGTCGAGTGGTCATCTGACCGTCATCGGCCATAGCTATGGTTCGGTTGTCGTGGGGGAGGCGGCTAAACAGGGCGGTCTTGCCGTGGACGACATAGTCGTGGCAGGAAGCCCTGGAATGCATGTGGGAAAAGCGGCGGAGCTGGGTGTCGGGGCCAAACACGTCTGGGCGCAGGCTGCAGAGGGGGATCCGGTGCCAGATGCCGGTCGTATGGGGCACGGTCGATCGGATCCAGAAAAGCGTTGGGGAATCGTGGGAAATCCCATACCGATGGTGCCATCCGACCATCGTTTCGGGGCACAGGTCCTTGAAACCGACACTCAGGGACATAGCGACTACTGGAACGAAGGGACCAAGAGCTTGGACAATCAGGTCAAAGTCATGACCCGCACCTACGATAATTCCAATCCCATGGACGACCCGGTTCTGAAGGCAGATTGACCAGGCGAGGCGGATCGATGGTTCTCGTGAAAGCGGTCAGGCGGGTTTCGCTGCTCGGGATCGTATTGGTTATTTCTGGATGCGCTCATGCGGGACTGGGGGGAATTGTCATGGAGGAAGAATTTCCGGTTGTGCATCCGAAGGACGTGGTCGTCACCATAAGTAATTATGGAAAAGAGATCATCGATGGCCTGGCACTGGGCAGGCGGTTCGACAACCCCAATGTCTCGCCGAGTCCATGCGGTAGTGAGTACAGCGCGAGACAGGTGCCCGGCCGCAATATCGATCATGACACCTGGTGGGTGGGATACAGCCCCTACTCAGAGGGGATCATCACCTATGTCGAGGTGCCGAGTGAGGAAGTGATCAACAAGGCGCTGACCAGGCTGAAGGCGGCGCTGGAAGGGGCCGGTTGGCGGACGGTCGAGTTCGGCGCGGGAAGCGCGACGAGCCAGGCGGTTCTGCGGATCGCGGCGCCGGAGAAGGGCTATGGGGCGGTTCTGCAGGGGATCACCTCTGTTCCCGGAAGCCCGCGGATCGGGGTGAACATCTCGTCGCCGTGTCTACGGCATCCGGAGGCGAGATGAGTGGGGCTGGGCAAGGGACGCTGTTCTGGGTCGTGATGGTGGGCGTAGAGACGCTTTCTCCGGACAGGGCTCCGGCTGGTAGGCGGCGGTCGCGACGGTGAGCGTCGGATTTTCCTGAACTTCGCAGTCCTCCGGGTGGTCTTCGAACGGGTCCGTGCGGGACGGTCCTGTGGGTCTGGCGCGGCTTTCTGCTGTTCCCGTCCCGCCGGTTCCAAATGGAGCCCCCCTGCGAATTCAATGCCGAGTTCCAGCCGTGCCGACGGTTCCCGCTCCCCGGTGCACCCGGGGCCCGGCGACGTTCGGAGGTACCTGCCGGCGTCGCTGAGGGCCGAGGCTGCTGGTCTTGCCGAAGGCCCGGCTCTCGGCGGCTTCCACAGGCGCCGAATCCGGTTCGCGGGGGAGGGCTTAGGCTGGGGACATGAGCGTTTCCGGGCTGCCTGAGCACGAGCGGTGCCTGGTCATGGGCGTGGTGAACATCACACCTGACTCCTTCAGTGACGGCGGGGAGTGGTTTGATCAGGAGCGGGCCGTCAAGCACGGGCTGGAGTTGGTGCGGGACGGGGCCGACCTGATCGACGTGGGGGGCGAGTCGACCCGGCCGGGGGCGCAGCGGGTGTCGCTGGCCGAGGAGCTCAGACGGGTTGTCCCCGTGATCGAGGCGCTGGCCCGCGAGGGGGTGCCGGTCAGCGTCGACACGATGCGGGCGGAGGTGGCCGAGGCCGCGGTGAACGCGGGGGCGCGGCTGGTCAACGATGTCAGCGGAGGGCTGGCCGATCCGGACATGCCGCAGGTGGTGGCGCGGGCGCGGGTGCCGTACGTGGTGATGCACTGGCGCGGGCACAGCCACGACATGCAGAGCAGAGCCGTCTACGAGGACGTGGTCACCGAGGTCCGGGAGGAACTGCTCCGCCGGGTCGAGGCGGTGGTGGCGCAGGGCGTCGACCCGTCGATGGTCGTGCTCGATCCGGGGCTGGGGTTCGCCAAGCAGGCGGAGCACAACTGGCGGCTGCTGGCGAATCTCGACAAGCTGGGCGAGGAGTTCCCGATCCTGGTGGGCGCCTCGCGCAAACGTTTCCTGGGGAAGCTGCTGGCCGGCCCGGACGGCGCTCCCCGGCCGTTCGCGGAGTGCGACGACGCGACCCTGGCGGTCAGCGCGCTGGCCGCCGCGGCGGGAGCCTGGTGCGTGCGTGTCCACAATGTTCGTCCGAACGCGGACGCCGTGCGGGTGGCCGCGGCCATAGGCTCGGCGCGTGGATGACGCCGCAGCGGTAGAGGCCGCGAATGCCAAGTTCTACACCGCCTTCGAGACGGGCGACCTGGATCTCATGCACGAGATCTGGGCCGACGGTGACTACGCGGAGGGCGTGACGTGCGTCCATCCGGGTTGGACGATGCTGCGCGGGCGCGGCGAGGTGCTGCGCTCCTGGGCTCTCATCATGGCGAACACCGCCTATATCCAGTTCGTGCTCACGGACGTGCACACCGAGGTCAGGGGCGACTACGCGGTCCTCACCTGTGAGGAGAACATCCTCACGGCGGACAAGGACGAGGAGGGTTTCCTCGCCGGGGGAAGCGTCGTGACGACGAAGGTGTTCGTACGTGATGAAGGTCAGTGGCGACTGTGGGTCCACCACGGTTCCCCGGTGCTGGACGGGACACAGGATGACGGACCGGATTGAGCTGCGCGGGCTGCGGGCCCGGGGATTCCACGGTGTGCTGCCCGCCGAGCGCGAGCTCGGCCAGGAGTTCGTGGTCGACGTCGTCCTGGGGCTCGATCTGCGCCCCGCCGCGGAGAAGGACGACGTCGCGCTGACCGTGCACTATGGGGAGCTGGCGGACCGGCTGGTGGAGGTGGTGACCGGCGAGCCGGTCGATCTGATCGAGACGCTCGCCGAGCGGCTGGCCGAGGTGTGCCTGGCCGATCCGCGGGTGCTGAACGCCGAGGTGACCGTGCACAAGCCGGCCGCCCCCATCGTGCATCCGTTCACCGACGTCGCCGTCACGATCACCAGGAGCCGCGGATGACAGACCGGACCCCGACCGGGGGGCACATGCTGATCGAGCACCGGGTGGTGCTCTCGCTCGGCAGCAACCTCGGCGACCGGCTGGAGAACCTTCAGGACGCCCTCGACGCGCTGTTCGACGCTCCCGGCCTGACGCTGGTGGCGCTCTCCCGGGTGTACGAGACCGCGCCGTGGGGCGGGGTCGAGCAGGACGACTTCCTCAACATCGTGATCGTCGCGCAGACGCTGCTGGCTCCCGAGACGCTGCTGGAGCGCGGCCTTTCGATCGAGGAGTCGATGCGGCGGGAGCGGATCGTCCGCTGGGGGCCGCGCACCCTCGACATCGACATCGTGCAGTTCGGTGAGATCGTCTCGGACGATCCCCGGCTGACGCTGCCGCACCCCCGGGCGCACGAACGGGCGTTCGTGCTGGTGCCGTGGGCCGAGATCGATCCGGGGGCGGTGCTCGCGGGGCATGGGCCGGTCGCCGATCTGGCCGCCGCGATGGGGGACCAGGAGGTCACCCGCCGCGACGACCTGAACCTCCAGCCGCCGGCGTGAGGGCGTCCCGGCCGGCCGTGCTGCTGGCGCTGGTCTTCGGGTCGGCGCTGGTGGTGTGGGCCTTGCTCAAAGGCATGTACTCGCAGTTGCCGCCGCTGCCGTGGACGGCGGTGCCGACGCTGCTGCTGCTGGCGCTCGGTGAGATCGTCACCGGCGTGAACCTCCGCAACAAGATCCACCACAGGTCCGCCGCGGAGGAGGCGCGCCCCGTCGACCCGCTGAGCGTCGCGAACATGGCGGTGCTCGGCAAGGCCAGCGCCCATGCCGCCGCCGCGCTCACCGGCGTCTTCCTCGGTTTCGTGCTGCACGTACTGCCCGACCTCGATCTCCCCACCCCCCGCCACGACCTCATCGTCAGCGTCGCGACCTCGGTCTCGGCTCTCGCGCTCACCGGCGCCGCGCTCTTCCTCGAGTACTGCTGCCGTATCCCCAAGGATCCCGAAGCCGAGAAGAACGACCGACGGAGCTGATCCGAAGCGGGTTCCCCTCGCCCGGATCAGCCGCCGTTCACTTGTCGATGTCGCCGACGACGAAGAACATGGAGCCGAGGATGGCGACCATGTCGGCGACGAGCTGCCCTTTCAGCATCTCGGGGAGGACCTGGATGTTGTTGAAGCTGGCGCTGCGGAGCTTGAGGCGCCAGGGGGTCTTCTCGCCGCGGGAGACGAGGTAGTAGCCGTTGACGCCGAGGGGGTTCTCGGTCCAGGCGTAGGTGTGGCCCACCGGGATCTTGAGGATCTTGGGGAGGCGCTGGTTGATGGGGCCGGGCGGGAGGTCGGCGAGCCGGTCGAGGCAGGCGTCGGCGAGGTCGAGGGAGGCGAGGGCCTGGTCGTGGAGGCATTCGAAGCGGGCCAGGCAGTCGCCTTCGGCGCGGGTGACGACGGGGACGTCGAGCTCGCCGTAGGCCAGGTAGGGCTCGTCGCGGCGCAGGTCGAAGTCGACTCCTGAGGCGCGGGCGATGGGCCCGCTCACCCCGTACTGCAGGACCTGTTCGCGGGTGAGGACGCCGACGCCGCGGGTCCGGGCGCGGAAGATCTCGTTCCCCAGGATCAGGTCGGAGATGTCGGGCATCCGGGAGCGGACGAGGGCGACGGCCTGCCGGGTGCGCTCCAGCCACCCGAACGGCAGGTCCTCCTTGAGCCCGCCGACCCGGTTGAACATGTAGTGCATCCGGCCGCCGGAGACCTCCTCCAGCACCCGCTGCAGCTCCTCGCGTTCACGGAAGGCGTAGAACATCGGGGTGATCGCGCCGACTTCCAGCGGGTAGGAGCCGAGGAACATGAGATGGTTCAGCACCCGGTTGAGCTCGGCGAGCAGGGTGCGCGCCCAGACGGCGCGTGCCGGGACCTCCATGCCGAGCATGCGTTCGGCGGCCAGCACCACGCCCAGTTCGTTGGCGAACGCCGACAGCCAGTCGTGCCGGTTGGCCAGCACCACGATCTGCCGCAGGTCGCGCACCTCGAAGAGTTTCTCGGCGCCCCGGTGCATGTATCCGATGATCGGCTCGGCCGAGTCGATGAGTTCGCCGTCGAGGGTGAGGCGCAGCCTCAGGACTCCATGGGTGGAGGGGTGCTGCGGCCCGATGTTGAGGATCATGTCCTCGGTCGCGAGCTCCCTGGCCCCCGCGCCGATGCCGACGGTGCGTGTCTCCATAATCGACATGGTCGCAGACTCCTCCGGCGGGTACGCATTCGCGTCGCCCTCCCCGCCGATACGGACGGCGCCGAGGGCTTTGATGCCAAAAAGAGGGTGTTTCCTGTTGACTGGGACGCGATGAACGAGCAGCCGCAGATCCTGCCTCCGCAGCCCTACCGCCAGCGCACCCGGGAGGAGGCGTTCGCGCCGCCCGAGGGCGCGCGGTGGTGGCGGGTCTCCACCCGCTACAAGTGGCACCGCCGGACGATCGCGGTGGCCGTCGCGCTGCTCGCGGGTCCGCTCGGCGCGTTCGTGGTGGCCCGGACGGGCGGGACGCCGGGCGCGGTCGTCTGGGGCGTGGCGACGGCGCTGGCGCTGGTCCTGTCCTGGCTGGTGGCCGAGCAGTCCTACCAGGCCTGGGGATTCCTGGAGCGGGGCGACGACCTCGTCATCACCTCGGGGGTCTTCCAGCGCAGGATCGTCATCGTCCCCTACGCCCGCATGCAGTTCGTGGACGTGACGTCGGGTCCGTTGGAGCAGGCGTTCGGGTTGGCGACGGTACGGCTGCACACCGCGGCGGCGACGACGGACGCCGCGATCCCCGGGCTTCCGGTCACGGTCGCCGACCAGCTGCGGGACCGGCTGGCGGCACGGGGCGACGAGGGGGCGGGCCTGTGAACCCCCACCCGTATCCGCCGCAGCCGTACCGCCCGGCGCCACCTCCGCGGCCGACGGTGGAGGTGCACCGTCTGCACTGGGCCACCGCGCCGCTGCGGTCGCTGAACATCCTGGTCGTCTACTTCGTCCTGGTCGGAATGTGGCTGCTGCTGGACACCGGCGGGGACGACTGGTTCACGCTGCAGCCCGCCCGGGTCCTGCTCTTCATGCTGGTCACCTTCCCGGTGGCGCTGGTGGCGGGCGCGGTGGGGGTGTGGGTGTGGTGGTCGGTGCGGTTCTGGATCGACGGCGACGACCTGGTGGTCGACACCGGGGCGGTGCGCAGTCGGATCAGGCGCATCCCGCTGTCGCGGATGCAGGGCGTCGACGTGGTCAGCCCGCTGCTGGGCCGGCTGCTCGGGTTGGCGGAGGTGAGGCTGGAACTCGCCGGAGGCAACTCCGCCGAGATCACGTTGCGGTATCTGAGCGGGCGGCGGGCGCAGGTGCTGCGGGCCGAGCTGGTGGCGCTGGCGGCGGGGCTGCCCGGCCATAC
The DNA here is from genome assembly GCF_039871655.1 of Actinocorallia sp. B10E7. Lineage (NCBI taxonomy): Bacteria > Bacillati > Actinomycetota > Actinomycetes > Streptosporangiales > Thermomonosporaceae > Actinocorallia > Actinocorallia sp. B10E7. Next base: position 438,604 of record NZ_JBDPLZ010000005.1, read on the forward strand.
CCCGGAGGCGCCGGAGCGGCCGTTCTGCCGGGTGGGGTTCGGGGCGCTGTTCGTCTCGCTGGTGCTGCGGATCCCGGTGCTGCTGTCCTTCGTGCTGTTCGTCGCGCTGATCGTCTTCGGGATCGTCACCAAGGAGCTGGCGGTGCTGGGCGTGGCGATCCCGATCATGTTGGGCCTGAGCCGTGAGGTGATCGCGCCTCTGGTGATGTACACCCGGTTCCGCTCGTCGATCTCGCCGGACGGCATCCGGTTGCGGTTCGGCCTGCTGGAGAGCCGGCTGCAGACGGTGCCGCCGGGCCGGATCCAGGCGCTCCGGGTGGTGGAGCCGTGGATGTGGCGGCACTTCGGCTGGGCACGGGTGGAGATGACCGTGGCCGGGTACGGCGGTGAACGCCAGGCGCTCTCCTCCACGCTGCTGCCGGTGGGGCCGAGGGAGGCGGCTTTCGCACTGGTCTCCGAGGTCTTCCCGGGGATCTCGCTGGAGGGCGTCGCATTGACGCCCGCGAAGTCGCGGTGGAGGGGTCGGGACGCCGCGGGCGTCACCCGGGAGGCCTTCGTGTCCCGGCGGGGGAGGTTCTGCCGGACCTGGGACGTGGTGGACTTCGCCCGTGCGCAGTCCGTCCGGTTGACCTCTTCGCCGCTCCAGCGGTTGTTCGGGCTCGGCACCGTCCAGGTGGACGTGCCGCCGGGGCCGGTCCAGGTGGCGGCGGTGGACTGGGAGGCGGCGCGGGCCCGGGAGCTGGCGGACGAGACGGTGACGCGCGCCAGGTCGGCCAGGGTCAGGTCGGGTTCGCTGGAGCGCTGGGCGGGCTAGCGCCGGGGCATAAAAAAAGGGCCGGGGCCCCCGAAGGGGCCCCGGCTGGGAACTGCTGAGCGATCAGTGGCGGAACGGGCCCCGGTCCACCTCGATGGTGTCCTTGTTCTGGCTGTCCACGCAGGACGCGGTGGTCGGGCTGACGACCGGGATCAGCTCGATCGGGACCAGGTTGGTGCCGCAGACGTTCAGCGAGACCAGGTTGTTGAGCAGCCCGTTCCCGTCGACGCTGGTGGGGCTGATGACGTCCGGCCCACCGAAGTGCGGGTGCGGGTTGGCGAAGGCGGGGCTGGCAGCGCCGAGAACGCCGACCGCGGACAGAGCGAGCGCACCGGCCGCGGCGAACTTCTTGAGCGTCATTAGGGGATCCTCCCTGTACGTTGACGATGCCGGGGCACCTGCGCAGCAACCCCGGCCATACGTAGAGTAGTTATTCAGCTACTCGCCGGTAGTGCGACCCCTAGTGACGGAGAGTTACCCGACCTCTATCCAAGCGTGACCATTTCATGACTTTAAGTAGTCAACTTATCCGCTTGTGGTGGGGGACCGGGGGGTATGCCGGTACAGCCGGTTTGCTGATGCATGTGGGAGAAGGCCGGGACCCCCGAAGGGATCCCGGCCGGACGACCGTGGGACTGGATCAGTCCTCGACCTCGATGGAGCCGCGGTTCTGGCTGTCGTGGCAGATCGCCGTGGTCGGGCTGAGCACGGGGATCAGCTCGATCGGGAGCACGTTGGTGCCGCAGAGGTTCAGCGAGATCAGGTTGTTGCCGATGCCGTTGCCGTCGACACTGGTCGGGCTGATGACATCGGGGCCGCCGAAGTGCGGGCCACCGAAGTGCGGGTGCGGCTGCGGGTGCTGGCTGGCGAAAGCGGGGCCAGCGACACCCATAACGCCGAGAGCGAGCGCACCGGCCGCGGCGAACTTCTTGAGCGCCATTAGGGGATCCTCCCTGTACGTGGACGATGCCGGAGCACCTGCGCAGCGACCCCGGCCATACGTGGAGTAGTTATTCAGCTACTCGCCGGTAGTGCGACCTCTGGTGACAGGGGGTTACTTTACTTGTGCCCAAGCGTGACTGGTGCATGACTTTAAGTAGGAATTTCGTCCGCGCATGTGATTACTGAGAGTAATGTCGGTGCCGTCGGGTTGCTGGGGCATGCGACCCTGGTGGGGTGATCACCTGGCGCGCGGCGATGGAGCGGGCCCTGTACGGGTCCGAGGGGTTCTACCGGCGGGAACATCCTGAGGCGCACTTCCGCACGTCGGTGCACGCCTCGCCGTTGTACGCCCGAGCCTTGGCCCGTCTGCTGGAGGACGTTGACGCTCAGCTCGGCCGGCCCGGCCGGCTCGACGTGGTGGACATGGGTGCGGGCTCCGGATCGCTGCTCGCCGGCATCCGGGAGGCGGTCCCCGAAGAGACGGCGCGGCGGCTGCGCCTGGTGGCCGTCGAATTCGAGTCCAGGGCGGGGCTGGAGGACGTCGTCTGGTCCGCTGAACCCCCGGAGGGGATCGTCGGGCTCGTCGTCGCCAACGAGTGGCTCGACAACGTGCCGCTGGACATCGTGGAGTACACCCCCGAGGGGCCGCGGCTGATGCTGGTGGACGCCGAGGGCCATGAGCGGCCGGGGCCGGAGCCAGAGGAGGCGGATCTGGCGTGGCTGGCCCGCTGGTGGCCGGAGCAAAGGGGCAGGGCCGAGATCGGCCGCAGCCGGGACGAGGCCTGGGCCCGGCTCGTCGGACGGCTGGAGGCCGGGGCGGCCGTCGCCGTCGACTACTCCCACGACGTGGAGACCCGGCGGCCCACCCTCGCCGGTTACCGCCACGGAATGGCCGTCTGGCCGGTCCCCGACGGCTCCTGCGACGTCACCGCGCACGTCGCGCTGGACTCCTGCGCGGTGCCCGGTCTGGAGACCGTCCTCACCACCCAGCGGGAGGCCCTGCGCCTCCTGGGGGTCAACGGGCGGCGGCCGGCCAGGGAACTGGCGTTCAGCGACCCGCGCGCCTATCTCGCCGAGCTCTCACGGGCGGGAGAGGCCGCCGAGCTCACCGATCCGGGCGGTCTGGGCGGCTTCGGCTGGCTGATGCAGGCCAAGGGGCCGGTGAGCCTGGAGCGCTACCGGACGCAGGGTGCCGCCGTCCCCCCGGGAAGCGGGGAGACGGCGGTCTTCGGGACCCCTGAAGTCACTGAATGAACATCCGGCTTTAGGCACACCCCCTTGTGGATCGTTCAGGAACACCACCCTGTCCCGTGACACCCTCGAGGGGTAATGACCGCCGGGGTGACCATAAGGTGACCCACAGTCATGGAGGGCGTCAGGTGAGTCGCTCCGCGGCTTGGGTACCCTTGACTCGCACCGTCCGGTACCCCTTTCGAGGACTGGAACGTTCATGGATCTGCCTACCCAGCGGCCTGGCCGGCTGAAGGTCGGCGTCGTCGGCGCGGGCCGGGTCGGCGCCGTGCTGGCCGCCGCCCTCGCGCGCGCCGGCCACCGCGTCGTCGCGGCCTCCGCCGTCTCCTCTCGCCCCCGGGCGGAGGAGCTGCTGCCCGGCGTGCCCTTCCTGGCCCCCCAGGAGGTCGTGGCCGCCGCCGACCTCGTCCTGCTGACCGTCCCCGACGACGCGCTCGCGGGGCTCGCCGAGGGCATGGCCGCCGCGGGGGTCGAGGTCCAGGGCAAGCTCTTCGCCCACGCCAGCGGGCGCCACGGCACCGCCGTCCTGGCCCCGCTCACCCGGGCGGGCGGGCTGCCGCTCGCGCTGCACCCGGTGATGACCTTCACCGGCCGCACGGACGACCTGGAGCGGCTCACCGGCATCTCCTTCGGGGTGACCGCGCCCGGGCGGCTGCGCCCGGTGGCCGAGGCCCTGGTCGTGGAGATGGGCGCCGAGCCCGTCTGGATCGAGGAGGAGCGCCGCACGACGTACCACGCGGCGCTGGCCCTGGGCGCCAACCACCTGATCACCCTGGTCGTGGAGTCCTTCGGGCTGCTGAGCGCCGCCGGGGTCGCCGAGCCGGGCCGGATGCTCGGCCCGCTGCTGGGCGCGGCCCTGGACAACGCGCTGCGCCTGGGCGGCCAGGGGCTGACCGGCCCGGTGGCGCGGGGCGACGCGGGCACCGTCTCGGACCATCTGGACGCGCTGAAGGCGGCCGAGCCCGACGCGGTACCGGGCTATCTGGCGCTGGCCAGGCGCACCGCCGACCTCGCCCTGGACTCCGGGCTGCTCAAGCCCGAGGACGCCGAACGGCTGCTGGGCGTGCTGGCCGACGGCCGGTGAGCCGACGACCTCCCGATCAGGAAGGACCCCGATGATCGTTCATTCTCTCGCCGACCTGGCGGCGGCCCGCGGGCGGCTGCCGGGCACCGTCGCGTTCGTCCCGACGATGGGGGCGCTGCACGACGGGCACCGGGAGCTGATCAGATGGGCGCGCAAGAACGCCGACCATGTCGTGGTCAGCGTCTTCGTCAACCCTCTGCAGTTCGGCGAGCAGGCGGACCTCGACCGCTATCCCCGCACGCTGGAGGCCGACGCGGAGATCTGCGACGGCGAGGGCGTGGCGATCGTGTTCGCGCCGTCCGTCGCGGACGTCTACCCGCGGCCGCTGGAGGTCTCCGTCAGCACCGGGCGGATGGGCCGGATCGTGGAGGGCGAGGCCCGGCCGGGGCACTTCGACGGGATGGCCACGGTGGTGGCCAAGCTCTTCGGGATGGTCCGTCCCGACAAGGCGTTCTTCGGCCAGAAGGACGCACAGCAGCTCGCGGTGATCCGCCGGCTCGTCGAGGACCTCAACCTCGGCGTCGAGATCGTCGCGGTGCCGACCGTCCGGGAGCCGGACGGCCTGGCGCTCTCCAGCCGCAACCGCTTCCTGTCGGAGGCGGAGCGGCGCACCGCTCTGGCGCTCTCGCGGTCCCTGTTCGCTGGGCGCGACGCCGTGCCGGGCGGCGTGGAGGCGGTCCTCGCGGCCGCGCGGCCCGTCCTGGAGGAGGCGGCCTCGGCCGAGCCCCCGCTGCTGCTGGACTACCTCGTCCTCGCCGATCCGGCGACCTTCGACCCCGTCGAGCCCGGCCATCGCGGCCCGGCGGTCCTGGCCGTCGCGGCACGCGTCGGCGCCACCCGTCTGATCGACAACCTCCCCCTGGAGTTCTGATGTTCCGGACCATGTTCAAGTCCAAGATCCACCGGGCCACCGTCACCCAGGCGGACCTGCACTACGTGGGGTCGGTCACGATCGACGCCGACCTCCTGGAGGCCGCCGACCTGCTGCCCGGCGAGCAGGTCCACATCGTCGACATCACCAACGGGGCCCGGCTGGAGACCTATGTCATCGAGGGGCCGCGCGGTACCGGGGTGATCGGGATCAACGGCGCCGCCGCGCACCTGGTGCACCCGGGCGACCTGGTGATCATCATCAGCTACGCCGCGATGTCCGACGCCGAGGCGCGCTCGTTCCGCCCGTCGGTGGTGCACGTGGACGCCGACAACAAGATCGTCCTGCTCGGCGAGGACCCGGCCGAGCCGGTTCCGGGCACCGACACCCGCCGTCCGGATCTCGTGCACTGACCCCGGGGGAATAGCCCTTCCCGGATTAGTGTCATACTGACGAAAACCCCCCGGAGGAGGGCGTCATGATCGACGAGCTGGCCGCGGGCGCACCCGGCTGGACCACGCACACCGACGCGGTCGTGATCGGCTCCGGCATCGCCGGACTGGTGGCGGCCATGCGGGCGGCACGGCACGGACGGGTGCTGCTGGTCACCAAGGCGCTGCTGGACGCCGGGTCCACCCGGTGGGCCCAGGGCGGCATCGCCGCCGCGCTCGCCCCGGAGGACAGCCCCGAGGAGCACCTGGCCGACACCCTCACCGCCGGGGTGGGCCTGTGCGACGTCGAGGCCGTCCGCACCCTCGTCACCGAGGGGCCGGACGCGGTGCGCAGGCTCATCGAGACGGGCGCGCACTTCGACCTCGCCGCCGACGGCACGGTCTCGCTCACCCGCGAGGGCGGCCACCACCGGCGGCGCATCGCCCACGCGGGAGGCGACGCCACCGGCGCCGAGATCAGCCGGGCGCTGCTGGCCGCGCTCAAGCAGACCGAGGGCGTCGAGGTCATCGAGCACGCCCTGGTGCTCGACCTGCTCATGGAGGGCGGGCGCGTCGCCGGGGTCACCCTGCACGTCATGGGGGAGGGGCAGCGGGACGGCGTCGGCGCGGTGCGGGCCCGGTCCGTGGTGCTGGCCACCGGAGGGCTCGGCCAGGTCTTCTCCGCCACCACCAACCCGGTGGTCTCCACCGGTGACGGCGTGGCGCTGGCGCTGCGCGCCGGAGCCGAGGTGGCCGACCTGGAGTTCGTGCAGTTCCATCCGACGGTGATGTGGCTCGGCCCGGGTGCCACGGGGCAGCAGCCGCTGATCTCCGAGGCGGTCAGGGGCGAGGGCGCGCACCTGGTCGACGCCTCGGGCGAGCGGTTCATGGTCGGAAGGCATGAGCTGGCCGAGCTCGCGCCCCGCGACGTGGTCGCCAAGGGCATCATGAACCGCATGCGCGAGACGGGCGAGCAGCACATGCTGCTCGACGGCCGCCACCTGGGCGCCCGGTTCTGGGAGACGCGCTTTCCCACCATCCTGGCCAGCTGCAGGGAGCACGGCATCGATCCGGTGACCCAGCCGATCCCCGTCGTCCCGGCGGCCCACTACGCCAGCGGGGGCATCCGCACCGACCGGTACGGGCGCACGTCCATCCCCGGCCTGTACGCCTGCGGGGAGACCGCCTGCACGGGCGTCCACGGGGCGAACAGGCTCGCCTCCAACTCGCTTCTGGAGGGCCTGGTCTTCGCCGAGCGCATCGGCGAGGCCCTCGCGGAGGAGCAGGCGCTCCCCGTCATCGACGGCGGGGCCCCGGCACGGCCGCGGGAGAGAGGCCTGATCGACCCGTCCGTCCGCGGTGAGATCCAGCGGGTCATGAGCGCCCACTGCGGGGTCCTGCGTTCGGCGGAGGGGCTGGCCGAGGCCCGCCGCCTGCTGGAGGAGCTGGGCGGGCGCACCTCCGACGACCCGTGCGTTGAGGCGTGGGAGACCACCAACCTGCACACCGTGGCCACGGCCATCGTCGCGGCGGCCGAACGCCGCGAGGAGACCAGGGGCAGCCACTGGCGCGAGGACTTCCCGGAGCGCGACGACGCACGCTGGCTCGGTCGGCTGAGCGGCCGGCTGGGAGCCGGGACGTTCCGGCTGGAGTTCGCCCCCGAGGTTCCCGAGCCCGAAGCCCCCGGATCCCGGGTCCCCGGGCCCGGGGTTCCCGAAGAGTCCCGCCGGACCACCGCCGCCTAGAGCGGTCCGAGCGGTACCGCCGCCTGGTCGGCCGATCAGGCGCGCCCACCCCGGTCGGCACGGCCGACGGGCCGAGCAGCGAGCAAGTGAGTGAGGAAAAGATGACGCCCGAGCTGTCACAGCGGCTACAGGGCCAGGGGCTCGACCCGCTGGCGGTGGAGACCCTGGTCGGGGTGGCGCTGGCCGAGGACGGGGAGACCGACGTCACCAGCGAGCCCATCTTCGATCCGGCGCAGGTCTCCACGGCCGATTTCGCGGCGCGTTCCGAGGGCGTCGTGGCCGGGCTGCTGGTCGCCGAGGTCGTCTTCGACGTCCTGATGGGCGGCGAGGCCCGGCTGGAGCGGCACGTCCAGGACGGAGACCGCGTCGCCAAGGGCGACGTGCTGCTGACCGTCACGGCCCCGACGGTCCAGCTCCTGCGCGCCGAGCGCATCGCCCTCAACTTCATGACGCACCTGTCGGGGATCGCCTCCCAGACGGCGTTGTGGGTCAAGGCGATCGAAGGAACGGGTGCCCGTGTGCGCGACAGCCGAAAGACGCTTCCCGGCCTGCGTCAGCTGCAGAAGTGGGCGGTCCGCTGCGGCGGCGGGGTGAACCACCGCATGTCCCTTCAGGACGCCGCGCTCATCAAGGACAACCACGTCGCCGCGGCGGGAGGCGTCACGGCCGCCTACAAAGCCATCCGCACGCGTTACCCCGAGCTGCACATCCAGGTCGAAGTCGACACCCTGGAGCAGCTCGAAGAGGCATTGACGGCCGGAGCCACCGACATTCTGCTGGACAATATGTCGGACATGATGATGGCCGAGGCCGTCCGGCTCACCGCCGGCCGCGCCACGCTGGAAGCATCGGGAGGCCTGAGCTTGGACAGGGCCCGAGATGCCGCCGCCACAGGGGTGGACTACCTTGCGGTGGGTGGCCTCACGCATTCCGCGACGGCCCTCGACATCGGCCTTGACTTCCGTACCGCAGCGGGGACCTGATGCTTCTCACGATCGACGTCGGCAACACCCACACCGTCCTGGGCCTGTTCGAGGGCGACGAGGTCATCGAGCACTGGCGGATCAACACCGATCCGCGCCGGACGGCCGACGAGATCGCGGTCGTCCTGCAGGGGCTGGTGAACCAGAGCCCGCTGCTGGTGGAGACCGACATCAGCGGCATCGCCCTGTGCTCCACGGTGCCCTCGGTCCTGCACGAGATGCGGGAGATGTGCCGCCGCTACTACGGCGACGTCCCCGCGGTCATCGTGGAGCCCGGAGTGAAGACCGGGGTGCCGGTGCGCATGGACAACCCCAAGGAGGTCGGGTCCGACCGGATCGTGAACTCCCTGGCCGCCATCCACCTGTACGGAGGCCCGGCGATCGTCGTGGACTTCGGCACCGCGACGACCTTCGACTGCATCTCCGCCAAGGGCGAGTACGTGGGCGGGGCCATCGCCCCGGGCATCGAGCTGTCCATCGACGCGCTGTCCAAGCGCGGCGCCCAGCTCCACAAGATCGAGCTGGTGCGGCCACGGCACGTCATCGCCAAGAACACCGTCGAGGCCCTGCAGTCGGGCATCATCTTCGGTTTCGCCGGTCAGGTCGACGGCCTGGTCGACCGGATGGCCGAGGAGCTGTCGGACAACCCCGACGAGGTGAAGGTGGTGGCCACGGGCGGCCTGGCCCCGCTGGTGCTGGAGGAGGCGCGCAGCATCGACACCTTCGAGCCCTGGCTCACCCTGCACGGCCTGAGGCTCATCTACGAACGCAACATCGGCGGATCCTGAGGACGCGTTCGCACCGGTTTTCCCGGGTGGATAGCCTTGACGCCGTGAGCGAGCAGACCTACGACGACGCCCCGGAGCAGATGCGCGTCCGCCTGGACAAGGTGGCGCGGCTCCGGGAGAGCGGCATCGACCCCTATCCGGTGAACTTCCCGCGTACCCACACCATCGCCGAGGTCCGTGAGAAACACCCCGACCTCGAGGCGGGCACCGAGACCGGGGAGAAGGTCGCGATCGCCGGCCGGGTCATGCTCTCGCGCGTCGGCGGCAAGCTGTGCTTCGCGACCCTGAAGGACGGCACCGCCGAGATCCAGGTCATGATCTCCCTGGCCGGCGTGGGCGAGGAGGCCCTGGCATCCTGGAAGCGCGACGTCGACCTCGGCGACCACGTCGGCGTCGAGGGAGAGGTCATCTCCTCCCGGCGCGGCGAGCTGTCGATCATGGCCGACGGCTGGACGCTCACCTCCAAGTGCCTGCGTCCGCTGCCGGAGAAGCACGCCGGCCTCACCGACCCCGAGGCGCGGGTGCGGTACCGCTACGTCGACCTCATCGTCAACGACGAGGCGCGCAGGATGGCGCGGCTGCGCAGCGACACCGTGCGCGCCATCCGCGACTTCTGGCACGAGGAGGGCTACCTCGAGGTCGAGACGCCGATGCTGCAGCCGATCCACGGCGGCGCGAGCGCCCGGCCGTTCAAGACCCACATCAACGCCTACGACATGGAGCTCTACCTTCGCATCGCGATCGAGCTCTATCTCAAGCGGCTGGTGGTCGGCGGGATCGAGAAGGTCTTCGAGATCAACCGGAACTTCCGCAACGAGGGCGCGGACTCGACGCACAACCCCGAGTTCACGATGATCGAGGCCTACGGCACCTACCTCGACTACAACGACATGGCCGACCTCACCCAGCGCATGTACCAGAAGGCCGTGGTCGCCGCGCTGGGACACTCGGTGGTCGTGCACGACGGCGAGGAGTACGACCTCGGCCTGCCGGTGTGGCCGCGCATCACGCTCTACGGAGCGGTCTCCGAGGCGGTGGGCGAGGAGGTCACCCCGCACACCCCGATCGAGGCGGTGCGCAAGCTCGCGGACGCCCGCGAGGTGCACTGGGACCCCAAGTGGGGCCAGGGCAAGCTGGTGCAGGAACTGTTCGAGGAACTCGTCGAGCACACCCTGAAGCAGCCGACGTTCGTCATGGACTATCCGCTGGAGACGTCGCCTCTGACCCGCGAGCACCGCGACGAGCCGCTGCTGACGGAGAAGTGGGACCTCATCGGCTTCGGTACCGAGTTGGGCACCGCCTACTCGGAGCTGGTCGACCCGATCGAGCAGCGCCGCAGGCTCACCGAGCAGTCGCTGCTGGCCGCAGGGGGAGACCCGGAGGCGATGCAGCTGGACGAGGACTTCCTGCGCGCACTGGAGTACGCGATGCCGCCGACCGGCGGCATGGGTGCGGGCATCGACCGGATGATCATGGCCTTCACCGGCAGGAACATCCGCGAGACCATCCTCTTCCCACTGGTCAAGCCGGGCTCTTGAGTCGTTCTGGGGCGCGCGGCCGACTTACGGAGCCGGTCGCGCGCCTCAGGACGCCGACTCGCGGACGACGAGTTCGGGCGTCAGCGTGACGTGCCGGTTGTCGGCGCCCGCCAGCAGGAGTTCCGCGGCGGTGGCTCCCAGCTCGTGCCGGGGCTGGCGCACGGTCGTGAGCGGGATGACGCAGGTGGCGGCCGGGCCGATGTCGTCGTAGCCGATGACCGCGACGTCCTGCGGGATCTTCACCCCGTTGCGGACGAGCTCGTTGACGAGACCGATCGCCAGCAGGTCGTTGACGCAGAAGATGCCGGCGGGGAGCGTTCCAAACTCCAGAAGCCGCCTCGCCGCGCGCTGCCCCGCCTCTGAGGTCGGCTCCGGCTCGGCGATGGTGAGGGTCTGCTCCGGTCCGTAGCCGGCCTGGCTCAGCGCGCGCAGGGCGCCGCCGCGCCGCTGCCGGACCGGAGGGGGCTCGGGTTCGGTGGTGACGAACGCCACGTCGTGCCGGCCCAGTTCGATGAGATGGCGCATCGCGAGTCTGCCGCCCTGGACGTGGTCGACGCTCACCGAGCACGCGCCGGCCCCGGACATGCGGCGGTCGATCAGCGCGATCCGGATGTCCCGGGCGCGCAGCCGGGCGACGCGGTCGGCGTCCAGCGCGACGGGGGTGATGATGATGCCGGAGACGCCCTGCTGCTCCAGGAAGTCCAGCCGGCGTCGTTCCTTCTCCGGGCTGCCGTCGCTGGTGCACCAGATGAGGTCGTAGCCGCCGGTGTTCGAGGCGTCCTCGGCTCCTCGGGCGAGGTCGGTGAAGTACGGGTTGGCGATGTCCTCGACGATCACTCCGAGTGTTCGCCCCGAGCCCTGGCGCAGGGTCCGCGCCGCCTCGTTGCGTACGAAACCGAGCTCCTCGATGGCGGTGAGGACACGGACTCGGGTGGCTTCGGCCACGACATCTGGCCGGTTTAGGACATTCGAAACGGTCCCAACTGAAACTCCCGCGCGGCGCGCGACCTCACGAATACTCGCTCGCATCAGTCCACTCCCCCCGGGTCGGGATGTGTCGCCGCAGGTTAACGGCTTTTCGTGGGTAGGCGCCCCTCGGTGACGGCACGGGACGTGATTCAGGGGTCACTTTTTGCGCTCTCGGGGAGCTTGACGGTCCGGATCCGGCCGCCTAGCGTTCCGGGTCGTGGGGAGCTTGAAACGATTCACGGATCGGAGAGGGGAAGGCTGCAACCGATGACCCTTCTCTCGAGCCGAGGTTACTCAGCGTTCCCCGCGAATGGCACTCGAACGACGTATCGGCCGAGTCCGGCCACCGACGATCAGTAGTACTGGACCCATCGCCCAAAGCAGCGGAAGCTGCGCCCCCGCGGTCAGCATCAGCGACGAGGGAGGAATGGAGTGGAGCAGGGCACACTCGCGCGCCGGGCCTTCGACGAACCCCGGCTGAGCGAGGATGAACTGAAGTTGCTGTCTCAGATCGCCAGCGGTGTGACCGCTGACGTGGCGGCCCGGAAGCTCGAGCTCAGCGCGCGTACCCTACGCCGTCGGCTTCGGGCCATCTGCGACCGTCTCGATGTCAACACCCCCATCGAAGCCGTCGTCTGGGCGGCTCGCAGACAACTCATCTAAACGACCGCGGAGCGGGTGGGCCGGAGACCCCGGTGGAGCCCGATGAACGCCGCCGTCACGGGAGCACCCGGCTTCCCGTGACGGCGTTTCCTTTTCCCGTCCCTCCGCCGGGGAGAACGCTCAGGCGACCCGCACGCCTCCCGCGAAGGGCCGCCCGCCGATGGGCGATATCTTCACGACGTCGCCCGTCTGAGGGGCGTGCACCATCTGTCCGTCACCGATGTAGAGGCCGACGTGGTGCAGGTCGCTGTAGAAGAAGACGAGGTCTCCCGGCTGCAGTTCGGACTGGCTGACGTGAGCGCCGGCGTTCCACTGGCTGCCGGTGTAGTGCGGCAGGTTGATGCCGACCTTCGCGTAGGCCCACATGGTGAGCCCGGAGCAGTCGTAGCTGTCGGGTCCGTCGGCGCCCCAGACGTAGGGCTTGCCGAGCTGGGAGAGCGCCAGCCGCAGCGCCTCGGCCGCCTTGCCCGCGCCCGGCACCGGCGGGATGTCGACGATCTTCTTGGGGTTCTTCCGGACGATTTTGTCGCGGATCTCGGTGTAGTCGTCCTTGAGCTTCTTCTGCCGTTCGGTCAGCTGGGTGTTGAGTTTGCGGACCTGATCGGCCCGGTCGTCCGCCGCCTTCTTCGCGCGCTGCGCCGACTGCATCGCGGACAGCAGCTCGGAGACCTTGGTGCCGTTCTGGGAGGCGAAGTAGCTGAGCGTCGAGCTCTGGTCCAGGAAGTCCTGGGGGTTCTGGGAGGTCGCCAGGACGAGCGCCTGGTCGGTGCCGCCCAGCATGTAGCTGGTGGCGGCCAGCCCGCTCACGTCCCGCGCCACGTCGTCCAGCGCCTTCTGCTGCCGCGAGGCGTTGTCCGAGGCGACCTTGGCCGCGCGTTCGGCCTGCTTCAACTTGACCTTGAGTCCGTTGATCTGTTCGCTGACCTTTTCCAGTTCCTCGTGAATGGACTCGATCCGCTTCATCGGGTCGGGTTCGGCGTGCGCCGCGCCGGGAACGGACACGACGACGGCGGTGACACCGCAGATCAGGGCGAGCAGACGATGGTGGGCGCGCTTCACGGACTTCCTCTCCTCGGCCGCCTGCCGGGTCAGCTGTCGGGTGGGGCCGGAGCAGCCCCGCCGCGTCTCCGCGGCTGCACCCCGGGGCTTGCGCTGGTCCCAGGTTCTCCCGTGCCGAAGCGTTCGGGGGATTCGGCGGGCGCAGCAGATGCGAACTGCTGCTGACACTCAGCGCAGGAGACTAACGAAGTCTGCCGTCCGTGCCAACCACGGCAACTGATTTCGCAGCTCGTTCCCGGTCCGCGAAGCCGTCCGGTGCCACTGGGGTCTGTCTCGAAGTCCGGTCGTGGACGCGCTGGGGAAGGGATTTCAGCCGGGTTGTGTCGGATGCCTCCGATGGCCCCGGTGGTGTGCGCCGCACGCGGGGTGCGAACGAGGCTCCGGCGTGGCGGTGGGACGGCCCGGTGTCGGTGATCCGCCTGCCTCTGGCGGTCGACGAACGGTCCGCGGCGCGTGTGGAGTCGTTGTTCTGGGCGATGTTCTGTCTCAAGCGGGCGGTGCAGCGGGACGCCCGTTCCCGGACAGAGGTGTTCTGGGCGGGTGCCCGTCGCCGCGAGGCGGACGCGGCGGCCAGGCGGCGTGAGCGGCGCACCGCCCGCAGGCAGGCCCGGGCGCCGGACTGTTTCAGCGACTTTGAAACAGGCCTTAGTCTCGAGTTCCTATGGAGCTGACGATCCGGCGGGCGCGCACGCCCGATGTCCGTGACATCCGGTGCCTCGTCGACACGTACGGCGGTCCTGGACGGCGCCTTCTGGAGAAGAGCACGGTGAACCTCTACGAGGACGTCCAGGAGTTCTGGGTCGCCGACGCGCCGGAACTCGGAGGGATCATCGGATGCGGTGCCCTCCACGTGATGTGGGAGGACCTCGCGGAGGTCCGCACCGTCGCAATCGATCCGGAATGCCGGGGCATGGGCATCGGCCACCAGATCGTCGGCAGGCTTCTGTCCACTGCGCGAGAACTGGGTGTCCGGCGGGTTTTCTGCCTTACCTTCGAGGTGGAGTTCTTCGCGCGCCACGGTTTCCGAGAGATCCAGGGCACTCCGGTGTCGCATGCTGTCTATGAAGAGCTTCTGCGGTCCTATGACGACGGGGTCGCGGAGTTCCTCGACCTGGATCGGGTGAAGCCCAACACGCTGGGAAACACGCGGATGCTGCTCCGCTTGGAGGAATGACGACATCATGACCGAACCCCCCAACCCGTACGGTCCACGTTCCGGTGGCGGATATGGGCCGCCCCCGCCCGCACAAGGTCCTTACGGGGCTCCGCGCCCTCCGCAACAGCCCGGGTATGGCCCTCCCAGTCCGGGATATACCGGGCAGCCGGGATATGGGCCGCCGAACCCTTCATATCCCGAACGCGAGGAAGCGCCGCAACAGACTTATCGGGCGTCCGCGTCCAGTGGCCCGCATCCGGCGGAGAACCTTCCCCTGGCCGCATTCAAGCAACGCGCGCTGGCCCGTCTCATCGACGCCGGCCTGGTGTGGGTGGCCGGTTTCGCGCTGGTCTTCCCCATCGTTCTGGCCGCCATCGGCGTCGACAAGGAGGAGGACGGCGCGTGGTCCACTCCGGTCCTGTGGACGACATTCATCGTGGTGGCGGTGCTGCCGTTCCTCTACGAGGCCGTTCAACTCGCCTTCTGGGGCCGTACGCTCGGCAAGCGGCAGATCGGCCTGCGGGTCGTGCTGGCAGATCCCGCGGGGGATCCGCTGCCCCTGATGACGGCGCTATGGCGCGCGGCCATCAACAATCTCGGCTACATGCTGGGCATTTTCCTGTTCCTGCTGCTGGGCGTGAAGGTCTGGTCCTTCTTCCTCTTCTTCATGTTCGTCGCGGCGGTCGGGGTGCTCATGGCCTACGTGTGGTCGATCTGGGACCGCCCCCTCTTCCAGGCGATCCACGACCGTTACGCGGGAACCGTCGTGGTGGACGACCACGCGGAGTGGAACCCATAGCGAGAGCTTCATCACAGGACTTCAACTCAAGGCCCTCCGGGATCTTCTCCCGGGGGGCTTCGTCATGGAGATGGAGAGAGCGGGTAGAGTGTCCGCGGAGTCCAAGATCACGCAATTCTCACCTTATCTGCTCTTTATAGAGGATGTCTCCTGAGGTGACGCTGCTGTTGGGTTATCGGGGGGCATGGGCGCGGATTCAGCTCCTATGAAGATCGTCTTCTGGGTGAGGGGTGCTCTATGAAACTCCCCGAGATTGGTCCGCCGGAGCCGATTACCGTGTGTTACGCGCCCGCCGCAGAAGCCGTGGAAATCTTCCACGCGCTCTGAATTGTCAAGTGCTGACGGCGGGTATATGTTTAGGAACCGAATGGAGTTTGCCGGGGACGTCCCGGCACTGAACACTTGCGGAAAGGCCAGCCCCATGGCACGCGAAACTATTGTTCGTCTGGTCGACGATCTCGACGGCGGCGCGGCGGACGAGACCGTGTCGTTCTCGTTCGATGGTGTGGCCTATGAGATCGACCTCAGCGCGGCGAACGCGAAGAAGCTGCGTGATTCTCTGACGCCCTTCATCGAGCACTCCCGCCGGGCCGGCGCGGCCAAGCGGGGCAAGGCCGCCGGTGCCAAGCGCGGCGCCTCCAACCGCGAGCGCAGCGCCGACATCCGCGCCTGGGCCAAGGGCCAGGGCATCAAGGTGAATGAGCGCGGCCGTATTCCCGCCTCGGTCGTCGAGCAGTACGACGCCGCCCACTGAACTGAGTGGTAGCGATCACGCGAACGGCCCGCCTCTTGATCCGGAGGCGGGCCGTTCGCTTCTGGCGTATCGAAAAAGGTGGTCATCTCGGGATTTTGAGCGTCTGGGCGGGTAGCAGGGGTTAATGGCGGTTCCGGAGTCGTGGACGTTCGTTCGCCTGTGGCGTATCGGGAACATCGCATGGCGAACCGGTAGTTGGATGAGGATGAACAGCCTCGGCTCTGGGAAGGTCTTCACCTGATGGCCTCCTGCGGGGCGGTGTGAGGGAGCGACGAGATGTTCGAAAGGTTCACCGACCGTGCGCGGCGGGTGGTCGTCCTGGCTCAGGAAGAGGCCAGGATGCTCAACCACAACTACATCGGCACCGAGCACATCCTCCTGGGCTTGATCCACGAGGGTGAGGGTGTCGCCGCAAAGGCCCTCGAGAGCCTGGGGATCAGTCTCGAAGCGGTGCGCCAGCAGGTCGAGGAGATCATCGGCCAGGGTCAGCAGGCGCCGTCGGGGCACATCCCCTTCACCCCGCGTGCCAAGAAGGTGCTCGAGCTGTCACTGCGCGAGGCGTTGCAGCTGGGCCACAACTACATCGGGACCGAGCACATCCTGCTCGGCCTGATCCGCGAAGGCGAGGGAGTCGCCGCGCAGGTGCTGGTGAAGCTGGGAGCGGACCTCAACCGGGTCCGCCAGCAGGTGATCCAGCTGCTGCACGGCTACCAGGGCAAGGAGCCGGCCGCGTCCGGCGCGGCGTCGGAGTCCGCTCCCTCCACATCGCTCGTGCTGGACCAGTTCGGCCGCAACCTGACCCAGGCCGCCCGCGAGGGCAAGCTGGACCCGGTGATCGGGCGCGACAAGGAGATCGAGCGGGTCATGCAGGTGCTGTCCCGCCGCACCAAGAACAACCCGGTGCTGGTGGGCGAGCCCGGCGTCGGCAAGACCGCCGTGGTCGAGGGCCTGGCCCAGAAGATCGTCAAGGGCGAGGTGCCCGAGACGCTCAAGGACAAGCAGCTCTACACGCTGGACCTGGGCGCGCTGGTCGCCGGCTCCCGCTACCGCGGTGACTTCGAGGAGCGCCTGAAGAAGGTGCTCAAGGAGATCCGCACCCGCGGCGACATCATCCTGTTCATCGACGAGCTGCACACCCTGGTGGGCGCGGGCGCCGCCGAGGGCGCGATCGACGCCGCCAGCATCCTCAAGCCGATGCTGGCCCGCGGCGAGCTGCAGACCATCGGCGCGACCACCCTGGACGAGTACCGCAAGCACCTGGAGAAGGACGCGGCCCTGGAGCGCCGCTTCCAGCCCATCCAGGTCGCCGAGCCGTCCCTGTCGCACACCATCGAGATCCTCAAGGGCCTGCGCGACCGCTACGAGGCCCACCACCGGGTCTCGATCACCGACGGCGCGCTGGTGGCCGCCGCGCAGCTGGCCGACCGCTACATCAGCGACCGGTTCCTGCCGGACAAGGCGATCGACCTCATCGACGAGGCCGGCTCCCGGATGCGCATCCGCCGCATGACCGCGCCGCCGGACCTGCGCGAGTACGACGAGAAGATCGCCGACGTGCGCCGTGAGAAGGAGAGCGCGATCGACGCGCAGGACTTCGAGAAGGCCGCCGCGCTGCGCGACAAGGAGAAGCAGCTCCTGGCCGCCAAGTCCCAGCGGGAGAAGGAGTGGAAGGCCGGCGACATGGACGTCGTCGCCGAGGTCACCGAGGAGCTCATCGCCGAGGTCCTGGCCACGGCCACCGGCATCCCGGTCTTCAAGCTGACCGAGGAGGAGTCCGCCCGCCTGCTGCGCATGGAGGACGAGCTCCACCGTCGCGTCATCGGCCAGGAGGACGCCATCAAGGCGCTCTCCCAGTCGATCCGCCGCACCCGCGCCGGTCTGAAGGACCCCAAGCGTCCCGGCGGCTCGTTCATCTTCGCCGGCCCGTCCGGTGTCGGTAAGACCGAGCTGTCCAAGACCCTCGCGGAGTTCCTGTTCGGTGACGAGGACGCACTGATCGCCCTCGACATGTCCGAGTTCATGGAGAAGCACACCGTCTCGCGGCTGTTCGGCTCGCCTCCCGGCTACGTCGGGTACGAGGAGGGCGGCCAGCTGACGGAGAAGGTGCGCCGCAAGCCGTTCTCGGTCGTGCTGTTCGACGAGATCGAGAAGGCCCACCCGGACATCTTCAACTCGCTGCTGCAGATCCTGGAGGACGGTCGCCTGACCGACGCCCAGGGCCGGGTCGTGGACTTCAAGAACACCGTCATCATCATGACGACCAACCTCGGCACCCGGGACATCTCCAAGGGCCTGTCCATCGGCTTCGGCCGCGCGGACGACGCCAAGGGCGACTACGAGCGGATGAAGGCCAAGGTCGGCGAGGAGCTCAAGCAGCACTTCCGTCCCGAGTTCCTCAACCGCGTCGACGACATCGTGGTCTTCCACCAGCTGACCCCGAAGGAGATCATCCAGATCGTCGACCTGATGATCGCCCGTCTCGACGAGCGCCTGCGCGACCGCGACATGGGCATCGAGCTCAAGCAGGCCGCCAAGGACCTGCTGGCCGAGCGGGGCTACGACCCCGTGCTGGGCGCCCGGCCGCTGCGCCGGACCATCCAGCGGGAGATCGAGGACAACCTGTCCGAGAAGATCCTCTACGGTGAGCTCCAGGCCGGCCAGATCGTCGTGGTCGACGTCGAGGGTGAGGGCGAGAACGCCAAGTTCACCTTCAAGGGCATGCCGAAGCCGTCCTCGGTTCCGGACGTCGCCGAGATCGAAGGCGCTTCCCCGCTGAACCTGAAGAAGGACTGATCAGGCAGAGCGCGCCGGAAGGCCGCCGAGAGGCCCGTACTCCCCGTGAGTGCGGGCCTTTCGCATGCGTGCCCGAAATGCCCGCATTCCTTATGAATGCGGATTATTCATACGCTCTTTACGCGACGATGAACGGATGTCCGGACGGCGAAGGCCTGGGCAGACCGACCGGTCTAGTGCTTTCCCGGGACGGGCGTCACGCCTACATCGGCGACGCCGGCCACTCGCCGACGGGCGCGGGCGTCAAGGGCAAGATGCTGCGTTACGGGCTCTGAGCGCGGCGGGAACCGCTCTGAGGCCTCAGGAGGGGAGCGCGTACCTGCCGTCTTCCAGAGGGTCGACCAGACCGTCGGAGATCAGGCCGTCCAGGGCGCGCTCTCTTTGGACCGCGTCGGACCAGACGATGTCGAGGGCGGTCTTCTCCACCGGCCCGTGGGCTTCGCGCAGCACGGCCAGGAGCCGGCCTCGGCACTGGCGGTCGGTGCCGGCGTAGGTCTGGCCCCGCCGGGGCGGGCCGTCGTAGGGGGGCTTGCCGTCCAGATACCAGGCGCACTGGTCCAGGACGGGGCAGTCGGCGCAGCGGGGGGAGCGGGCCGTGCAGACCAGGGCGCCCAGCTCCATGACGGCCACGGCCCATCTGGCGGCCGTGGCGGGATCCTCGGGCAGCAGGGACTCGGCGAGTGCCACCTCGGCGCGTGTCTGGGTCTTCGGAGGGTGCTCCACGCCGGTTCTCAGACGGGCCAGGACGCGGCGGACGTTGGTGTCGAGCACGGCGTGCCGCTGCTCGAAGGCGAAACTGGCGACGGCCGCGGCGGTGTAGGCGCCGACCCCCGGCAGGGCCAGCAGGGTGGCGTGGTCGTCGGGGACCTCGCCGCCGTGCCGCTCGGTGATCGCCACGGCGCAGGCGTGCAGGCGCAGGGCGCGGCGCGGATACCCGAGCCGGCCCCAGGCGCGTACGGCCTCCCCGGACGGTTCGGCGGCCAGGGCGGCGGGGGTGGGCCAGCGCTCCATCCATTCGCGCCACACCGGCAGGACGCGGACGACCGGGGTCTGCTGGAGCATCAGCTCGCTGACCAGGATCGACCAGGGGGTCGCGGACGGCTCACGCCACGGCAGATCGCGGGCGTTCTTCTCGTACCAGCTGAGAACGGGTTCGGTGGGCATCGGCGCCAGCTTAGGGCTTACGCGTGTCGCTCGGGGAACCCGGAGATCGTAATCGCATACTGTCCGCATGGATTCGGCCACGCTGCGTCAAGAAGACGAGGATGACGAGGAGTACCAGGAGGCCTACTGGCGCCGCAGGGTGATCGCGCTCGGCGCGGTCGTCCTGGTCGTCGGCGGGCTGGCCTGGGGCTGTTCTGGCGACGGCGACGAGAAGGAGGCCGCGGCGAAGAAGGAGAAGCCCGCGGCGTCCCCGTCCCCGTCCCCGGTCCCGACCGTGTCCGGGAGCGGAGGGGCGTCCCTGGCGATCCCGACGGTCATGGTGACGGTGACCCAGACCGCGACCGTCGCCGCGCCCCGCAGGCGCGGGGACGTCTGCGCGGCCCGCGACGTGGTCGCCACCCTCACCCCCACCGTCCGGGAGTTCGCGCCGGGGGTGCAGCCGTCCTTCCGGCTGACCGTGGTGAACACGGGTGATCTGGACTGCACCTTCGACGTGGGCGCCCAGAAGCTGGTGGCGCGGATCAAGTCGGGCTCGGACAGGATCTGGTCCTCGGCGCACTGCGACGTCACGGAGGGTTCTTCCATCCAGATGCTGCGCAGGGGGATCCCCTACGCCACCACGCTGGTCTGGGACCGGCGCAGGAGCGGCAAGGGCTGCGACGGGCCCAGGGCCAAGGCCCTGCCCGGCACCTACGCCGTCCAGGCCCAGGGCGGCGGGGTGAAGACGGAGAAGAGCGTGTTCGTGCTCCAGGAGGGCGGGCGCGGTTCCGGGCGCTGAGGGCGGGTGCGCTTTTGTCGGTGCGGAGCCCTAGGGTCTGGACATGGCCAAAGCAGTGAAACCCGCCTACAGATGCGGTGAGTGCGGTTGGCAGACCGCCAAGTGGGTGGGGCGGTGCGGGGAGTGCCAGGCCTGGGGCACCGTCGCGGAGGCGGGCGCGGCCGCCCCGCCCCGCGTGGTGAGCGCGGGCCCGGTCAGCTCCCCGGCCCGGCCGATCGGCGAGGTGGACGTGCGCTCGTCGCACAGTCGGCCGACGGGGATGGACGAGCTCGACCGGGTGCTCGGCGGCGGGCTGGTGCCCGGCGCGGTGCTGCTGATGGCCGGCGAGCCCGGCATCGGCAAGTCCACGCTGCTGCTGGAGGTGGCGGCCCTCGCCGCCGACCGGGGCAACGTGCTGTACGTCACGGGGGAGGAGTCGGCCGAGCAGGTCAGGCTGCGGGCCGACCGGGTCGGCGCGATCGCCGAGCGGCTCTACCTGGCCGCCGAGACGGACCTGGGCGCGCTGCTGGGCCATGTGGAGACGGTGGAGCCCCAGCTGCTGATCGTCGACTCGATCCAGACGATCGGCTCGGCGGAGGCCGACGGGGCGCCCGGAGGGGTCACCCAGATCAGAGAGGTCACCGCCAACCTCATCAGGGTCGCCAAGGAGCGGGGCATCACGACGGTCCTCGTCGGCCACGTGACCAAGGAGGGCGCGATCGCGGGGCCCCGCCTGCTGGAGCACCTGGTCGACGTGGTCCTGTACTTCGAGGGCGACAGGCACAGCAGGCTGCGGATGATCCGCGCGGTGAAGAACCGCTACGGGCCGACGGACGAGCTGGGCTGCTTCGACCTGTCGGAGGTCGGCATCGTCGGCCTGGCCGACCCCAGCGGGCTGTTCCTGACCCGCAGGGAGGAGCCGGTACCGGGCACCTGCGTCACGGTCACCCTGGAGGGCAGGCGGCCGCTGGTCGCCGAGGTGCAGGCGCTGGTGGGGCCGAGCTTCCTGCCCTCGCCCCGGCGGGTCACCTCGGGCCTGGAGTCCAGCCGGGTGGCGATGGTGCTGGCGGTGCTGCAGCAGCGCGCCCGGATGAAGATGCACGAGAAGGACATCTACGTCTCGACCGTGGGCGGGGTGCGGCTGGCCGAGACCTCGGTGGACCTCGCGGTGGCGCTGGCCGTCGCCGGGTCGGACACCGAGCAGCCGCTCTCTCCCACGCTGATCGCGGTCGGCGAGGTCGGCCTCGCCGGGGAGGTGCGGCCGGTGCCGGGCGCCCAGCGCAGGCTGAGCGAGGCGGCGCGGCTGGGCTTCCGCAGCGCGCTCGTGCCCAGGGGGGCGCTGGAACTGGGCAAGGGCTCCCCGCTGCGGCAGTTGGGCGCGGTGGAGTTCGAGGGGATGAAGGTCATCGAGGTGGATCATCTGGCGGAGGCCACCCGGGTGGCCTTCACCGCCCCCTGACCGCGGTCTCCGGCGGGGCCGCCGTATGGGCCGGTGACCTGCGGGGAAGCGGGTTCCGCGGTCGGCGGGGTGGGCCGCGGCCGGTTCCTGGGTATGGGGGCAGGGGCGGGTTCGGGCCTTCCCGGGGGCTGGATCCGGTCTTCCGCGCGGAAAAAGAGGGGAACCGATGGGCCGGGACGGGCGTCACACTGGGGAGGGAAGCGGCCTCGATAAGCTGTCCGCTCTGTTTCTCCTTCGGGGGGCGTCTTTCGGGAGAGTTCTTCCGGCGGAAGGTCGAGGGCGCGCCTTGTTGACGACCGGCGACCTGCGGGGGTCAAGTGCCAGCACCAGAAAAAACCGTCGACGACAGACGCCGCGCCACCCTGGCGGCGGTGGCTCCGGGGACGTCTCTTCGTGACGGCCTGGAGCGCATCCTGCGCGGCCACACCGGCGGCCTGATCGTCCTGGGCTACGACAAGATCGTGGAAGAAGTGTGTTCCGGGGGTTTCGCCCTGGACGTCGAGTTCTCCGCCACCCGCCTGCGTGAGCTCGCCAAGATGGACGGCGCGATCGTGCTGGACTCCTCCTGCACGCGCATCGTGCGCGCGGCGGTGCACCTGGTGCCCGACCCGACCATCGAGACCGAGGAGTCCGGCACCCGGCACCGCACGGCGGAGCGGGTGGCCAAGCAGACCGGCTATCCGGTGATCTCGGTCAGCCAGTCGATGCGGATCATCGCGCTGTACCTGGACGGCCGCTACGTCCTGGAGGACTCGGCGGCCATCCTGTCCAAGGCCAACCAGGCGCTGGCCACTCTGGAGCGGTACAAACTCCGGCTCGACGAGGTGTCCGGCACCCTGTCGGCGCTGGAGATCGAGGATCTGGTCACCGTCCGCGACGTCACCGCGGTCGTCCAGCGGCTGGAGATGGTCCGCCGGATCGCCGACGAGATCGACGGCTACGTGGTGGAGCTGGGCACCGACGGGCGGCTGCTCTCCCTGCAGCTGGAGGAGCTGGTCTCGGGGGTGGAGGAGGAGCGCGAGCTGATCGTCCGGGACTACCAGCCGAGCGAGCGCCCCACCGAGGAGGTGCTGACCGCGTTGGACGAGCTGACCGCCAGCGACCTGCTGGAGCTGGGCGACGTCGCCCGCACCATGGACTTCAGCGGCGCGGACGCGCTGGACCTGCCGGTGAGCCCCAAGGGCTACCGGCTGCTGGCCAAGGTGCCGCGCCTGCCCAACCCCGTGGTGGAGCGGCTGGTGGAGCACTTCGGCGGCCTGCAGAAGCTGCTCGCCGCGACGATCGACGATCTCCAGGCGGTCGACGGGGTGGGGGAGGCCCGCGCCCGTTCGGTGCGCGAGGGCCTGTCCCGGCTGGCGGAGTCCAGCATCCTGGAGCGCTACGTCTGAGCCGCCCGCGGGCGCGGTCCCGGGGTCCGGGAGCGCCCGCGGGAGGGCGCACTGGTCACAGGCTCACTCCCGGACGGTGCCGGGCAACGTCAAAGGCTCTTGCGGGTGCGTTCGATCAGGTCGCCGAGGTGGTCGTTGACCAGCGAGGGGCGTTCCATCATCGCCATGTGCCCGGCGGTGGGGATGACCTCGAGTCGTGCCTCGGGGCACTTGGTGGCGATGGTGAGGCTGTGCTCGACCGGGGTCAGCGTGTCGTTCTCGGCGGCGATGATCAGGGTCTCGGCCTTCTGCAGGGGGGCGCAGGAACTCAGCTCCGGTGTGGTGATCATCGACAGGATGAAGCCGGTGAGGGCCTCCATCCGGGTCTGGGCCATCATGTTCTCGCTGAAGCGCACCGCCGAGGGGCTGGCGTCGGGGCCGAAGGCGATCAGGTCCTCCACCAGCATGGCGGCGTCGCGGCCCAGGTGGCGGACGCGCTCCAGGACGCCGGAGCCCAGGCCCGCCGCCCTGATGCCGCGCGGCAGCAGCAGCCGGTTGATCCGGGCGAGTCCAGCGGGCAGTCCGAGGGTGACCTCGTCCAGGCCGCCGGAGGAGGTGCACACCAGCCCGGCCGCCTTGACCTTGGAGCCGATGAGGTCGGGGTACTCGTCGGCGAACCGCATGATCGTGATGCCGCCCATGGAGTGGCCGACGAGCACGACCGGGGTCTGCGGCGGGACGGTCTGCTCGATGACGGCGCGCAGGTCGTGGGCGAGGTGGTCGACGGTGTAGGCGGTGTGGTCGTCGGCGGTGCCGGACCGGCCGTGGCCGCGGTGGTCCCAGAAGACGAGCCGGCCGAGGTTGCGCAGGGCCCTGCGCTGGAAGTGCCAGGAGTCGCCGGTGAGGGTCCAGCCGTGGCAGAACACGATGGCCAGGTCGTCGCGGTCGTCGTTGTCGATCTCGGCGTACAGCCGGGTGCCGTCGTCGGCCAGGACCGGCACGGGGGCGCCGCGCAGGGTGCCGAAGCCCTCTCCGGCGTGCGGGTCGGGGCGGAGCTGGAGACGGCGGACGGCGTGCCGCTGCAGGGCCACTCCGCTCGCGGCTCCCGCGGCGCCCAGTCCGAGGGCTGCCGCCAGCATCACACGACGACGACTCATGAAAGACCTCCTGTTTTCCGGCATTGTTATACAAGCCGTCTAGCTGGGGAAGAGTCGGCAGGGTCAGTAGGACCGATGCCACAGGTTGACCGCGTAGTCCACTTCCGTGCCCGGGACCTCGGCGAGGAAGCCGGAGGCCAGCTCGGCGGGGAACTCGATGTTCAGCACCGCCTCCAGCTCGGAGCGGTCGGCGAAGGCCCAGCGGATGGTCAGGGGGCGGCGGGAGAAGCCCTGGCGGGCCCAGAAGCGCTCCACCCCCTCGGGGTCGTACTCGGGCAGCCAGCGCCGGAACCAGCGGCCGAAGGTGGAGCGCGTCGCGTCGTTGTCGATGATGAAGGCGGCGCCGCCGCGCCGCGTCACCCGGGCGATCTCGCGCAGTCCGGGCTCGCAGCCGGGCCCGAAGAAGTAGGCCCAGCGGGCGTGTACGACATCGACACTGGAGTCGGGTAGCGGCAGGGCCTGGGCGGCGGCCGTGCGCACCGTCACATGACCCAGGCCGGCCACCCGGCGGCGGGCCGCGGCGGCCAGGCCGGAGTGGGGCTCGACGCCGATCACCCGGGCGGCGGACCGGGCGAAGAAGGGCAGGTGGAAGCCGGTGCCGCAGCCGACGTCCAGGACCGTGGCGCCGTCCCAGGGGCGCAGTTCCCGCATCGCCTCGGCCAGTACCCCGTCGGGGTCGACGGCGTTGTTCTCCAGCTCGTAGATCTGGGGGGTATTCCAGATGTTGGGGCTGGGTACGGCACCGGGGGCGATCTCTACCACGGACAGAGGGTAACCAACAGGGCTGATGGTTCGTCCTTTTCCCGCCAAGTACCGGTCCCGTCACGGCCCGGAACGCATAGGCTTTCGACAGAACGGCGAGAGAGCGAGGAGCCTTGTCCCGCAACGACGTAGCCAAGTCGATCAGGGTGCCCGACGCCCCGATCACGCTGTCCACCGCTTCGGTGTATCCCGAGAAGGTGCCGAGCGCCTTTGAGATGGCGTCCTGGCTGGGTTACGACGGGGTGGAGGTGATGGTCACCCTGGACGCCGCCTCCCAGGACCTCAACGTCCTGCGCCGGCTCTCGGAGTACCACCAGATGCCGATCAAGTCGATCCACGCACCCTGCCTGCTGTTCACCCAGATGGTCTGGGGCCGCGACCCGTGGGGCAAGCTGATGCGCTCCAAGGAGATCGCCGAGCGGCTGGGCGCCGAGGTGGTGGTGGTGCACCCGCCGTTCCGCTGGCAGCGCGACTACGCCCGGGAGTTCGAGGTCGGCCTGGCCCGCATGCAGGAGGAGACCGACGTGGTCTTCGCGGTGGAGAACATGTTCCCCGCCAAGGCGCGGGGCACCGAGCTCGGCATGTACTCCCCGCACTGGGACCCGACCGGCTACGACTACCCGTACCTGACGCTGGACACCTCGCACACCGCGGTCTCCGGCAGCGACGCGCTGGCGATGGCCGACCGCTACGGCGAGCGGCTGCGGCACCTGCACCTGGCGGACGGCGTCGGCATCCCCAACAAGGACGAGCACCTGGTGCCCGGCCGGGGCTCCCAGCCGTGCGGGGAGATCCTGGAGCGGCTGGCGCTGCAGGGCTTCCGCGGCCATGTCGTGCTGGAGGTCAACACCCGCAAGGCCACCTCGCGGGCCGAGCGCATCGAGGACCTCGCCGAGGCGCTGGCCTTCGCCCGGCTGCACCTGGCGGCCAGCGGCACCTGGGAGGTCTCGGCCTCCGGTGAGGTCTCACGGCAGCGCACCAGCTGACGATGCCCGAGGCGAAGGACACGGGGCCGGAACGCCCCGCCGAGCCCGTACGCCCGGGACGCCGCAGGGGGCCGTCCGGAACCAGGCCGCTGATCCTGAGGGCGGCCAGGGAGCTGTTCGCCGAGAAGGGCTTCGACGGGACCTCGTTGCGGGCGGTGGCCCGGGAGGCGGGGGTGGATCCGGCGATGGTCCACCATTTCTTCGCGGGCAAGGAGGCGCTCTTCGTCGAGGCGATGGAGTTTCCGGTCGACCCGGCGCGGCTGGTCCCGCAGCTCCTGGCGGGGCCGCGCGAGGAGATCGGCGAGCGGATGGTCCGGACGGTCCTCGGCCTGTGGGAGGACGAGGAGATGCGCTCCCGGGTGCTGGCGATCCTCCGTTCCGCCGCGGCGGGGGAGCAGGGCGCGGCGATGGTCCGGGAGTTCGTGACCGCCGCGCTGCTGGACCGGATGGTCGAGAGGCTGGAGATCCCGCCCGTCCGGGTCGCGATGGCCGCCTCGCAGATGCTCGGCATGGTGATGACGCGTTTCGTCCTGGAGATCGGGCCGATGGCGCGCGCCACCGAGGAGGAGCTGGTGGAGCTGCTCGCGCCGGACATCCAGCGCCATCTGGGCTGAGCCTCGCCCACTCTCGGTAGTTCACTGGCTACAGAGGCAGGTCTTTGTCCCGCCCTGAATCCTTGACGGTCGACCCTTGGCGATTTAAATTCACCGCATGATGAATTATGCCGTCCGGGTCGAGGACCTGAAGGTGCGCAGAGGCGGGCGGGAGGTGCTGCACGGACTGACCTTCCAGGTGCCCAGAGGGCGTGTGGTCGGGCTGCTGGGCCCCAGCGGCTGCGGGAAGACGACGCTCATGCGCTCGATCGTCGGAGTGCAGGTCGTCGAGAGCGGGACGGTCGAGGTCCTGGGCCGTCCGGCGGGCGCCGGGGAGGTGCGGAGCCGGGTCGGGTACGCCACCCAGAGCCCTGCGGTCTACCTGGACCTGACGGTCCGGGAGAACCTGCGCTACTTCGGCAGGGTGATCGGCGCGTCCAAGGACGACGTCGACCGGGCGATCGACCGGGTCGGCCTGGGGGCCCAGGCCGACCAGCTCGCCGGGTCCCTGTCGGGAGGACAGCTGGGCCGGACGAACCTGGCGGCGGCGCTGCTCGGCGAGCCCGAGCTGGTCGTCCTGGACGAGCCGACGGTCGGGCTCGACCCGGTGCTGCGCCAGGAGCTGTGGACGCTGTTCCACCGGCTGGCCGAGGACGGCACCACGATGATCGTCTCCAGCCATGTGATGGACGAGGCGGCCCGCTGCCAGCGGCTGCTCCTCATGCGCGCCGGGCGGATCCTGGCCGACGAGACCCCGCAGGAGCTGAGCGCGCAGACCGGCACGGACAACCTGGAAGAGGCGTTCCTGCGCCTCATCACCGAGCGGGAGGCCGTGTGAACGCCAGGGTGACGGGTGCGACGGCCCGGCGGATCCTCGAGCAGCTCCGGCACGACCCCGGGACGCTGGCGCTGCTCGTCGTCCTCCCCGCGCTGCTGATGGTCCTGCTGCGGTACGTCTTCGACGACCAGCGGACCTTCGACCGGATCGGGCCGATGCTGCTGGGCATCTTCCCGTTCGTGTTCATGTTCGTGGTGACCAGCGTGGGCACCCTGCGCGAGCGCACCGGGGGCACCCTGGAACGGCTGATGACGACCCCTCTGGGCAAGCTCGACCTGCTGCTCGGCTACGCCCTGGCGTTCTCGGTGGTCGCGCTGGTCCAGGTCGCGGTGATCCTGGTGGTGTCGCTGCCGTTCCTCGGGCTGGCCGTCGAGGGGCCGCTGTGGGCCCTGGTCCTGATCGCGCTGCTGGACGCTCTGCTGGGGGTGGCGCTCGGCCTGTTCGCCAGCGCGTTCGCCCGGACGGAGTTCCAGGCCGTCCAGCTCATGCCGGCGTTCGTCCTGCCGCAGACGCTGCTGTGCGGCCTCTTCGCCCCGCGCGACTCCATGCAGCCGGTGCTGTCCGCCCTGTCGGATGTGATGCCCCTGTCGTACGCGGTGGACGCGATGAGGGAACTGACCGTTTCGCCGGGATTCAGCTCGGGCCTCACCGCGGACCTCGCCGTCATCGCGGTCTCCGCCCTGCTCGCCCTGCTGGTCGGCGCGGCGACGTTGCCCCGCCGAACCCCCTGAGGAGGCCTTAGGGTGAAAGGGTGCTCCGCCGAACCCTGCTGGCCGCCTCGCGTAGTCCGGCCCTGCGCACGGCCGTCGTGACCGCCCCGGTGACCCGCCGGGTGGTGCGGCGGTTCGTCGCAGGGGAGGACGCCGCGAGGGCGCTGGAGACGGCGTCGCGGCTGCTGGACGACGGGCTCCTGGTCAGCCTGGACAGGCTCGGCGAGGACGTGCGGGACCCCGCCGGGGCCGCGGCGACGGTGCGGGCGTACGAGAAGCTCCTGCCGGAACTGCCCGAGGGCGTGGAGGTGTCGGTCAAGCTCACCGCGCTCGGCCAGGCGCTGGACGAGGACCTGGCGCTGGCGAACGCCCGCCGGGTCTGCGCCGCCGCGGCGCGGGCCGGCACCACGGTCACCCTCGACATGGAGGACCACACGACCGTCGACTCCACGCTGCGCGTCCTGTCCGCGCTGCGTGAGGAGCATCCGTGGGTGGGGGCGGTCGTCCAGGCCCAGCTGCGCCGGGCCGAGGAGTACTGCGCCGGCCTGGCCTACGAGGGGTCGCGGGTCCGGCTGTGCAAGGGCGCCTACGACCCGCCGCCGTCGGCGGGCTTCACCGCCAAGGCGGAGGTCGACAAGTCCTACGTGCGGTGCCTGCGGGTGCTGATGACGGGGCGCGGCTACCCGATGGTCGCCACCCACGACCCCCGGCTGATCGAGATCGCCGACGCTCTGCGTCTCGTCAACGGCCGCGGCTCGGACTCCTTCGAGTACCAGATGCTCTACGGCATCCGTCCGGACGAGCAGTTGAGGCTGGCGGAGACGGGCGCGCGGGTGCGGGTCTACGTGCCCTACGGTGAGGACTGGTACGGCTATCTGGTGCGGCGGCTCGCCGAACGCCCGGCTAACCTCGCCTTCTTCCTGCGCTCGCTCCCGACGCGTTCGTAGCCGCCGCGTCGCGTAGCCTCGGGCCGTCAGGCTTTCGAGCCGTTCGAACTACCAGGTCAGGTGTGTGATGATCGCGATTCTCGGTACCGGCAAGATGGGCGAGGCGCTGCTGGCCGGCGTCCTGCGGGCCGGTCGCCGCCCGTCGGAGCTGATGGTGACGGCCCGCCGCGAGGAGCGGGCGGCCGTGCTGCGCGAACGCTACGGGGTGGAGTCGGTGGCCAACACCGAGGCGGCGGCCAAGGCCTCGGTGCTGGTGCTGGCGGTGAAGCCGCAGGACATGGGGACGCTGCTGGCCGAGATCGGCCCGCACGTGTCGTCGGGGACCCTGGTCGTCTCGATGGCGGCGGGCATCACCACCTCCTTCATCTCCGAGCGGCTGCCGGCCGACGTCCCGGTCATCCGAGTCATGTCGAACACGCCGGTTCTGGTGGACGAGGCGATGAGCGTCATCTCCGCCGGGGCGCACGCCGGCGAGGCGCACCTGGCGCTCGCCGAGGAACTGCTGCGGCCGGTCGGCAAGGTGACGCGGCTGCCGGAGTCGCTGCAGGACGCGGCGACCGCGCTGTCGGGCTCGGGCCCGGCCTACTTCTACTACCTGGTCGAGGCCATGGTCGACGCGGGCATCCTGCTGGGCATGCCGCGCGCCGCGGCGCTGGAGCTGGTGATCCAGTCGGCGGTCGGCGCGGCGGTGATGCTGCGCGACTCCGGCGAGCACCCGGTGCTGCTGCGCGAGGCGGTGACGTCGCCGGGCGGGACGACCATCGCCGCCATCCGCGAGCTGGAGAAGCACGGGGTCCGCGCCGCGGTCCTGGAGGCGATCGAGGCGGCCCGCGACCGGGGCAGGGAGCTCGCGGGGGGCTGAGGTCGGCTTACTTTCATGCCAGAACTCTGTTTCTGGGGTTTATGGGGAAATAGCATGCCCGTGTGGCATCGCTTCGATTCCTTCCCCCCGCCCTCTCCTTCGCCCTCACCGCGGTGCTGCTCAGCGGCTGCTCCAGCGGCGACGAAGGAGAGCGGCCGCGGCTCGGCACCGTCTCCCGAGGCTCGGTCACCGAGGTCGTCGAAGCCCCCGCGACCCTGACGGCCAGGGCGGACGTCACCCTGCGCAGCCCGGCCGACGGCACCATCGTCCAGCTCAAGGTCAGAGACGGCGACCGGGTGAAGAAGGGACAGGTGCTCGCCCGGATCGACTCCCCGGCCGCCGAGGAGCAGCTCGACCAGGCCAGGGAGGCCGACCGGCAGGCGGCGCGCGGCACCTCCATGCCCTCGGGCCTGAGCCTCGGCTCGTTCCGCGCCCAGTCCGACCGCATCGCCCGGCGCGGCTTCAAGAAGGCCCGGGAGGC
The DNA here is from genome assembly GCF_039871655.1 of Actinocorallia sp. B10E7. Lineage (NCBI taxonomy): Bacteria > Bacillati > Actinomycetota > Actinomycetes > Streptosporangiales > Thermomonosporaceae > Actinocorallia > Actinocorallia sp. B10E7. Next base: position 469,327 of record NZ_JBDPLZ010000005.1, read on the forward strand.
CGCGAAGAAGATCCGCGACCCCCGGGACCGGGCCAAGGCCCTCGCCGAGATCGCCAAGGCCGAGGGCGACTACGCCACCGCGGCGGGCGCGGCGCAGCTCGCCGTCACCCGGCTCAACACCGGGCTGGGCAGTATCACCTCGGCGCTGTCGTCCCTCGGCGCGTCCAGCAGGGTGCAGACCCGGGCGGCGGTGAAGGCCGCCGAACGCACCGCGGACGGGCTGGTCCTGAAAGCGCCGTTCGCGGGAGTGGTCAGCCTCGGCGGCCCGGCGGGAGGCAACGGCTCGTCGTCGGCGCTCTCCGGCCTGATGCCCTCGTCCCTGGCCGGGCTGACCGGCGGGCTGAGCCTGCCCGGCGCGTCCAGCGACCCCTCGTCCATCGCGGTCGGCGTCCCGATCTCCTCCGGCGCGGCGGTCGTGACCGTCACGGACGTGTCGGAGCTGCGCCTGACCGCCGACATCGACGAGTCGGACATCCTCAGGGTCAAGCGCGACGGGGAGGCCGAGGCGGACTTCGACGCGCTGCCCGAGGCCGACTACGACGCGAAGGTCTACAGCGTCGGCGTCACCCCTTCGGAGAACTCCGGAGGCGGCGTCACCTACAAGGTGCAGCTCACGCTGGAGGACGGCACCCTGCCGGACGGATCGAAGGCGCCCGAACCCAAACCCGGCATGAGCGCGATCGTCCGGCTGAAGGTGCGCGAGGTCGAGAACGTGCTGACGGTGCCGACCAGCGCCGTCGTCAGCAGCGGCCAGAACAGCACCGTGTGGGTCGTGGAGAACGGCGAGGCCGTCCGGCGGACGGTCACGCTCGGCGCCGAGGGCGACGCCACCGTCGAGGTGCTGACGGGACTGAAGGACGGCGACCGGATCGTCGTGGGCGCGGCCGACTCGGTGCGGCAGGGACAGGAGCTCGGGTGAGCGTCCCGGCGCTGGAGGCCGTGGACGTCACCCGCACCTACGAGATGGAAGGCGTCCAGGTCCAGGCGCTCAAGGGCGTCAGCCTGACGATCGAGCAGGGCGAGTACGCGGCGATCCTCGGCCCGTCCGGATCCGGCAAGTCCACCCTCATGCACCTCCTCGGCGCGCTCGACCGGCCCAGCTCGGGAGTGCTGAGAGTCGGCGGACGCGACGTCGCGACGCTCGACGACGCCGAACTCGCCGAACTGCGCAACGAGCACATCGGCTTCGTCTTCCAGTCCTTCCATCTGCTGGCCCGCACGACGGCCGTCGACAACGTCGGAATGCCGCTGATGTACCGGGGCGTGCCGCGGCCGGAGAGACGCGAACGCGCGATCGCCGCGCTGGAGCGGGTCGGGCTGGGGCACCGGCTCGACCACCGGCCCAACCAGATGTCCGGTGGCGAGCAGCAGCGGGTGGCCATCGCCCGCGCCCTGGTCGGCGAGCCGCAGCTGGTGCTGGCCGACGAACCGACCGGCAACCTCGACACCAGGACCGGAGACGAGGTGATGGACCTGCTGGAGCGGCTCAACGCCGAGCAGGGCGTGGCGGTCATCCTGGTGACGCACGAACCGGACGTCGCCGCGCGGGCCCGCCGCCAGATCTACATCCGGGACGGCCTGATCGAACGGGACACCGCCGCATGAGGACGTCCGAACTCTTCCGGGTGGCGTTCGAGGCGCTGCGCGCCAACCGGGTGCGGAGCCTGCTCACCATGCTCGGCGTCATCATCGGCGTGTGGGCGGTCGTGGTGCTGGTCGCGATCGGCGGCGGCGCCCGGGACATGGTCGAAGGGGAGATCGAGGGCCTCGGCTCCAACATCATCTTCGTGGTCCCCGGCGAGTTCGGCCTCGACTCCGGCGGCCCCACCGTCAGCAGGCTCGACCTGGAGGACGTCGAGGCGCTGCGCCGGATAGCGGGCGAGGACGCGGTGACCGCCGGGCTCAGCTCCAGCGAGGTGGTGCGCGCCGGCTCCCGCGAGGTGTTCGCCTCGATGCTGGGCGCCGACGAGAACGTCCCGAACGTCTACGTCAGGCCGCTGGACAAGGGACGCCACCTGTCGGAGATCGACGTGGAGACCCGGCGCAGGGTCGTCGTGCTCGGCTCCCAGGCCGCCGAGAAGCTGTTCGGAGAGGTGGACCCGCTCGGCAGGCAGGTGACGATCGGCGGAGGCAGGTTCCGGGTCGTCGGGGTCTTCGAAGAGGTCGGCCAGACCTTCGGCCAGTCCCGCGACAACGAGGTGCAGATCCCGCTGACGACCGCGCAGCGCATGCTGGGCGTCACCCGGGTCGACTACATGGCGGTGCGGGCCGCGGACGCCGACTCCGTCGAACCGCTGCAGGACCGGCTGGTGCGGACGCTGGAGGAACGCCATCAGGGCGAGCGGTACTCGGCCGTCACCCAGACCCAGCTGCTGGGGACCATCGGGACGGTACTGGGCGCGCTCACCGGAGTGCTGGCCGCGATCGCCGCCATCTCGCTGCTGGTCGGCGGGGTCGGGGTCTCCAACATCATGCTGGTGAGCGTGCGGGAGCGCACCCGGGAGATCGGCCTGCGCAAGGCGCTCGGCGCACGGCAGCGGGACGTTCTGGCGCAGTTCCTGGTGGAGGCGGTGCTGCTCACCTCCACCGGCGGGGCGCTGGGCATCGTGCTGGGCGTCGGCACCGCGCTGGCCATCGCGGCGCTCTCACCCGTCCCGGCCGTCATCGCCTGGTGGTCGCCGGTGATGGCGTTCACCGTCTCGGCCGCGGTCGGCGTCTTCTTCGGCGTGATGCCGGCCAGACGGGCGGGCAGGCTCGACCCGGTGGTGGCCCTCAGAGCCGACTGATCCCGAACGCGAGGTATCCGATTGTCGCTACGCGGTGTATCCGATTGTCGCTACGCGAGGTATCCGATTGTCGCTACGCGACGATGGTGAGGTTGGGCTGGTGTCCGCACACCACCGCCCTGATGAACGACGAGGTCTCGCGCATGGCCTCGTCGGCGTCCGGGAGCAGCTTGTTGAGGATCTGGAAGACGTGCATCTGGCCGGGCCAGACCTGCAGCTCCACCGGGGCGCCCGCGGCCATGAGCAGCTCGGCGAAGGCCTCGCCCTCGGGGCGCAGCACCTCCGCGCCGCCGAGCTGGATCAGCACCGGGGGCAGCTCCGACCACTCCAGGGAGAGCAGCGCCAGGCGGGGGTCCATGTGGCGGCCCGTCACCAGCCGGGCGACGCGCCGGGCGGTGTGCGGGCTGATGTAGGGGTCGCGGACCAGGGCGTCCTCGGCGAGGGAGAGCTCGCACGACAGGTCGACCCAGGGGGAGTAGAGCACCAGTCCCGCCGGAGGCGCCAGCTCGTGCCTGCTGATCTCGGCGGCCAGGCTGGCGGCCAGATGGCCGCCGGCGGAGTCACCGGCCACCACGATCCGGGTGAAGCCCCGGTCCAGCAGCCAGCGGTAGGACTCCAGGGCGTCCTCGAGGGCTGCGGGGAAGGGGTGCTCGGGCGCCAGCCGGTAGTGCGGGACGAGGACGGGCATCGCGTTGTCCACCGCGAGCCTGGTGGTGAGGCTGCGGTGGGTCCGCGGGGAGCAGACGACGTAGCCGCCGCCGTGCAGGTACAGGATCGCGGAGTCCTCGGTGTGGTCGCCGTCGGGGATGACCCATTCGGCCTTGACCACGTGCCCGCTGCGCAACTGCGGGTCGCGGACGCGCTCCACCCTCACCCGGCGGTCGGTCGGGAGCAGGACGGCGGCCCGGTCGATGGCGGCGCGCGCGGCGCGGATCGGCAGGGGCCGGCCCGGCATGCGGTGCAGCAGCGGACGCACGGTGAACCGCAGGGCACCGCCCATGATCCTGCTCTGGACGCTCGGGTGACGTTCCAGGACCGGTGTCGGACGCGGTACCCGGGGCGTCATCCCCGGGAGCGAAGATGTGACCTCATCCTCGAGCATGGCCACCCCCCTCCTGATCGTTCAGTGATGGTGATCACTGTTTCTGCTTTGTTAACGGGATACCCATTTTGACTCAGTGTTTCACTTCACAAAAGAGTAACTTTGGTACGCTCTAGGTAACTCTGCGTAACGCGCTACCTTTGATCCCCAGGGCTGGGATCGGTGCGGGCGGGGAGAGTGGACGTATGACTGGGGCGCTTCAGGTCTTCTGGGACGACAAACTTCTCTCCTACGACTTCGGGTCCGTCCACCCGCTCAACCCCGTCCGGGTCGAGCTCACCATGGAGCTGAGCCGTCACCTCGGGGTGCTCGACCACGTCGAACTGCGCGGCTTCGAGTCCGCCGGAGACGGGCTGCTCTCGCTGGTGCACGGGCGCGAGTACATCGAGGCGGTCAAGAGGTCCGGCAGGGAGCTGAAGCCCCACTACGTCTTCGGCCTCGGAACCACCGACAACCCGCTGTTCGAGGGGATGCACGAGGCGGCCTCGCTGATCGTCGGGGCGAGCGTCGCGGCGGCCCGGGCGGTCTGGACGAACGAGACGGAACACGCCGCCAACATCTCCGGAGGGCTGCACCACGCCATGCCGGACGCGGCCTCCGGCTTCTGCATCTACAACGACGTCTCCGTCGCCATCGCCTGGCTGCTGGAGCACGGCGCGCAGCGGGTGGCGTACGTGGACGTGGACGTCCACCACGGCGACGGCGTCCAGAAGGCCTTCTACGACGATCCCCGCGTCATGACGATCAGCCTGCACGAGTCGCCCCGCACCCTCTTCCCCGGAACGGGTTTCCCCCAGGAGACCGGCGCGGAGGGCACCGCCGTCAACGTGGCACTGCCTCCGGGCACCGGTGACCGGGCCTGGCTGCGCGCGTTCGACGCGGTGGTGCCGCCGCTGCTGCGCGCCTTCCGGCCGCAGGTCCTGGTCACCCAGCAAGGCTGCGACACCCACCTGTCGGACCCGCTCGCCCATCTGTCCCTCACCGTGGACGGCCAGCGCACGATCTACCAGCGGCTGCACGGGCTCGCCCACGAGGTGACCGGAGGCAAGTGGGTGCTCACCGGAGGCGGCGGCTACGAACTGGTTCAGGTGGTCCCGAGGGCGTGGACGCACCTGCTGGCCGAGGCGAGCGGGCATCCGGTCGACCCGCGGACCGCCTGCCCCGAGGGCTGGCGGGAGTTCGCCCAGATCCGGACGGGCGAGATCGCCCCCAAGGTGATGACCGACGGTTTCCAGGTGGAGGTGCAGACGTGGGGCGAGGGCTACGACCCGGCCAATCCGATCGATCAGGCGATCCTGGCGACACGCCGGGCGGTGTTCCCCGAACACGGCCTCCTTCCCGACTAGAACTGCGCGACCACCTGCTGCGCACCTTCATCGCCGGTGACGTGGCGACGCCACGGCACAACAACCTGCGCAACTTCCGCAGGATGGCGGCGGGGGAGCCGTACTACCAGTTCGGGCTCGATCTGGGCGAGTGGACCTACGAGCGGACCATCGAGGCGATGGCCCGCCTCGCCGGGACCAGTCCGGACCCGGGTCACCTCTTCGGCGAGGACACCATCGACCCCGATCGCACCCTGGACACGCTCGAGGCCATGGGCGAGCGCATCGGAAGGGCGGCCAGGGAGCGGGAGACCGTGATGCTGGCCACCGGCCACCCCGGAGCTCTGCTGAATCCGGTGTACCGCCCGATCGCCCAGGCGCTGCGCGAGGCCGGCTGCGCGATCCTGACGCCCGCGGAGGGCTGGTCCTACCTGTCGGACGAGCCGTGGGACGGGCCCGAGCAGCGCACCATCCGCTACACCGACGGGGTCGCCGCGCTGGAGTTCGGCGGTTCCTTCCACCACACGCACCACGCCGCTCCCATGGAACGCATGCTGGCAAACCTCGCAGACGAATCCCGGTATTGGCCGGACCTGGTCATCGCCGATCACGGGTGGGCCGGGGCGGCGGGAGAGGCGGGCGTTTCGACGGTGGGATTCGCCGACTGCAACGATCCCGCCCTGTTCGCCGGGCATGTCGTAGGGAAAATCGAGGTCTGTGTGCCGCTGGACGACAACGTGCTCCCTGCCCACTACATCCCGATGACGACCTATCTCCTGGGTCACGCGGGCCTGTTGGCGTAAAGAACCCTCTTGCGACTTGGGATACGCGATTTACGCTGGATGAAGTACACGTGCGTGATCGGAGTCACCCAAAGGGCAGGTGGCGCGGCATGTGTGGAAAAGGGCGGCCCATGGCTTCAGGCGAGCGGCCTCTCAGCGAGGTGAGGTTCCTGACCGTCGCTGAAGTGGCATCGGTGATGAGGGTGTCCAAGATGACCGTCTACCGACTCGTTCACTCGGGGGAGCTTCCGGCCATCAGGGTCGGGCGCTCCTTCCGGGTACCGGAACAAGCTGTGCATGACTACCTGCGAGAGGCCTACATCGAGGCCGGTTAGTCGCGGGTCGTCGAAGCCTGTCCGGACACGGAGCGGACGAGACGACACCGGCGGCCGAGAGGCCGCCGGTTCTCCTCAACGTGCGAGCGGCGGTAATGTTAGCCGTTGGGCTGCGCTGTAGCCCGTTTTCCTGCACGCCCCATGACGGTCATCTCGGCGATGGCCGGGGATCGTATGAGTGAGGTTTCGTGGGCTCCGTTATCAAGAAGCGTCGTAAGCGGATGGCGAAGAAGAAGCACCGCAAGCTGCTGAAGAAGACCCGCGTCCAGCGTCGCAACAAGAAGTGAACACGCCGCTCGACCAGCCGTAAGGGGTGGGCCGCAGAGTGGCCTCCATGCGTGCCTCAGACCCGGAGAACCCCCGGGAGTCCCCGGTGCACGGAGAGCGCCCGGAGGGCTCCGGAGGGGGCGGCTCCTCGCGTGCGCCGGGAACGGCCCGCGTGGTGCTGGTCACCGGTGTGTCCCGGTTCCTGGGCGCGCGGGTCGCGAGCACTCTGCAGGCCGACCCCGGCATCGAGCGGGTCATCGGCGTGGACACCGTCCCGCCGGCCGGGCCGCTCGGCCGCACGGAGTTCGTCCGGGTGGACATCCGGACGCCGAGCATCGCCAAGGTGATCTCCTCGGCCCGGGTCGACACGGTCGTGCACCTGAACCTGGTGACCTCACCGTCCGGGCAGCGGTCCGCGACGAAGGAGATCAACGTCATCGGGACGATGCAGCTGCTCGGCGCCTGTCAGCGGTCTCCTTACCTGCGCAAGCTGGTCGTGCGCTCGTCCGCGGCGGTCTACGGCTCCTCGCCGAAAGACCCCGCGGTCTTCACCGAGGACGCCCACGCGGCTGTTCCTCCCTCCTCGGGTTACGCCAAGGACGCCCTCGAAGTCGAGGGGTACGTCCGGGGGCTGCAGCGCCGCAGGTCGGACCTGACGGTCTCGGTCCTGCGGTTCGCCAACTTCCTCGGCGCCGGCGTCGACTCCCCGCTCACCCGGTACTTCCGGATGCCGGTGGTGCCGACGGTGCTGGGGTTCGACCCGCGGCTGCAGTTCCTGCACGAGGACGACGGCGTCGAGGTGCTGCGCCGGATGACCGTGGAGGACCATCCGGGTGTCTTCAACGTGGCCGGCGACGGCGTGCTGCTGCTGTCCCAGTGCCTGCGCAGGGCGGGGCGGCAGCAGTTGCCGCTGCCCGGACCGGCCTTCGGGCTGGTCGGCGACACCGGCAAACGGCTGGGCGGGCTTCCCGGCTTCTCCGACGAGCTGAAACGCTGGCTCACCTACGGCCGGGTCATCGACACCGCGAGGCTGGTCGAGGAGTTGTCCTGGCGGCCGAAGTACGGCTCCGAGGCCGCCTTCAGCGAGTTCCTGCAGGCCCACGGAATGGGCAACTCCCTTCCGTTGGAACTGTTCGATCTGGTGACCGGGTCCCTTCCTGGGGCTCCGGAACGAGGGGGCGGTGTCAGGTGATGAACGCGCACGGCGAGGACGGCCCGCCGGGTCCCGCCCTCGCCCAGGTCATCCCGTTGAACGTCAACCGGCCTCCCGAGCCGGAACGGCACCCGCTGGAGAAGGCCGCGGCCTCCGGGCTCGCCTTCCTGCGGCGGCGGATCTCCGGCGAGTACGAGGTGGACGAGTTCGGGTTCGACCCCGATCTCAACGCCTCGGTGCTGCTGCCGCTGGCCCGGCTGCTGTACGAGCACTGGTTCCGGGTGGAGCTGCACGGCCTGGAGAACGTCCCCGAGCACGGCGGCGCCCTGCTGGTGGCCAACCATTCGGGGACCGTCCCGCTGGACGCCGTCATGCTCCAGGTCGGCCTGCACGACACGGTCGAGAGGAACCTGCGGCTGCTGGGCGCCGACCTGGTCTACCAGGTGCCGTTCCTGGCCCATCTGGCGCGCAAGTCCGGGCACACCCTGGCCTGCCCCCAGGACGCCGAGAGGCTGCTGGGACAGGGCGAGCTGGTCGGGGTCTTCCCCGAGGGCTTCAAGGGCGTGGGCAAGCCCTACAGCGAGCGCTACCGGCTGCAGCGGTTCGGCCGGGGCGGGTTCGTCGCGACCGCGCTGCGCGCCGGGGTGCCGATCATCCCCTGCTCGATCGTGGGCGCCGAGGAGATCTACCCCAAGGTCGCCGACCTGCGGCCGCTGGCCCGGCTGCTGGGCCTGCCGTACTTTCCCATCACCCCCACCTGGCCGCTGCTGGGTCCGCTGGGGCTGGTCCCGCTGCCGTCCAAGTGGATGATCAGGTTCGGCGAGCCGATCCTGCTGGAGGACTACGGGGCGGAGCAGGCCGACGACCCGATGGTGGTGTTCGATCTCACAGACCAGATCCGCGAGACGATCCAGCACCAGCTGTACGACCTCCTGCTGCGCCGGGGCCCGGCCTTCCTCTGAGCGCCGGGCCGGGCGCGTCCGAGCCGGTCAGGCGGTGCCGCGGTAGTGGCGGCGCAGCGCTATGCCCGCCGCCACCCCGCCCGCCAGGGCTCCGGCGCCGGCCGCCGCGGGCAGCGCGATCAGCGTGACCTTGCGCCCGGTGCGGAAGTCGTGGACCGGCCAGTCGCTGGCCCTGGCGCGGTCGCGCAGCTCGCCGTCGGGGTTGACCGCGTGCGGGTGCCCGACGGCGGTGAGCATCGGCAGGTCGTTGTGGGAGTCGCTGTAGGCCGAGCAGTTGGCCAGCTCCAGCCCCTCCTTGAGAGCGAGCGCGCGGACCGCCTCGGCCTTGGCGGGTCCGTGCAGCAGGCTGCCGACGAGCCGGCCGGTGTAGTGCCCGTCGACGGTCTCGGCGACGGTGCCCAGCGCCCCGGTGAGGCCCAGCCGGTTGGCGATGACCCTGGCGATCTCGACGGGGGTGGCGGTGACCAGCCAGACCTGCTGCCCCGCGTCCAGGTGGGCCAGGGCGAGGGTGCGGGTGCCCTGCCAGATCCGGTCGGCCATGACGTCGTCGTAGATCTCCTCGCAGAGGTGGACGAGGTCGTCGACCGCCATGCCCGCGACGAAGGACAGGGCCGCTTCCTTGGCGCTGCCGATGTGGTCGGCGTTCTCGGCGCCGCGCAGCCGGAAGGCGGCCTGGCCCCAGGCGAACATCGCCAGGTCGCGGGTGGTGAACAGCTTGCGCTTGGCCAGCCCCCGCGCGAAGTGGTAGATCGACGCGCCGCGGATCATCGTGTTGTCGACGTCGAAGAACGCGGCGGCCGTGGGGTCGGGCGCGGGCCACGACACCGTCTCCGCCGCTTCGGCGGCCACCTTGCCCGCGTTGACCGGATCGGTCGCCTGCCGTTGCCAGAAGTGCCGCATACTCACGTCTTTTCTTCACTGGGCCCGGAACCGCTGTCGGTGAGCCTGTTTCCCCTGAGTACAGATCTACCCGACACCCAGGGCCCGCACAACGATCTCGGCTGCGGACCCCTCCCTTCGGCCTGTTCTCCGGATGCCGGAGAACAGGCGCGGTGATGCCTCCTGAAGGGAAATACGTGAGAAGTTGGCCTCCCGGTACGCCTCAGCCGGATTCATCGGGCACCATGGGGGCGCGATGGTCGAAGGAATGCTGGCTCTGGTGGCGACCCTGGCAGCCCTTGTGGGCGCCGGGTTGCTGGTTCAGAGCGCCCTGAAGGACAAGCGGGTCCACCTGTGGGCCTGGGCCGCGGCCGCCGGTCTCGAGGGGCTGGCACTGGCCGCCATCTCGATCGGGTGCTTCGCCGGCTTCGGCGGTTTCACATTCCGGACCATGGCGATCACCGGGGCCCTGCTGGCCCCGATCTGCATCGCGGTCGGCGCGATCGAGCTGTGCGTCAAGGCGCTGCAGGCCCGGTTCGCCGCCCGGCTGATCGCGATCTCCTATTCGCTGGTCGCGGTGGTCATCCTCGTGCTCGACCCGTTCGCGAACAAGACGCAGCTGGGCAAGTCGGTGCCCGATCCGGGCGACGTCTACGGGCTGCTCCCCGGCTGGCTGCTGACCGGCGCGGTGGTGATGGTGATCGTCGCGCTGGCCTCCGCCGCGGTGACCACCGTGGTCCGCTCGCAGAAGCGGGACAAGGACGCCTACGAACTGATGGTCCCGTCCGCCGTCGCGGTGGGCGCGGGCCTGGTCAACCTGGTCGCGGTCGGGTATCTGCCCGGCCTACTGAAGATCGTCGGCCTGGCCTCGGCCGCGGGCCTGGTCTGGTTCGCCGCCTACCGCACCGCCGCCGCACCGGACGGCGAGGACGACGAGGTCACCGAGGGCCGCAGGTCCAGGGATGACCGCGAATCCCGCAGAGAACGCCGAGACTCCGAGGAGAAGGAGGCTGAGGACGAGATGGCGTACGAGCCGCCGCGTTCCCACCGTGCCCGTCCCGACACCCACGGCATGATGCGGCCCGAGCCGCCTCAGCCCCCGCAGCCTCCGCTGCCGCCGCGGCACACCACCGGAGCCCGGCCGCTGCCGCCTCAGCCGCCGCAGCCGGCGATGCCGCAGCAGGGTCCCCCGACGCTCCACTCGACCGGCCCGGTGGTCGGCGACGACTGGTTCGCCTCGCCTCCGCCCCCGCCGCAGCCGTCCCGGATCATGGGCCCCTACGGCCAGATCGTGGTCTACACCCTGCTGGACGGCCGGGAGCAGGCCTTCGACCGGCAGGTCAACCAGCTCATCGGCCAGGCCGTCCAGGCCGAGCCGGGCATCCTGATCTTCACCTGCCACGCGGTGGAGGGCGCGCCGACCCAGCGCATCTCCTACCAGCTCTTCCGCGACCGCGAGGCGTTCGACGAGCACCAGGTCCGGCCGTACGTGCACCGGTTCCAGGCCGAGAGCCGCACCCACGTGCTGGCCACGAACGTGATCGACCTGAAGCTGACCGGCGGCAGCCTCCCGGTGCTGCGATGATCACGCTGCTGACCCGTCCCGGCTGCCATCTGTGCGACGACGCCCGCGCGGTCATCGAGCGGGTCGCGGCGGACACCGGCGAGCCGTGGGAGGAGAAGGACATCACCCTGGACGAGGGGCTGCTGCGCGAGTACCACGATCACATTCCGGTGACCCTGGTCGACGGCAAGCAGATCGACTTCTGGCGGGTGGACGAGCAGCGGCTGCGCCGGGCGCTGGCGGACAGATGATCATGCAGACGGGCGAGCCGACGTGTCTGTTCTGTCACAGCGCGACGGAAAATACGCCTGTTAGCTGGGAAAATTTTATAGAACGCCGTTCGGTGACTTTGTGCGTTCGTTCACAATGGGGTTAACCTGAAGGAAATACGCCTCTCCCGGTGGGAGGCCGTGTAGAGAGGCCACGCCACCCGCGATGAACCCCCGGCAGACGAACGCGAAGGCCTTCAAGGATTCCGCCAAGGGGATTCCGGAGGCCACGGTGGCGCGGCTCCCCGTCTACCTGCGGGCCCTGCAGGGCCTGAAGGAGCGAGGAGTCGAGACGGTCTCCTCCGAGGAGCTCGCGGCGGCGGCCGGGGTCAACTCCGCCAAACTGCGTAAAGACCTCTCCCACCTCGGCTCGTATGGCACGCGCGGAGTCGGGTACGAGGTTGAGTACCTCGTGTACCAGATCTCACGTGAACTCGGTCTCACCCAGGACTGGGTGGTGGCCATCATCGGGGTGGGTAACCTTGGCCGCGCCCTCGCCGGTTACGGCGGGTTCGCGTCCAGGGGATTCCGGGTGGCCGGGCTGCTCGACGCCGACGCCTCCATCGTCGGCCAGCGCATAGCCGGACTCGCCGTGGAGCACACAGACAAGCTGGAGACCATCATCAAGGACCAGGGCGTGTCCATCGCCGTCATCGCCACCCCCGCGGCGGCGGCCCAGACGGTGTGCGACCGGGTGGTCGCCGCCGGGGTCACCAGCGTGCTCAATTTCGCCCCCGTCGTCCTCAACGTCCCCGAGGGCGTCGACGTCCGCAAGGTCGACCTGTCGATAGAACTGCAGATTCTCGCGTTCCACGAGCAGCGTAAGGCCGGCGGACCCCATGAGGAGTACATCGAGGTACATCCATGAGTCTGCTAGTCGTCGGTCTGAGCCACCGGTCAGCCCCCGTCACGCTGCTGGAGCAGACGTCGATCACAGGGGACGACCTGGTCAAACTTCTGCACGAGGTGCATGAGGCGGTCAGCGAGGTGATGATCGTCTCGACCTGCAACCGGGTCGAGGTGTACGCCTCGGTGGACAAGTTCCACGGCGGGGTCCAGCTCATCTCCGAACTGCTCGCCAGGCACTCGGGCGTGCCGCTGGAGGAGTTGTCCCGGCACCTGTACGTGCACTACGAGGACAGGGCGGTCCAGCACGCCTTCACCGTGGCCTGCGGCCTGGAGTCGATGGTCGTCGGAGAGGGCCAGATCCTCGGCCAGATCCGCGCCGCCTTCCGGCTGGCGCAGACCGAGGGCACCATCGGGCGCACCCTGCACGAGGTGGTCCAGCGGGCGCTGCGCGTCGGCAAGCGGGCGCACTCCGACACCGGCATCGACCAGGCGGGGGCCTCCCTGGTCAGCGTCGGCCTCCAGGTCGCCGAGGGCCACCTGGGCGACCTGTCCCAGCGCAGGGCCCTGGTGATCGGCGCCGGCGCGATGAGCGGCCTGGCCGTGGCCACCCTGGCCCGTGCCGGCGTCGCCGAGATCGCGGTCGCCAACCGCACCTACGCCAAGGCCGAACGGCTGGCCGAGTCGGCGAGGACCGTCGGCGTGCCGGCCCGCGCGCTGCCGCTGGAGGACCTCGAGCAGGAGCTCGGCTCCGCCGACCTGATCGTCTCCTGCACCGGCGCCGGGCTGATGATCAGCAAGGAGCAGCTCGTCCCGGGGCTCCGCTTCATCCTCGACCTCGCCCTGCCGCACGACGTCGACCCGGGAGTCCGGGACGTCGAGGGCACCGGCCTGGCCGGCCTCGACGACCTGCGCACCGCCGAGGAGTCCGCGCGGGCCATCGGCCCCGAGGCCGTGGAGGAGGTCCGGCAGATCGTCGCGGACGAGGTGGCGGCCTTCCTGTCCGCCGCACGCGCCGCCGCCGTGGCGCCGACCGTGGTCGCCCTGCGCGCCCGGGCCGCCGAGGTGGTGGAGCTGGAACTGGCGCGGCTGCGCGCCAAGCTCCCCGGCCTCGACCCCAAGACCGAACACGAACTCGCGATGACCGTCCGGCGGGTGGCCGACAAGCTGCTGCACGCCCCCACCGTCCGGGTGAAGGAACTGGCCGCCGCCCCCGGCGGCGACGCCTACGCCGACGCGCTGCGCGAGCTCTTCGACCTCGACCCCACGGCCCCGCAGGCCGTGACCCGCGCCGACCTGCCCGCCCCGGCGGAGCCGGAGCGGCAGGAACGGAGCAAGGCGTGAAGACCCTGAAGCTGGGCACCCGCAAGAGCCTGCTGGCGATGACCCAGTCGGGGATGGTCGCCGACGCGCTGACCCGGGCCACGGGGCGCTCCGTGGAGCTGGTGGGGATCACCACCGAGGGCGACGTCTCCAAGGCGCTGCTCGCCCAGATCGGCGGCACCGGGGTCTTCGTCAACCGGCTGCGTGAGAAGGTCCTCTCCGGCGAGGTGGACTTCGCCGTGCACTCGCTGAAGGACCTGCCGACGGTGCCCGCCGAGGGCATCGAGCTGGTCGCGCTGCCGCCGCGCCACGACCACAGGGACGCGCTGTGCGGGCCCGGCAAGCTGGCCGACCTGCCCGCGGGGGCGAAGGTCGGCACCGGCTCTCCGCGCCGGGTCGCCCAGCTCAGGGCGCTGCGCCCCGATCTGGAGGTGGTGCCGATCCGCGGCAATGCCGACACCCGGCTGGCCAAGGTCACCGACGGCGAGCTGGACGCGGTGGTGCTGGCCAACGCCGGCCTGACCAGGATCGGCCGCACCGAGGGGATCGGCGAGCTCTTCGAGCCCGAGCTGATGCTGCCCGCCCCGGGCCAGGGCGCGCTGGCGGTGGAGTGCCGCTCCGACGACGCCGAACTGATCGAACTCCTCCATGTGCTGGACGACCCGGCCACCCGGGCGGCCGTCACCGCCGAGCGCACCGTCCTGTCGGTGCTCGAGGCGGGCTGTTCCGCGCCGGTGGGTGCGTTCGCGCGGGTGGAGAACGAAGTACTGAGCCTGACCGCCGCCGTCGTCTCCCTGGACGGCGCCCGCCAGATCAGGCTCTCCGCTAGCGGCCACCCCGAACGGGCCGTGGAACTGGGCCGCGAGCTCGCGGCCCGGCTCTTCGACCAGGGGGCCGACAAGCTGATGGAGGCACCATGACCGTCACTTTCGTAGGACTCGGACCGGGGGATCCCGGTCTGCTGACACTGCGTGGAGCCGAGGCGCTGGGCCGCGCGGACACGGTCGTGGTGAACCGTTCGAGCTGCCCTGAGGAGGTGCTCAGGCACTGCGCTCCCGAAGCCGAGATCATCGACGCGGACGAGCGCGACTCGGTCAAGCTGGTGCTGTCGGCGGCCCGCGACGGCGAGGTGGTGCGGCTGATCTCCGGGGACTCGGGGCTGGGCGGGAAGGCGGCGCGGGAGGCGGCCGCGTGCGCCGAGGAGAACATCCCCTTCGAGGTGGTCCCCGGGGTGTCCGCGGTGACGGCGGTGCCGCAGTACGCAGGCATCCCGCTGCGCGACGACAGGATCCGCGAGGTGCGGGTGATCGACGTGTCCGACGGCTCGGTGGACTGGGAGTCCGTCGCGGCGGGCGACGCCACCCTGGTCATCCTGGGCGCCGAGGGCCATGTGAGCGAGGTGGCCAAGCGGCTGATCTCGGTGGGCCGCAAGGACTCCACCCCGGCCGCCTACACCAGCCTGGGCAGCACCACCGAGCAGGAGACGGTGGTGACCACCCTCAACCGGCTGTACGCCGAGACCAAGGGCATGGACACCCCGGCGCTGATCGTGGTCGGCGACGTGGTGAACTGGCGTGAGAAGCTGTCCTGGTTCGAGACCAAGGCGCTGTTCGGCTGGCGCGTCCTGGTGCCGCGGACCAAGGAGCAGGCCGCCGACCTGTCGGAGCAGCTGCGCGCCTACGGAGCGGTGCCCGAGGAGGTCCCCACCATCTCGGTCGAGCCGCCGCGCACTCCGCAGCAGATGGACCGCGCGATCAAGGGCCTGGTCACCGGCCGCTACGAGTGGGTGGTCTTCACCTCGGTCAACGCGGTGAAGGCGGTGCGGGAGAAGTTCGCCGAGTACGGCCTGGACGCCCGTGCCTTCGCCGGCCTGAAGGTCGCCGCGGTGGGCGACCAGACCGCCGCCTCGCTGGTGGAGTTCGGGGTCCAGCCCGACCTCATGCCGCCGGTCAACCAGTCCGGCGAGGGGCTGGTGGAGATCTGGCCGCCCTACGACGAGGACCTCGACCCGATCAACCGGGTGCTGCTGCCGCGGGCCGACATCGCCACCGACCGGCTGATCTCCGGCCTGACCGAGCTGGGCTGGGAGTGCGACGACGTCACCGCCTACCGGACGGTCCGGGCGGCTCCGCCGCCGCAGCCGATCCGCGAGGCGATCAAGGGCGGCGGCTTCGACGCGGTGCTGTTCACCAGTTCCTCCACGGTGAAGAACCTCATCGGTATCGCCGGCAAGCCGCACAACGTGACGGTCATCGCGGTGATCGGGCCGCAGACGGCCAAGACGGCCGAGGAGTACGGCCTGCGCGTCGATGTGATGGCCGAGAAGCCTTCCATTCTGGACCTGGCGGTCGCATTGGCCGAGTACGGTGCAAAGCGGAGAGCCGCCCAGATCGAGGCGGGCGAGCCGCTGCGCAAGCCCAGTCAGATGCGGCGGGGGGCACGGAAGAAGAGGTTCACGTGATGATCGAGCGTCCGCGCAGGCTGCGCCGGTCGGCCGCGTTGCGCCGGCTGGTGGCCGAGACCCGGCTGAATCCGGCCGAGCTCATCCTGCCCATGTTCGTCAAGGAGGGCATCGACGAGCCGGCCGAGATCTCCTCGATGCCGGGCGTCCGCCAGCACACCCTCGACAGTCTGCGCAAGGCCGCCCACGAGGCGGTCGAGGCGGGTGTCGGCGGGCTGGTGCTCTTCGGCGTCCCCGCGGCCAAGGACGAGCGGGGCTCGGCGGCCGACGACCCGAACGGGATCATGCAGCGGGCGCTGCGCGACCTGTCGTCCGACCTGGGCGACGCGACCGTCCTGATGACGGACCTGTGCCTGGACGAGTACACCTCGCACGGCCACTGCGGGCTGCTCACGCCGTCGGGCGAGGTCGACAACGACTCGACGCTGGAGCGGTACGCCTCGATCGCGGTGGCGCAGGCCGAGGCCGGATCGCAGGTCGTGGCGCCCAGCGGCATGATGGACGGCCAGGTGCGGGCGATCCGCGCCGCGCTGGACGGGGCCGGGTACCAGGACGTCCCGATCATGGCCTACTCGGCGAAGTACGCCTCGGCGTTCTACGGCCCGTTCCGCGACGCCGCCGAGTGCGCCCCGCAGTTCGGCGACCGCGCCGCCTACCAGCAGGACCCGGCCAACGCCCGGGAGTCGCTGCGCGAGATCCGCCTGGACCTGGAGGAGGGCGCGGACCTCGTCATGGTCAAGCCCGCCGGCGCCTACCTCGACGTCGTCCGCCAGGTGAGGGACCTCGTGGACGTTCCGGTCGCCGCCTACCAGGTGAGCGGCGAGTACGCGATGATCGAGGCCGCCGCGGCCCGGGGCTGGATCGACCGCGACCGGGCGATCCACGAGTCGCTGGTCTCCATCAAGCGGGCGGGCGCGGACCTCATCTTGACCTACTGGGCCACCGAGGTCGCCCGGAGCCTGTGAGGGGCTCGGCCCCGGTGCGGCCGAACCTCCGGTGAACCCCGGCCGAACGGCGGCCGGGGTGGGCTGCGTATAGTCATTTAGAACCGTATCCAGGGGTCGGTACGCAGGTTTCCCTCACCTTTCGCCATGATCTGGGGAAAGGCGGTTCTCTCTTCGGGGGGCGATAGATGTTGGCGGTCACCCGCGGTACTCGCGCTAAGAACCGGCTGGCCATGGCGGCACGGGAATACGCCGCGCAGGGCTGGGCCACCGTGGCGGGGGCCTCCGCGCCGGTCGCGGGCGAGCGGGCCTGCTCCTGCGACCGGATCGGCTGCCCCCATCCGGGCGCGCATCCGGTCTCGACGGGCTGGGCGCGCCAGGCCACCACCGACCGTGAGGTACTCGACCGCTGGTGGGCCGTCACCCCGGACGCCAACGTCATCCTGCCCACCGGCCGGGTCTTCGACGTCTTCGACGTCCCGGCCGAGACGGGGCTGGCGGCCCTCGCCGCGATGGCGGCCGCCGGGGTCGAGGCGGGGCCGGTCGCCGCCATCGGCACCGAGCGCTACCTGTTCTTCGTCGCCACCAGGGGCGCCCCGGAGGACGAGGACGAGTGGTGGTCCTGCCATCTGGACTGCTCGCCCGAGACCCTCGCCGACACCCCGGGCATGCGCTGGCACTGCCGGGACAGCTATGTGGTCGCGCCTCCGTCCGTCCTGCCGTTCGGGCGAGAGGTCTCCTGGGTCAGGCCGCCGGAGGGGGCCCGGCTGCCGGACCCGCTGCGCGTGCTGGAGTTCCTGTCCGACTGAGCGGTCCGGCTCCGCGCCCCGGAACGGGTCGAGCCCTCCTTCCCCCAGGGGAAGGAGGGCTCTCGCGTGTTCAGGGCCCCTGGGGGGAGCTCAGCGCTTCATGGGGGATTTGATGGTGACCTTCCCGCCCCATTTGGAGAAGGCCGTGGTGGTGACGACCTTGGTCTTGCCCGCGGCGGTGATGGTCACCTTGAGGTGCTTGGGCAGCCAGTTGGAGCCGACCTGGAGCTCGAAGGCGACCTTGGCCTTGCGGTAGCCCGGCGCGACGGCGTCCAGGCCGGACGCCTGGGGCACGGTGCCGCTCCAGCGGCTGCCGTTGCGGGTGAGGGTCTCGGCGCCCGTCAGCAGGGAGCTCAGCGCGTCGACGGAGGTGCCCCAGCGCGCCTGCTCGACCAGCGCCCCGTAGCCCTTGGCCTTGCCGCCCAGGGGGAGCTTCACCCAGACGGCGCCCTGCTGCAGGTAGCCGCTGTCGCCGATGACGACCGCCTGCCGCTTGTCCAGCTTGGGGCCGGAGACGGAGATCTTGTAGGAGCCGTCCTTGGCGGCGCCGCCGACACTGGTGACCTCCTTGCCCGCCACCCGGCGGAAGGCCAGCGTGTAGGCGCCCTTGTCGGAGACGGCGCCGGAGATCTTCTCGGCCAGTTCGGAGCCGTCGATCTCCTCGGTCGCCGGGGTGGCCGGGGAAGAGGCCTCGTCGGTGGGGGTCGCCGACCCGGCCAGGTGGGAGGGGGAGGCGGTGGGGCCGGCGACCGGGTCGTCGCCGCCGGAGCCGAGGCCGTAGGCGACGGCGCCGATGAGCACCACGGCGGCGATCCCCGCGCCCGCGAAGATCAGGGGGCGCCGGTCGCGGCTGAGGTCGGGCGGGGCGGCGGCCGAGGTGCGGGCCGCGGCCTTGCTCGGGGGAGGCGGCGCCGGCGCGGTGGCGGCCCGCTGGGCCAGCTCCCGCACCCGGGCGCGGCCGCGCTTCTCCCAGTCGGCGCCGAAGACCGGGCTGACCGCCTCGTCCAGCTCGGTGAGGAAGTCCGCGGCCGAGACGGGCCGCTTGTCGGCCTCCTTGGCCAGGCCGTGCAGCACCAGGGGGCGCAGCGGCCCGGGCACGTCGATGACGGGGATCGCCGCGTTGTTGTGCGCCCGGTTCAGCGCGCCGATCGAGGTGGCGGGGAACAGCCGCCGCCCGGTCAGGCACTCCACGAACACGCCGGTGGCCGCGTAGATGTCGGTCTGGGGGCTCTGGGGGGAGCCCTGCCAGCGCTCGGGAGCCTGGTAGACCGGGTCGCCCGAGGGGGCGCCCTTGCCGTGCGGCACCGCGATGCCCAGGTCCGACAGCTTGGCCCGTCCGTCGGGGGCGATGAGCACCTTGTCCGGCGAGCAGTCGCCGTGCATGATCCCCTTGCCGTGCGCGGCGGCCAGGCCGAGCAGGATGTCGCTCAGCACCACCACCGCGGACTCGGGGTCCAGCGGGTCGGCGAGCAGCCGCCGCAGGGGCACGCCCTCGAAGTACTCCGAGACGACCGCGGCCTCGGGGCCGTCCTCGACCAGCTCGTAGACCTGGACGAGGTTGTCGTCCTCCAGCTGGGACAGCTGGCTCATCCGCCGGCCGAATTCGTCGTCCCTGTTCAGCGCGGGGGACAGGTAACGGATGGTGACCTGGGTCTTGGTCATCTCGTCCGTCGCGAGCACCTGCCGCCCGGAGGCATCGGCACCCAGCTCTCTGACGAGAGCGAACCCCGGTACCGTCCAGCCTTCCGTCACTTCGACCCTTCCCTGCCACACCCGCACTTAAGACACCTTCATGGGTGGATACCGGCGATCGCGGCTCATGGTCAAGGGAGTTACCGGATTGTGTCGGGTCCGGCACAAGGACGCGTCCGGCCGGTCGCGGCCCGACGATCTCCGGGCACTCACCGTGATCATGGCGGGGACCCGGACGAGGGCGGTCGCGTCGCGGTGGCAGACTGGTCGGGTGACTTCCACCGAGCGATCTCAGCAGCTGTTCGACCGGGCGCGTGAAGTGGTGCCCGGCGGGGTCAACTCCCCGGTGCGGGCCTTCCGCGCGGTGGGCGGGACCCCCCGGTTCATGGCCTCGGCCCGGGGGCCGTACCTGACCGACGCCGACGGCAACACCTATGTCGACCTGATCTGCTCGTGGGGTCCGATGATCCTGGGCCACGCGCACCCGGCGGTGGTCGAGGCGGTCCAGGCGGCGGCGGCGCGCGGGACGTCCTACGGCGCCCCCACGCAGGGCGAGGTGGAGCTGGCCGAGGAGATCGTGGACCGGACCCCGGTGGAGAAGGTCCGGCTGGTCAACTCCGGCACCGAGGCCACCATGTCGGCGATCCGGCTGGCCCGCGGCTTCACGGGGCGCTCCAAGATCGTCAAGTTCGCCGGCTGCTACCACGGCCACGTCGACTCGCTGCTGGCCGCGGCCGGCTCGGGGGTCGTCACGCTCGGGCTGCCCGACACCCCGGGCGTCACCGGCGCCACCACGGCCGACACGATCGTGCTGCCCTACAACGACGCGGTCGCCGTCGAGGAGGCGTTCACCGAGTACGGGAGCGAGATCGCCTGTGTGATCACCGAGGCGTGCCCGTCCAACATGGGCGTGGTGCCGCCGGTCGACGGGTTCAACGAGCTGCTGCGCCGCCTGTGCGACAAGGCGGGCGCGCTGCTGATCATCGACGAGGTGCTCACCGGCTTCCGGGTCACCCGCTCGGGCTGGTACGGCCGGGAGGGCGTCCAGGCCGACCTCTTCACCTACGGCAAGGTGATGGGCGGCGGCCTGCCCGCCGCCGCGTTCGGCGGGCGCGCCGAGGTCATGGACCACCTGGCCCCGGCCGGGCCGGTCTACCAGGCGGGCACCCTGTCGGGGAACCCGCTGGCCACCGCGGCGGGCCTGGCCACGCTGCGCAACTGCACCCCCGAGGTCTACGAGCGGGTCGATCGCGCGGCCTCCCTGGTCGGGCAGTGGGTGACCGAGGCGCTGACGAAGGAGGGAGTCCCGCACCGGCTGCAGACCGCGGGCAACCTCTTCTCGGTCTTCTTCACCTCCGAGCGGGTGATGGACTTCACCCACGCGCAGAGGCAGGATTCGGCGGCCTACGCCGCTTTCTTCCATGAGGCGCTCGACCGGGGCGTCTACCTGCCTCCTTCCTCCTACGAGGTCTGGTTCCTCAGCGCGGCCCACGACGACGCCGCGCTGGAGCGGATCGCCGAGGCCCTGCCGCACGCCGCGAGGGCCGCGGCGAAGAAGACGGGTTTGCCCCAGACGTGAAGGTAATCTGATCCCGCCATGACTGAGACCACGATCATCCATCTTCTGCGTCACGGTGAGGTCCACAACCCGCGAGGCGTGCTCTACGGCCGCCTCCCGGACTTCCACCTCAGCGAGGACGGGCATCTGATGGCCAAGGCCGCCGCCGACTGGTTCGCCGGCCGGGACATCGCCGTGCTCTACACCTCGCCGCTGGACCGGGCCCAAGAGACGGTCGCCCCCCTGGCCGCGTCCACCGGGCTGACCCCGGTGGTCGACATGCGGCTGATCGAGGCCGACAACAAGTTCGAGGGCGAGGTCTTCCGGATGGGAAGGCTGGCCGACCCCCGGACCTGGCCCAGGTTCGTCAACCCGTTCAAGCCGTCCTGGGGGGAGCCCTTCC
Organism: Actinocorallia sp. B10E7; assembly: GCF_039871655.1. NCBI lineage: Bacteria > Bacillati > Actinomycetota > Actinomycetes > Streptosporangiales > Thermomonosporaceae > Actinocorallia > Actinocorallia sp. B10E7. The sequence goes on from NZ_JBDPLZ010000005.1 coordinate 490,787, forward strand.
AGGAGGTCGCCGACCGCATGTGGTCCTTCAGCCAGGAGGCCAGGGAGGCCGTCCGCGGCCGCGAGGCGGTGTGCGTCAGCCACCAGTTGCCGATCTACACCGCGCGCCGGCTCGCCGAGGGCGTACGGCTGTGGCACGACCCGCGCCGCCGCCAGTGCGGGCTGGCCAGCGTCACCAGCCTCGTCTTCGAAGGCGAGGTCCTCGCCCGGGTGGAGTACGCCGAACCCGCCGCCCACCTGGTCAGGCACCCGAGCATCCCGGGCGCCTGAGGCTCCGGGTACAGTCGCGTACTACAGCTCGTAGTGCTTGAGGAGTACCACTGATGATCCGCCGTGCCGTCGTGCCCGTCCTCCTGGCGGCCGCAGCTCTGACGTCGGCCGCCGGTTGCGCCGGAGGCGGTACGGCGGTCGAGCCGGGTGAGCCGATCCCGGCCGCCGACCGCCGTTCTCCCGCCGCGGTCGCGGGCGAGACCCTGGACGGCGGGCGGTTCGACCTCACGGAGCACGAGGGCAAGGTCGTCGTGGTCAACTTCTGGGCGTCCTGGTGCGGCCCCTGCCGGGCCGAGGCGCCCGCGCTGGAGGCGACCTACCAGGAGAACAAGGACGCCGGGGTGGAGTTCCTCGGCGTCGACATCAGCGACACCAGGGACGGCGCCAAGGCGTTCGTCCGCAAGTTCGGCAGCACCTACCCGAGCCTCTTCGACCCCGAGGGCAAGATCACTCAGGCCTTCTCGTCGGTGAACCCGAGCGCGCTGCCGACCACCCTGATCCTGGACCGCGAGGGCCGGGTCGCGGTGCAGTTCCCCGGCCTCGTCAACAAGTCCCGGCTCGACCCGGCGCTGGCGAAGATCGTCGCGGAGAAGTGATGGTCGCCGCGGCGGGCATCGAGGAGACCATCACCAGCGGCGCGCTGGTGATGGCCCTGCCGCTCGCCGCCCTGGCGGGCATGGTCTCCTTCCTCAGCCCCTGCGTCCTGCCGCTGGTCCCCGGCTACCTGTCGTATGTGACGGGCATGACCGGCGAGGACCTGGCCGAGCAGCGCAAGGGAAGGCTCGTCGCGGGCGTCGCGCTGTTCATCCTGGGCTTCACGCTGGTGTTCATGGCCTACGGGTTCGTGTTCGGCGGCCTGGGCCACTGGCTGAAGTCCTACGAGGAGACGCTCACCCGAGTCCTGGGCGTGATCACGATCGGCATGGGCCTGCTGTTCATGGGCCTGTTCACCAACCTGCAGCGCACCTTCAAGTCCTCCCGGCTGCCCAGCCCGGGGGTGGCGGGCGCGCCGCTGCTGGGGCTGCTGTTCGGGCTGGGCTGGACGCCCTGCATCGGTCCGACGCTGACCGCCATCCAGGGGCTGGCGATGACCGAGGCGACCCCGGTGCGCGGCGGGGTGCTCTCCTTCTTCTACTGCGTGGGCCTGGGACTGCCGTTCCTGCTGACCGCGCTGGCCTACCGCAGGGCGCTCACCGTCTTCGGGTGGGTGAAACGCCACTACCGGCTGGTGATGAGGCTGGGCGGCGGCATGCTCGTGCTGATCGGGGTGCTGCTGGTCACCGGGCTGTGGACCGAGTTGAACAACGAGCTGCGGGTCTGGATCGGCGGCGTCGGGACGGTGATCTAGATGGGTCTGACGGGTTGGCTGCGCTGGGGCTGGAGGCAGCTCACGTCCATGCGGACGGCGCTGATACTGCTGTTCCTGGTGGCGCTGGCGTCGGTACCGGGCTCGATCTTCCCTCAGCGCGGCCAGGCGCCGGAGAAGGTCGACCAGTATTTCGAGGAGCACGAGAAGCTCGCCCCCTGGCTGGACAAGCTGTCGTTGTTCGACGTGTTCGCCGCGCCCTGGTTCGCGGCGATCTACCTGCTGCTGTTCACTTCGCTGGCCGGCTGCGTCCTGCCGCGTTCCTGGCAGCTCCTGCAGAACCTGCGGTCCCGTCCTCCGGTGGCGCCCAAGCGGTTCACCAGGCTGCCGCAGCACGCCGAGTTCGGCTCGGACCGGACGCCCGAGCAGGCGCTGGAGCAGGCCCGCGAGGCGCTGCGCAAGCGGCGTTTTCGCACGGTCGCGGCCGACGGCTCGGTCGCCGCGGAGAAGGGCTACCTGCACGAGGCCGGGAACCTGGTCTTCCACGTGGCGCTGCTGGCCCTGCTCTTCTCGGTCGGCCTCGGCGCGATGTTCGGCTACCGGGGCAACCTGCTGCTGACCGAGGGCACCGGCTTCTCCAACTCGGTGGCGTACTACAGCGAGTACAAGCCGGGCCACATGGTCGACCCCGAGGACCTGGCGCCGTTCCAGGTGACGCTGGAGGACTTCGAGGCGGACTTCGTCTCCTCGGGTTCGCAGACCGGCCAGGCCAGGGAGTTCAGGGCGAAGATGGCCTACCGGGAGGGGCCCGGCTCGGCCGAGCGCTCCGAGCTGGTCAAGGTGAACCACCCGCTGGAGGTGAGCGGGGCCAAGGTCTACCTGCTGGGCCACGGGTACGCCCCGACCTTCAAGGTCACCGACAGCAAGGGCGACGTGGCCTTCGACGGCGCCGTGCAGTTCCTGCCGATGGACTCCGCGACACTGGCCTCCCAGGGCGTCCTCAAGGCCCCTGACGCCGAGCCCCAGCTGGGCTTCCAGATGATGTTCTGGCCGACGGCCGCGCCCTCGCCGGACGGGAGCTCGGTCGTCTCCTCCTTCCCCGGTCCGCTGAACCCGATGGTCGGGGTGCTCGGCGCGTTCAAGGGCGACCTCAACATGGACTCGGGCGCCCCCCAGTCGGTCTACGAGCTGGACGCCGAGAAGCTGCAGATGGTGAAGATCGAGCGGAAGGCGATGGGCATCGGCGAGACGCTGAAGCTTCCCGACGGGTCGGGCGAGATCACCTTCACCGGATACAAGCAGTACGTCTCCCTGACCGCCACCTACGACCCCGGACGGGTGCCGGCCCTGATCTCGGCCACGTTGGCGGTCGCGGGACTGGTCGTCTCGCTGATGACCCGGCGCCGCAGGGTGTGGGTCCGTGCGAGCGCCGGAGAGGACGGGCGTACGGTGGTCGAGGTCGGCGGCCTCACCCTGGGAACCCCCACCGGGGAGTTCGACGACCTGCTGCGCGAACTGCGCCCAGAGGAACCCGAGCCGGTGCCGGCCGGAACGATCAAGGAGTGACACGGTGGTCGACACCGAACTCGCCGATCTGAGCAACAACATGTTGCTCGGCGCGGTGCTGCTGTATGTGGTCGCGATGCTCGGCTACGCGGCGGATCTCGCCTTCTCGCCCCGCCCCGCCAAGGCGCGCGCCAAGGCGCTGGTCGGCGCGGGCGCCCCGGTGGAGGCGAGCGCCGAGGACGCCGGCGGGAACGGGGAGGAGAAGGCTCCGCGCCGTGACTGGGGCAAATTCGCCGTTCTTCTCACGCTGTTCGGCTGGCTGCTGCACGCCGGCGGCGTGGCCACCCGCGGCATGTCGGTGTCCCGCTGGCCGTGGGGCAACATGTACGAGTTCGTGGTGGCGATCTGCCTGGCCGCGGTGACCGCCTACCTGGTGGTGCTGGTCCGCGACAAGGCCCGTTACCTCGGCGCGTTCGTCATGCTCGCGGTGGTGCTGGGGCTGGGCGCGGCGACCATCTGGCTCTACCAGGCGCCCGGTGAGCTGGTCCCGGCGCTGAAGTCCTACTGGATCGCCATCCACGTCAGCGCGGCGATCGTCGCCTCCGGCGGGTTCACGGTCGGCTTCGTGACCGCGCTGCTGTACCTGGCCGCCGCCCGGCATGAGGAGAAGGGCGGGACGGGCTTCCTGGACCGGCTGCCCAAGGCCGAGGTCCTCGACGGCGTCTCCCACAAGTCGATCATGTTCGTCTTCCCGGTCTGGACGTTCGCCATCATCTCGGGCGCGATCTGGGCGGACGAGGCCTGGGGCCGCTACTGGGGCTGGGACCCCAAGGAGACCTGGTCCTTCATCGTCTTCGCGATCTACGCCGGCTACCTGCACGCGCGGGCGACCGCGGGCTGGAAGGGCCGCAAGGCGGCGGTCGTCTCGATCGTCGGCTACGCCGCGCTGCTGTTCAACCTGGTCGGGGTGAACATCTTCATCCAGGGCCTGCACTCCTACGCCGGCGTCTAATGTGATCTTGCACCTTTTCACGCTTGAATGGGCGGAAGCGTCCATCAGAGCGGGGGAGGGCCATGCGCTGGGGTCGACACCGTAAGACCGCGGATGCGTTCACGCGGGCCTCGCTCACCGAGGCCAGACCCAGGGAGTCCCAGCCCAGGGATCAGGGCGGGCGGTTCCGCGCGGCGGGACGCGACTACAGCGCCTTCGAGCTCGACGACTCACCCGAGGCACCCGAGACGATCGTCCGGGTGCCTCCGCATTCCCCGGACCATCCCTGGGGCGGGGACGGCAGGCTGCACTGCGGGCCGCTGGAGGGCATCCTGCACCGCCAGTGGGACCTCGCCGAAGGCACGCCCCCGCCCGAGGTCGTCCGGGCGGTGGAGAGCCTCGCGATGCTCCCCGAGAGGCTCAAACTGAAGCTGGCCGAGGGGCTCGACGGCATCTACATAGGTCCCGGCGGGGTGCCCGAACTGGACGACATGGGCCACCTCAAGGGCCGGAGGCTGCCCTCGGGACGGGCGACGTGGGACATCTGCGCGGGCGCCTACGGCAACCGGAAGGTCGTGGTGGGGGACCGCCCCTCGCCCACGCCGGACGTGATGATGCACGAGATCGGCCATGCCCTGGACGACGTGGACGACCTCCGCGGCGGGTGGGTGTCCGACACCCCCGGGTTCCAGTCGCTCTACGCCGCCTGCGAGCCGTTCCTGCAGAGTGACTTCCACCGGCAGAGGGGGCAGCTCGGGCGGCGCGAGTTCTTCGCCGACGCGTTCGCGGCGATCGCCTCGCACCAGCGTCCCGCCCTCGTCGACATGCTGGGCGGGAACATCCGCCTGGCGCTCGACGTGATGCTCTTCTTCAACCGCAGGTACGGAATCTGAGGGGTACGAGGATGTACGTGATCAGACTCGCCAACGGGAGGCTGCTCGTGCCGCACGGCGAGCTCACCGAGGCGGACGGGATCGTGCAGGCTTACGTGGAGATCGGCCCGGACGACCCGGAGTACGAGAGGCTCGCGGAGCAGGCGCGCACGGAGGAGGAGCTGGCCGAGGCGCGTGCCAGGTGGCGGCGTGACGACGAGGCGCTGCGCCTGCAGTTCGAGGAGTGGAAGGCGGCTCTGTCGGAAGAGGCCGCGTCCGAGGAGGTCGCGCCCGGGGAGTCCACCGGTCCCGGAACCCCGCCGGGGCCGGTGGCCGACTAGCGGACCTCCGCCAGCGGTTCGTCTCCGCGCAGCAGCGCGTGCACCTCGGACTCGCGGAACCGACGGTGGCCCCCCGGAGTACGGATGCTGCTGATCCGGCCGGCGGCGGCCCACCGGGTGACCGTCTTGGGGTCTACCCGGAACAGGGCGGCGACCTCTCCAGGGGTCAACAGACGCTCACTAGTGCTTTCCACGGATTCTCTCCCCTTTTGTCCCGCTCTGGACGCGGGTGGATAGATTCCAAGTGTGCCGGGTCGAGACCGATTCATGCCTTGTTTTCGTAAAACATAACTTTGAGTGACGCCATGAGCAGGCATTATCTCGAAAAGTAACCATGACATGTCTCACAGCAGTCCCGGCGATCCCATTGACACCCACCTTGACCATGGAATACGCCGTCAGATGAGGGTTTCGGCCGGTGCCGCCTCCGCTGCCGGGACCGTTCTTACGGATAAGCTCCCGAGCATGTCCGATCTGGTCACATTGGCGGAGATCGAAGCGGCGGCCCGCCGGTTGGCCGGAGTCGCGGTGCGCACTCCGCTCGTCCGGTATCCGGGCGTGCCCCTGTGGATCAAGCCCGAATCGCTCCAGCCGATCGGCGCGTTCAAGCTCCGAGGCGCCTACGCGGCGATGACCTCGGCTCCCCTCGGGGGATCGCGCCCGCCCGGTGTCGTCGCGCACTCCAACGGCAACCACGCGCAGGCGGTCGCCTACGCGGCCAGGGAGCTGGGTGTGCGCGCGGTGCTGGTGATCCCGCACGACGCGCCGGACGTCAAGGTGCAGGAGTGCGTACGGCTCGGCGCCGAGGTGGTGCTGGTGGAGCCGACGATGGAGGCCAGGACGCAGACCGCCGAACGGCTGGCCAAGGCGCACGGCTACGACCTCGTCGCCCCCTTCGACGACCGCAGGGTGATCGCGGGCCAGGGCACCATCGGACTGGAGATCATGGCCGACGCCCCCGACGCGGGGGTGGTCCTCGCGCCCGTGGGCGGGGGCGGTCTGCTGGCCGGGACCGCCACCGCGGTCAAGGCCCTCGGCCGCGGCACCAGGGTGGTCGGCGTCGTGCCCGCCCTGGCGGCGGACGCCCGCGACTCCTTCCTCCTGGGCCGCCCGGTGACCTGGGACGTCAAGGAGATCCGGCGGACGATGGCGGACGCGCTGAGGGTCGGCCGGGTCGGCGACATCCCCTTCCGGCACATCGCCGAGTACGTGGACGACATCGTCACGGTGACCGAGGAGGAGATCCGCGAGACGATGCGGCTGCTGGCCGTCAAGACCCGCCTGGTGGCCGAGCCGGCCGGCGCCGTCGCGGCCGCGGCCTTCCTCTTCCACCGCGACGAACTGCCCCCCGGCGACGGGGTCGCGGTCCTGTCGGGCGGCAACGTGGACCCAGAGCTGTTCTTCTCCTCGCACTGAGCCCCGGCGGCCCTCGGATCCGGAGCCCCCGGGCCCGGCGGGGCTCCGGACCGGCCTTGAGGGGACCCTGGACCGAGGCTCGGGCGACCTGCGGATAACCTCGAAGGACCATGCGTTCAGTCATCGTCTACAGTCTCGCGCGGCTCCTGCTGGTCGCGGCCACGGCCGCGATCCTCTACCTCTTCGGGCTGAGGGGTCTGCTCAACCTCGCCCTGGCCTTCCTGATCTCCGGGATCGTGAGCTACGTCCTGCTGTCCGGGCAGCGCGACAAGATCTCCGTCGCCCTCACGGCCAAGAGGGAGCGTCGGTCCGAGGGCACGTCGGGGAAGGAGTCCCTCGCCGATTAGGCTGCTCCCCATGACCCGCGCTGATCTGGACAAGAAACCCTCCGACGTCGCCGCGATGTTCGACGACACGGCCGAGCGGTACGACCTTCTCAACACCCTCATGACGGGCGGCCGGGACCGCGCCTGGCGCAGGGCCGTGGCCAAGGCGATCGACGCGCGGCCCGGGGAGCGGGTGCTGGATCTGGCGGCGGGCACCGGCACGTCCACCGCGGCCATCGCCGAGAGCGGCGCCGAATGCGTCGCGTGCGACTTCTCCCTCGGCATGCTCCAGGTCGGCACCCGTCGGCAGCAGGGCAGGCGCGGTGTGACTTTCGTCGCGGGCGACGCGCTGCGCCTCCCCTTCAAGGACTCCTCTTTCGACGTCGTCACCATCTCCTTCGGGCTGCGGAACGTCGCGGACACGGACGCCGCGCTGCGGGAGATGCTGCGGGTGACCCGGCCGGGCGGCCGGCTGGTGATCTGCGAGGTCAGCCACCCGACGAACAAGCTGCTGGCACTCGGTCACGAGTTCCACTTGAAGGTGGGGCTGCCGCTGCTGGCGAAGGCCAGTTCCAACCCCGATTCCTACAACTACCTGGCCGAGTCCACGCTTCGCTGGCCGGCTCAGCCCGCGCTGGCGGGGATGGTCCGGGAGGCGGGCTGGGAGCGGGTCCAGTGGCGCGACCTCACCTTCGGGGTCGCCGCGATCCACCGCGCCCGCAAGCCGGAAAGCGTATGAGCCCGGGGTCGGCGGCGCGGATCCGGCCGGTGGGCGAAAGCCCGAGAAGGCCGCGTGTTTCGCCTGGTGAAGTCAGGGACACTTCAATTACCGGGGAGTAGCAACCTCATCAGTCCATCCCTTGCGCAACGGGTGTAGCCTCGCAACGAAGGGTGCTTGTGAAGTAGTTCACAAACGCACTTGCCGCAGCGTAGCGACGAAGAGGGTTGGAAGTTGAGCGAGCATTCCCCCGAAGCCGCCGACGTGATCGTCGTGGGGGCCGGCCCGGCCGGCTCGACCACGGCCTACTACCTGGCGCAGACGGGTCTGAAGGTTCTCCTTCTGGAGAAGGCCACCTTCCCGCGGGACAAGATCTGCGGGGACGGCCTCACCCCCCGCGCGGTACGGCAGCTCATCGCCATGGGCGTGGACATCAACGCGCCCGGCTGGATCCGCAACAAGGGCCTGCGCATCTACGGCGGGGGAGTGCGGCTGGAGCTGCCCTGGCCCGAGCTCGCCACCTTCCCCGACTTCGGGCTGGTCCGCCCGCGCATGGACCTGGACCGGCTGCTGGCCGAGCACGCGGTGAAGGCGGGCGCCACCCTGCTGCAGGGCACCACGGTCACCGAGCCGATCATCGACGAGCGCACCGACCGGGTGAGCGGGGTGCGGACCAAGGACGGCCGGGAGTTCCGCGCGCCGCTCGTCGTGGCGGCCGACGGCAACTCCGCCCGGCTGGCCCTGGCCATGGGCATCCGCAAGCGCGAGGACCGGCCGATGGGCGTCGCGGTCCGGCGCTACTACGAGACGCCGCGCCATGAAGACGACTACCTCGAGTCATGGCTGGAACTGTGGGACGGCGATCGGCTTCTGCCCGGTTACGGCTGGGTGTTCGGGTGCGGGAACGGCACCTCGAACGTCGGGCTCGGGCTGCTGAACACCTCCAAGTCCTTCCAGAACACCGACTACCGCGAGATGCTCCGCCGCTGGACCGCCGGAATGCCCAAGGAATGGCAGTTCGACGAGGAACACGCGACGGGGCCGATCCGCGGCGCGGCTCTGCCGATGGGATTCAACCGGCAGCCGCACTACTCCCGGGGTCTGCTCCTGGTGGGCGACGCCGGGGGAATGGTCAACCCGTTCAACGGCGAGGGCATCGACTACGCGATGGAATCGGGCCACCTGGCCGCCGACATCATCGTGCAGGCGCTGGCCAGGCCGACCGCCGCCCAGCGGGAACGGGCGCTTTATGAGTACCCGCGCATCCTCAAGGAGGAGCACGGGGGGTACTTCACGATCGGACGGATCTTCGTGAAGGCCATCGGCGACCCGCGGGTGATGAAGTTCGCCACCCGGCACGGCATGCCGCACCCGACGCTGATGCGGTTCACGCTGAAGCTGCTGGCGAACCTCACCGACCCGCGTGGCGGGGACGCGATGGACCGGGTCATCAATGCGATGACCCGGATTGCCCCGGACGCCTGATTTCTAACCACAACTGAACCCACTGGTACGGACCAATGTGCGTTCTCACTAGGATGATCCAGCTCACACGGGTGAGATGGATCACGAGCTATGAGGGGGGTGTGTAAACCCGTGGACCTCTACTACCCGATCGTCGTACTCGGTGCGCTGGCGGCGGCCTTCGCCATCGGTTCGGTGATCATGGCGGCCTTCACCGGGCCGAAACGCTGGAACAGGGCGAAGCTCGAAGCCTACGAGTGCGGAATCGAGCCGACTCCGCAACCGGTCGGCGGCGGACGCTTCCCCGTGAAGTACTACCTCACGGCGATGCTCTTCATCGTCTTCGACATTGAGATCATCTTCTTGTACCCCTGGGCCGTCGCCTTCGACGGGCTGGGGATCTTCGGTCTCATCGAGATGGTTTTGTTCATCGTCACCGTCCTCGTCGCGTACGCCTACGTCTGGCGGCGCGGCGGCTTGGAGTGGGACTGATCACATGGGTCTGGAAGAGAAACTTCCCAGCGGGTTCCTGCTCACCACGGTCGAGCAGGTGGCCGGCTGGGCACGCAAGAGCTCCGTCTGGCCGGCGACCTTCGGGCTCGCCTGCTGCGCCATCGAGATGATGGCCGCGGGCGACCCCCGGCACGACTTCTCCCGGTGGGGCATGGAACGTGCTTCGGGATCGCCGAGGCAGGCGGACCTGATGATCGTGGCTGGACGGGTCAGCCAGAAGATGGCGCCGGTCCTGCGGCAGGTCTATGACCAGATGTCGGAACCCAAGTGGGTGATCGCGATGGGTGTCTGTGCGTCTTCTGGAGGCATGTTCAACAACTACGCGATCGTGCAAGGGGTGGACCACATCGTACCAGTGGACATCTACCTGCCAGGATGCCCCCCACGGCCCGAGATGCTGCTGGACGCCATCCTCAAACTGCACGACAAGATCCAGAACACCAAGCTGGGCGTGCAGCGGGAGCGGCAGATCCAGGAACTGGAGAAGGCGAAGCTCCGGCAGCTGCCGCTGCTGGGCCAGTCGGGAGCGCGGCCATGAGCGACATCGTCAAGCGCCGGGGCATGTTCGGGGCGAACACGACCGGTGACACCTCCGGGTACGGCAGGCTGGTGGTGACGCAGCCCGCGGGGGAATCCACGCCCCGCCCCTACGGGGAGTACTTCGACGAGATCGCCGACGAACTGGAGCGGTCCGGTTTCTCTGACGCGATCGAGCGGGTCGTGGTTCATCGCGGAGAGATAACTTTCCACGTGAAGCGCGAACGGCTGCTGGAGCTGGCCAGGACGCTGCGCGACGAGCCCACGCTGCGCTTCGAGCTGCTGTCGGGCGTGTCGGGCGTGCACTATCCGCAGGAGACCGGCAGCGAGCTGCACGCCGTCTACCACCTGCTCTCGATCACCCACAACCGGCGGATCCGGCTGGAGGTCGGGATACCGGACGCGGACCCCCACGTCGACTCCCTGACGCCGGTCTACCCCACGGCCGACTGGCACGAACGGGAGACCTGGGACTTCTTCGGGATCGTCTTCGACGGACACCCCGCGCTGACCCGGATCGAGATGCCCGACGACTGGGTGGGCCACCCCCAACGCAAGGACTATCCCCTCGGCGGCATCCCCGTCGAGTACCGCGGCGCGGAGATCCCGCCGCCGGACGAGCGGAGGTCGTACTCATGACCACCACCTACGACGCGTACAAGGCCGGAGCGACCGACGACGGGTCGACCGAGGGCAAGGTGTTCAACCTCGCCGGCGCCGACTGGGACGAGGTCGTCGAGGGCGCCAAGGACACCGACACCGACGAGCGGCTCGTGGTCAACATGGGCCCGCAGCACCCGTCCACCCACGGCGTGCTGCGGCTGATCCTGACGCTCGACGGCGAGACGGTCGAGAAGGTGCAGGTCGGCATCGGCTACCTGCACACCGGCATCGAGAAGAACATGGAGTTCCGGACCTGGACGCAGGGCACCACGTTCTGCACCCGGATGGACTACCTGGCTCCGATCTTCAACGAGACCGCGTACTGCCTGGCCGTCGAGAAGCTGCTGGGCGTCACCGACCGCATCCCCGAGCGGGCCAACGTCATCCGGGTGCTCATGATGGAGCTCAACCGGATCTCCTCCCACCTGGTGGCGATCGCCACGTTCGGCCTGGAGCTGGGCGCGACCACGGTCATGCTCAACGGGTTCATCGAGCGCGAGTACACCCTCGACCTGTTCGAGGAGATCACCGGGCTGCGCATGAACATGGCCTACGTCCGCCCCGGCGGCGTGGCCCAGGACCTCGGGCCCGGCACCATCTCCAAGCTGCGCGACTACCTCAAGCGCATGCCCGAGCGCTTCCAGCAGATGCGCAAGCTGCTGGACGCCAACCCGATCTACCTGGCGCGGACCAAGGACATCGCGTACCTGGACCTGACCGGCTGCATGGCCCTGGGCATCACCGGCCCGGTGCTGCGCGCCACCGGCCTGCCGTGGGACCTGCGCAAGTCCCAGCCGTACTGCGGTTACGAGACCTACGACTTCAAGGTGCACACGCAGGACACCTGCGACGTGTACGGGCGCTACCTCGTCCGGATCGCCGAGATGGAGGAGTCGCTGAAGATCGTCGAGCAGTGCGTGGAGCGGCTCACCAAGGGCTCGGCCAAGGACGGCCCGGTGATGATCGAGGACAAGAAGATCGGCTGGCCCGCCCAGCTGGCGATCGGCACCGACGGCATGGGCAACTCGCCCGCCCACATCGGGCACATCATGGGCGAGTCCATGGAGGCGCTGATCCACCACTTCAAGCTGGTGACCGAGGGCTTCCGGGTCCCGGCCGGCCAGGCCTACGCGTCGGTCGAGTCGCCGCGCGGCGAGCTGTCCGCGCACGTCGTCTCCGACGGCGGCACCCGGCCCTACCGGGTCCACTTCCGCGACCCGTCGTTCACCAACCTGCAGGCCACGGCCGCGATGTGCGAAGGCTCCTTCGTCGCCGACGTCATCGCCGCGGTCGCGTCCATCGACCCCGTGATGGGAGGCGTTGACCGTTGAGTCACTTCCCCGAGGGCTCCCCGTACGACGTGGAGACCAGACAGCGTCTGGAACAGGACGCGAAGGAGATCATCGCCCGTTACCCGCAGCCGCGCAGCGCGCTGCTGCCGCTGCTGCACCTGGTGCAGTCGCTGGACGGGCACATCACCCAGGAAGGCGTGCAGTTCTGCGCCGACATGCTGGACGTGACCCCGGCGCAGGTGGTCGGCGTCGCGACCTTCTACACCCAGTACAAGCGGGCGCCGATGGGCGAGTACCACGTGGGCGTGTGCGTCAACACGCTGTGCGCGGTGCTCGGCGGCGACGAGATCTGGGAGTCGCTGAGCGAGCACGTCGGCGTCGGACACGACCAGGCCACCGAGGACGGCAAGATCTCCCTCGAGCGCCTGGAGTGCAACGCGGCCTGCGACTACGCGCCGGTCATGATGGTGAACTGGGAGTTCTACGACAACCAGACGCCCGAAAGCGCCAAGCAGCTCGTCGACGACCTGCGGGCCGGACGGCCGGTGCCGCCCACCCGCGGCGCGAACGGCATCTGCTCGTTCAAGGAGGCATCCCGGGTGCTGGCCGGGTTCAACGACGGCCGCGCCCACGAGGGCGTCCAGGCCGGTCCGGAGTCCCGGGTCGGCGTGGAGCTGGCCAAGGAGAAGGGGTGGGAGGCCCCGTGACCACCTTGACTCCCGTTCTCACCAAGCACTGGGACCAGGCCGACTCGTTCACGCGCACGGCTTACGAGCGCAACGGCGGCTACCAGTCGTTGCGCAAGGCGCTGGGCATGGAGCCCTCGGCGATCGTCGACGCCGTCAAGGACTCCGGTCTGCGCGGCCGCGGCGGCGCGGGATTCCCCACCGGCATGAAGTGGGGCTTCCTCGCCCAGGGCACGGGCAAGCCCACCTACCTGGTGGTCAACGCCGACGAGTCCGAGCCGGGCACCTGCAAGGACATCCCGTTGATGATGGCCGACCCGCACGTGCTGGTCGAAGGCGTCATCATCAGCTCGTACGCGATCGGCGCGCACCAGGCGTTCATCTATGTGCGCGGCGAGGTCCTCCACGTCATCCGCAGGCTCCGGCAGGCGGTGCAGGAGGCCTACGAGGCCGGCTACCTAGGCAAGGACATCCTCGGGTCCGGGTTCGACCTGGACCTCGTGGTGCACGCCGGAGCCGGTGCCTACATCTGCGGCGAGGAGACCGCGCTTCTGGACTCTCTCGAGGGGTTCCGGGGCCAGCCCCGGCTGAAGCCTCCCTTCCCGGCCGTCGCGGGCCTCTACGGCGGGCCCACCGTGGTGAACAACGTCGAGTCGATCGCCTCGGTTCCCTCGATCGTGGGCCGCGGCGCCGACTGGTTCGCCTCCATGGGCACCGAGAAGTCCAAGGGCTTCGGCATCTTCTCCCTGTCGGGGCACGTCAGGCGGCCCGGCCAGTACGAGGCGCCGCTGGGCATCACGCTGCGCGAGCTGCTGGAGATGGCCGGAGGCATCCGCGAGGGCCACGAGCTGAAGTTCTGGACACCCGGAGGCTCCTCCACGCCGATCTTCACCGCCGAGCACCTCGACGTCCCGCTGGACTTCGAGTCCGTCGGCGCGGCCGGATCGATGCTGGGCACCCGGGCGCTGCAGATCTTCGACGAGACGACCTGCGTGGTGCGGTCCGTGCTGCGCTGGACGGAGTTCTACGCGCACGAGTCCTGCGGCAAGTGCACGCCGTGCCGTGAGGGCACCTACTGGCTGAAGCAGCTGATGAAGCGGCTGGAGGCCGGCCAGGGCACCGAAGAGGACCTGTCGACCCTCAACGACATCGCCGACAACATCCTCGGACGGTCGTTCTGCGCCCTGGGCGACGGCGCGACCAGCCCGATCCACTCCTCGATCAAGTACTTCCGCGAGGAGTACCTGGCGCACTTCTCCCACGGCGGGTGCCCCTTCGACCCCGCCAAGTCCACGAAGTGGGGGGCATAAATGACTGCCACGTCCGAAACGGGCGTCGTTCCGCAGGAAGACCTGGTCACCCTGACCATCGACGGCTTCGAGATCAGCGTCCCCAAGGGCACGCTGGTCATCCGGGCCGCCGAACTGCTCGGTGTCCAGATCCCGCGGTTCTGCGACCATCCGCTGCTCGACCCGGTGGGCGCGTGCCGCCAGTGCCTGGTGGACATCCCCGACGCCGGCAACGGCCGGGGCTTCCCCAAGCCGCAGGCGTCCTGCACCATCCCGGTCGCCGACGGCATGGTCGTCAACACCCAGCTCACGTCCCCGGTCGCCGACAAGGCGCAGAAGGGCGTGATGGAGTTCCTGCTCATCAACCACCCGCTGGACTGCCCGGTCTGCGACAAGGGCGGCGAGTGCCCCCTGCAGAACCAGGCGATGTCCAACGGGCGGGGCGAGTCGCGGTTCGCCGAGCGCAAGCGCACGTTCCCCAAGCCGCTGCCGCTGTCGTCGCAGGTGCTGCTGGACCGGGAGCGCTGCGTGCAGTGCGCCCGGTGCACCCGGTTCTCCGAGCAGATCGCCGGCGACCCCTTCATCGACCTCTTCGAGCGCGGCGCGAAGGAACAGGTGGGCACGGCGGACGGCAAGCCGTTCTCGTCCTACTTCTCCGGCAACACCGTGCAGATCTGCCCGGTCGGCGCGCTGACCGGCGCCGCCTACCGGTTCCGGGCCCGGCCGTTCGACCTGGTGTCCGTGCCGTCGGTGTGCGAGCATTGCGCGTCCGGCTGCGCCCAGCGCACCGACCAGCGGCGCGGCAAGGTCACCCGGCGCCTGGCTGGTGACGACCCGCAGGTCAACGAGGAGTGGAACTGCGACAAGGGCCGCTGGGCCTTCACCTACGCCACCGAGCCGGACCGGCTGCGCTACCCGCTGGTCCGCAACGCGGAGGGCGTGCTGGAGCCCGCCTCGTGGCCCGAGGCTCTCGCCGTCGCGGCGGCGGGCCTGGCCGGGAAGAAGACGGGTGTCTTGACCGGCGGACGGCTGACCCTGGAGGACGCCTACGCGTACTCCAAGTTCGCCCGCATCGCCCTGGGCACCAACGACATCGACTTCCGGGCCCGCCCGCACAGCGTCGAGGAGGCCGAGTTCCTGGCCTACGGCGTCGCCGGGCACGGCATCGAGGTCTCCTACCAGGACCTGGAGAACGCGCCTGTCGTGCTCCTCGCGGGCTTCGAGCCCGAGGAGGAGTCGCCGATCGTCTTCCTGCGGCTGCGCAAGGCGGTGCGCAAGAAGGGCCTGAAGGTCCTGTCCATCGCCCCGTTCGCCACGGACGGGCTGCGCAAGCTCAAGGGCCGGCTGCTGCAGGCCGGTCCGGGCGGCGAGCCGGAAGCGCTGAGCATCAGCGGTGAGGCGGCAGAGGCCCTGCAGGCCGAAGGCTCCGTCATCCTGGTCGGCGAGCGGCTCGCCCAGACCACCGGGGCGCTGAGCGCCGCGGTGCGGCTGGCGCAGAACACCGGGGCCCGGCTGGCCTGGGTGCCGCGGCGCGCCGGTGAGCGCGGGGCGCTGGAGGCCGGCGCGCTGCCGGACCTGCTGCCGATCGGCCGCCCGGTCGGCAACGCCGCGGCCCGGGTCGAGGTCGCGCGGGTCTGGGGCGTGAGCAGCCTGCCGGACGAGCCCGGCCGCGACGCCGCGCACATCCTGGCCGCGGCCGCGTCCGGCGAGATCGAGGCGCTGGTCGTCGGCGGGGTCGACCCCCACGACCTGGAGCACCCGCGGTTCGCGCTGACCGCGCTGGAGGAGACCGGCTTCATCGTCAGCCTGGAGCAGCGGGTCAGCGCGGTCACCGACCGCGCCGACGTGGTGCTGCCGGTCGCGACCGTCCAGGAGAAGTCCGGGACGTTCGTGAACTGGGAGGGCAGGGGCCGCCCGTTCGAGACGGCGCTGAAGGTGCCGAGCGCCATGTCCGACCTGCGGGTGCTGGGCGCGCTCGCCGACGAGCTGGACGTGCACCTGGGGCTGCCCGACCCCGCGGCGGCCCGCAGGGAGCTCGCCGAGCTCGGCGCCTACCGGGGCGAGCGTCCCGACGCGCCGGGCACGCTGGCGGACTTCACCTTCACCCCGGGTTCGGGCGAGGCGGTGCTGGCCACCTGGCGGCTGCTGCTCGACGACGGCCGCATGCAGGACGGGGAGCCGCACCTGAAGGGCACGGCCCGTCCCGCGGTCGCCCGCGTGTCGGCCAAGACCGCGGCGGAGAACGGGCTGAACGGCCTGGTCACCGTCTCCACCGACGAGGGCGCGATCACGGTCCCGCTGCGGATCGACGACCTGCCCGAGGGCGTCATCTGGCTGCCGGGCAACTCGTCCGGCAAGAACCTGCTGCGTGAGCTCGGCGCCACGACCGGCAGCATCGTGAAGATCGGAGGTGTGGGCTGATGGGTCCCGATCCGTCGCTCCCCGCATTCGGCCAGGACCCGTGGTGGCTGATGCTCGGCAAGGTGCTGGTCATCTTCGTCTTCCTGGTCCTGACCGTGCTGATGTCGATGTGGGTGGAACGCCGCGTCATCGGCAGGATGCAGCTGCGCGTCGGCCCCAACCGCACCGGGCCGTTCGGCCTGCTGCAGGGACTGGCCGACGGTGTGAAGCTGGCCCTGAAGGAGGACATCGTCCCCGCGGGCGTCGACAAGATCATCTTCTGGACGGCCCCGGTGGTCGCCGCGATCCCGGCGTTCATCTCGTTCGCCATCATCCCGTTCGGGCCGACCGTCTCGGTCTTCGGCCACCAGACGCCCCTGCAGGGCACCGACCTCCCGGTGGCGGTCCTGCTGGTGCTGGCGATGGCCTCCATCGGCGTCTACGGGATCGTGCTGGCGGGCTGGTCGTCCATGTCGCCCTACTCGCTGCTGGGCGGGCTGCGCTCCAGCGCCCAGGTGATCTCCTACGAGATCGCGATGGGCCTGTCGTTCGTGGCGGTGTTCCTCTTCTCCGGGACGCTCTCCACGTCCGGCATCGTCGCGGCCCAGGCCGACCGCTGGTTCGCGGTGGCGCTGCTGCCCTCCTTCGTGGTCTACGTGATCACGATGATGGGCGAGTCGAACCGCATCCCGTTCGACCTGCCCGAGGGCGAGGGCGAGCTGGTCGCCGGCTTCCACACCGAGTACTCGTCGCTGAAGTTCGCGATGTTCTTCCTCGCCGAGTACATCAACCTCGCCACCCTCTCGGCCCTGGCCACCACCCTGTTCCTGGGCGGCTGGCGGGCCCCGGCGCCGATCTCCACCGTGTGGGCCGGCGCCAACGAGGGCTGGTGGCCGGTCCTGTGGTTCATGATCAAGATCTGGGCCTTCATCTTCTTCTTCATCTGGCTGCGCGGCTCCCTCCCCCGGGTCCGCTACGACCAGCTGATGAAGCTGGGCTGGAAGGTGCTGATCCCGTTCTCGCTGGGCTGGATCCTGCTGGTGGCCACCATGCGGGCGCTCACCCAGGAGGGCTACGGCACCGGCGCCCTGGTCGTCGTCGCCGCGGTCGTGGTGGCGCTGGCCCTGGGCGGCTCGGTCGTCTACGACATGCTCCGCAAGGACAAGAAGCTCGAACCGGGACAGGCCGCGAGCGCTGAGAAGGCCGAGCGGAAGGACCCGTTCGCGGGTGGCTTCCCGGTCCCGCCGATGGACGCCCCGCACTACCACGGGACGTCCCCGCAGAAGGAGGTCGGAAGTGGGGTTCACTGACTTCCTGAACCCGGTCAAGGGCTTCGGAGTCGCGTTCCACCAGCTGTTCACCAAGGTGGAGACGGTCCAGTACCCGGAGGTGAAGAAGCCCACGGCGCCCCGGTTCCACGGCCGGCACCAGCTCAACCGCTGGCCGGACGGGCTGGAGAAGTGCATCGGCTGCGAGCTGTGCGCCTGGGCCTGCCCCGCCGACGCGATCTACGTCGAGGCGGGCGACAACACCGAGGACGAGCGCTTCTCTCCGGGTGAGCGCTACGGCCGGGTCTACCAGATCAACTACCTGCGCTGCATCCTGTGCGGGCTGTGCATCGAGGCGTGCCCGACCCGGGCGCTGACCATGACCAACGAGTACGAGCTGGCCGACGACAGCCGCGAGTCGCTGATCTACACCAAGGAGATGCTGCTCGCCCCGCTGCGCGAAGGCATGGAGCAGCCGCCGCACGAGATGCGGCTCGGCGAGACCGAAGAGGATTACTACCGCCTCGGCCTCGGCGCCAAGGACGGTGATTTCTGATGGTCGTGTTCTGGATTCTGGCGGTGGTCTCGGTGGCCGCCGCCCTCAGCATGATCTTCCAGCGCAAGGCCGTCTACTCGGCCCTGCTGCTGGCCGTGGTCATGCTCAGCCTGGCCGCGCTGTACGCGGTCCAGGAGGCGCCGTTCCTGGCGTTCGTGCAGGTGATCGTCTACACCGGCGCGGTGCTGATGCTGTTCCTGTTCGTGCTGATGCTGGTCGGCGTCGCGACCGTCGACTCGCTGGTGGAGACGATCTCCGGCCAGCGGATCTGGGCCGCGATCGCCGGCCTGGGCTTCGCCGGGCTGCTGGTCTTCGGCATCGGCGGCGCGGCCTTCGCGGACGACACCGGGCTGGCCGCGGCCAACGGCGAGGGCAACGTCCTCGGCCTGGCCCGGCTGATCTTCAACAAGTACGTGTTCGCCTTCGAGGTGACCAGCGCCCTGCTGATCACCGCGGCGCTCGGCGCGATGGTGCTGGCGCACAAGGAGCGCACCTCGCCCAAGGCCACCCAGCGCCAGCTGTCCGAGCAGCGGTTCAAGTCCGGGGAGCACCCGGGCAACCTGCCCAGCTCGGGCACCTACGCCCGGCACAACGCGGTCGACATGCCCGCGCTGCTGCCGGACGGCTCGGTCGCCGAGCGCTCGCTCAACCCGGTGCTCACCGGCCGCGGCGACGCCGCGTCCCGGCACACCGACCTGGAGGGCGCGACCGAGATCGAGGCGGCCGAGGCCGACGTCGAGGCAGTACGGGAGACCCAGAAGTGACCCACTACCTAGTGCTCTCCGCGCTCCTGTTCAGCATCGGCGCGGTGGGCGTCCTGATCCGCCGCAACGCCATCGTGGTGTTCATGTGCGTCGAGCTCATGCTCAACGCGACGAACCTCGCCTTCGTGAGCTTCTCCAAGATGCACGGCAACCTGGACGGGCAGGTCATCGCGTTCTTCGTGATGGTCGTCGCCGCCGCCGAGGTCGTGGTGGGTCTCGCGATCATCATGACCATCTTCCGTTCCCGCAGGTCCTCGTCGGTCGACGACGCGAGCCTGCTGAAGTACTGAGGGGCTTGGGGACGTGGAACAACAACTCACCGCCACCGGGCTCCAGTCGCTCGCCTGGCTGCTGATCGCCCTGCCCCTCGCGGGCTCGGCGATCCTGCTGCTGGGCGGACGCGTCACCGACAAGTGGGGCCACTACCTGGCCACCGCGCTGTCGGGAGGCGCGTTCGTCCTCGGCTTCCTCATGTTCTGGCAGATGCTCGGCTACCCGGGCGAGGAGCGCGCCAGGGGCGTGCACCTCTACCAGTTCATCCAGACCGGGTCGGTCACCGTCGACATGGGTCTGCTGCTGGACCAGCTGTCGATCAGCTTCGTGCTGCTGATCACGTTCGTCGGCACGCTGATCCACATCTACTCCATCGGCTACATGCACGAGGACACCGGCCGGCGCAGGTTCTTCGCCTACCTGAACCTGTTCGTGGCGGCCATGCTCCTGCTGGTGCTGGCCGACAACTACGTCGGCCTGTTCATCGGCTGGGAGGGCGTGGGCCTCGCCTCGTACCTGCTCATCGGGTTCTGGCAGCACAAGCCCACCGCCGCCGTCGCGGCCAAGAAGGCGTTCGTCGTCAACCGGGTCGGCGACCTGGGCCTGGCGATCGCGATCATGCTCATGTTCGCGACCTTCGGCACCGTCTCCTACACGCAGGTCTTCGGCCTGGTGGACGACCCGGCGGTGTCCGAGGGCATCATGACCGCGCTCGGCCTGCTCCTGCTGCTGGGCGCCTGCGGCAAGTCCGCCCAGCTGCCGCTGCAGTCCTGGCTCCTGGACGCGATGGAGGGCCCGACCCCGGTGTCGGCGCTCATCCACGCGGCCACCATGGTCACCGCGGGCGTCTACCTGATCGTCCGCTCCGGCGCGATCTTCGAGGCGTCCCCGACCGCCCAGCTGGTGGTCACCATCGTCGGCGCGGCCACGCTGCTCGCCGGTGCGATCATCGGTTGCGCCAAGGACGACATCAAGAAGGCCCTGGCCGGCTCGACCATGTCGCAGATCGGCTACATGGTGCTGGCCGCGGGCCTCGGCCCGGTCGGCTACGTCGTGGCCATCGGCCACCTCATCACGCACGGCTTCTTCAAGGCCGGGATGTTCCTGGGCGCGGGCTCGGTCATGCACGCGATGGAAGACGACGTGAACATGCGCAGGTACGGCGCGCTCCGCAAGATGCTGCCGATCACCTTCGGGACGTTCTTCCTCGGCTACCTCGCGATCATCGGAGTGCCGCCGTTCGCGGGCTTCTTCACCAAGGAGGGCATCATCGAGGCGGCCTGGGACCAGAACGCGGTCCTGGGCGTGTGCGCGATCGTCGGCGCCGCCGTCACCGCGTTCTACATGTCCCGGCTGATGTTCATGACCTTCTTCGGGCAGAAGCGCTGGGACCCCGACGTGCACCCGCACGAGTCGCCCGCCGTGATGACCGTCCCGCTGATCGTCCTGGCGTTCGGCTCGGCCGGCATGGGCGCGTTCCTCATGCTGGGCGACCGGTTCGGGTCCTTCCTGGAGCCGGTCACCCGCACCCCGCACGCCGAGCACCACCTGTTCACCCTCAACGGGACCATCACCCTGGTGCTGGTGGTCATCGGCGTGATCATCGCGTGGGTGAAGTACGGAGCCCGGCCGGTGCCCGAGACGGCGCCCCAGGGCTCGGCGCTCACCACCTTCGCCCGCAAGGACCTGTACGGAGACGCCCTGAACGAGTCGCTGCTCATGCGGCCCGGCCAGTGGCTGACCCGGCTCGCGGTGTTCTTCGACAACCGGGGCGTGGACGGGGTCGTCAACGGCCTCGCCGCGCTCATCGGCGGCACGTCCGGCCGGGTTCGGCGGCTGCAGACCGGCTACGTCCGGTCCTACGCCCTGTCCATGTTCCTCGGCGCGGGCATCCTCGTCGCCGCTCTGCTGGTGGTGAGGCTCTGATGTTGACCGCACTCATCGCCCTTCCCGCCCTGGGGGCACTGGCCGTCGGCCTGCTGCCCAGGGGGAAGGACGACCTGGCCAAACTGGTCGCGCTGGTGATCTCGGTGGCCGTCGCGGTCTACGCGATCGTGGTGGCCCTCGGGTACGACACCGCGTCCACCGAGAGGTTCCAGCTCACCGAGACGTACTGGTGGATCGAGTCGTTCGGCGTCCACTGGGCGCTCGGGCTCGACGGAGTCTCGCTGACGCTCGTCCTGCTGTCGGTCATCCTCGTCCCGGTGGTCATGCTGGCCAGCTGGACGTCGGCCGACCGGTACGGAGGGGCTTCCAGCGACGACGTCCCCGAGCGTTCGGTGAAGACGTACTTCGCGCTGATCCTCCTCATGGAAGCGATGATGATCGGCGTCTTCGCGGCGACCGACGTCTTCCTCTTCTACGTCTTCTTCGAGGCCATCCTCATCCCGGCCTACTTCCTCATCGGCCGGTACGGCGGGCCGCAGCGCTCGTACGCGGCGGTCAAGTTCCTGCTGTACTCGCTGTTCGGCGGGCTGCTCATGCTGGCCGCCGTCATCGGCCTGTACGTGGTCGGCGGCAAGAACTCGTTCCTGCTGACCGAGCTGACCGGGCTGGACATCCACCCGACCACCGCCAAGTGGCTCTTCCTCGGCTTCTTCATCGCGTTCGCGATCAAGGCGCCGATGGTGCCGGTGCACACCTGGCTGCCGGACACCGCCGGGCAGGCCCCCGCGGGCGCGCTGGTGCTGATCGTCGGCGTGCTCGACAAGATCGGCACCTACGGCATGATCCGGTTCTGCCTGGAGCTGTTCCCCGGCGCCTCCAAGTGGGCCACCCCGGTGGTGATCACCCTCGCGGTGATCAGCATCGTCTACGGCGCGGTCCTGGCCATCGGCCAGGTCGACCTCAAGCGGCTCATCGCCTACACGTCGGTCAGCCACTTCGGGTTCATCGTGCTGGGCATCTTCGCGATGACGACGGCCGCCCAGTCCGGCGCCATGCTCTACATGGTCAACCACGGGTTCTCCACCGGCGCGCTGTTCCTGGCCGTCGGGTTCCTGATCTCCCGGGGCGGCTCGGCCCGGATCGACGCCTACGGCGGGGTCCAGAAGGTCGCGCCGCTGCTGGCGGGGACGTTCCTGGTGGCGGGCCTGTCCGGGCTGGCGCTGCCGGGGCTGTCGTCGTTCGTCTCGGAGTTCCTGGTGCTGGTCGGGACGTTCTCGCAGTACAAGGTGGCCGCGATCATCGCGACCTCCGGCATCGTGCTGGCCGCGATCTACATCCTGTGGGTCTACCAGCGGGTCGCCGGCGGTCCGTCCCTGGTCAGCTTCCCCGATCTGGGCAAGCGCGAGCTCGCCGCGATCGGGCCGATTCTGGCGATCATCGTGGCGCTCGGCTTCTTCCCGCAGCCGATCCTCAAGGTGATCAACCCCTCCGTGGAGCGCACTCTGACGGTCGTGGAGAAGACCGACCCGGAGCCCACCGTCGCAGAGGCTCCGACTAGCACGGGAGTGAAGCCGTGACCGGTTCAGTTCTCGCCGCGGGGGACATCCCCGCACCGCACATCGAATACGACCTCGTCGCCCCGCTGCTGATCGTCTTCGCGACGGCGGTGCTCGGCGTCCTGGTCGAGGCGGTCTTCGGCCGGGAATGGCGGCCGAAGATCCAGGTGCCGCTGGCGTTCGCCGGACTCGGCGCGGCGTTCGTCTGGACCGTCATCATGGCGGTCAACGGCGACCCGCACCAGGTGGCGGCCGAAGGGGCGCTCGGCATCGACGGGCCGACGCTCTTCATCCAGGGCACGATCCTGGTGCTGGCGATGCTCAGCATGCTGCTCATCGCCGACCGCAGGCAGGACACGTTCGCGGCGCAGGCCGCGGCGCTGCCCGGCACCGAGGCCGAGGCCAAGGCCTCGGCGGGCGGGTCCGCGCACACCGAGATCTACCCGCTCACCCTGTTCGCGGTCGGCGGCATGCTGATGTTCCCGGCCTCCAACGACCTGCTCACGATGTTCGTGGCGCTGGAGGTCATGTCGCTGCCGCTGTACCTGCTGTGCGGGCTGGCACGGCGCCGCCGCCTACTCTCGCAGGAGGCCGCGGTCAAGTACTTCCTGCTCGGCTCGTTCTCCTCGGCGTTCTTCCTGTTCGGGATCGCGCTGCTGTACGGGTACTCGGGCAGCATGTCGCTCGGCGACATCGCCCAGGTCGTCCAGACGGGGCAGACCATCGTCCCGGCGGAGGTCGCGGGCGGGGTCCAGCCGCAGGAGGCCACCGGCGTGCTGCTGTACGGCGGTGTGGCGCTGCTGGCGGTCGGGCTGCTGTTCAAGGTGGGCGCCGTGCCGTTCCACTCCTGGAAGCCCGACGTCTACCAGGGGGCGCCGACCCCGGTCACCGCGCTCATGGCGTCCGGGACCCTGGTCTCGGCCGTCGGCGCGCTGCTGCGCGTGTTCTACGTCGCACTGGAGAACATGCGCTGGGACTGGCGGCCGATGATGTGGGCTGTGGCCATCCTCACGATGGTCGTCGGCGCGGTCGTCGCCATCACCCAGACGGACATCAAGCGGATGCTGGCCTACTCGTCCGTCGCGCACGCGGGCTTCCTGCTCACGGGCGTGATCGCGACCTCGGAGAACGGCCTGTCGTCGGTGCTGTTCTACCTGGCGGCCTACGGCGCGACGACCATCGGCGCCTTCGCGGTCGTCACGATGGTGCGCGACTCCAGCGGCGAGGCGGGGCACCTGTCCCGCTGGGCCGGGCTGGGCAAGCGCTCCCCGGCGGTCGCGGGGATCTTCGCGTTCTTCCTGCTGGCGTTCGCCGGCATCCCGCTGACCAGCGGGTTCACTGGGAAGTTCGCGGTGTTCCGGGCCGCGGTCGAGGGCGGGGCCGCGCCCCTGGTGGTGGTCGGCGTGCTCAGCTCCGCCGTGGCCGCGTTCTTCTACGTGCGTGTGATCGTGCTCATGTTCTTCAGCGATCCGGAGCCCGAAGGACCGTCCGTGGTGGTGGCACCGGCCACCGCGGCGGCGGTCGCCCTGGGGCTTGCGGCTACTGTGGTACTCGGCGTGCTGCCGCAGCCGCTGCTGGACTTGGCTGGTCAGGCCGCCGGTCAGCTTTTCGTGCGTTAGAAGGGTCTACTCCTGTGGGTGCTGCCGTGCCGTTCGGTCTGCGAGTGGACGACGCGCTCGCCGCGCAGATGCAGCAGGGGCTCGCGGACGTCGAGTCCCTGCTGCTGGAGACGGTCGACAGCGAGGAGTCGCTGCTCACCGAGGCGTCCCAGCATCTGGTGACGGCCGGTGGGAAGCGGTTCCGGCCCATGCTGGTGCTGCTGGCCTCGCGGTTCGGCGAGCCGTCAGCACCGGGAGTCGTCCCGTCCGCCGTCGTGGTGGAGCTGACCCATCTGGCGACGCTCTACCACGACGACGTGATGGACGAGGCCCCGCTGCGGCGGGGCCAGGCGTCCGCCAACTCGCGGTGGACCAACACCGTGGCGATCCTCACGGGCGACTACCTGTTCGCCCGTGCCTCCGACCTCCTGGCCGACCTCGGCACCGAGGCGGTGCGGATCCAGGCCCGCACGTTCGCCCGGCTGGTGCGGGGCCAGATCCAGGAGACCGTGGGGGTCTCCGACGACGGCGACCCGCTCAAGCACTACCTGCAGGTGGTCGCGGACAAGACCGCCTCGCTGATCGCGACCTCGGGCCAGTTCGGGGCGATGATGGCCGGGGCCCCGTCCTCGGTGGTGGACACGCTGACCTCGGCGTGCGAGAAGATCGGCGTCGCCTTCCAGCTCTCCGACGACATCCTGGACGTGGCGTCCGAGTCGGCGCAGTCGGGCAAGACTCCCGGCACCGACCTGCGTGAGGGCATCCGGACGTTGCCGATGCTGCACGTCCTGGCGGGAGACGACCCGGCCGACGCGCGGCTGCGGGACCTGCTGTCCGGGCCGATCACGGACGACGGCGACCACGCCGAGGCGCTGGACCTGCTGCGGGCGCACCCGGCGATGGCGCGGGCCAAGGCCGACACCCGGCGGTGGGCGGAGGACGCCCGTGCCGAGCTGCTCACCCTGCCCGACGTGCCCGCGCGGGACGCGCTGGCGAGCCTGTGCGACTACGTGGTGTCCCGGACGGGCTGAGGCCCCTCCAGCGGGCTCGGCTCCGGGCCCTCAGTCCTTGGTGAGGTAGAACATGCCGGCGGCGCCGTCCGTCGACTGCGTGGCCTTGGCGAGCTTGTTCAGCGGCATGACGTGGGTGCCGCCGTTGAAGTAGTAGTTGTACGGGTCCCAGATGGTGACGGTCTTGGCCTTCTTGTCGTAGCCGTAGGCGACGATCAGGTGCCCGGGGTTGCCGTCGATCAGGCCCTTGTACCAGGGAAGACGCTTCATGTAGACCTGCAGCGGCACGGCTCTGCGCAGCACTCCGACGTCGTGGACGACGCGCTTGGCCAGCCGGCCGGGCTTGTTCACGTCGTAGACGAGGGAGAAGCGGTAGCCCTTCTTGCTCGCGTAGGAGTTGAGGACCCGGACGGCGTCGTAGTCGTAGGTGCCGTAGGGGGACTTGGTCTTCATCTTCTTGGCGAGCGTCTTCTGGCCGACGTTGACGCCCAGTTTCGCCAGGGAGATCGAGGCCCCGGCCGGCGCGCACCACAGCGGCCGGGCCTGGTAGGTCTTGTTGATCTTGAGGGTGAGGCGGGCGGGGGAGCCGGCGAGGCTGATCCCCTTGGCCTCCGCGGGGGCCGGAGGCTGGAGCACGACGAGCGTGGCGGTGAGCGCGGTGCCGGACACCAAGCTCGCGAGTACCTTGTTCACCTGGGCGAAACTCCGGACAGTCGGGGTGGTTCGTGCGGTAAGCCTGCCGAAGAGAACCAAACGGTGCAAGTGCCTCAAGCGGCGACAGTGACCGGTTCTCTGGAGCGGATTTTACGGGCGGTACGTAGAGCGTCCCAGGTCAGTACCGACAACGCCACCCAAACAAGGGTGAAACCCAGCCATCGGCTGGGGGGCATCGCCTCATGCTGTATCAGGAGTCCCACCAGGAACTGCAGTACCGGGGCGACGTACTGCAGGAGCCCGAGGCTGGTGAGCGGCAGGTGCTGGGCGGAGGCGTTGAAGAGCATCAGCGGGACGGCGGTGACGACGCCGAGGCTGAGGATCAGCAGGACGTTCCCGGTGCCGGCGTGCCCGAAGGCGGCGGTGCCCTGGATCTGGGTCCAGGCCATCAGCCCCAGCGCGGGCGGGGTCAGGACGGCGGCCTCGACCGTCAGGCTCTCGGCCGAGGGCATCGCGGCGCTCTTCTTCATCAGCCCGTAGGTGCCGAACGTCAGGGCCAGGATGAGCGCGATCCACGGCGGCCTGCCGTAGTCGAGGGTCAGCACCACCACCGCGACGGTGCCGACGGACAGGGCGCCCCACTGCCAGGGCCGCAGCCGTTCCCGCAGCAGCACGACGCCCATCAGGACGGTGATCAGGGGATTGATGAAGTAGCCGAGGGAGGCCTCGATGGTGTGGCCGGAGTTGACCGCGACGATGTAGGTGCCCCAGTTGACCGCGATCACCGCCGCGGCGACGGACAGGAGCAGCCACTGGCGGCGGGTCATGCGGCGGATCCAGCCCCAGTTGCGGGTGGCGGTCAGCAGCAGCCCGACCGCCACCAGGGTCCAGACGATGCGGTGGGCCAGGACCTCGTCCGCGCGGGCCGGCTTGAGGAGCGGAAAGTACAAGGGGAAGAGGCCCCACAGGGCATACGCCGCGAAGCCGTATATCAACCCCTTTTTCGTTTCCATGCGCGCAGGCTATCAAGCTGTAATGAGTGATAATAGGGTCACTCATGTCCTTCCCGGGTATGTCATGCCGTCCCCAGGAAGGAGGGCGGCGCGGCCCGGACCGGTTACCCTGACAACGTGTTCGGATTCGCGAAGGCTGAGATGGTCACACCGGAGAAGGCGCTCCCCGGCAGGGACAACCCCGTGCCGGTCGCCCCCCGCCATGCCGTTCTGTCGGGCCCGCTGGCCCCGCCCTACCCGGACGGCGCCGAGGTCGCGGAGTTCGCCTTGGGCTGCTTCTGGGGCGCCGAACGCAAGTTCTGGCAGTTGGAAGGCGTCCTGTCGACCGCGGCCGGCTACACGGGCGGCTACACCCCCAACCCCACCTACGAAGAGGTCTGCTCGGGCCGCACCGGCCACGCCGAGGCCGTCCGCGTCGTCTTCGACCCGTCCCGCATCTCCTACGAGACTCTCCTGAAGGTCTTCTGGGAGTCCCACGACCCCACCCAGGGCATGCGCCAGGGCAACGACGTCGGCACCCAGTACCGCTCCGCGATCTACACCCGCGGCGAAGCCCAGCATTCGGCCGCCGAGTCCTCCCGCGAGGCCTACCAGAAGGTCCTCACCGAGGCCGGCTACGGCGAGATCACCACAGAGATCGCCCCCGCCACCGACTTCTTCTTCGCCGAGGACTACCACCAGCAGTATCTTTCAAGCAGTAAAAACCCCAACGGGTACTGCGGCATCGGCGGCACGGGCGTTTCCTGCCCGATCGGCGTCGCTCCGGCTGAGTGAAGCAGGGGGCTTCATACGGGTGAGAGACTCCTCAGATGAGGCGGTCTTGGGCTCTTTTCGGCCTGCTGTTCACGGTCGGCTGTTCGGCGTTCGGCTGGGGCGGCCGAGAACTGAAACCAGGCTCGGACGCGGCGGCCTGGGTCGAGCCTGATCAGCGCACCGTGTTGATCTCGACTCTCGGCGGTGCCTGCGAGGAGTCCGCCAAGGTCAAGGTGCAAGAGACATCGGAGACGGTGGAGATAAGGGTGACCGTCCGTTCTAGCGACGGCCCTTGCGTAATGGTCGGTATCCCCCGGGCGTACAAGGTCGTGCTGCGTGAGGCGCTGGGAAGCAGGAAGCTCGTCGGCGGTGATGCAGTGGAATACCCAAGGGCCGAGCAACGGCCTGTCGAGGGCTCAGCCGAGTACAAGATCCCGGTCGAGGTCGAGTACGACTGATCACCAGAACGAACCTCTCCTCCGCAGGACTGTCACCAGCAGTATCTTTCGGACGCCAAGAACCCCAACGGCTACTGCGGCCTCGGCGGCACGGGCCTGAGCTGCCCCATCGGCGTCGCCCCCGCCGAGTGAATCGCGTTGCTGGACGCCTATGTGGCCGGGGGCGTGAGCGGTTATCTGGACGGCCGGATGGATCCCTGGGGACTTGCCATCCTGGACGACTGTCTCCAGGATCTGCGGGACCTGCTGGCGGACCTTCGCGGGCGAGAGGAACGCGACCATGTCGCGCGCCTGGTCCGGATGGTCGAACTGATCCTCGGCGACCCGAAGGCGCTACAGGCCTGACCTGTCACCTCGTCATCTCGGCGTGGTCCCGGGACAGGCCGTAGGCTTGGCTCGTCGAGCGGGTGGCGACAAGGAGACATGGATGACGGCCCTGCCGGAGGACAGCTGGCTTCTCAACCTCCGTCCGCAGCCCGCGCGGGTCACCGCTGAGGAGTACGAGGCGCTTCCTGAGGAGATCGCCAAAGCGATCGAGATCGTCGACGGCTATGTGGTTTACTGCGCGGCCCCCACACCTGATCACCAGACCGCCGGCAGGCGACTGGCCAACATGCTGGAACGTCATGCTCGTGAGGCGATGAGCGAGGGGCACGAGCGCGTCACCGTGAACAATGACGTGGATCTGCGGCTGAGGGATCTTCCATTGCTCAACCGGAGGCCCGATGTCGCGCTCTACCGGTGCCTGGACCGTGAGCGGGGCGAACGGCTCCGGGCCGAACATGCGTTGCTCATCGTGGAGATCGTGTCTCCCGGGTCGGAGACTCAGGACACGACCGACAAGCTCGGGGAGTACGCCAAGGCGGGTATTCCGCATTACTGGATCGTCAGGCTCGACCTCACCGGCGTATCGATCATCGAACGCTACCGGCTGGACCGGGCTGCCATGCTCTACAAGCACATGAGCACGTTCATGAAAGACGAGTCCGGTGACGCTCCCAGCGTCAGCAACCCGATCCCCATGGTGATCGATTGGTCGGAACTGCAGTTCTGAGTGAGAAGAGCCGCATGAATCGGGTCAGAACACCCGGCAATCGCTACCACCGGCAGTATCTTTCAAGCAGTAAAAACCCCAACGGCTACTGCGGCATCGGCGGCACGGGCGTCTCCTGCCCGATCGGCGTGGCTCCGGCCGAGTGAGCAGGCCGGCCGGCTAGAAGGTGGTACCACTCGGTGGTACCGTGCGGGTATGGCTGAGACTCGGTTGCGTCTGCCCGACGAGATCTACGAGCAGATCAAGGAGATCGCCCAGGGCGATGAGCGGAGTGTCAACTCCGCGATGGTTCTGGCGATCGAGGAGTACATCACTCGGCGACGGCGTGACCGGTATGCGGCGATCGGCAGGAAGGTCGCGCAACGCGACCGTGAACTGCTGGATCGCCTCGCGTGACCTCCTTCCCCACCACAGACGACATCCTCGCGCTGGCCGATGCCCTGCTCCCGGTCGTCGAACTGCGAGATGGCGGACTCCTGCACGCGGCGGTGCTACGGCCCCAGACGTCGGTGTTCGGCGGAGACGCCTATCCGGACCTGTGGGAGAAGGCCGCCGCGTTGATGCACAGCCTTGTTCTGGGCCATCCGCTGGTGGACGGCAACAAGCGGCTGGGCTGGGCCGCTGCCGTCGCCTTCCTCGAAGACAACGGCGAGATCCTGGATTACCAGGACGTGGATGAGGCCGAGAGCGTCATCATCTCTCTGGCAAAGGGAGAACTGGACGACATTCCCGAGCTGGCACGCCGTCTGCGAGATCTCCGCAGCGCACCAGGAGCAGAGTAGGCACGTGAAGGACTGCCACCAGCAGTATCTTTCGGACGCCAAGAACCCCAACGGCTACTGCGGCCTCTCCTGCCCGATCGGCGCCGCTCCTGCCGAGTAGTAGGCACCGACTGATCAGCCGGACCCATCGACTCCCAGCGCCTGACCGGCGGCCCGGCGGTGCCCGGTGGACATCGCGCCGACGGAGTGAGCCGAGCCGTCCTCGCCGAGGTCACCGTGCTCCGGGCGGAGTGCGGGGAGCGCCGTGACCCGTTCGAAAGACATGGCTACTGTCGCGGTCCTGACGAGGTGAACGTGAGGATTCTCGGTGCCAGCACCTTGGAGGAGTCCGGCCCGCGCTGGGTTCCCGGCTTGATGTAGTCGCGCAGCGAGGCCATGAACATGCCGTGCAGAGCGGGGTCGCCTTCCGCCGAGGTGTCGCCGCGCGACGGCAGCATCTGATCCGTGATCCTGGTGCAGTTCTTCGGCCAGCCGGGCAGGCCCCGGAGCACCTCGCAGTCCCGGGTGAAGTAGTGCACGAAGAACTTGCCGCTGTTCTTGACCGTGTTCGTGTAGCCGGACGCGGAGCCTTTGAGAGTGGTGTCCAGAACATTCGCCACGCCCGCCAGCAACGAGGCGTCGTTGACGGACAGGGCGCTGTAGGTCGCGTTGCCGGTTTCGGTGGCGAGGGCGTCGACCACTGCGTAGACCTGACCGGAGTCGAGGGGGAGCGGTCGTGACAGGTAGTAGGCCGCGTCCTGCTGGTCGCCCAGGCAGTTCATGTTGATCTTGCGGCAGTACGGCCCGGTCCACCCGTACTCCCGCACCGGGTCGACCATCGGCGAGGATGCCGCCGGCCGCCTGCAGTCACTGCTCTTCAAGCGCGCCGTACCGCTGACCTTGTCGCACACCGCGTTGATCAGCTTTCGCAGGTCCGGGGCCAGGCGGGCCTCGTTGTTCGCGGTCCGTTTCTCGAAGGCCAGCGATCCGTAGCGCCGTACGGGCCCCTGAGAGGCAGAGGCACGTACGCGCAGCACCTTCAGCGGGGGGTTCTTCCGCCACTCGTCCGCGGCCTGCTCTTGGCCGGGTGCGGGGATGGCGTACCGGAACGCGGTGAAGAAGTCGACGGCGTTCTTGCCCATGCCCAGCGGACCGATCGGGCCGAATCCGTCGCGGCTGGGCACCCGCTCGGTGAAGATGTGCCCGCTGGGAACGCCCTCGGCTCGCAGGGCCCGGCGGACGGCCCGGTCGGTGGTGGCGCTGGGCGTGATGATGAAGTACCGCTTCTTCCCGAAGGGATAACCGGATCGCCGCTGCATGACGACGTTGTTCACGGTGTCCCCGATCGCGGACACGCTCTGGATCCGTCCTGATCGCCGGCCGTTGGCCGGGATCGTGTCGAACAGGTACTGCATGGGAACAGGCTGGCCGGCTGTGCGCTTCCACTTGCGGTAATCGTTTTCCCTCCACCGCCCGTTCTGGCTGAACTGCCATGTCTGCACCCCCATGTAGCGGCCCGGGGGAGGCATCTTCCCGTAGATCACGATCGCTTCCCGCGGATCGAGGCGGTAGGTCACGTTGTAGCCGGGCCGCGTCCCGCCGAACGCGTTCACCATTTTCGGGTCGACGTATTCGTTCGGCCAGGTCTTCACGATGGGGACCACGTACGGGGCCGAGGGGTTGTTCAGGAGGCAGTTCTTCAGCACCGGGTAGGTGGAGTCCTTGCAGTCCTGCTGGGTGTACAGCATCGGATACCCCGGGTTGACCCGCGCTCCGCTCTTCTTCAGGCCGGCGACCAACCTCGTGGTGAACGGATCATCGGCCATGCCCGCCCGCTCGCCGTTCTGGTGCAAGCGCGCCGGAGGGGAGGCGCCGCCCTGCGCCGGAGACGCTGATGCGTACCCGGTCACGACGACGAGCATCACGCACATCGGCAAATACCGGGCTCTCGGTGAGATGCGACTCATGGCCATCCCTTCCCCCGGGGTGCTGAGCGGCCGTCCCGTGCCGTGGCTCTGCCCGCCCGACCCTCACTTTGACTACCATTAGTAGTATGAATGCTACTATAAGTGAGGAGGGATGGTGCTGGCCTGCCCGGTCTTGCCGGGTTCCTTCAGCTCATCGAACGCTACCGGCTGGATCGGGCTTCAGTTCTGAGCGGGTCGGAGGGATCCGCAGGGCGGCCGCGGAGAGTGCCGCGATGAGTGCGAGGCCGGTCATGGCGGTCGTCGTGCCCGGGGTCCCGGCGCCCAGAAGCGGGCCGAGGGCGAATCCTCCTGCCAGGGAGACGGCTCCGGCGAGGAAGCTGAGCAGGCCGAGATACACGCCGAACCGCGAGGGCGGGGCCCAGCGGGTGACGGCCTGGAACAGCGCCGACTGCGTCAGCCCGGCGGCCGATCCGTGCAGGACGGCGGCTGCCATCAGCACGGCGATCCGGCCGTAACGGTCAGAAGGCACCGCGAGCAGTACCAGATAGCCCGTGCCCGCGCAGAGCAGGCCGGTCCTCAGCAGCCGGGGACGCTCGCCTCGGCCGCCGCCGCACCACGGCTGGACGGCGGCCGTGGCCACCGCCACCACGCAGAAGAACAAGGTCGTCGTGCCGGAGCCGACCTCCTTGAGCGGGACGACGGTCGTGACCTGGGTGGTGAGCAGCGTGCTGGGAGCGGCGGCCAGGGCGAACAGGAGGAAGGCCCGATCCCGGAACACCGCCGAGACCCCCTCGGCGAGACCCCGGGCCCACGGCCGGTCGTCCGCCCGGCGGACGGCGCCGGACGGACGGTGCAGGAGCACGAACAGTACGGCGCCGGCCACCCACGCGCCCGCCGTTACCGCCGACAGCAAGCCGAACCCGCCGGCCAGCAGGACCAGACCGAGGGGCGGGCCGGCCACCGCGCCCAGCTGACCGGCGATCACGTAGGCCGAGAAGCCTCGGGAACGGCGCGACGGCGCCACTCCGGCCAGCACGGACTGGGCGGCGGGATGGAACAGAGCCCCGCCGATCGCCATCACCACGACCGCGAGGAGCAGTTCGCCCACGCCCTCGGTGGTGCCCAGCAACGCGAACGCCGCAGCCCTCAGGACGCAGGCCAACGCCCCCGTGCGTGCGGGGCCGATCGTGTCGGTGAGCGCGCCGGCCGGCAGGTACAGCATGTTCTGGACCGCGACGCGCACGGCGAGCACCACCGTGATGGTGCCCGCGAGCATGCCGAGGTCGTGGCGCAGGTGGAAGACCACATGCGCCATCACCGCGAAGTAGCCGAGCGAGATGGCCAGCTGGATCCCCACGACGATCGCGACCACACGACGGTCGGAGACCGGCGGCCGTCCCCGCTGTGTGGGGATGCGCGACCCGGCGGTTCCCCCGGCCCGGGAACGGCCGGGAGGATCGGGCTTCACGCGTGACGGGGCCATGGTGTCGGGGGTCTTCATGCGATCACGGTCGGGCTCGTCAGGCCTTCGGGAGGACGCCGAGGGTCCGCAGCAGGTCACGGGCGAGGGGGACGCGCTTGGCGGTGTCATCGTCGGCGTTGATGTCGATGTTGAGGGCGAAGGCGTAGACGCGGTCGTCGCGCTCGACCCAACCCACCCACCAGCCGATGCCGGGCTCGGTCGAGGTGCCCCAACCGGTCTTGGCGAACAGCGCGTAGCCGTCCTTCTCCTCGACCTTCAGCAGTTCACGCACCGTCAGCTGGTGGTGCTCGGACGCCGGCAGCTGCCGGCGGGCCAGCCGGGACAGGAAGCGGGTCTGCTCGACCGCCGAGATCTCCAGCGGGCCGTCGAGCCAGAAGCGGTCCACGGCGGCGCCGATCTCGCGGTCGCCGTAGTGCAGCCGGTTCACCCACTGCTGCTCCCGCTTGACGCCGATCCGGCGGGCGAGCGTCTGGAACACCGGCACGTTGGACACCCGGACGGCGTCGCGCAGGTTCATGTCCTGCTCCCATTGGGGGAAGGGCTGCGGCTGCCCGCCGTAGGGGATCACCTCGTTCTCGTCCGCGACGACGCCGGTCTCCAGCGCGATCAGGCTGTGCGGGATCTTGAACGTGGAGGCCGGGATCAGTCTCTGCTCCGCCCGTGCGAGGTCGACGACGGTCGTCCGCTTCTGCTCCACGTCGAGGAGCACGAATGTTCCGTTCACTCCCGCCTCGCGGAACGCGGCTCGAAGGTCGTCCCGCACGATCAGGTCATGGTGGACGGCCGTCCGGGGCGCGGCGCCGTGGACGGTCGTGGTATCCGTGGGCCGGGCGCCGGCGGCGCCGGGGATGATTCCGCCGAACAGCGCGGAGGCGGTCAGAACGGCTGCACCGAGTGCCGCGCGCAGTCGTGTCCGTGGGGTGGAGTTCTGCATTCCGGTCTCCTCACTCTCGATCTTCAGGGGAAGAGCAGACCAGAACCCGAAGGAATGTGTCCAATATCGATATGAAAGCAAGATTGATATGTGAATAGATATTCATGCTGGTGAGAAGCGTGGATGAACGGCCTTTCGGTGGGGCGCATCGGCCGAAAGTACGGGTGGGGTCGAGCCGATCCGGCGATGATCCGGCGGGGTCTCGGCGGTCACGATCGGTGCATGAACGACGTGAGTGGTGAGAACAGGGCGGGGCGGGTCTTCGCTCCTCGGAAACCGGGGAACGGCCGAGCGGCGGGGGAGCTTTCCGCGGGCTCCGCGAAGGCGGGGTGGAGGGCGCCCGCCGGGTTGATCGCGCTCAGCGCGGTACCCATGGTCGCGGGGGCGCTCCGGCTGGGGGAGCTGGCCGGCGGGGCTGAGGTCACGGCGGACAACGCCCGGTTCTTCGCGCAGCCCCTGCCGATCGTGGCGCACATCTTCGGCGTCAGCGTGTACTGCGTTCTGGGGGCGTTTCAGTTCGCTCCAGGGCTTCGGCGCCGACGGCCCGGATGGCATCGTGTCGCCGGGAGGCTGCTGGTGCCGTCCGGGCTGGTCGCGGCGCTCACTGGATTGTGGATGAGCCTGTTCTACGACCTTCCCGCGCATGACGGGGAGCTTCTGCTCGTTTTCCGGCTCGTGTTCGGGGTGGCGATGGCGGTGGCACTCGTTCTGGGGTTCGCCGCGATCCGGCGAAGGGACGTCGCCCGGCACCGCGCCTGGATGATCCGTGCTTATGCGATCGGGTCGGCGGCGGGCACGCAGGTGCTGACCAATGTGCCTTGGATGCTGTTCTTCGGGATGCCTGGAGAGACGCCCAGGGCGTGGCTCGTGGGCGCCGGATGGGTGATCAACCTCGCGGTGGCCGAAAGGGTCATCCGAGCCCGTCCCGGTTCCTGACGCGGCCGGTCTCGTAGGCCCAGATGGCCAGTTCGACCCGGTTGCGGGCGCCGAGCTTGGCCATCAGACCGGCGATGTGGGTCTTGACGGTGCTGAGGGAGATGTGGAGTTCGCGGGCGACCTCGCCGTTGGTCCGTCCGCGGGCCACGGCGGCCAGGACCTGCTCCTCCCGGTCCGTGAGGGGGTCGACGGGCTGCGGCGCCGGTGCGCGGGGCCCGGTGCGGGCGAAGGCGCCGAGCAGCCGCGCGGTGACGCTCGGGGCTATGAGGGCGTCGCCCTCGGCGGCGGCGCGGACGGCCTGGGAGAGCAGGTCGACGCCCGCGTTCTTGAGCAGGAAACCGCGGGCACCCGCCCTGAGCGCGGCGTAGACGTACTCGTCGAGGTCGAAGGTGGTGATGACGATGACGGCGAGGGGGTCGCCGACGTCCGGCCCGGCGAGGGCGCGGGTGGCCTCGATGCCGTCGGCTCCGGGCATGCGGATGTCGAACAGGCACACATCGGGGCGCAGGAGCCGCGCGAGTTCGACGGCCCGCCGCCCGTCCTCGGCCTCGCCGACGACCTCGATGCCGGGCTGGGCGTTGAGGATCATCGTCAGCCCGGTGCGGACGATCTCCTGGTCGTCGGCGACGAGTACCCGGATGCTCATCCGGCCCTCCCGGTGCGGGGCAGCACGGCGGTCACGGCCCAGCCCCGTTCGGGGCCGTGACCGGCCGCGCAGGTGCCGCCCAGCAGTTCGGCGCGTTCGATCATGCCGATGAGTCCGTATCCCGGCGCCGTGACCGTTCGTGCGGAGGCGCTGTCGCCGTCGTCGCTGACCCGCAGGCGCACGGACGTGCCGTCGGCGGTGACGCGCACCTCGATACGGGTGGCGTGGCGCGCGTGCCGCCGTGCGTTGGTGACCGACTCCTGGACGATCCGGTAGACCGCCGCCTCGACCGCCGGGGAGATGCCGTCGAGCTCGCCGGAGAGTTCCACATCGACGGACGGTCCGGTGCGGGGGGTGTCGGCGAATCGACGCAGGTCGGCGATGCGCCGTCCGGGTTCCAGGTCCGCGGGCAGGTTCCGGCGCAGGACCCGGACCATGGTGTTCAGTTCGGTGAGGGCGAGTCCCGCCTCGGCCTCGATCACCCGGAGCGCCTCGACCGCGGCGTCCGGCCGTGAGGCCGCGGTCGCCAGGCCCGCCTGGGCCCGGATCGCCATCGCCGAGACGTGGTGCGCGACGGTGTCGTGCAGGTCGCGGGCGAGGTTCTCGCGTTCGAGCAGCTTGACCTGGTCGAGTTCGCGCATCCTCGCCTTGGCCCGGTAGCGGAACGCCGCGCCCAGGGCGAGGGCCGCGGACACGACGGCGAGCGCGCCGACGGCCTCGGACGGGACGAGGCGGCCCGAGGCGACCTGGAACACGATCCCGCCGAGGATGACCGCCGACCCGGTCACCGTTTCGCGTCCCGACCCCCATCGGAAGAGCGAGTACAGAACGACGAGAAGGAACATCATCGTGTTCGTCTCCGCGGATTCGCCGCCGGTGAGCAGCGCCGCGAGCCCCGTGCAGACGAAGACGATCAAGACCATCAGCAGCGGTCTGGTCCTCCGCCACAACAGTGTGGGTATCAGCCCGAGCGTGAGGGCCAGGGAGAGGCCCCGCCAGGGGAGGTCCGGCCGCAGCACCCCTTCGAGTACCGCGAGCGGCACGAGCGCGCCCACGAGCGCCCAGTCCCGCCACACCCGTGCCGGAGGGTCCGGGGGGCGGGGCTCATTCCACACGGAGAGGGGGAGGCCGTGCACCCCGCCATGGTACGAGAACCTCCGGGCGGCGGGAGGCGCGGTGGGCGCTGCTCCCGCCGGGACGGTTCAGCGGGGGCCGGGGACGAGGGCGGGGGTGTCGGGGAAGATGAGCTGCCGGGTGGGGAGGGGGATGCCGATGCCCTCGGCGCGGAAGCGGGTGTGCAGGCGTTTGACGAACTCGTGTTTGACGACGAACTGGTCGGTGAAGTCGCGGGTGCGCAGGATGACGGTGAAGTCGATGCTGGACTCGCCGAAGGTGTGGAAGCGGACCAGGGGGTCGTAGTCGGGGACGCCGCCTTCGACTTCGGTCATCACCTCCTTGCCGACCTCGATGACGACCTTCTCGACGTGTTCGAGGTCGCTGTCGTAGCCGACCTTGGCCTGCAGGAGCAGGCCCATGTCCTGCTCGGGCTGGTGGTAGTTGGTGAGGATCGCGTCAGCGAACTTGGCGTTCGGGACGATCACCAAGTTGTCGGACATGGTGCGGATAGTGGTCTTGCGCCAGTTGATATCGACGACGTGGCCTTCCTGGCCGGTGCTGAGGCGGATGAAGTCGCCGGGGACCACGGTCTTGGACGCCAGGATGTGCACGCCCGCGAAGAGGTTGGCCAGGGTGTCCTGCAGGGCCAGGGCGACGGCCAGGCCGCCGACGCCCAGTGCGGTCAGCAGCGGGGTGATCGACACCCCCAGGCTCTGCAGCAGCACCAGCGTGCCGACCACGAGCACGACGGTCCGGGTGATGTTGGCGAAGATCGTGACCGACTGGGAGATGCCCGACCGGGCCATCGCGATCGAGCTGACGATCCCGCCCGCCAGCCGCGCGGCGGCCAGCGACACCACGAAGATCACCAGCGCGACGAGGATCTGCCCGATCACCGTCCGCACGCTCGGCTGGAACCTCAGGACCAGCACCCCGATCCAGGCGCCGCCGGCCGCCGACAGGACGACGGCCAGGTCGTACAGCAGCCGGAGGACCAGGTCGTCCCAGACCCAGTGGTTGCCCTCGGCGCGCTGGATCAGCCGGCGCAGCACCAGCCGGAGGCCCAGTCCCACCCCCAGCATGACCACCAGCACGACGGCGGCCCCGATGACGCGCCCCCATTCGAGTTCAGGCACGGTACTCCGTTCGGTGAGGGGAAGGGGAACGCACCGATCGTATGATGATCATGCTCCCTTTGCCGACAGAGCCCACGGAACAGTGACCTTCGCGACGCTCCGGCGTCAGCGGGGAAGGGCGCGGTAGCCCGGGTGGACGCCAGGGGCGAGGCCGTGATGGGCGGCGAGGGTCTCCAGCAGGGCGGTCAGCTGGGCCCGCTGGTCCTCGTCGAGAGGCGCGCAGACCTCGTCCTCGTGGGCCGAGCCCAGGGAGAGCATCTCGGACATGACGCGGGCGCCCTCCGCGGTGAGGTGCAGTTCGTGGTGGCGGCGGTCCCGGGGGCTGCGCCGGCGCTCGACCAGCCCCTTGCGTTCCAGCGCGTCGATCAGCGTGACCACGCGGCTGGGGACGACGCCCAGTTCCTTGGCGAGTGACTGCTGGCTGCGGCCGGGATCGGCGGAGATCAGGCGG
Source organism: Actinocorallia sp. B10E7 (assembly GCF_039871655.1). Lineage (NCBI taxonomy): Bacteria > Bacillati > Actinomycetota > Actinomycetes > Streptosporangiales > Thermomonosporaceae > Actinocorallia > Actinocorallia sp. B10E7. Next base: position 529,611 of record NZ_JBDPLZ010000005.1, read on the forward strand.
AGCAGCCCGACGTCGGAGGGGACGACGCCCAGCGCGCTGACACGTTCGGCGAAGCGCTGGGCCGCGTGGGCTCCGATCTGGGAGAGGAGGAAGGCGGTTCCCCTCGGGCGTGCGGCCGGAGCGTCGGGTCGTGCGGGCTTGCTCATGAGGTGATGGTAGTCGCAGAGAATAGTTCTGTGCTATGAATGATTCACCAAAGTGAAGGAGTTGGCATGGTCCAGCAGGCTCATCGGGCGCAGGGAGGCCCCCCGCTGGGGGTCCTCGGCGTCGTGTCCACGATGTTGTTCGTCATGGGGGTCGTCGTCAGCACGGTCCTCGCCGGAGGCGACACGTTCCCGTCCCCCTTCGGGGAGGAGACGGAGATCCTGCGGCACTTCCGGGAACACCAGGACGCCGTGAAGGTGGGGGCGTTCCTGCACTTCGCCTCCTCGGTGCCGCTGGCGATCTACGCGGCCACGGCCTCGGCGCGGCTGCACAACCTCGGCGTCCGGGCGCCCGGCGCGACCATCGCCCTGGCGGGCGGCCTCCTCGGCTCGGGGATGCTGGCGCTGTCCGGGCTGGCCTCCTGGGTGCTGTCCCGGCCCGAGGTGCTCGCCGAACCCGCCCTGGTCCGGGCGTTGCAGGACCTCGCCTTCGCCTCCGGAGGCGTCGGGAACGTGGTCTTCATGGGCCTGCTGGTGGCGGGGATCGCCGTGCCCGGCTGGCTGGCGGGGCTCCTGCCGCGGCCGCTGGCCCTCCTGGGGCTGGCCATCGCCCTCGCCGCCGAACTCTCCACGCTGACGCTGCTCGTCTCCGGGGCCGCGGTACTCCTGCCCATCGCCCGTTTCCCCGCGCTGATCTGGCTCATCGCCGCCGGATTCCTGCTGCCGCGCACCCGTCCGAAGAAGGTGACCGCATGAGCACCGCGCAGACCGAACGCCTCATCCGGTTCCAGCACCCGGAGAAGACCCTGGGATACCTGGGCGGGCTCGACGACGAGCGGCTCGCCTCGCTGTTCGGCCTGGACGCCCCCTCCTACCGGAGGTTGCGCCGCGAACACGCCGACCAGGCGAGGTCGGCGGCGCGGGAACTGCTCGAAGAACCGGGCTTCGCGGAGAAGGTGGACCGGCTGCCCTTCGCCCCCGGCCAGCGGATCGTGGCTCTGGGCGAGAGCACCACCGCCGACCTGCTGTCCTGGTTCGAGATCCTGCGCCACCTCCTGGAGATCCGGCGGCCGCAGGACGGCCTCTCCCTGGTCAACCTGGCGGTGTCCGGCCAGACGACCACCCAGGCCCTGACCGCTCTCCCCGCCCTGGCGTTCCGCGACCCCGACTGGGTGCTGTGCATGCTCGGCGCCAACGACGCCCAGCGTCTGGGGGTGGACGGCCCGACCCTGGTCAGCCTTCCCGAGACCGAACGCAACCTCCGGACCCTCCGCGACCTGGCCGCCCGAGGCACCCCCGCACGCTGGGTGTGGCTCACCCCCGCCCCCGCGGACGAGGCCCGCGTCGTGGCCTACCCGCACTTCCAGCGGGCCCGGCTCCACTGGAAGAACACCGACCTCGACGCCGTCGCCCGAACCCTGACCGGACTCGAGGACGTCACGGTCGACACCGCCGGAGCCCTCGCCGAGCGGCCCGGGACGGATCCCCACCTCGAGGACGGCCTGCACCTGTCCCTCGCCGGCCAGCGGGCCCTGGCGGCTGCGCTGGTCGGCGTTCTCGCGGCGAATTGACCCATGATTTCGCCACGAAAATGCACCATACCCCGGGCTGTTCGGGCTTCTAGGGTTGTGGACATGACAGCTCAGCGCATGAACTTCACCACCACGGCTCCCCGCGTCTTCAAGGCAGTGCTCGCCCTGGACGCCGCCGCGCGCAAAGGGCTGGACCCGGTCCTCGTGGAGTTGGTGCAGATCCGCACGTCGCAGCTCAACCGGTGCGCGTACTGCATCGATTACCACACGAAGGACGCCCGCAAGGCGGGCGAGACGGAAGAGCGGATCTACCAGCTCAACGCCTGGGAGGAGTCCGGTCTCTTCAGCGAGGAGGAGCGGGCGGCCCTGGCTCTCACCGAGGCCGTCACCCTGCTTCCGGGCGGCGTCCCGGACGAGGTGTACGACCGGGCCGCCGCCCACTTCCCGGAAGAGGAGCTGGCCCAGCTCATCGCCGTGATCTTCACCGCCAACACCTGGAACCGGATGAACGTCACCACGCGCAAGACTCCCGGCACCGAGTGACGGACGTCCTGGGCCCCGGCGCCCGCGACGATGGCGGTTCGGCCCGGGAGTCCCGCTCGCGGTCCAGAAGAAGGTCCCCGCCTGCGGGGGCAGGCGGGGACCGGGGGAGGGGAGGAAAGCCGGGTTCAGAAGGCGGACTTCAGGGTGCCGGGGGAGTAGAAGACCGTCTCGCCGGTGGCGTCGTCGACGGCGTCGTTGTCGGTGACGATCCAGACGCGGCCGCCCTCGGTGACGCCGAGGCCCTCGACCTTCTCCTGGGTCCAGCCGCCGAAGCTCCGGAGGTCGGGGAGGAGGTCGCGTTCCAGGGTCTTGCCGAGGACGGGCAGGGCGCCGTCGCCGGGAGTGCCGGTGGGGAGGGCCACCGAGTAGACCTTCTTGTGGGCGGCGGCGGTGCCGGAGGCCTTGTCGCGCTCGACGACGAGGAGACGGCCGTCGGCGTGGGTCAGCTCGGACAGGCCGTTCCAGTTCGAGGCGGACGCCGAGGGCTCGACCGGGTAGCCGAACCAGGCCCACTCGCCGGTGGCGACGCTGTAGCGGCCGAGACGGGCGACGTCGGCGGGGTCGCCGGTCAGGGGGCGCTGGAGGGCCACCCACACCTGCTCGGACGCGCCGGTGCCGACGACGGTGACGCCTTCGAGGCCCTGGCCGCCCATCCGGGAGGCGATCTCGGCGGGCAGCGGGACCTCCTGCTGGACGGCGCCGGCCGCGTCCAGGCGGACGAGCAGGTTGCCCGGGCCCTTGGCGCCTTCGGAGGCCAGCCAGAAGCCGCCGCCGGGACGCGCGGCGATGCCTTCGGCGTCGTAGGCGGCGGGTGCGCCGCCCTTGGTGACGGTCAGCGCCCTGGTGATCGTCGCGGGCTTCTCCCCGGTGTCGATCGTGAAGATCTTGGTGGGCTTGTAGGCGGAGTCCCACACGGCGTACAGGCCGTCGCGGCTGCCGGGGACCGAGGACAGGCCGGACAGGGCGCCCCAGCCGATCGGCTTGCCGTTCTCGGAGGCCGAGACGAGACCCGGCACCTCAGGCTTGCCGAGGCGGAAGATCTGGACGCCCGCCCGCAGGCCCGCGGAGGCGTCGTCGGCCTCGCTGGAGACGATGAACATGCCCCGTGACGGCACCGCCAGCAGCCCTTCGGGCCCGGCGTTGGTGGGCAGGAACTGCACGAAACGCGGCTTGGACGGCTTGCTGACGTCGTACACGGCGACGAAGTTCGACCGCTCGGAGCCGACGAAGGCGTAACGGCGACCCCGGTACGTCGCGACGGTGATGCCTTCGGGTTCGGCGCCCTTGTTCCCGGCCCGGTCCTCGTTGTGGTGGCCGTGCCGGACGGCCAGGTACTCGAAGGTGTTGCCCGCGTCCCACACGACCTGCCCGCGGTCGCCGAACACGGTCCAGCCGCGGCTGCCGCCCTTCCAGTCGCCTTCGTTGGCGGTGGCCAGGTGGTGGTCGTCGATCCAGGCGATCGCGTCGGGCTCGCGGGGCGCGTCCTCGATGGTGCCGGTCAGGGAGATCTCGCGCTCTTCCTTGGTGTCGACGCCCGTCAGGGTGACGTCGCCGGCGGAGAAGACCCGCTCGACGCGTCCGGTGCGCAGGTCGACGACGGCGATGCCGTTGTTCTCCTGGAGGGTGACGGCGACCTTGCCCCGCTTGTTGATCGCCACGTATTCGGGCTCGGGGTCCTGCGGGGTGTCCAGCCCGGCCTGGACGAACGAGGGCAGCGCGCTCCCGTCGGCCTGGGTGAACGGGACCTTCCGCAGTTTCCAGCCGGAAGGGTCCGAGCCCTTCAGGTCGAGGATCTGCAGGAATCCGGCGGGGGCCTGCGGCAGGTCGCCTTCGTCGCCGCCGTCCGGGGTGAAGTCCTCGTCCCGCTCGTTCTCGATGGCGATCGCCGCGTACTTCCCGGACACCGCGATCGAGTCCGGCTGCCCGCCCAGCTCGATGCTCCGCACGGTCTTGCGGTCCTCGATCCGGATCACGTCGATCCGCCCGGACGTCTTGGTGTAGCTCGCGCTGGTGTTGACGACGACCAGCGCGTACCGCCCCACGACGGCCACGGACGTGGGCTCGTACTCGCCGAGGTCCAGCGTCCCCAGCCCCTTGGGCTTGCCGGGGTCGCTGATGTCCAGGAACCCGACGCGTTCACCGGGCGCGTCGGTGTAGATCAGCGTCCGCCCGTCCTGGCTGACCGCACTGATCTCGGCGACGGTCTCCCCGTCGCCGCCGCCGTTCTGGTGCACGGGATAGGTGGCGACCCGCTCGAACAGCGGGTCCTTCGCCCCGGCCCCGGCGGGGGAGATCCCCGCCATCCCGGCGAACGCCACGGCACCCGCGGCCAGCCCGGCCGCCCAACGCATGCGTCGTCGCATCGCTTCTCCTGCTTCGTCCCAAAAATGCGTAACGAGCCTCGCATCGCCTCAGAACCGGCAGGTGAATTCCGTAAGGCGTCCGCCTGAAGACCCGGACGGCTACCGGAGCGGGAAGGGCGCGGGCGGCGGAGACGACGGCGAGGGCCGCCGGACGGAGAGGGCGGGCGCGGGGGCCCGGGGGCGGAGAAGTAGGGTCGGGGGATGCGGATCTGTTGCCAGAGCATGCGGGCTCAGTTGGAGAAGCGCTGCGCTCTGCATGACGATCCGTATCGGTGCCCGGATCGTCTGGTGGTCCACTCGGCGGAGTTCGGGGTCTGGGGTCTGATCATCCATGACGGGGGAAGGGCGGCGGTTCCGATCGCCTTCTGCCCATGGTGTGGAGCGAAGCTGGCGTAGCCGGCTCCGGGGGAGGCGCCCTGTCAGTAGGGGAGGATCCGGCCTGACGGGGTGCGCAGGTCCAGCGACTGGGGCTTGCGCGGGACTCGTGGAAGCTTGACGATCTGCTGCTGTCGTGCCATTTCGATCATCTCCCCTCTTTCGGCGGTGTCGAACCGCCCGGGTTGTTCACCTGAGGCGGAAGAACCGCCAGGTTTTGGTGAGCTTATGCGACGTCGGCTGGTTGTTCATCCGATTTTCCGATGACGGGTATCACTCGGAGCGATCGTATGGTGTCTCGGGGTCAGGTCGCATCGACTTCGGAAACGACACGCTTTCGGGGCTCAGTAGCCGGTATGGGGGATCGGCGGTGACCCTCCTGGGCTTCCTGAAGAGATACCCCGGTCAGGCCGGAAAAAAACGGTCCAAATCCCTGGCCGTCCCCGGGGCGCCCACAAGCCCCGGGGACGGCGGTCTCAGGAGGTGACGTCCTTGGCGCGGAAGTGCCGGAAGGCCAGCGCGAAGAGCACCACCGCGTAGGTGACGGACAACGAGGCGCCCTGGATCATGCCGTTCCAGGAGATGTCCGGCTGCAGGGCGTCCAGCCAGGCGTAGGTGAAGCGGGTGGGCAGCAGGTCCCGCCAGTCGCCCAGCGCGGTCACCGCGTCGAGGATGTTGCTGACGATCACCAGCCCGACGGCGCCGCCGACCGCGCCCAGCGGCGAGTCGGTCATGACCGACAGCAGGAACGCCAGCGCCGCCACCACCAGCTGGGAGACGAGCGAGTAGCCGACGATGATCGCCATCCGCCCGAAGGCGCTCTCGGCCGGGTAGGTGCCGCCGGTGGGGAGCGTGATGTCGGACCAGCCGAACACCAGCGTCCCGGCCAGCAGCGCCATCAGCGGCAGCGCCAGGACGGCGGCCGTGGCGTAGCCGAGCGCGACGACGAGCTTCTGGCGCAGCAGCCTGTCCCGGGGCACGGGCGCGGCCAGCAGGTAGCGCAGCGAGGACCAGCCCGCCTCGCTGGCCACGGTGTCGCCGCAGAAGAGCGCCACGGTGACCACCAGCAGGAATCCGGTGGAGACGAACAGGGTGAACAGCGCGAAGTTCAGCCCGCTGGTGGTGGCCACGTCGGCCAGGCTCATCCGCCCGTCCTCGTCCGGCCCGTCCCCGCCGAACTGGAAGGCGATCACCAGGATCCACGGCAGGAGCAGCAGCAGCCCGAAGGCGACCAGGGTCCGCCGCCGCCGGAACTGGCGGATCGCCTCGACCCTCAGGGGCAGTGGTCCGCTCATGCCCGGCTCCCGATGATCTCCAGGAAGACGTCCTCCAGGCCGCGCCCGCCGACGATCTCGGTGACGGGCCCGTCGGCGACCTTGCGTCCGCGCGCCATCACCACGACGTGGTCGCAGGTCTGCTCCACCTCGCTGAGCAGGTGGCTGGAGACGATGACCGTCCGCCCCGTCCCGGCGTACCGGACGAGGACCTCGCGCATCTGGCGGATCTGCGGCGGGTCGAGACCGTTGGTGGGCTCGTCGAGGACCAGCAGGTCGGGCAGGCCGAGCATGGCCTGGGCGATGGCCAGGCGCTGGCGCATGCCCTGGGAGTAGGTGCGGACGGGACGGGCCAGCGCCTCGTCGGTGAGCGCGGCGACCTCCAGTGCCTCCTCCAGGTGGGAGTCCCCGGCGGGGCGCCCGGTGGCCCGCCAGTACAGCTCCAGGTTGTCCCGGCCGGACAGGTGCGGCAGGAAGCCGGGCCCCTCCACGAACGAGCCGAGCCGGGCCAGAACGGGCGCTCCGGGGACGACCCGGTGCCCGAAGATCCGGATCTCGCCGCCGTCCGGGTGGATCAGCCCCATGAGCATGCGCAGGCTCGTGGTCTTCCCCGCGCCATTGGGCCCTAGCAGACCGAGGACCTGACCCTTCTCGACCCGGAACGACAGGTCGTCCACGGCCTTGTACCCGTTGCGGTAGGTCTTGGTGAGCCCCTCGATCCGCAGCGGGACCGCGGCGGACTCCTCGTCGAAGTCGTCCCGGCGGTGTCGTCCGCGCGCCAGCAGCGCGATGGCGGCGGCCAACGCGGCGGACGGCGCGATCCACACCCACAGGGGCGGGCGCTGAACCGGAGCGGACAGGTCGTCCACGGACGGCACGGACAACCCGGAGACCGCCGAGATCTTGTAGGTGAGGGGTTCGGCCGGGCCGGCGAACCCGTAGTCGGTGGTGGAGAGCACGACCCGCAACCGGTGCCCCCGGCTGAACTCGTAGTCCAGCGCGGGCAGGACCACGTCCCTTTCACCGTCGACCTTGACGGGGGCGGCGAGCCGCCGGGCGAGGGTGGCCTTGCCGTCGGGGGAGACGTCGTAGAGCTTGGCGAACAGGACGGCTTCGCGGTCGGTCCTGACGCGCAGGGCGGGGGAGCCCGTCACGCGCAGGGACGCGTCGAGGGGGCCGGTGGTGAAGGAGGCGTTCTGCCCGGCCATGTCCAGGCTGAGGCCTCCGCCGAGGGAGCCCAGCGAGCTCAGCGCGCCCAGGCCGGGCAGCGCCGAGATGGAGGCCGGGACTCCTCCGGCCGGGTTCTGGACGGTCTGCTCGCCGCCTTCCAGAGGCAGTTCCCGCGCGGCGCTCTCCAGCCCCGGGTACTTGTCGGCGGTGGCCGCCACGACGGACTGCCTTCCGTTGCGGGAATCGACCCCGCCGGCTCGCGTGACGGTGAAGTAGGGCGGCAGCGCGACGTCCTTCTCGCCCTTGAGGTAGTGGTCGAACCAGTCGGTGGTCAGCCCGGTGAGCCGTTCCGTCTCCGGTTCGCCGCCGTCGTGCCCGCCCTGGTACCAGACGACGGAGACGGGCCCCTTGGCGGCGCGGGCGTTCCGGTCGGCCTCCTCCAGCGGGAACAGCGAGTCGCTCTGACCCTGGATGAGCAGCATCGGTGCCCGGACGGGCGGCGCCGTGGCGGGCGAGGACTGGCGGAGCAGGTCCCGCGCCTCGTCCGTGGGGCGCCCCGTCTGTGCGACCTCCTGGTACATCTCGCAGATGGACGGCAGGAACCGTCCGCAGGCCGTGGACCCGTCGGACTCGCCGGTGAAGAACAGCCCCGCCCACAGCTTCTTGAACACCCCGTCGGGCAGCAGCGACTGCGAGAGGTCGTGCCAGGTGATGGAGGGGACGATCGCGTCGACCCGCCCGTCGTAGGCGGCCGTCAGCAGCGAGATCGCCCCTCCGTAGGAAGGTCCGGCCATGCCGACGCGGGGGTCGCCCTCCGCGTCCAGCCGGACCTCGGGACGCCCGGCCAGCCAGTCGATCAGCTGCCGGGTGTCCTTGACCTCGTAGTCGGGCGAGTTCAGCGCGATCCGGCCCTCGGAGCGCCCGAAGCCCCGCGCGGACCACGTCAGCACCGCGTAGCCCCGCCGGGCCAGCTTCCGGGCCGCTCCGGCCTGGGAGTCCTTGCTGCCGCCGAACCCGTGCGCCAGCATCACCGCGGGGGCCTTCTCGACACCGGCGGGTTTGTAGAAGGTGGCGTCCAGCGTCACCTTCTGGTCGTCCTCGGGCCCGTCGACGACCTCTATGCGCACCGCTTCGTGCCGGACGGCGGGCTCGTCGTCCACGGCGAGGACGAAGCCTCCACCCGCCGCGAGCACGCCGACCGCGGCCGCGCCCGCGACCCATCGCCCCCTCATGGCGCAGATGGTACGCGAGCACCCCATAAGCCGGAGATCAAGAACTCCGAATGATCACTTAGCGTGACGTCCCGGATATCCGCGCGGCCTGCTGCGGCGTCCGGCGCGGAGCCCGGCGAGCCCCAGCACGAGCGGGGCCACCAGGGCGAGCGTCCGGCGGACGCGCGAGTGCGGGATCCCGGTGCGGCGGGAGATCCGCAGGGAGAGCGGGCCGAGCGCGCGGAAGACCAGCACGCCCATCAGCAGCCCCCCGCCCGCCAGGGCCGCCACGGCGCGCAGCACCGGAGCGTCGGCCCGTATCTCGTCGCCCATCTCGTTGAGCAGGCCCAAGTCGTTTTCGTCAGCGATGTGATCCATGTTCGACAGATGCCAGGTTCGCTCTCGCGGCAAGCCCAAGCCGAGGTCAGGTTCCGGTGCTGTCGCCCCGGGCGCCGGTGATCTCGTGCACCAGCCGTTCGGCGTCGGCCCGGGAGAACCGGCCGGTGATCAGGACCTCGCCCCCGGTGATCGGGGTCTCGACCCAGGGCGCGGTGACGACCCGTCCGCCCACCACCACGATGATCTGCTTGCCCTGCTGGGCCCTGGTGAGGTCGGCGAACGCCTTGCGGTCCGCGCCGGTCAGCAGGATGGAGATCCCCTGGCTGCCGTCCCGCAGCGGCCGGAGCCCGATTCCGCCGACCTTGCGGATGACGATGCCCTCGGTGACCTGGTAGCAGGACGGTTCGGGCCCGGTGACGCCCTGGGTGCCGGTGGGGCAGGCGCCGGGCGTCTGCTGGGAGACCGGGTAGAGCAGCAGAGGGGAGGCGAGCCTCGTCTGGCTCTGGCGGGCGGTCGCGACCAGGAGGCCCGTCATCACGACCGCGGCGGAGCACAGTCCGATGACGATGATCGCGGCGAGCAGCGTGGTCTTCGGCGGTCTGCGCACGGCGTCCAGTCTGGCAGAAAAAGATCGCCGGAAAAGTGAAGGACCCGGGCGGCGAGCCGCCCGGGTCCCGTGCCGACGCGGAGGCCGGGGGGCCTCCTCAGACCGACCGGATCAGTCGATGCGCCAGGTGTCGCCGCTTCGCAGCAGCTCGGTGAGGTCGCCGCGGCCCTGCCGGTCCTTGGCCTGCTCCACCTGCTCGTTGAGCAGCGAGTCGTAGGACGGGCGCGGCACCGAGCGGAACACCCCGATCGGGACGTGCGTGAAGGCGGGCTGGTCCAGCCGGGACAGGGCGAACGCCTGCGACGGGTCCGGGTTGTGGGCGTCGTGCACCACCACGCCGGCCTCGTCCGGGGTGCCGACCCGGAACCCGAAACCTTCCTGGATCAGGGCCTTGTCACGGTCCTTGCCGAAGACGATCGGCTGGCCGTGCTCCAGCCTGACGGTGACGTCGTCCCGCTGGTCGGCGTCCTTCAGCGGCTCGTAGGCGCCATCGTTGAAGATGTTGCAGTTCTGGTAGATCTCCACCAGGGCCGCGCCCTTGTGCTCGGCCGCCTGCCGCAGCACCGACTGCAGGTGCTGGCGGTCGGAGTCGATCGTCCGGGCCACGAACGCGCCCTCCGCGCCGACCGCCAGGGAGATCGGGTTGAAGGGGTGGTCCAGCGAGCCCATCGGCGAGGACTTGGTGACCTTGCCCATCTCCGAGGTGGGCGAGTACTGGCCCTTGGTCAGACCGTAGATCCGGTTGTTGAACATCAGGATCTTGATGTTGACGTTGCGGCGCAGCGCGTGGATCAGGTGGTTGCCGCCGATGGACAGCGAGTCGCCGTCACCGGTGACCACCCACACCGACAGGTCCGGACGGGCCGAGGCCAGCCCGGTCGCGATCGCCGGGGCCCGCCCGTGGATCGAGTGGAACCCGTAGGTGTTCATGTAGTACGGGAACCGCGAGGAGCAGCCGATGCCCGAGATGAACACGGTGTTCTCGCGCCTGATGCCCAGTTCGGGCATGAAGCCCTGGACCGCGGCGAGGATGGCGTAGTCACCGCATCCAGGGCACCAGCGGACCTCCTGGTCGGTCTTGAAGTCCTTGGCCTTGAGCGGGATCTCGCTCTTGGGCACCAGTGCCAGGGCGTCACTCACTGCTCATCACATCCCGGATCACGTCGCTGAGCTCTTCGGCCTTGAACGGAAGGCCGCGCACGCGGTTGTAGCTGACCACGTCGATCAGGTACTTGGCGCGCAGAAGGGTGGCGAGCTGTCCGAGGTTGATCTCGGGCACGATCACCTTGTCGTACTTCTTCAGGACCTCGCCCATGTTCGCGGGGAACGGGTTGAGGTGCCGCACGTGAGCCTGGGCGACCTTGCCGCCGGACTTGCGGATGCGCCGCACGGCCGCGGAGATCGCGCCGTAGGTGCCGCCCCAGCCGAGCACGAGCACGCGGGCGTCGCCGTCCGGGTCGTCCACCCGCAGCGGCTCGACGTCGTTCGCGATGCCGTCGACCTTGGCCTGGCGCAGCCGGGTCATCAGGTCGTGGTTGGCCGGGTCGTAGGAGATGTTGCCGGAGCCGTCGGCCTTCTCCAGACCGCCGATCCGGTGCTCCAGGCCCGCAGTGCCCGGAACCGCCCACGGGCGGGCCAGGGTCTCGGGGTCGCGCTTGAACGGCTGGAAGTCCTCCTGCAGCGGCTCGGCGAAGTCCGCCTCGATCACCGGCAGGTCGGCGACCTCGGGCAGCTTCCACGGCTCGGAGCCGTTGGCCAGGTAGCCGTCGGAGAGGATGAACACCGGGGTGCGGTACTTGACCGCGATCCGGGCCGCCTCGATCGCCGCGTAGAAGCAGTCGGCCGGCGACAGCGGCGCCACGATCGGCACCGGGGACTCGCCGTTGCGGCCGAACATCGCCTGCAGCAGGTCGGCCTGCTCGGTCTTGGTCGGCAGGCCCGTGGACGGGCCGGAGCGCTGCACGTTGACGATCAGCAGCGGCAGCTCGACGGCGACCGCGAGGCCGATCGTCTCGGCCTTCAGCGCCACACCGGGGCCCGACGTGGTGGTCAGGCCCAGCGCGCCGCCGAACGAGGCGCCCAGCGCCGCGCCGATCGCGGCGATCTCGTCCTCGGCCTGGAACGTCCGCACGCCGAAGTTCTTGAACTTCGACAGCTCGTGCAGGATGTCGGACGCCGGGGTGATCGGGTACGAGCCCAGGAACAGGTCGAGGCCGCTGCGGTCGCCGGCCGCCACCAGGCCCCAGGCCAGTGCCGTGTTCCCCGTGATCTGCCGGTACAGGCCCGGCTCCAGTGTCGCGGGCTTGACCTCGTAGGAGGTCGCGAAGTCCTCGGTGGTCTCACCGAAGCTCCAGCCCGCCTGGAAGGCCGCGATGTTGGCCTTCATGATCTCGGGCTTCCTGGCGAACTTCTTCTCCAGGAAGGAGATCGTGCTCTCCACCGGGCGGTGGTAGAGCCACGACAGCAGGCCGAGCGCGAACATGTTCTTGGCGCGTTCGGCGTCCTTCTTGGACAGGTCGAAGTCCTCGAGGGCCTTGACCGTCATCGACGTCAGCGGCAGCGCGTGCACCCGGTAGTCGGTCAGCGAGCCGTCGTCGACGGGGCTGGCCGGGTAGCCCACCTTGGCCAGGTTGCGCTTGCTGAACTCGTCGGTGTTGATGATGACGTCCCCGCCCTTGGGCAGGTCGCCGATGTTGGCCTTCAACGCGGCCGGGTTCATGGCCACCAGGACGTTCGGGGAGTCCCCGGGCGTCAGGATGTCGTGGTCGGCGAAGTGGAGCTGGAAGCTGGAGACCCCGGGAAGGGTCCCGGCGGGGGCGCGGATCTCGGCCGGGTAGTTAGGAAGCGTCGAAATGTCGTTTCCGAACTCAGCCGTCTCCGCCGTGAAGCGGTCGCCGGTCAACTGCATGCCGTCGCCGGAGTCCCCGGCGAAGCGGATGATGACGCGGTCGAGTTGCTGGACCTGTTTGGTCACAGAGGAAGACCTTCCTCGACGCGCAGTCCTCGTCCCAGGTGAGGGTGCCTGTGACAGGAGGGCTACTTGGGCTTGTGCTTATGTTACGACCCAGGCGAGACGGGGCTCACCCGTCTCGATTCCAGGCTCTGAGACCCCGCGCCGTGAGCCTCCGTAAGCCGGCCGGTGCCGACGTGAGAACCCCCGCGATACAGGACGTACCACAGGGGCGCTCCGGTTCGTCGCCGACCTGGATTCGGTCGTTGCCAATGTACCGAACCTGATAGGGGGGTTACTTACGCGCCCTGCTGTTCGGCCTCGAGTTTGCCGATCAGAGCCTCGGCCTTGCTCTTGGAGACCGACTCGACCTTCAGCCAGGCGTTGAAATAGAAGGGGTTGTTGGTGCTGCCCGGCTTGAGGCCGCGCACCCAGGACTTCCAGCCGCCGCTGGTCACCCTGCATTCCAGCGTGGTGGAGCCGGCGCGCAGGGACTGGGCCTTGGTGCATTCGCCCAGTTCCTTGTCGCCCGCCTTGTCCCGCCAGATCCTGGCGACGTAGGTGACGGTGGCGGTGGGCCCGGTGTTGTCGAACTTCCGCTTGATGGTGCAGCCGCGGGCGTCGCAGTCGGAGCGGGTGGCCGTCGCGGCCGCCTTGATCTCGGCGGCGGGGTCGAGCGCGCCGGCCAGCCCGTTGCGGACCTTGTCCTTGAGCTCGGTGTAGAGGGTTCCGATGGAGTCGGCGGTGAGCTCGGTCACATCGAAGTCGAAGGCCTGGGACCCGCCCGCCTTGATCTTCACGAGCTGGTACGGGGCGTCGTCGGACACGTAGTACTGGGCCTCGAGCCCCTCGAAGGCGATCGCCCGGCGGCCCGCGACGGGCTCGGCGGTCGGCGCGCCGGACGGCGGCACCAGCGGCTTGGCCTGCTGGAGGGCCTGGCCGAGCGCGGCGGGGACGAGGAGCTTTCGGATGTCGAAGGACCGCAGCGAGCCGGGGGCCTTGGCCCACTTGCCGGCGAAGTCGCCGACGGCGTCCTCGCCGATCTCGGGCTGGACCTGCCAGAAGGCGGCCGGCGCCTTCACGTAGAGGTCGCCGTCCAGGAGCATCGCGTCGATGACGTCGCCGCTCACCGTCAGGGTTCCGGAGGCCGTGCCGACCCGCGTCACCGACAGGTCGGCCTGGACGGACGTGCCGGAGGCGTCATAGATCCCGACGTAGCGCAGCCCCGGCAGGGAGTTCAGCTTCGTCACGGCCTGCGACGACTTCTGCTGCGGGGTGAGGGCCTTCTCCTTCTCCTCTTCGCCCTTGTTTCCGGCGACGACGAGGAGGACGACGGCGAGCACCAGGACGAGCGCCACGGAGGCGCTGAGAACGGCGATCAGCACGCCCTTGTTGCTCTTCGGCGGCTGCGGCCCGCCCGGGGGCATGGGCTGCCCGAGGCCGGGAGGCTGCCCGAAGGGCGGCGGGCCGCCCGGAGGCTGGAAGGGAGGCGGCGTCCAGCCGCCCTGCTGCGGCTGGTGGCTCCAGTTGGGCTGCGGTCCCTGGTCGGACGCCGGGGGCTGCGGCGGCGGTTGTACGGGCGGGCTCCAGTTCTGACCGGGAGGCTCCCAGTTCGGCTGCTCAGGTCCCTGCGCCATCTGCCGCACCACCCCGTATAACACGTGTTCTTGGGGGAGACCTTATGTTCGTCTCCTAGATCCGTAAAGATAGACGTACTGCGGATGCTCATGGTTCGAGGATCTTGGTCTGCTTCGGCCGGTTGGGGAGAGACTGCCCGGGCGTGTGACCTGCGGCTATGACGATCACCACATCGCGCGAAAGAAGCGGCAGGCCGACGAGGGGCGGAAGACGGTTCCGATACCTCAGGGGATTTCGGTGCCTGTTTCGGTATATGCATGATCGCCAGGAAACTCTATGGTTTGTTCCTGCGGCGTTAAAGACGGACGCAGGCGCGCGGCGGCGGCTCCCCACGACGGTTTACGCTTCCTCCGTGCGCGACTACTACGGCTCCTATGTTCTCGTCGCCGTCCTGTTCCTCATCGGCGGCGGGATCGTCGCGGGCGGGCTCTTCGCCAACAGGCTGCTGCGCCCCTCCCGGCCCACCCCGGAGAAACTCACCACCTACGAGTGCGGCATCGATCCCGTGGGGGAGGGCTGGGCCCAATCCCATGTCCGCTATTACGTCTTCACCTACCTGTACGTGGTGTTCGCCGTAGACGCGATCTTCCTGTTCCCGTGGGCCACTATTTTCAGCGCTCAGGGGTATGGAGCAGTGACGCTCGGGGAGATGTTCGTCTTCCTCGGCTTCCTCGCGACGGGTCTGCTCTACGCCTACAAGAAGGGAGTCCTCACATGGGTCTAGTGGATCTCCCCGAGCCGACCGTGGGACCGGCGTCCAGACTGGCGCCGCAACCGGTCAGATTCGTGCTCAACTGGGGACGCCGCTACTCACTGTGGGTCTTCAACTTCGGACTCGCGTGCTGCGCCATCGAGTTCATCGCCGCCTCGATGGCACGGCACGACTTCATGCGGCTCGGGGTGATCCCGTTCGCACCGGGGCCCCGGCAGGCCGACCTGATGGTGGTGTCCGGGACGGTCTCCGACAAGATGGCGCCGGCCGTCAAACGGCTGTACGAGCAGATGCCCGAGCCGAAGTACGTCATCTCCTTCGGGTCGTGCGCCAACTGCGGCGGCCCCTACTGGGACTCCTACTGCGTGACCAAGGGCGTCGACCAGATCATCCCCGTCGACGTGTACGTGCCGGGCTGCCCGCCGCGGCCCGAAGCGCTGCTGCACGGGATCGTCCGGCTCCAGGAGAAGATCGCGGGCGAGTCGCTCAAGGAGCGCTACACCGGCTCCGGGCCGTCCCGGCCGCCGTCCTGGGAGCACCGGGCGAGCGTGCTGCGGCGGCCGCTGCAGCCCGTACCCGAACTGCTCGTCGAGGCCGACCGGCCGACCCAGGCCCTGCCCCCGGTCGACCCGGAGGGGATCCGGGAGCCCGAGGGGGCGCGGAGCGCCACGGGCGCCGAGACGCCTGAGAACACGGTCATCGAGAAGCCCGCGGACGCCGAGAGCGCCGAGAAGCCCGCGGACGCGGGCACCGAGAAGACGCAGCGGTTCCGCCGGGGCGGGACGCGGCCCGCGGAGGTCGTGGACTACTCGATCATTCCGGGGATGGCCGATGACGACGACTGAGCTGGCCGTCGAGTTCATCCACCGGTTCGGCGCCGAGATCGAGACGGAGGACACCTTCGGGCAGCTGTCCGTCGACGTCCCCGCCGGATTGTGGCTGGAGGCGCTGGAGTTCGCCCGGGACGGCCTGGGCTGCGAGTTCTTCGACTGGCTGACCGGGGTGGACGAACTGGACGAAGGGTTCCGGATCGTCGTCCACGTCTACTCCCTGGAACGCCGCCACCACGTCCTGCTGCGGACCCTGGTGTCCCGGGAGGAGCCCGTGCTGCCCTCGGCCGTCGGGGTCTACCGGGGGGCGAACTGGCACGAGCGCGAGACGTTCGAGATGTTCGGCGTGGTCTTCGAGGGCCACCCCGACCTGAAGCCGCTGCTGCTGCCGGACGGGTTCGAGGGCCATCCGCTGCGCAAGGACTTCGTGCTGGCGGCCCGGGTCGCCAAGGCGTGGCCTGGGGCCAAGGAGCCCGGCGAGGGCGGAGGGGCGCCGTCGCGGCGCAAGAACCTGCCTCCGGGAGTGCCGACGGGTTGGGGGCCCCATGCGTGACGTCGTGGCCCTGGTGCTGGTCACCGTCGCCTTCCTGACCCTCCCGCTGATCATCGGCCAGGCCGAGCACAAGGTGATGGCGCACATGCAGGGCCGTCTGGGCCCCATGTACGCGGGCGGCTTCCACGGCTGGGCGCAGCTGGTGGCGGACGGCGTGAAGTTCGCCCAGAAGGAGGACACCGTCCCGGCCGCCGCCGACCGGAGGATCTTCCTGCTGGCGCCGGGCGTGGCGCTGGTGCCGTACCTGGTGGCGCTCGCCGTGGTCCCGGTCGGGCCGGGCCAGGTCGCGATCGACCTGTCGCTCGGGCTGTTCTTCGCGCTGGCCGTCATGGGCATCGGCGTGATCGGCTCGATCATGGCGGGCTGGGCGTCGGCCAACAAGTACTCGCTGCTGGGCGGTATGCGGGTGGCGGCCCAGCTGGTCTCCTACGAGCTGCCGATGGTGCTGGCGGCGGCGTCCGCGGCGATGGCGGCCGGGACGCTGAACCTCAGCGGCATCGCGGAGGCGTGGGAGTGGTGGTGGCTGGCCTGGCAGGCGCCGGCCGCGGTGGTGTTCTTCCTGGCGGGCCTGGCCGAGCTGCGCCGGCCGCCGTTCGACATGCCGGTCGCCGACTCGGAGATCATCTTCGGCCCGTACACCGAGTACGGCGGGTTGCGGTTCGCGTTCTTCCTGCTCGCGGAGTACGCCGGGATCCTGGTGGTCTGCTCGCTGACCACCGTGCTCTTCCTGGGCGGCTGGCAGGGCCCGCTGCTGCCCGGCTTCCTGTGGACCCTGATCAAGATCTTCCTGCTGGCGTTCGTGGTGATCTGGTTCCGGGTCGCCTACCCCCGGCTGCGCGAGGACCAGCTCCAGCGCCTGGCCTGGGTGTACCTGGTGCCGATCGCCCTGCTCCAGCTGGCGCTGACCGGTGTGGTGAAGGTGGTGACCGGAGCGTGAAACTGGGCCTGGCCAAGGGACTGGCCGTCACCCTGAAGACGATGATGAAGCGCTCGGGGACCCGGCAGTACCCCGAGGTGGCGCCTGACCTGGCGCCGCGCTCGCGCGGTGTGATCGCGTTGTTCGAGGAGAACTGCACCGTCTGCATGCTGTGCGCCAGGGAGTGCCCCGACTGGTGCATCTACATCGACTCCCACAAGGAGACGCTCCCGGCGGAGGGCTCGGCGCGCGCGCGTTCGCGCAACGTCCTCGACCGGTTCGCGATCGACTACTCGCTGTGCATGTACTGCGGGATCTGCGTGGAGGTCTGCCCCTTCGACGCGCTGTTCTGGTCGCCGGAGTTCGAGTACGCCGCCTACGACATCGCCGAACTGACCCACGAGAAGGAGCGGCTGCGCGAGTGGATGTGGACGGTCCCGCCGCCCCAGGCCCACGAGCCCAACGCCGACCCGCCCAAGGAGCTGCGTTGACGACGCCGGAGATCGTGTTCACCGCGCTCGGGGTCGTCGCCGTCGGGTCCGGCGTGCTGGTCGTCACGACGAAGCAACTCGTCCACGCGGCGCTCTGGCTGGTGGTGTCGTTCGGGGCGCTGGCCGGGATGTACCTGGTGCTGACGGCCGAGTTCGTCGCCTGGGTGCAGGTGCTCATCTACGTCGGCGCGATCGTGGTGCTCCTGCTGTTCGGCATCATGCTGACGCGGGCGCCGATCGGGCCCAGCGAGGGGTTGAACTCCGGTAACAGGACGCCCGCCCTGGCGGTGGCCCTCGGGACGGCCGCGGTGCTGGTGACGCTGCTCGTCCGGGGCTTCAAGGACGCCAGGATCGACCTCGACCCCGGAGGCGGGTCGGGCGACGCGCTCGGCGAGGCGATCTTCCGGGAGTGGGTGCTGCCCTTCGAGGTGCTCTCCGTCCTGCTGCTCGCCGCGCTCGTCGGCGCGATCGTCCTGTCCAAGGGCGGGAACCTCCCCGGCCGGAACGGAAAGGGGCGCTGATGTCCGTCGCCTACCCGGTGGTGTTCTCGGCGCTGCTGTTCTCCGTCGGCGTGTACGGGGTCCTGGCGCGGCGCAACGCGATCCTCGTGCTGATGTCCGTCGAGCTCATGCTCAACGCCGTCAACCTCAACCTCGTCGCGTTCGACGTGTGGCTGCGCGACGCGCTGCACGGAGGGCAGGTGCTCACCCTCTTCACGATCGTCGTGGCCGCCGCCGAGGTGGGGCTGGGACTGGCGATCGTGCTGCTGCTCTACCGCAACCGGAGCAACATCGACGTGGACCGCCAGGACACCCTGCGCGAGCCGGAGCAGGAGGCACGGTGACGGTCCTCGCCGCACAGGCGGTCGTACTCCCCTTCCTCGGCGCGGTCTTCGGACTGCTGCTCGGCCCCTGGCTCACCCGGATCCTGGTGGCCGGGGGAGTGCGCACGGCCGAGGACACGCCCCCCGCCCCGCCGACCGAGGCGCGGGGCGTCGAGGAGCACGTGGAGGCCGTCCCCGGAGTGCCCGGAGAGCCGGTGCCGCAGGAGGGACGCGCGGCGCCCGCCGGGCTGCCGGGCGGAGGCTCGCGCGGCGCGCTCGGACCGGTGCTGTTCGCGGTGCTGCCGACCGCGCTGACCACCGTCCTCACCCTGGTCATCGCGCTGGCGGTGTGGCGGAACCCCGGCACCCGGACGGCGACGCTGGCCGAGGTGCGGACCGGAGGCCCGTCGATCCTCGTCGGGCTGAGCGTCGACGGGCTCGCGGCGCTGCTGGCCGTCCTCGTCGGGGTGGTCGCGCTGGCCGTCCAGGTCTACTCGGTCGCCTACATGCGGGACGAGCCGCGCTACTCGTCGTACGCGGCGTTCGTCTCCCTGTTCACCTCGGCGATGCTGCTGGTGGTGTTCGCCCGGGACCTGATGGTGCTGTACGTCGGCTGGGAGATCATGGGCATCTGCTCGTACTTCCTCGTCGGCCACCACTGGGAGGACAAGGCCAACTCGCGGGCGGCGGTCAAGGCGTTCCTGGTCACCCGCGTCGGCGACGCGGGGCTGCTGCTCGGCGTCATCGTGCTGGGGCTGGGCGCGGGGAGCTTCGACATCGCGACGGTCCTGGACGAGGTCGGCGGGATGCCGCACACGACGGTCGTCGTGGCCGCGCTCCTGCTGCTGTGCGGGGTCGCGGGCAAGAGCGCCCAGTTCCCGCTGCACACCTGGCTGCCGGACGCGATGGCGGGCCCCACGCCGATCAGTGCGCTCATCCACGCGGCGACGATGGTCGCGGCGGGCGTCTACCTGGTGGCGCGGCTGTACGGGGTGTTCCTCACGGCGCCCGTCGCGCTGGCCGTGCTGGGCGTCGTCGCGGCGGTCTCCATGGTCGGGGCGGCGCTCGCGGCGCTGGCCCAGCGCGACCTCAAACGGGTCCTCGCCTACTCCACGATCAGCCAGCTCGCCATCATGGCGGCGGGGCTGGCGGTCGGGTCCGAGCCGGCGGCGATGTTCCACCTCGTGACGCACGGGGCGTTCAAGGCTCTGCTGTTCCTGTCGGCCGGGTGCGTCATCCACGCCGTGGGGTCGAACCTGCTCGCCGACATGGGCGGGCTGCGCAAGGCCATGCCCGTGACGTTCGTGTGCATGACCATCGGATACGCGGCGCTGGCGGGGCTGCCGCCGGTCGCCGGATTCTTCTCCAAGGACGCCGTCATCGAGCACGCGCAGAACGTGGCCTTCAACGACGGAGCGCTCGGAGTCCTGCCGGGAGGCGGGACGAGCATCCCCGCGTGGACGGCCTGGACCGTCTACCTCTCGCTGCTCCTCACGACCGCGCTGACGGCGGCGTACGCGCTGCGGGCGTGGCTGATGACGTTCTTCGGACCCGAGAGGGCCGCGCACGAGGCGCCGGCCGCCATGCGGTGGCCGATCATCGTGCTGGCGGGCGCGAGCGCCGTCATCGGGTTCTTCGGGCTGGCGGCCGAGGAACTGCGGCCGCACTTCGGGGCCGCGGCCATGGCGCTGCTGTTCACCGCGGCGGGCGCCGGCGCGATGCTCCTGGCCTGGCGTGACGCGCCGGCCTCCGACCCGGCCGACCGGTTGAAGAAGGTGCGCCCCCTGCTGGAGAACGCTTTCTACATGGACGGCCTCTACGACCGCGTCATCGTCCGTCCCGTGAAGTGGACGGGCCGGATGGTGCGCGGAGCCGACACCCGCGTCGTCGACGGGGCCGTCGAGGCGACCGTCCCGGCGGCGCGCGGGCTGGGGGCGCTCGCCAGGCTCCCGCAGACGGGCAATCCACAGACCTACCTGACCGGCCTGCTGGCCGGGGCCGTGTTCCTCGTCCTCGCGGTGGTGGCCCTCACGTGAGCACTCTCGTCCACCTTCTCTGGCTGCCGCTCGCCGCGGCGGTCCTGCCCTACCTGGTCCCGGCCGGGACCAGGCTCGACCCGGTCGGTTTCGGGCGGGTCGCGTCCGGGTTCATCCTGGCGATGTCGCTCGTGCAGGTCGCGGCGTTCGACTACGCCGAACCCGAGCGGATGCAGCAGCCGATGGACGTCGCCTGGATCCCGTCCATCGGCGTGCGCTTCCACCTCGGCGTCGACGGGATCTCGCTGCCGCTGGTCGTCCTCACGACGCTGCTGACGTTCCTGTGCTTCGTCTACCTGGGGCGCCACGAGACGCCGAACGCGCGGCTGCTGACGGCGCTGCTGTTCGTCCTCGAAGTGGGCATGATCGGCACGTTCCTCGCGCTGGACCTGGTGTTGTTCTTCGTGTTCTTCGAGATCGTGCTGATCCCGATGTACGCGATCATCGCCGTCTGGGGCGGGGAGAGACGCCGCCACGCCGCCTACAAGTTCATCCTCTACACGCTGCTGGGGTCCGCCGCGCTGCTGGCCGGGCTGCTGCTGCTGGGCGTCAACGCAGGGACGTTCGACATGGTCGCGCTGTCGGAGCGTCAGGGCTTCGACATCGCGCGCGGCGTCCAGATCGCGGCGTTCGCGTTCATCGGGTTCGGGCTGGCGGTGAAGGCGCCGATGTGGCCGCTGCACACGTGGCTGCCCGACGCGCACACCGAGGCGCCCACCGTCGGGTCCGTCCTGCTGGCCGGGGTGCTGCTGAAGATGGGCACGTACGGGCTGGTGCGCATCGCGGTGCCCGCGCTGCCCGAGGGGGCTGAGTTCTGGGCGCCCTGGCTGGGCTGCCTGGCCGTCGTCGGGATCATCTACGGGTCGCTGGCCTGCCTGGCGCAGACCGACCTGAAACGGCTCATCGCCTACTCGTCCATCGGGCACATGGGCTTCGTGCTGCTGGGCATCGCGACGCTGACCGCCACCGGGCTCAACGCCGCGCTGTTCGGGAACATCGCGCACGGGCTCATCACCGGGCTGCTGTTCTTCCTCGCCGGCTCGATCAAGGAGCGGTACGGGACGGGAGACCTGGCGGAGATCGGCGGCGGCATGCTGGCCCGCGCTCCGCGCCTGGCCGGGGTGCTGACCTTCGCGGCCGTCGCCTCGCTCGGGCTGCCGGGGCTCGCCGGGTTCTGGGGCGAGATGCTCGCGCTGGTCGGCGCCTACCGGCCCGGCGCCGGGCTGCCCCGCGAGACCTTCGTGACGTACATGGCGGTGGCCGCGGTCGGCGCGGTGCTGACGGCCGCCTACTTCCTGCGGCTGCTCGCCAAGATCACCCACGGGCGGTCCGGGGCGGGCTCCGCCGTCGCCGACGCGCACCCCGTGGAGTGGGCGTCGTGGGTGCCGCTGATCGTCCTGGTGGTGCTGGTGGGGTTGTGGCCGAAGGTGCTGCTGGCCCTCACCGACGGCCCGGTACGCGCACTGATCGGAGCGGGGTCTTGAACGTGATCCAGGAGATCGACTACGCGGCGGTGGCGCCGGTGCTGATCGTCGCGGTCGCGGCGGTCGCTCTGCTGCTGGCCGGGGCGTTCGAGCTGGGCAGGAAGTGGCTGGGCTGGCTGACGGCCCTGGCCCTGTCCGCGGGGCTGATAGCCGTCTTCACGCTCATTCCGGGAGAGGTGCGGCGCACGTTCTGCGTGCCGGAGACGCTGCGCGGAGACGGGCTCGAGTCGTGCTCGTACGTTGTCGACCAGTTCACGCTGCTCTTCCAGGGCGTCGTCCTGGCGGCCGCCGTAGTGGTCGTCCTGATGTCGCTCTCGGACCTGGAGGCCGCGGACATCCCGGCAGGGGAGTACTACTTCCTGCTGCTGTGCGCGGTCACCGGAGCGCTGGCGCTCGTCGCGGCGCGGGACCTGGTGCTGCTGTTCGTGTCGCTGGAGACGCTGTCTCTGCCGGTGTTCGCGATGGTGGCGTTGAAGCGTTACGACGGCCGGGCCACCGAGGCGGCGGTGAAGCTGTTCCTCGTGTCGGTGGTCTCGGCGGCGGTGCTGCTGTTCGGAGTCAGCCTCGTCTACGGCACGGCCGGGGCGATGCACTTCGACCGGATCGCCGCCGCGTCCGTCGAGGGCCCGCTGGAAGCGGTCCTGACGGCGGGGATCGTCATGGTCGTCGTGGGGTTCGCGTTCAAGGTCGCGGCGGTGCCGTTCCACTTCTGGGCGCCGGACGTGTACCAGGGGGCGCCGGTGCCGGTGGCTGCGTTCCTGTCGGTCGTCTCCAAGGCCGGGGGGTTCGCCGGGATCGCCCTGGTCGTCGCGCTGGCGTTCCCGGAGCAGGACCACGTCTGGGGGCCGCTTCTGGCGGTGCTGGCGGCCGTGACGATGACCGTGGGCAACGTGATGGCGCTGCGCCAGACACAGGCCGTGCGGCTGCTGGCGTGGTCGTCCGTGGCGCAGTCGGGGTACATGCTGGCGCCGCTGTCAGTGGGGGCCGGGCACATCGGGCAGGGCATCGCGGCCACCGCCGGGTACCTGGCGTTCTACGCGGTGATGAACCTGGGGGCGTTCGCGGTGGTCCGCGGGGTCGCGGCCGCGTCGGAGGAGAACCTTCTGGCGGATTACACGGGGCTGGTCCGACGTAATCCCCTTTCGGGGCTTTTGCTGGCGTTCTTCCTGATCTGCCTGGCGGGTCTGCCTCCGGGCGTGATGGGGCTCATCGCGAAGGTACTCGTCTTCAAGGCGGTGGTGACCGGGCCGGTGTTGTGGCTGGCCGCCGTCATGGCCGTCAACGTCGTCATCGGGCTGTACTACTACCTGGTGTGGGCGGTGCGGCTGTTCGCGCCGGGCACGGGCCGGCTGCTGCCGTCCGGGCTGCCCTACAAGCTGGCGCTGGGCGTCACCGGAGCCGGAGCCGTGGTGCTCTCCGTCGTGCCGCAGTTGTTGCTCCAGGCCGTCTTCCCGACCGGCTGAAAACCCCACGACGGAACGTTTCCCCTGATCCGCACGTTGTTCCGGGCGTAGAGCCAGGGGAGGTTCTGAGCCATGAACGGCGTGAAGACGGCTGTTCTGATCGCCGCGCTTTCCGCGGTGATGCTGCTCGTCGGGTGGGGGCTCGGCGGGAGGGGCGGACTGGTGATCGCCCTGGTGATCGCGCTGGGGAGCAACGGCGTCGCCTACTTCTTCAGCGACAGGATCGCGCTGCGTTCGATGCGGGCGCACCCGATCGGCGAGGTCGAGGCGCCCGCCCTGTACGCGATCGTCCGCGAGTTGGCGACCGCCGCGCACCAGCCGATGCCGCGCCTGTACGTCTCGGAGACGCCGCAGCCGAACGCGTTCGCCACCGGACGCAACCCGCGCAACGCGGCGGTCTGCGTGACCCGGGGAATCCTACAGATGCTCGACCGGCGGGAACTGCGCGCCGTCATCGGCCACGAGCTGTCGCACGTCTACAACCGCGACATCCTCATCGCGTCCGTCGCGGCGGCCCTCGCCACGGTAGTCACGTACCTGACGTACCTGGGCATGTTCCTGCCGGGCCGCTCCGACGACCGCGAGGGGCCGGGGATCTTCGGCGCCCTGATGATGGTCGTCCTGGGCCCGGTGGCCGCCGCGATCATCCAGATGGCGATCAGCCGGACCCGCGAGTACCAGGCCGACGAGTCGGGTGCCCGCCTCAGCGGCGATCCGCTGGCCCTCGCCAGCGCCCTGCGCAAGATCTCCGGCGGGGTCCGCGCCCTGCCGCTGCCCGCCGACCCGCAGATCGAGTCGACCAGCGCGCTGATGATCGCCCACCCGTTCAGCGGCGGAGGCCTCAGCAACCTCTTCTCCACCCACCCGCCCATCCCCGACCGGATCGCCCGTCTGGAGCGGATGGCCGGGATACGCGGCTGAATTTTCACCCGATTTTCAGGACCCGCCCGCCTCGGGCGGGTCCTGGTGTTCTCAGCGGTAGTTCACGAACTGCAGGGCGACGTCGAGGTCCTTGCCCTTCAGCAGCGCGATGATCTCCTGCAGGTCGTCGCGCTTCTTGGAGCTGACCCGCAGTTCCTCGCCCTGGATCTGCGACTTGACGCCCTTCGGCCCCTCGTCGCGGATGATCTTGTTGATCTTCTTCGCGTCCTCCTGGGAGATCCCCTCCTTGAGGTTCACCCCGAGTTTGTAAATCTTTCCGGACGCCTTGGGCTCGCCCGCGTCGAGGATCTTCAACGAGAGCCCGCGCTTGACCAGCTTCTCCTTGAAGACGTCCAGGACCGCCAGGGCCCGCTCCTCGCTGTTGGCCTGGATCTCGATGGAATCCCCCGACCACTTGATGCCGGCGTCCACGTTGCGGAAGTCGAACCGGTTGGCCACTTCCTTGGCCGCCTGGTTCAGCGCGTTGTCCGTCTCCTGCCGGTCCAGCTTCGAGACGATGTCGAACGAACTCTCGGATGCCACGGTTTCAGATGTCCTCACGCATAGAGATGATCACTCCGGACGGGCCCTCCCGGCCCCGTCCACCTCCCAGTCTCCCAGCCCCATCCCCCAGCCAGTGCCAAACCGATGTGACGACCACGCCCGACGTCCGCTAGTATTTCTGACGTCGCAAGCGACACACGGCGGTTTGCCCGAGTGGCCAAAGGGAGCAGACTGTAAATCTGCCGGCTCAGCCTTCCCAGGTTCGAACCCTGGAGCCGCCACACTCGAAGAAGGGCCCCTGATCTGGGAAACCAGGCAGGGGCCCTTCGCTTTGCCCGCGATACCACCTGCGGAACGATGCGGTGCCGGTTGGCGGATCGCACGGACGGGGTCGGGAAGTTCGTGAGAATTTCCCAAAATCTGGCTCGGTGGGTGGGGGAGAGTGCCTTGCATGTGGAGACACCCCCTCGCGGTCGGCGTGCTGGCCGCCGCTTCGTCGCTGATCTCGGCCGGGCCCGCTTCGGCCGAGGACCTGGGCGCCTGGCGCGCCATTCCGCTGAACTTCACCTGGGGCCCCGAGCGCGGCGTCACCGATCTGGAGGCGACCGGACCCGCCGAGGCCTGGGTGAGCGGCTTCCAGGGGGCCCTGACCGTCTACGGTCCCGTGTACAACCCTCCCTACCCCGGGGCGCCCTCGGAGCCGAGCCCGGTGATATTCACGGTGAATCCCAAGCCGGTGCTCCAGCGCTGGACCGGCGGTACCGGCTGGACCGGCTACTCGCCCCCCGGGATGGGCGGCGAGGGGATCATCCGCGCCGTCGCCTCCACCGCTCCGAACGACGTGTGGTTCTGCGGCAACACCTGGTCCTGGGGCAAGGTCGTCCCCTGGGCCGCGCGCTACGGCGGCCAGAAGATCGAGCAGACGACGACCCCGCTGACCGGGACCTGCACCGGCATCGCGGTCCTGGGCTCGGACGTCTTCCTCTCCGAGGTGGGCCGGGTCCACCGGTTCCACGACGGTGCCTGGACCTCCTTCGACGCCGACCAGCCGGCGTTCACCCTGTCGGACCCGGAGGCCGGTCTGTACGCGAAGGTCGGGGGAGTGCTCCACAGGTGGGACGGATCCGGCTTCGCCCCGCTGCCCGCCGCTCTGACCGCTGAACCGCTCCTCATCACCCAGAAGCATGGTTTCTGGACCTTCCGTGAGTCCGGCCCGTTCCGCTGGGACGGCGCGGCTTGGCAGCCCGTCGAGAAGCCCGCCCACTACAGCGTGCCTTACGGCTTCACCAACGGCACCTGGAACACGGTCTACTACACCGACGCCGACGGCCCGTGGTTCGCCCCTTACACCACCGACCGGAACGCCTCGATCTACCACTGGAACGGCACGGGCTGGGACGCCTTCGCGCCGAACTTCGCGGACTCCTCCTCCGCGCAGCTGCCCAGAGGCCTGCGGGACGACGGGTCGGGCCGGGTCTGGGCGGTCGTCGACGGCGAACGGTCCTACCTGGACGGCACCACCTGGACGCAGGTCCCGGAGGCCGCTGACGTCGAATCCTTCCGAGCCCTGCCCGGCGGGAAGGTATTGGCGTACAAGGTCGGTGACGGGGGGATCACCGCCAAGACCACCGCGCCGCTTCCGTGACGAGCCAGGGCGCGTAGGCGGAGGTGTTCGCGAGGGCGACCGACCCGGCCGTCGCACTCGCGAAAGGCCCCTGACCTGGGAGATCAGGCAGGGGCCCTTTCGCTTCACGGGGAGCGGACGGCCCTGGCGATCACCGGGGCGTCGCGGGGCGGGTCAGGCTTCGGCGGCCGGGGCGGTGGGGCGGTAGGTGAGGACGATGACGCCGGAGTCGAAGGTGGTGCTGTCGGCCAGCTCGACGGGGGTGACGCTGCCGGGGCGGAAGAGGGGTTCGCCTTCGCCCTTGAGGACGGGGTAGATCCATACGCGGTACTCGTCGAGCAGGCCGTGGTGGGCGAGGGCGTCGGTGAGGCGGCCGTTGCCCCAGATCAGGATGTCCTTGCCGTCCTGCTTCTTGAGGTCGGCGACCTGGGCGGGCAGGTCGTCGCCGGGGATGACGACGGTGGGGTTCCAGGCGGCGGTGTCGACGGGCTCGGAGGCGACGACGTACTTGGTCATGGCGTTGACGTGGTCGGAGTAGGGGTTGCCGCCCATGTTCGGCCACGCCTGCGCCATGCCCTCGTAGGTGACGCGGCCCAGCAGCAGCGCGTCGCAGCCGGTGGTCAGCTCGAAGGCGTAGGCCATGGCGTCCGGGCTGTTGTACTGCATGGACCACAGGTGCGGGTCGTCGATGAAGCCGTCGAGGGTCGTGTACGTGGAAGCGATGATCTTGCGCATGGAGACTCCAAGGTCGTTTTCGACGGTGGGTGAGGGCCGATGAGCGTCATCGGGCCGGGAGCCGCCGCCCTCGGTGAGGGCCGGGCTCGGGGCTAGGCGGCGAGGCGGGCTCGGCGCCAGGCGTCGCTGTCGACGAAGTGGTTGTCGAAGCGTTCCCGGGTGGCGAGGACGTCGCCCGGGTCGGCCAGGCCGCGCCGGATCCGGTCGAGCAGGCGGAAGTAGGCGAACCGCTCGACGCCGGGGGTCATCACGATCAGCACGTCGGCGCCCGAGTCGGGTGCCGCGGCGAACGCGTGGGCGGTGTGCGGCGGTACGACCAGCATGTCGCCCGCGTGTGCGGTCACCACCTCCTGGTCGGCCAGGACCTGCAGCCGGCCTTCGAGGACGAAGAACATCTCGGCGGAGGCGCGGTGGTAGTGCGGGGCGGCGCCGTCCTTGCCGCGGCCCAGGGTGGTGCGGCTGGTGCTGAGGAAACCGCCGGTGGCGGAGACGTCGGCCAGCAGCGCCATGGTGTCGGGGGCCGTGCCGAGGACTTCGGCCTCGTCCCCGCGGACCAGGATCGGTCGGCTCTCGGAGAGGCCGTGGAGGTGTGGCTCGCTCATGCCGGAAATGTTTCCACGACTGATAGTACGGTGTCAAACTATCTGGTGACGAATAGAGCCGACATCGAACTAGGATGGACGTCATGGACGCAGTGAGCATGGACTCCCCGGACGCGATCGACGCCGTCGTCGCGGCCTGGCATCGGGAACGCCCCGATCTGGACCTGACCGCGATCGCCGTCGCCGGCCGCCTGGGCAGGATCGCGCTGCTGCTGGGCCCGGCTCAGGAGAAGGTGTTCGGCGCGTTCGGCCTGCAGCGGGGCGAGTTCGACGTGCTGGCGGCGCTGCGCCGCTCGGGCGAGCCGTACACGCTGATCCCCTCCCAGTTGTCGCAACTCCTGATGTTGTCGCGTGCCGGGATGACCAGTCGGCTGGACCGGCTGGAGGCGGCCGGACTCATCGAGCGCACGCTGGACCCCGCCGACCGGCGCAGCTTCCGGATCCGGCTGACCGAGCGGGGATACGCCACGGTGGACGCGGCGATGACCGAGCACACCGCCAACGTCACCGGCCTGCTGTCGGCGCTGGACGGCGGGGAACTGGCCGATCTGGACGGCCTCCTGCGCAAGCTGCTGGGAAGCCTGAGCGAGTAGGCGGGTCCCGGCGGGGCGCCCGGGCGGGTCTCAGCGGTGGTAGCCGTACAGGAAGACGCGGACGGCCGCTCGGATCTGGGCCTCTTCGGGTTCGGGGGCGTTGTAGGCGAGGTCCGCGTTCAGCAGGGCCGCGAAGTGCAGGGAGGCCAGGGACGGGTCGTCCAGGCGGAGTCCGGGGAGGGTGGCCAGGCGGTCGGCGAGGTAGCGGCGGACGCGAAGGGGGCCCGCTTCCTGCCAGGCGTCGATGGCCGGCTGGGGGATGTGGTCGGCGTCGGCCTGGATCTGGCGGACCAGGGCGAAATGGGCGGCGTAATCGGTGGCGTTTCCCCGTCTCCAGGCCAGACCGAACTCGGTGAGGTCGTCCTCCAGGTCGGTGACCTTGCGGAGGTAGGTGTCGACCAGTGCCATGTGGCTCGCGGCGACCTTGTCGGCGCTCTCGGAGATCACGGTCTGGAACAGCGTGGCCTTGTCCTGGAAGTGGTTGTAGATCGTCCGGGTGGAGACGCCGGCCTCCTTGGCGATCACGTCGATGCTGGCGCGCGCGTAGCCGTCCCGGGCGAAGACCTCGAGGGCGCCGTCCAGGATCGCTCGCCGTTTGTCCGACCTCGGGGTCATGTGTTCCACCTCACATAGATACAACGGTCGTTGTATAATTTGCAGTGCACGTTGTACTTTACTCGCATCTGATTCGTGCGAGGAGAGCATCATGACGCCCGAGTACGACCACCTCTTCCCCGGCCCGCTGAAGAACATGACAGTCCGCACCCAGGTCGCGCCGAGGGTCCCGGCATGACCTCCGTCGCCGCCCCGGAGGCGGCGCCGCGCACCGCGCCCAAGCCGATGACCATCGCGATGGTCGTCGTGCTGAACATGCTGATCGTGGTGCTCGACACGACGATCGTCCACATCGCCGTCGGGACCCTCGCCCAGAGGTTCCACGCGTCGCTGACCACGATCCAGTGGGTGACCACCGGGTACGTGCTCGGCCTGGTCGCCATCATCCCGATCACCGCCTGGGCGGTCGGCCGGTTCGGGACCAAACGGCTCTACCTCACCGCGATCGCCTTCTTCGTGCTCGGCTCGGCCCTGTGCGGGCTGGCCTGGGACGTGGGATCCCTGGTCGCCTTCCGGGTGCTGCAGGGGCTCGGCGGCGGCATGCTGCTGCCGGTCGGCATGACGATCGTGCTGCGCGCCGCGGGCGGCGGCGAGAACGGACGCCTGATGAGCATGCTCGGCCTCCCGCCGCTCATCGGCCCGCTGATCGGCCCGGTCCTGGGCGGGTTCCTGATCGACGAGGCGTCCTGGCGCTGGATCTTCCTGGTGAACGTGCCCGTCGGTCTGTTCGGCTGGTTGCTGGCGGCGCGGGTGCTGCCCGCCGACCCGGCCCGGTCCAGACGGCGCCTCGACGTGCTCGGGCTGCTGCTGCTCTCACCCGGACTCGCCCTGCTGATCTACGGGCTGACGGGAGGCGGCGCGGTGTCCGCCGCCGCCGGCGCGGTCCTCGGCGCGGCGTTCGTCGTCCGGGCGCTCACCACGCATGAGCCGCTCATCCAGCTCCGGCTGTTCCGCCGGCGCAGGCTCGCCGCGGCGGCCGCCACCGTGACGTTCACCGCGGCCGCCTACTTCGGATCGATGACGATCCTGCCGCTCTACTACCAGATCGTCCGCGGCGAGGGCGCGGCGACGACAGGGATGCTGAGCATCCCGCAGGTCCTCGCCGTCGGCATCACCATGCAGGTGGCGACCCGGCTGGTCGACCGGATCCCGCCCGGCCGGATCGTCTCCCTCGGCACCGTCATCGCGCCCGCCGGGGTCCTGCTGTTCCTGCTCCAGGCCTCGGCGGACGTCCCCTACTGGCGGCTCATGGCGTCGATGGCCGTCATGGGGGTCGGGATCGGCATGACGCTCATCCCCGCCACCGCCGCCGGGACCAGGGGCCTCTCCCACGATGAGGCCCCCGCCGCCAGCACCGGACTGATGATCATCCAGCAGGTGGCCGTCGCGACGGGCACCGCGGTGATCGCGGCCCGCCTGAACCAGGCCGTCACCGACAGGCTCCCCCGGATCCACGACCTGGACCAGGCCTTCGACCTGCCCGTCTCCGCCGCCCCCGTCCTCGCGGACGCCTTCCGGTCCGCCTACCTCTGGGTCTCCGTGATCATGGCGATGGCCCTCCTGCCCTCCCTCTTCCTCCCCCGCCGCCCTCCCGCCGAGGAAGCCGACCCCGCGGTCCGTGGCCCGGTTTCGTGAGATCACCGTGAGGGCCGAATGCCGCCAGCGCGGGAAGGGGCCCTCCGGTTTCCTTGAAATATCAATGAAACCGACCCATGGGGGAAGCATGAACGGCAAGACGGCTCTGGTGACCGGGGGAAGCCGGGGGATCGGGGCGGCGACGGCGCTGCGGCTCGCGGAGGAGGGGGCCGACGTGGTCCTGACCTACCGGGAGGGCAAGGACGCGGCCGAGAGCGTCGTCCGGCGGATCGGGGAACTCGGACGCAAGGGGCTGGCGCTACGGGCGGACTCGGGGGACGCCGAGGAGGCCGTCGGCGCGGTGCGGCAGGCGGCGGAGGCCTTCGGGCGGCTCGACGTCCTGGTCAACAACGTGGGGATCGGGGCGCTGGGGCCGCTGGAGGGCCTGACGCTCGAGGACGTGGACAGGGTGCTCGCGGTGAACGTCCGAGGGGTGTTCCTGGCCTCGCAGACGGCCGCCACGCTGATGACGGCCGGCGGGCGGATCATCACGATCGGCTCCTGTATGGCCGACCGGGTTCCGGGTCCCGGAGGCGTGCTCTACACGCTGAGCAAGTCCGCTCTGATCGGGATGACCAAGGCGCTCGCCCGTGAACTGGGCGGCCGCGGCATCACGGCGAACATCGTCCACCCCGGGCCGATCGACACCGACATGAACCCCGCGGACGGCCCGCACGCGGAAGGCCAGGCGTCGATGACGGCTCTCGGCCGTTTCGGGAACGCCGGGGAGATCGCCTCGATGGTGGCCTACCTCGCGAGCCCCGAGGCGTCCTACGTCACCGGGGCCCGGCTGTCCGTGGACGGCGGCCACGCCGCCTAGGGTCACGGCAGGCGGGAGCACTCGACCTCGGCACGGCGCTCGGTCATGCCGAGGCCGACCGAGCGGGCCACGCAGGTGGCCTGCTCGGAGGTCAGCTTGATCTCACCGCAGGCCGTGGTGCTGGAGTAGGTCCGGCAGTCCTTGGCCGGAGTCGCCGTCGCCGCGGGCATGAGGGCCGCGCCCCCGGTCACCGTCCCCGCCAGGGCGAGGGCCCCCGCCACGATCATGGTCCCGGTCTTCTTGCCGACCTGCATGCTGTCTCCCCTTCACTCTGCTGCACCCGACGCTATGTCCGGTTTTGGGGTCAGGGGAGTGGCCCTGGAGAATCCTTGCCGCCCCTTGGCGCTAGGGCCCTCCAGGGATGGCGCAGGTCAAGGAAGGGCATGTCCGTGCCGTCGGGGAGCCTCAGAGGGGCTGCCCCAGGTCGAGCCGGAGCCGGACGAGGGTGCCCGGTCCCAGGGAGTGGATCTCCACCAGGTCGCAGAGCTGGCGGACGACCCACATGCCGTGGCCGCCGGGCCGCTCCGCGGTCGGGGGGAGGTAGCCGGAGTACCAGGCGGGGCTGGTGCCGCCCGTGTCCGTGACGTCGCAGACGACGCGCCCTCCGTCCAGCCACAGGGTGAGGAACCGCTCGCCGTCACCGTGAGCCAGGGCGTTGGAGGCCACCTCGTTGACGGCGAAGACCAGCCGGTCGACGCCCTCGGGGGACAACCCGAACTCGATGGCGTGGGCGGCTGCGAAGCCGCGTGCCGCGGACAGGTCGGAGCCGAACTCCATGCGGGCCGTCCGGACACCGGGCGGAGGGGGTTCGGGCGTCCCCTCCCAGGTGCCGGGGGAGGTGTCGGGCGGGATGTAGTTGGGGCTGGCCAGAGCCGAGCCGTCGTGCATCAGGGCGGGGTGGGTGCGCCGGGCGTCGGCCACCACGGAGACGGACAGGGCGCGGGTGTCGTAGGGGCAGACGATCCAGGCGCGGTGGTCGGCGAAGGCCTTGTTGGCGGCCGCCTCGTAGCGGGTCCACTCGTCGTTCTCCACCTCGTCGCGGCCGTCCCAGACCGGCTCGCCGAGGATGCGGATCCGCGGATGGGCGGCCGACCGCTCCTCCATGTAGTGGTGGTAGGCGGCCAGGGTGAGGCCGGGTGTGCGGTACCAGTCGTCCGGCCTGGCGAACTCCACCCGTCCGGCGGCGACGCCCAGCGCCTCGTGCAGCAGGGCCGTGTTGGCCGGAGTGGTGACGGCCAGGACGGCTTCCTCCCGTTCGACGCCCTCCAGGCAGAACGGGAGGGCCGAGGAGAGGAACTGCTCGTCGGTGTCGTAGATCAGGGCGTGGTGGACCAGGGTTCCGGGGGTGTCGCAGCCTCGGGTGCCGCTCATGGCGTCGGCACCTCCTCGGAGGAGGAGACGACCAGGGCGGGCGATCGGTCCAGCCCGGCCATGCGGATCACCTTGCACAACATCTCGGGCAGGTGCTCGACCTTCACGAGGCACAGGTGATCGCCGTGTCCCGCCTCTTCGACGAGAAGCTCACGGTCCATCGTCTGGATCACCATTGCTCC
Source organism: Actinocorallia sp. B10E7 (assembly GCF_039871655.1). Classification (NCBI taxonomy): domain Bacteria; kingdom Bacillati; phylum Actinomycetota; class Actinomycetes; order Streptosporangiales; family Thermomonosporaceae; genus Actinocorallia; species Actinocorallia sp. B10E7. The sequence goes on from NZ_JBDPLZ010000005.1 coordinate 562,666, forward strand.
GTGGTGTCATCGGTCAAGGCAATACGTCCGCTCGGTGGCACTTTATTTGCCGCCGTCTTCGACAATCTCCTCTTTATGCCTCCCAAAGGGGGGGTCATAGCTATGAACCAGGATGTTCTTCGTCACTACGAAAGGCCCCGCACGAAACACCGTGCGGGGCCCTGCCTCAGTCGAACTTCAACTCGGGGACGACGTCGTCGCGGCCGGTCAGCCACATGCCGAGGGCCTCGCGGGTGCCGTGGACCTGGGGGGCGTCCACCGGGCCGCGGGGACGGCCCCCGTCGGTCGGCACGACGCGGTGGGAGCGGATGCGTTTGTTCAGCGCCGGGCTCAGGAAGAGGCCCTCGCGGAAGACGGCGTCCGAGACCTCCTCCGGGATCTCGCGGCTCAGCCCCAGGCCCCGCAGGATGTCCTGGTGGTGCACGCCGAGGTCGCCGAGCAGGAAGCGGGCGGCCAGCCTGCTGGTGAGGCTGGGGCGGTCGGCCCAGGAGGCGGCCCACTCCATCAGGCGGGCGCGCGGCATCTCCCGGACCCGCTCCGCCTGCGCCTCGTTCGCCAGGTCGAGACGGCGAGCGAAGGTGCGGGGGTCACCGAAGAGCAGGCGGCCGTAGGAGCTCGCGAAGTAGTCGATCCCGATCACGTGGCCGAGCACGTCCCGGGGCGACCATCCGGCGCAGAGCGTCCGCCCTTTGTCGAACTCCTCGTCGGTCAGGCCCTCCAGGGTCGTGATGAGACGCCGTCGCTCGGCGCGCAACTCCTCGATCATGGGCGCTCCTCTCGGTTTTGCCTCCACCTTAGACACCGGTGAACGCAAGGGGCGGGGCGGGCTGAGTCACCGTTTGTTCGTGCTGAGCGAATACCCGGCACCGGAGCGATCGCACCGATTAGGTTCGGGCAGGTGGAGTCACGGGAGTGGACGGCGGCGGCGATCATCCGGATCGAAGAAGACGTGGTCGACACACCGCTGGTGGAAGTGGAGCTGCCCGCGGAGTGGGGCGTGGGGCTCCACCTCAAAGACGAGTCCCGCCAGCCGTCCGGAAGCGTCAAGCACCGGTTGCTGAGCACCGCTTACGTCGACGCCCTGGAATCGGGCCGGCTCGCGGAAGGCGACACGGTCGTCCACGCCGGAGCGGGACCCGCCGCGGTGTCCAGCGCGTATTTCGCCCGCATGATCGGCCTGGGTTTCACGGCCGTGGTGCCCGCGTCCACCCGTCCCGAACGGAGAGAGGCCATAGAGGCGGCCGGCGGGGAATGCCGCCTCTTCGACCCGCCCGCCGGCATCTACACCGAGGCGGCACGGCTGGCGGCGGAGACGGGCGCATGCTACCTCGACCACTTCGCGGCGGCGGCCAGGACGTCCGGAAAGGACAGCCTCGCCGCCGAGATCGTCATAGGGCTCGGCCGCGCCCCCGAGTGGATCGTGACGGGCGCCGGCACCGGCGCGACGTCCGGCTCGATCGGCCGTTCCCTGCGCCGTCACGGCCACCCCACCCGCCTGGCCGTCGCCGACCCGGAGAACTCGGCGTACTTCCCCGGCTGGGCGAGCGGAGCACCCGACTACGCGACGGGAACGCCCTCCCGCGTCGAGGGCGTCGGCCGCCCCCGCATGGAGCCGGGCTTCCTCCCGTCCGTGATCGACCTGGTGATGCCCGTCCCCGACGCGGCGAGCCCCGGCGCCCTGGCCCACCTGCGGGAATTGACCGGCCGCGCCGCGGGCGGCTCGACGGGTTCCTGCCTGTGGGCGGCGTGGCGGCTGATCGCCGGGATGCTCGCCGAGGGACGGCACGGCGACGTCGTCGTGATCATGGCGGACGCGGGCTCCGCCCCCGCCCTGGACGGCACCCCCTACACCGAGGCCCTCCGCGCCTTCCTGCGCGCCGGCGTCCTGGACGTTCCCGCCGTCCCCCCGACCCGCCGGACCTGACCAGGACAGGACGGAACACTGCGCGGAGCGCTGTTTTCTGGCATCTCTGGAGGACATGAGATGCAGAGTCCTGGTGTGTTCGATGGCGCTGGTGGCGGGATGCAGCGGGGGAGGCGGGGGCGATGACGCCCCGCCCAAGAGCGGGGCGGACGTCCCCCGGGGCGACGTGGCGGTGGCCGACCCGGGCAAGGCGCTCGCGCGGGCCACGTTCGACGGGCCCTCTGGCAAGATCGAACTCGCGGTGGTGAGCCTCACAGCGAGAGGGAGACTGGCGAACCTCGCGTTGTCGTTGACCCCGCATCATCCGGATAAGACCTCGATGGGCGCCTTCTTGTACTTCGGGTATTACGTCCCGGAGGCCACCCTGGTGGACCCGGTCAACCTCAAGCGCTACTTGGTCGTCAAGGACTCCGAGGGGGCCGCCCTCGGCGCGGGGAACGTGAACTACAACCTCAATCAGCCGAACACGCTGCAGTACACCTTCGCCGCGCCGCCCGAGAACGTGAAGTCCATCGACGTGCACTTCGGTGACTTCCCGCCGTTCCGCAACGTGCCGATCAGCCGATGAGACGGCTGTTCGTCGCAGCACTGCTGCTCGTGGCGTCGTCCGGCGCGGCCGTCGCCGAGCCGCTCGTGCCCGACCCAGAGTCCTCGGTCCGCACGCTGGCGCCCGAGACGCGCGACGTGGCGCCCGCCGAGCGGACGATCATCCTCGAAGGGTCGGTGGTCCCCCTCGAAGAAGAGGAGAAGACGGACGACGGCACCAAGATCCAGATCAGCTCGGACGTGCTGTTCGAGTTCGACTCGGCCACGCTCACCCCTGCGGCCGAGACCCACCTCGCCCGGCTGGCGGAGCGGCTGAAGGGGAACAAGGTCCGGATCGCCGGGTTCACCGACTCCCTGGGCGCACCCGCCTACAACCTCAGGCTCTCCCGGCGCCGCGCGGACGCCGTCAAGGACGAACTCGTCCGGCTCGGCGTCACCGGCCTCACCGCGCGCGGCTACGGCGAGGCCCGCCCCGTCGCCCCCAACGAGGTCGACGGCAAGGACAATCCCCAGGGCCGTGCCGAGAACCGCCGCGTGGAGATCGTCTTCGGCTCCTGACAGGCCCGGCCTTCCGGCTCCCGCACCGTCCGCTGACCGGATGCCGTCAGCGGACGGTGCGGGGACGGTCAGCGGCGGGCCCGAGAGTCGGGGCATGACGAACACAGAGGCGCTGCGGCTCGAAGGAGTCCGCAAGGTGCACGGCGACGCTGACACCGCCGACAATCACGTGACCGCGCTGGCGGGGGTCTCGCTGAGCCTGCCGGCGGGGACGTTCACCGCGGTCATGGGGCCGTCCGGGTCGGGGAAGTCGACGCTGCTGCAGTGTGCGGCGGGGTTGGACCGGCCCACCGCGGGACGGGTCTTCGTGGCGGGGAGGGAGATGGCCGGGAGCGAGACGGAGCTGACGAAGTTCCGCCGGGAGCACATCGGGTTCGTATTCCAGCAGTTCAACCTGCTGCCCGCGCTGACCGTCCTGCAGAACGTGACGCTGCCGTTGAAGCTGGCCGGCAGGAAGGTCGACGAGAGGAGAGCGGCGGAGATCCTCCGCCAGGTCGGGCTGGGGGAGCGGCTGTCGCACCGGCCGCAGGAGCTGTCGGGCGGGCAGCAGCAGCGGGTGGCGATCGCGCGGGCGCTGGTCACCTCACCGTCGGTGGTCTTCGCGGACGAGCCGACCGGGGCGCTCGACACCCGCAGCGCGCGGGCCGTCCTGGCGCTGCTCCAGCAGGCGGTGCGGGCGCACGGCCGGACACTCGTGATGGTCACGCACGACCCGGTCGCCGCGTCGTACGCCGACTCCGTGCTGTTCCTGGCGGACGGGCAGATCGTCGGCGGCATGATCGACCCGACCGCGGAGGCCGTCGCCGAGCGGCTGACCCGTCTGGGCGACGAACTCGTCCAGAAGGGGGCCTGAGATGTTCTCGCTGGCGCTGTCCTCGCTGCGGCACCGCACCGCCGCCTTCGCCGCCGCGTTCTTCGCGCTGTTCCTCGGCGCGGCCCTGGTCATGACGTTCGGGTCGCTCATCGACACGGCGCTCGGCGAGGGCGTCGACCCGGCGAGCGAGGAGACCCTGGTCATCATGGGCGGCGTCGTCGGCGGCTGGAGCCTGCTGCTGGTGGCCTTCGCGGTGACCTCGACCGCCACCCTGGGCGTCCGGCAGCGGGCGAAGGAGATCGCGCTGCTGAAGAGCGCCGGAGCGGTCCCCGGGCAGCTCACCCGGATGATCCTCGCCGAGGTGCTGGTGCTGGCGCTCGCCGGAGCGGCCCTGGCCGTCCCGCTCGGGGCGGCGTGCGGGCGCGTGGTGCTGGGGCTGCTGCAGGACAGCGGCCAGATCGCGCCGGGGATCGAGCACGCCTTCGGCGCCGTCGCCCTCGGGCAGGGTTTCGGGATCACGCTCCTGTCCGCGGTGGGCGCCTCGCTCATCACGGCCCGCCGCGCCGTCCGGATGCGGGTGACCGAGTCGCTGCTGGAGCCCACGGCCGCCCCGGCCAGGCTGGGCGGCCTGCGCACCGGCTTCGGGCTGCTTTTCTTCGCCGGGGCCGCCACCCAGGCGGTGCTGACCGTCACGCTCGGGAAGGGCACGGGCATCGAAGCCCAGCAGTACGCGGGCGCGGCCGACATCCTGTTCGCGCTCGGGCTCGCCTGCTTCGCGCCGGTGATCGTCCGTAGGCTCCCGCTGCCGGGTTTCGGCACGATGGGCGCGCTGACCCGCGAGGCCCTGCGGGCCCGCACCGCGTCGCTCGCCGCCGCGCTGATCCCGGTCGTGCTGTTCATCGGCGCGGGCGTCGGCACCCTCTACATGCAGGAACTGGACAGCGAGGCGTCCGCCGGCCTGATACCCGAGGAAGGCCAGCGGGCCGTCGAGACGCTCAACTACGTCGTCACCGGAATGATCGCTCTGTTCCTGTGCATCATGCTGATCAACACCCTGGTCGCCTCGACGACGGCCCGCTCCCGCGAGTTCGCCCAGTACCGCCTGGCGGGCGCCACCACCTCCCAGGTTCAGACGATGGTCGCCCTGGAGACACTGACGGTCACCGCCACCGGCGTGCTCTTCGGCACCCTCGCCTCCCTGGTCACCATCGTGCCCTTCTCCTACGCCCGCACCGGCTCCTGGATCCCCGACCTCGACCCCTTCGTCTACCTGACGGCCGTCGTCTTCACCGCCGCCGTCACCTTCGCCGCCACCCTCCTCACCACCCGCCGCTCCCTGGCCGCCCCGCCCGTCACCGCCGTCATGGTCTGACCGCCCTCACACGCCGTGATCCCGGCCCGCACATCGCGGACCGGGATCACGGCTGCGGGCGGCGGCGAGGTGTGAGCGGGGTGCGAGCCGGGTGAGAGGGAGGGGTCCGAATCTGGGGAGACAAGGACGCCGAGACGAGGAGAAGGAAGATGAACGCCGAGGAGACCGTCGGGAAGATGCTGGGCGACGCGGTCGCGCTGACCGAGCTGGCGAGCGCGTGGCTGGGGGTGCGGCTGGGGCTGTACGAGGCGCTGGCCGAGGGGGCGGCGGACGCCAGGACGCTGGCCGAACGGGCCGGGGTGCATCCCAGGTACGCGCGGGAGTGGCTGGAGCAGCAGGGCGTGGCCGGGATGGTCGAGATCGCCGAGGACCATGAGGACCCGTACGCGCGGCGGTTCTCGTTGGGCGAGGGGCCCGCCACGGTGCTGCTCGACGCCGACAGCCCGTACTACATGGGGACGCTGCCGGGATTCGCGCTGTCGATGGCCGAGGCGACGCCGCGGGTCGCCGGGGCCTTCCGCAGCGGCGGGGGCGTGCCGTTCTCCGCCTATGGAGAGGGCGCCCGGCACGGGATCGGCGGGCTCAACCGGGCCGACTTCCTGACCTTCGCCGCCGAGTGGGTCGCGACGCTGCCGGACGTGCGGGAGCGGCTGGCCGGAGGCGCCGGCCGGATCCTCGACCTGGGCTGCGGCACCGGCTGGTCGTCGATCGCGCTGGCCGAGGCGTTCCCCGGGGCCCTCGTGGACGGCATCGACCTGGACGAGCGGTCGGTGAAGGAGGCCGGGGAACACGCCCTCACACGCGGCCTCGACGGGCGGGTCACGTTCCGGCACGGCGACGCCGCGGAGATCGTCAGGACGGCCGCCGGGAGCTACGACCTGGTCTGCCTCTTCCAGGCATTGCACGACATGGCCGACCCGGTCGCGGTGCTGCGGACGGCGCGCGGGCTGCTGGCCCCCGGCGGGGCCGTCCTGATCGGGGACCAGCGGGTCGCCGACGGTTACGGCGCGGTCGGGGACCTGATGGAACGCCTCAACTACGGCTGCAGCGTCCTGCACTGCCTGCCCGCGACCCGCGCCGAGGGCACCGCCGTCGAGGCGGGGACGGTGCTGCGGGCGGGGACCGTCCGGGAGTACGCGGCCGAGGCCGGATACGGCGGCTTCGCGGAACTGCCGATCGAGCACGACGTCTGGCGGTTCTACCGGCTCGACGCGGTCTGACCGCCTTTCACGAGGAGCGGGCCGGCGGGCGGTGTTCGTGCCCGGTCGGCCCCTCACCCGGTGGGCTTGCGGGCCAGGACGCGGTAGGCGTTGCTGTCGCGGCGGGCAAGGGGAAGGGTGAGCAGGTCGGCGAGGAGGGCCAGGGCCATGAGCGGGGCGGCGAGGAGCAGCGTCGCCGAGACCCTGGCGTATTCGGCGCGGCCGGGGACGCGCGGCCACCAGGGGCGGTCGACGTCGAGGCCGAGCCGGTTGAGGACGGCCGCCGCGGACGTGACGAAGTCGGGGCCCTGGTCGGCCTCGCGGCGCTCCTCGGCGAGGACCTCCAGGCCGCGTTGCTCCAAGGCCTCCTTCAGGTTGCCGATGGGGATCATGTGCAGGTGCTGGGGGGCCAGCCACGGCACCCAGAAGCCGCGCAGGAAGCGGGCGAACCGGGACTCGGGGTCGGGCAGTTCGATGAGGAGGTGGCCGCCGGGGAGCAGGACCTTGGCGGCGGTGTCGAGCTCGGCGAGCGGGTCCGCGGTGTGCTCCAGGTAGTGGTGCATGCTGATCACGTCGTAGCGGTCGGCGAGGTCGTCGGAGAGGGAGCGGAACTCGCCTCGGTAGGCCCGGCCGATCCAGCCCCGGGCGGCGCCCTCCTCCACCGCGGCGCCGAAGTCGAGCCCGTCGAACCGGACGTCGGGGAGCAGGGTGCGCGCCACCCGGCAGAAATGGGCCTTCCCGGTGCCGACGTCCAGCCACGCCCTCGGCCGGGCGAACCGGGAGACCATGGCGACGCGGGCCGTGTACCAGGGGGTGTTGGAGCTGAGGATGCGTTCGGCCAGCACGTCGCCGAGCCCGTCGTAGACGTCCTTGTAGTAGAAGGCCAGGCCTTTGGGGGTGACCCTCGGGTTCTGGAAGACGTGGCCGCAGCGTCCGCATCGGTCCAGGGGGAACCTTCCCGGCTTGCCCTGCAGGATGTCGCGGGCGACGACGTGGCGCGAGAGCCGGTCGGAGCCGCACCAGGGGCAGGTCTCGACCCGCGGGCCGAGGAAGCGCTCGACGCCCAGGTCGATCTCGGATCGGTACCATGCGCGGGCCGCCTCGCGTTCGGCGATCATGCGGCGTTCCCAGCGTGTCCGCGGGGCCGTCAGGGTCCGCCAGACCGACCACGGGGTGTGGACGAGGCGCAGGGCGGCGACCTGGTGCAGGTCGCGGGGGCTGACCCGGGTTCCGGCGAAGACCAGGTAGGGGGTCAGGCAGTACAGGACGGCCAGCGCTAGCCCGGCGGGCGGGGCGAGGAGCAGCCCGGCCAGGACCAGGGCGTGGCCGGCCGAGGCCGCCGCGAGCGTCTGGGGGAGGGCCAAGGTCTGCGGGACGACCAGAGCGAGGGCGCGCAGCCGGGAGCGGCGGAACTCCATGCGGTCCCGGCCGCGCGGGCGGGGAAGGCCGGGGAGGTCGGCGACCAGGATGTCGGCGGTGCCGGTGTGGAGCCGCAGCCTGGCGGTCGCCTCGCCGAGCTCATCCGGGTCCAGACCGGAGGACGGCTCGACGCGGGCGGCGGCGATCGCGTCGCGGTCGGCCAGGAGGGCGTAGCACGCTCCCCGGCCCATGCCGAAGCGGTCCCGGCGATAGGCCTCGAAGTCCAGGTGGCGGGCCAGGTCCAGGGCCTCGTCCACGGGCAGGTCGGCGGGCAGCAGGTCGAGCATGCCCAGCCCGTGCTTCCGGGCGTGCGCCTCGGCGGCCCGCCGCACCCCGTCGGGGACCTCGACCCCGGTCGCGGTGAGCAGGCCGTACTCGCGCCTCCCCCCGGCGGTCTCCGTGCTCTCCGTGTTCTTCGAGGGCCCCGCGGGCTCCAGCCGGCGCAGTCCGCGCAGCCGGCGGCGCAGGCGCAGGGCGTTGCCGCTCACGCAGACGGCGACGAGACAGAGGAACCACACCATGTGAACCCTTCTTTCCAGCAGTTTTTTCGCAGCCTGAGATAAGGCATCGTCCGCCCGTGAGAAAAGGGTGGAAAATGGCCTTGAATTAGTTGTTCAGGGATAAAGGAACGCGAAGGTCGGGGCGGCATGATGCACCGCCATGAGCGTCAAGATTCTCGATGAGGAGCGGCTGGGCGACCGGCTGCTGAGGCTGACCGTCCGGGCGGACGCGATCGGCCCGCAGGAGCTGTCCGTCCACGTGCTGCTGCCCCGGTCGTGGCCGGCCGGCGGTACGGGGAGCACAAGGGCCGCGAGGACCACGAGGGCATGGCCGCTGCTGACCCTGCACCACGGCGGCCTCGACGACTCCTCGTCCTGGATCAGGCACACCGACGTGGTGGAGCTCAGCCGCGACGACGACGTGCTGATCGTGATGCCCGACGGGGGAAGGGCGGGCGGCTACACCGACTGGCGGCGCGGCCCGCAGTGGCAGACCTTCCACGTCCGCGACCTGTTCGAGCTGATGCGCGAGAGGTACGGGGCCGCGGAGGTCCGCGCGGTCGCGGGCGTCTCCGGCGGCGGGTACGGGGCCCTGCTGAGCGCCGCGAGCAACCCGGGCGTCTTCCGTTACGCGGCGGCGCTGAGCGGCCCGTGCACGATCCGCTCCCCGCTCGCCTCGCTGACGCTGCTGGCCGCCACCGGCGTCGCGGGCCGCGTCAACCCGCTGGACATGTGGGGCCTCCCGCTCGTCCACGACCGGTACTGGCGGGCCTGCGACCCCCTGCACCTGGCGGCGGGCCTGCGCGGCACGGGACTGTTCCTGTCCTGCGGCCTCACCGGCAGGCCGGGCCCCCTGGACGCCCCGGGCGAGCCCTGGAGCGCCGCCAACCTGGCCGAACCGCTCGTCCGGTCCACCATCCGGCCGTTCCTGCGCCGCCTGCGCGCCCACCGCATCCCGGTGACGACGCACCTGTACCGCGACGGCACGCACAGCTGGCCCTATTGGGAACGCGAGCTTCACCGCGTCTGGCCTTCGCTGGTGCGTTCTCTCGCCTGACGGGCGGCCCTGCCCGGGAAAAGCGTTTTTCGTGGCACGGTCTCCCACTCCTGGAACCGAAGGGAACCACAGTGTGCGACGCCCGGGACCCGGCGGATATGAAACGGTCTCCGAAGAATTCAGGGACGGTTCTTCATCAAGTGCGTTTCCGGGCCGGGCCTGCTCCCGGCGTCCGCGAGCGGCGTGCGAGGGGGCTGACAGTTCGCGGCGAGCCGGGTGAGAGAACGCCCCGGCATCTTCGACGTGGCACCTGAACCGGTGCCTTCCCGAGTCGAGGAGAAACGATGTCCTCCCGTTGGTCCCTCCGCAGCAAGGTGTGCATGCTCGCCGCCGCGGCCGGGTTCGGTGCCCTGCCGCTGGCGGCCACCGCTCCCGCCGAGGCCCTCATCGGCACGTCCTACGACGCGTCGACCAGCCAGGCCCGCTCCATCGTGCGGACGGAGAACGGCTGCACCGGCACCCTCGTCAACCCCTCCTGGGTGCTCACCTCCGCGCTGTGCGCCGACTCCGTGGTGCCTTCCAGCACCACGGCCGTGATCGGCTGGCACAACCGCGCGAACCCGTCCGACCCGCTCACCAACGCCGTCACCCGCGTGGTCATCCAGACCGTCAAGCACCCGTCGTACCGGCCGGCCTCCCAGGACGCCGAGGCCGCCAAGCGGTACGACGTGGCGCTGCTGAGGCTGAACGCCTCGGTCACCGACCGTCCGGTCATCAGGATCGGAGCCCCCGGCATCTACAACGACTACGACGGCGTCGGTGAGACCTGGAAGGACGCGACGTTGTTCGGCTGGGGCCAGATGGACGGCGGTGTGCCGGCCACCAAGCTCCGGGCGCAGAACACCCGGATGCGCGACCACGGCTGGGCGGAGAACCGCTGGGGCGCGGCCAACTGGGACCGCACCTACAACATCGCCTTCGGCGGCCAGGACCTGTCCGGCCAGGGCCCGTGCGGGGCGGACCGGGGCGGCCCCGCCATGGGCAGCACCGCCGTCTACACGGGTTCGGTCCACTCCGACCACGCCGGCTACATCCAGATGGGCGTGCAGTCCGCCATCAAGGGCTCCTGCGGAGTCAACCCGGCCCGCTACATCCGTGTCGACCAGGGCCCGATCCTGAACTGGCTCGCCGGCCAGGTCACTCTGCCCTGCAACGCGAACAAGACCTGGAAGTGGCAGTCCGACAACACCCCCGGCTGCTCCTGAGCCTTCCCTACCGGCCTCTCCGGACCGCGACCAGCGGGCCCGGAGGGGCTTCGGCGTTCACGAGGAGGCCGTCGCGGTCAGGGCGAGCGCGACCAGGTCGTCCAGGGAGCGGATCTCGCCGCGGGCGCGGGCGCGGCGGGCGGCGTCCGCGCCCAGCCGCTCCTCCGCGGCGGCCATGGCCTCGGTCAGGGCGACCGCCTCGGGGTCGGGAGCGTGCGGGAGTCCGACCGGAGAGGCCGCCAGGCCGCCGTGCAGGCAACAGGCGGCCTCGTCTCGGCCCGCGCGGACGAGTAGCGGGATGAGGTTGCGCAGGGTGACCCACTGCTGGGCGTGGTTACCGATGCGCCGCCAGTGCTCGACGACCTCGCGGTAGGCGGGCAGGGCCGTCTTCGGGTCCGGGCGCAGCCTGCTGCGCAGCGTCACCGACGACACGATCGCCAGGCCCTCGACCAGCAGGGCGCCGGCCTCGCGCGCCAGGGCGCGGGCCTCGTCCAGATGGGCCAAGGCCGTCTCCGGGTCGTTCCACAGCCGCACCTCGCCCATCGCGTACGACGCGTACGCCCGCAGGATCGGCGACCCCAGGCGTTCGGCGACGGCCAGGCCCTCGGCGGCGGTGGCCAGCGCGTCCTCGACGTCGCCCCGGTAGGAGAGCCCGAGCGCCTGGAGGCACAGGAGCCCGGCACGGCTCGGCAGGTCGCCGGGGTCGAGGATCCGCGACGCCTCGGCGCAGTGCGCGACGCAGTCGTCGAACCGCCCTTCCAGGAGCGCCACGTCGCTGAGGACGAGCAGAGCCTCGAACGGGGGGATTTCCCGCGGCCCCGCCGAGACCCCGCGCCGGGCCAGATCCCGCGCCCGGGTGAAGTCGCCGCGCCCCCAGGCGCCCCAGGCCGCCGAGCTCAACGCCACCCCCAGCAGCGGGTGCCCCGCCGCGCCCGGCAGCTGCGCGGCGCGTTCCGCCCACTCCTGGAACTCGAACCGCATGTGGTAGAGCGCGTAGGGTCCCAGAGCCGCCGCCAGCCGGACGGCCAGGTCGGCGTTGTGCGCGCAGGTCCACCGCAGGGCCGCTCGCAGCTCGCTCGGGCGGGCCTCGCCGAGCTCGGCGTAAGGCGCCTGCCGGAGCAGGTCGATCTGGTGCCGGGTGTGTTCCGCGGCCAGCCGGAGATCCTCTCCGTGCGCGGCGAGCAGCTCGGCGCCGTACGCGCGCACGGTGTCCAGAAGCCGGTACCGGTCGCCCGCCGGGCTGGCGATCATCGACTTGTCGGACAGCCCGGCCAGCGCGTCCGGGATCCGGGCGGCGGACAGGAGACCGTCGGCGCAGACGGCTTCGGCGTCGGCCAGCCGGAACTCGCCGGCGAACACCGCGAGCCGCCGCAGCAGGACGCGTTCGGCCGGGCCGAGCAGCGCGAACGACCAGTCGAGGACGGCTCGCAGGCTCCGGTGGTGGATCCGGCTCGTGCGCCTGCCGCCGCTGAGCAGGTCGAGGGCGGGCCGGTCGGCGACCGTCGCCAGGCCGAGGCTGCGGGCCCGTGCCGCGGCCAGCTCGATGGCCAGCGGCAGCCCGTCGAGCCGGGCGCACAGTTCGGCCGCGAGAGGGATGTCCTCGTCGCGCAGTTCGGGGCCGCCGGAGGCGCGCAGCCGCTCCCCGAACAGCGTCACCGCCTCCTCCTCCAGCGGCGGCACGGTGAGGACCCGCTCGTCCTCGACGGAGAGGAGCTCACGGCTCGTGGCCAGGACGGCGATCTGCGGGCAGCACCGGACGATCCGGTCGAGCAGCTCGGCGACCGCGTCGATGACGTGCTCGCAGTTGTCGACGACGAGGAGCAGCCGCCTGGACCGCAGGGAGCTCACCAGCAGGTCGGCGACGGTACCGCTCACCGGTTCGGGCAGGCCCAGCGCGTCGGCGAAGGTCGGCGGGACGTCCTCCGGGTCGCCGACGGGCGTCAAGTCGATCCAGCAGGCCGTCCCGTCGGCGGTGGCCTCTCCGGCCAGCCTGGTCTTGCCCACCCCGCCCGGCCCGACCAGCGTGACGATCCGGGACTCCTTCAGCAGCTCTCGCAGCTCGTTCAACTCGGACGTCCGGCCGATCAGCGCGGTCGAAGGCGGGGCGGGGACCCGGCCGCGGGGCGCTTGCGGAGACGGAGCGGGGCCCGTGAGCTCCTGGCGGAGCAGCCGTTCGTGCAGCCGCTCCAGCTCCGGCGAGGGCTCCAGGCCGAGTTCGTCCAGGAGGCGTTCGCGCAGCGAGCGGTAGATCTCCAGCGCCTCGCTCTGGCGGCCCGCGAGGTACGACGCCCGCATGAGCAGCCCGTGCGGCCTCTCCCGGAGCGGGTGGGCGGAGGCCAGTTCGCGCAGCTCGGCCAGGGCTCGGTCGATCAGCCCGGCACCGAGGGCCGCCTCACAGCGGGTCTCCCGCGCCGACAACCGCAACTCGTCGAGCCGCACCGCCGGTCCCTGCGCGAAGGAACCGGCGAACTCGGCGTACGCGGGGCCGCGCCACAGGCCGAGGACCTCGTCGAGGAGCCGCAACGCCTCCGCGGGGGCCTCGTCCAGCAGCCCTTCGGCCTGTCGAAGCCCCTTCTCGAACCGGACGGCGTCGACGGCTTCCGGCCGGACGTCCAGCAGGTAGCCGGGCGGCCGGGTGACCAGGAGACCGTCGCCGAGCCGGGACCGCAGCCGTGACACGTTCGTGTGCAGGGCGTGCCGTGCCCGCTGGGGCGGCTCCTCCCATACGGCGTCCACCAGGTCTTCGGCGTTCACGACCTGGCCTCCGGCCAGCAGCAGCCTGGCCAGCAACGCGCGTTGCGCCCGGCTCGGCAGGGACACCGGCACCCCGCTTCGCAGCACCTCGAGCGCGCCGAGCACCCCGAACTCCAGTCCTCCGCTCACCGGCGCCCCCCTCCCGGACCGAATTGTGACATGCCGCGACGGCGGTGGGAGGAGGAGGAAAGCCGAACGCGAAAGTCGCGGGGCGCGTTCTCCGGTCGCCCCTTCCGGCCCGTCATCCCGGGCTCGGAGGGGTTTCGGCCGTGAGGGCCGCCAGCAGGGCTTTCGTCTTCTCGGAGAGGAGGCGGCCCATGGGATGGTCGCGGAGGGCGTCGGCGGCCCGGGTGGCGTGGGCGCGGGCGGTGGCGCCGTCGCCGCGGTCGCGGGCGACCTGGGCCAGGCCGAAGAGGCCGCGGGCGCGGACCTCCGAGGCGTACCAGCGGGGCGGGCACTCGGCCAGGGCTCGTTCGTAGTGGGAGGTCGCCAGGTCGAGGCCGCCTTCCAGGCGGGCCAGGTCGCCCAGGCCGCAGTGGACGGCGACGAGGGTGCCCTGGGCGCCGACGCGGCGGGCCAGGGAGTCGGCCGAAAGATAGGAGGAGCGGGCCTCGTCGAGGCGGTCGAGGCCGGTGAGGACGTCGCCGCGGCGCTGGAGGATCTCGGCGGTGTCGGCCAGGGAGCCCAGCTCGCGGACCAGGACGAGGGCCTCGTCCAGCAGGGCCAGGGCGCGGAGGGGGTCCCCGGCCTGTTCGGCGACGCTCGCCAGCGCGTCGAGCGTCTGGGTCATGCCCCAGCGCTCGCCGACCCCGCGGAAACCGGCCAGGGCGTGGCTCAGATGCGGTTCGGCGAGGTCGGGCCGCCCCCTGAACAGGTTCAGGTAGGCGCTGCCCATCTCGACCAGCGCCTCGTTCCACGGATGGCTGAAGAACTGGACTCCACGCCTGGCCATGACCTCTTCGACGCCCGCGGAGGGCGCAGGGGGACCGGCGGCCAGCGCCCACATCGCCAGCAGGTAGGGCTGCCGCAGCGGCCGGTCGATGGCGTCGAGGATCTCCTCGCCGCGCGCCACCAGGGCCGGCAGGTGGGGCACCTCCCGGGCGCCGAGCGACACGAGCGCCACGGCGACGACGTACTCCTCGTCGAAGTTCGGCAGGGGCGTCCCGCCGAGCGCGTCGAGCAGCCGCAGCCCGGCTTCGGAGCCTTCGCCGCGGATCCCGCGCAGCCACCAGTAGGACGCCAGGACGCCGATGAGCCGCAACGCCAGGACGGTGTCGTGGTCGAGGGCCCAGCGCAGGGCGGCGTGCAGGTTCTCCTGGTCGGGGTCGAGGCGTTCCAGCCAGGTGACCTGCTCGGCCCCGCGCAGGTGGGAGTCGGCCTCCCCGGCCAGGTTCAGGAAGTACTCGGCGTGCGCCCGGCGCGGTCTCTGCTCCTCACCGGCCTCTTCGAGCTTCTCCGCGCAGTAAGCGAAGATCGTCTGAAGCATGCGGTAACGGCCGGAAGGGGTGCGCTGCACCAGCGACCTGTCGGCGAGGTCGAGCAGAAGGTCCTCGTCGCCGCCGCAGATCTCCCGGGCGGCCTCGGCGGTGAACCCGCCGGTGAAGACGCTGAGACGGCGGGCCAGGCGCTGCTCGTCGGGGCCGAGGAGGTCCCAGCTCCACTCGACGACGGCGCGCAGCGTCTGATGGCGAGGGTTCTGCGTGCGGTCTCCGCGTGACAGGAGCCGGAACCTGTCGCCCAGCCGGTCGGCGACCTCCTGGACGGTCAGCGTGCGCAGCCGTGCCGCCGCGAGTTCGATGGCCAGCGGCTGGCCGTCGAGGGCCTCGCAGATCCGGATGACGTCCTCCAGGTTGGCCGCGGTGACCTGGAAGCCCGGGGACACGGCCGACGCGCGGTCGGCGAAGAGCCGGACGGCCGGGGCGGCGACGGCCTCCACCAGCGTCGCCCGCGCGTCCGGGACGCCCAGCTGCCGCACCGGCCAGAGTGTCTCGCCGGTGATCCCGAGCGCCTCCCGGCTGGTGGCCAGGACGCGCAGCCCCGGGCAGGCCGCCAGCAGCCGCCGGGCCAGCGCGGCGGCGGCGTCGATGACGTGCTCGCAGTTGTCGAGGATCAGCAGCGTCGGGCGTCCGCCCAGCGCCGTCGCGAGCCTTGCGACGGGTTCGAGCCGTTCCCCGGACGGCAGGACGCCCGCCTCCCGCAGCCCGAGCGCCCCCAGCACCGCACGGGCCAGGACGTTCTGCCCCTCTCCGGCCGTGATCGCCGCGAAGTCCACGAACGTGCCATCGGTCCGTGCCCCGGCCTCGATCGCCAGCCGCGTCTTGCCCGCCCCACCCGGTCCGACCAGAGTGACCAGCCGTGTCCCCTCCAGCAGGGAGGCCACCCGGACGAGGTCCTCGTCCCGTCCGACGAAGCTGGTGAACTGCGCGGGGAGCCTCGGCCTGACGAGCTCCGGCTCCGCCGCGCTCTCCGGCTCGCCGCGCAGGATCGCCAGGTGGACGTCCGACACTTCGGCCGAAGGGTCGGCGCCCAGCTCGTCGGCGAGCGTCCGCCGTGTCTGCTCGTACAGCTCCAGCGCCTCGCTCTGCCGGCCGGAGCCGTACAGGGCGCGCATCAGCAGCGCCCGCGGCCGTTCCCGCAAGGGGTGGGCTTCGACGAGTTCCCGCAACGGCGCGACCAGCTCCCGATGCGCGCCGAGCTCCAGTCGCGCCGCCGCCCGGTCCTCGATCGCCGCCATCCGGGCCTCCTCGAACCGCACGGCCCGCCCTCGCGCCTCGGGCACGTCGGCCAGCACCTCGCCGCGCCACAGTCCGAGCGCTTCGTCCAGCAGTGCCGTCCTGTCCGCCGGCTCCCGTCCGGCAGCCTCGGCGGCGAGCCGCAGGAACCGGTGCGCGTCCACAGCCTGTGGATCGACGGCCAGTCGGTACCCCGCGGACGACAGCTCGACCTCGGCGATCCCCTTCAGGGCCCGGCGCAACCGCGACACCTGGGACTGAAGCGCGTTCCCCGCCCCTGAGGGAGGTTCGTCCCCGTACATGCCGTCGATCAGGGATTCCGGCGAGACGACCCTGCCCGCGTTGAGGAGCAGCAGCGCGAGCAGCGCCCGCACCCGCGGCCCGCCGACGGAGATGGACGTGCCCTGTCCGTCCCGGACTTCCACCGCCCCGAGAATCCCGAACCGCATACCGAGGATTGTCCACCAAGAGGCGGTAACGGGTCATCGTTCCGAGCGCTCCGGGCGGAGTCAGTACGGTTGGCGGAAGCCGCCCAGGCGGCGGCGGTGGGTGAGCTGCGGAGGTTCTGGGATGTGGTCCCCCAGGGCGAGCCAGTTGTAGGTGAAGTCGTCTATCTCGGCGTCTCCGTGGTGGACGGAGTGCAGGATGCCGTTGTAGACGAGGCTCCACAGTTCGGGATCGGCCTGCAGGGTCGAGAGGCGGGAGGAGACTTCGCGGCCCTGGCCGTCGGCGAGGGTGAGGGTGCGTTCGGAGTAGCCGCGGCCGAGCATCACCTTGGTCAGGTCGTAGGTGCTCACCCACTGGGAGCCGTGGCGGTACCAGTCGGCGCCCGCGCTCACCCGGCCGTCCGCGAGGAACTGCAGCAGTACGACGGTGATGGCCATGATGATGACGGCTGCCCACATGTTCAGGCGGCCCATCCAGGCGATGCCCTCGTTTTCGAGGGTGAGGTAGCCGACGCCGATGGCGAAGGTGATGAGGAGGGCGAGGGGGCGGCCTTCCCAGGAGCGGGCGATCCATTCGAGGGCGGGACCCCGGCCTTCTGGAGGGCGGGGGGCCTGGTGTCGGGGTCGGTAGGGCGGCGCCGGATGTACGCGGACGGGACGGCCGGCGGGATCAGCGGAGGCCGGGGCAGCCCGGTGACCGGGTCGGGCCTGGGCGGCGGCGAATGCCGGTCCGTCACCTGACTCCCCACCTGGAGATGCCCATCATGCCGTTGACGAAGGCGTCCCGGGTGTCCCCGATCTTGTCGGCGACCGGATCCCAGGCCTGGTCGATACTGAAGGTGGTGACGATGCCGATCCCCACTCCCACGACGGCGCCCGTTCCGGCGCCGAGGGGACCACCGATCGCGCCGGCGGTCGCTCCGGCGGCGGCGCCGCCCAGAAGCGTTCCGCCGACGTTGGTGACGACCGCCCGCGTCGGATCCTTGCCGTTGTCGATGTCGTTGTAGACCGACAGGCCGGTGAGCCCCCACCCCGCGATGGGCACGCCCCGGGCGATCGGGGCCGCTCCGCCCAGGCGGGGCTTCCTGCCCAGCGACTCCTCCAAGAGATCGCTGTCGACAGAATGTTCGACCGTGTCGGGCGGCCTGTTGAGGAACCTGGAGAGAGCGGTGTTGTTCTTCTCCTCGTACTTGGCGGCTTTGGCCGCGGCTCTGGCCGCCGTGGTGCTGAAATACCAGCGTTTGGGTCCGTTGTAGAAGCGGGGGCTTGGAATCCGCTGCAGGCGGGACTGCTCCAGCTTGCGGAAATCCAGGGCCAGCTTCTGGAACTTGTTGATGCGCTTGTACGCCACGTCGACGGCGCCGATCGTCAGATGGCCGAGGGCGAACCACTTGCCGGCGTTCAGGGAGTCGATGAAGTCCAGAAAGATGTTCTGGCCTTCCTTCCCCTTCCTCCGGCAGTCCTTGACGATCTTCGCTGCCTGGAGGTAGGCCTTGACCTGGCCCTGGTAGACGTCGACGGCCTCGTTGTAGTCGTTGACCTTCTGGTACATCTCCCTGGTCCAGGGGCCGGTGAGGGCGATCTTTCCCGGGTTCTTCGTGTCGGGGTAGAGGTTGGCCGGGACCTGGACCGGCGGGGCGGGCGGGGGCCGGGTGGCTCGATCGTGGTCGGCGTCAGGCGAAGGCCCGCCCTCGCGGCTATGTCGCGGGCGTTCCGCATCTCCTTCTCGCAGCCGGCGAGCGTTGCCGAGAGGTGGTCCAGGGCCCGTCCGGTCGGCTCCAGCCCGTCCGAGGTGGCCGTGACGCCTTTGCTGACGGTGGCCATGGTCTCGCGGAAGCCGGAGGACGCGGGCCCGTCCCACCCGGTGGTTGGCGTGTTGCGCGCGGCAGTGACGTCGCGGATGGTCTGGCCCGTCGCGGGCGGTCCTGTTCAGCCAGTCCGCGGTCTTCTGCAGGGTGTCCGGGTCGCCTTTGATCTCGGTGTCGAGCGTCACGGCACGGCTCTCCAGGGCTCCACGGTGTTGGTGATCTCCGCCTTGAGGTAAGCGTCCCCGTTGGCGACGACCCCGGCGGCGCAGCGGTCGATGCCTTCGACGGTCTCGCCTAGTGATTCGGTGAGCGCGGCCGGCACGCTCGCGAGCGGCCCGGTGGAGACGCCCGCGTCGGGCGGGGGAGGCGCGCCGCCCGCCTTGTCGTTGAGGTCGTCCGCGGCGCCGGTCAGCCTCTGGACGATCTTCTGGGCGGCCGCGTGGTCGATGGTGTATCCGCTCACGGATTCTCCTGCCGGTGTCTGAGCTCCGGGGGCACCCTGACGTCCCAGAGGGTCTCGTCCGCGCCGACGGACTGCCGCAGCGGTTCGAGGCCCTCCGGGACCTGTACTCGTATCGCGACCCAGGGCTGCTCTTCGCCGCAACCCGCAACCCGCGACGCGCAGCGGGAGGGAGGTGTAGGTGAGCAGCCCCAGCCGGTCGTCCTCGAGGAGACGGAGCGCGGGCAGCGCGGGGTCGTCCCCGGACCGGGGATGGGTGGGGATGAAGACGACGTGCTCGGCCCCGCGCGGTTCATCCTGCAGCAGCGGCTCCCGCACATTCGATGTCGAAAGTCTCAGAATGTACTGATCCGCCGTCGGTCGCGGCAAGACCGCGCGGCAGGGACGGTCGGCCGTCCGGAGGACTCGGCGGCCGGCCGGTACCCCGCCGCCGGGCTATTCGACGTTTCTGGCGAGGATGCCGAGGGTGGCGCGGAGGCCCGCTTCGGGGATCACGGGGAAGACGCCCTTGTCGCGGTACGCCTCGTCGATCTCGCTCCAGTCGTAGTAGGACGTCACCCGGGTGCCGGTCTCGGCGGGCTCCAGGCGGTAGCCGTAGAGATGGCGGAGCGGGGGGCGGATCGCGCCGTGGATCGTCCACTGGATGTGGGCGTCCTGCTCGAACTCGGTGATGATGACGGTGACGTCGTACTTGCCCATCGGGTAGTCGTTGAGCGACTCGCGGTCCATGTGGACGACGAACTCGTCGCCCGCCTTGCGCACCGGGTCGCCCTCGGCCGACTGGAGCATGCCGGAGCTGTCGATCAGCACATGGCCGGCGGGGTCGCAGAGCAGCGCGAACACCTTCTCCGGCGGCGCGGCGATCTCTCTGCTCACTTCGAAGCGTTCAGTCGACATGTCAGTCATGTTGGCATATGGCGGAATTGGGCTCACGGCGGACCGTAGGGGCGGTGGGTGAGGGTGCGGTGGACCATCTCTGTGAGGGTGACGATGTCGAAGACGGGCATCCGCAGCTTCTGCTGGACGAGATGGGAGTAGGGCGCCAGGTCGGTGCATTCAATGACCAGAGCGCCTATGTCCGGGTTATCGGAGACGAGGCGTGTGGCCCGGGCCAGGACCTCCCGACCCAGCAGGGCGGCGTCCAGCTCGTTGCGACGCGCCTCCAGGACCACCTCGCGGAACTCGGGCTGGTCCTCCATGCCCGCCACGCGGACGGGGACGTGTCCGGCACCCACCCCGGAGAGATGGCGGGGGGTCAGGGAGCCCTTCCGGGCCACGAGCAGGCCGACCTTCTGGTCCCGGCGGATCATGCGGTGGACCAGCGGGAGCTGGACGAGGCTGGAGGCGAAGACGGGAACGTCCACGGCGTCGGCGAGTTCGCGCTGGTGGAGTGCCAGGAAGCCGCAGCCGCTGGTGACGGCACGGGCGCCGGAGGCGACGAGACTGCGGGCGGCGGCGACGAAGGGGCCGAGCAGCTCCGGATCCGGCCGGGTCACGACCCGTTCGGCGGTGGCGCCCGAGACCACCTCGTAGCGGACGGGGAAGTCGAAGGTCGCCGGGTTGCGGATATGGCCGGGGATCTTGGTGAAGGAGGTGTCCAGGCAGATGACGCCGATCATGGCGGTCCTCAGCGGTCGATCCGGAACGGGCGGAGGTCGAGATCGGGGCGTTCTCCGGTGAGCAGCTGGGCCAGCAGGCGGCCGGTGGAGGGGGCCAGGCCCATGCCGATGTGGCCGTGCCCGCAGCACAGGAAGAGGTTGCCGACGGCCGGTGCGGGGCCGACGTAGGGGAGCCCGTCGGGGGAGCAGGGACGCAGCCCCGCCCAGACCCGCTGCTCTCCGGTGAGGTCCAGGGCGGGCAGGCAGGAGCGGACGGGGGCGAGCATCGCGGCGATCCGGCGGGGGACGATCCGCCGGTCCATGCCGGTGAGCTCCAGGGAACCGGCGAACCGCAGCTCGCCGTCCAGCGGGGCGATCGCGACGGGGCCCTCGGGCAGGAGGACGGGCAGGCGGGGGGCGCCGGGCGGCGTCTTGACGGTGACGCTGTAGCCCTTGACGGGCTGGAGCGCGATCCTCTGGCCGAGCAGGCGGGCCAGGGAGGACGTCCAGCTTCCCGCGGCGAGGACGACGGTTTTGGGGCGGAGCTCACGGCCCGGCACGCGGACGGAGACGACCTTCCCGCCGGAGAGCTCGAAGCCCGTCACCTCCGTCCGGTCGAGGATCTCGACACCGTCCTCGGCGAGGCCGCGGGCGAAGGCTTGCAGGAACCGGGGGACTTCCAGGTAGGCGCCCTCCTCGTTGTAGAGCGCGCCCGCGATGGAGAACTCGGTGTCCGGTTCGAGTTCGGCCAGTTCGGCGGGGAACAGAACGCGCAGGGGGACGGGAGAACGCGCGGCGGCGGCCGCGGCCCGTTCGAACCCGTCGGGCGAGCGGTAGGCCAGCACGATGCCGGGAGCGTGGAAATGGGCGGAGTCCAGTTCGGCCAGCAGTGCGAGGCTGTGTTTCTTCAGGGAGTACAGCACCCGCGAGGAGGCGGAGGCCGCCTCCTCGGTGCAGGCGCGGCGGAAGTCGCGCACCCACCGCCACAGGCCGGGATCCAGGCGGGGGCGGAGGTGCGGGGAGCCCGCCGGGT
Organism: Actinocorallia sp. B10E7; assembly: GCF_039871655.1. Lineage (NCBI taxonomy): Bacteria > Bacillati > Actinomycetota > Actinomycetes > Streptosporangiales > Thermomonosporaceae > Actinocorallia > Actinocorallia sp. B10E7. The sequence continues at coordinate 584,091 of NZ_JBDPLZ010000005.1, forward strand.
CGAGGAGGCGGCGGAGCGAGCCCGCGCCGGGCACGGCGAGGGGCGCCGAGCCCTGGGTGCCCGCGAAACCGGTGTTGCCCGCCGAGCAGGACTGGTCCCCGCCGATGGGGCCGCGTTCCACGACCGTCACCCGCGCGCCGCGTCGCCGCAGCTGGTGGGCGGTGAACAGGCCGGCGGCGCCGCCGCCGACCACCAGGACGTCGAGGTCGTTCACAGGCTGACGATGAAGAGGTTGGTGGGCAGGTTCACCACGACCCGTTCGTAGATCTCCGCCGTGAGCGCGATCCTGTCCTCGGCGAAGGTGCCGGGCGGGGGCTCGGCGAACCTGATCACCGAACGGCCCGCGTCGAACAGCTGGACGCCGTGGCCGAAGTCGCCGATGACCGCGGTGCCGGGCTCGACCAGCCTGGTGCGGACGATGAACACCCCGTTGCGTTCGAGGTCGTCCATCAGGGTGCCTTCGCCCATGTAGCGGTAGAAGTCGGCCGGGTTGATGATGAGCCCGTCGGCGGTGCCGCCCATCTGCTCGACCTCGTCGCAGGCGCGCAGAAGCGTCGCGGCGAAGGGCCCCCGATCGGTCATACGGCCCAGCTCGGGCATGTTGAGCAGGCCGCCCTCGCCCTGGAGGATCGTCACGTTCTCCGCGGTGCACAGCCGGACGATCAGCCGGTAGTCGATGAACGACTGGAACGTCTCGGGGTCCTCCCACAGCCGGTCGGGGACCTGCACCCAGGCCCGGGTGGTCAGCAGCGGGGGGATCGGCGAACGGTGGAACCGGCTGGCCGCCTCGCGCCGCACCTCCGCGCCCGGGATGGGCGCGTCGCCGGGAAGCGGCGGGCTCTCATGCCAGTAGTGGTCGCGCGGGCTGCGGGACAGGTCGACGACCTTGAGCATGTTCCGCGCCGGGTTGCGGGGCTTGCGCCGTGAACTGGTCAGCGAATCGGTGATCGTGACGTCGTACTCGATGTGTGCCTCGGTGCCCTTGACCAGGCACTCTTCCACGAACCTCCGTCCGGGTGACAGCTGCCCGCCGCGTTCGGCCAGGGTCTGCTCCATGAGCGCTCCTTCAGGTGAGGATGTTCTTCGAGACGTTGTCGAGGTAGGGCAGCTCGGTGCCGACGGCTCCCGCTCCGCCGTCGACGGGATGGACCCCTCCGGTGATGAACGAGGCGCGGGTGCCGGCGAGGAAGGCGACGAGCGCGGCGAACTCCTCCGGCTCGGCGATCCGGCCGAGCGGGTTGTGCTCGCCCATCGCCCGCAGCGCGGCCTCGACGTCGCCGTCCTCGGCGATCCGGGCCGCGACCCGCTCGATGGGCGGGGTGCGGGTCGTGGCCGGTGCGAGGACGTTCACGGTGATGCCGTCCCGTCCGGTCTGGCAGGCGAGTGACTGGGCGAACCTGACCAGCCCGGCCCGGGTGACCCCGGACAGCGCGAGCCTGGTCGACGGGGAGCTCGCGGTCTCGGAGGCGACGAACAGCAGCCGTCCCCAGCCCGCGGCGCGCAGGTGCGGCAGCGTGGTGAGGGCGAGGTGGACGGCGGGCAGCAGCACCAGGTCGACCGCCGCGTCGTAGTCCTCCACGGTGAAGTCCGCCGAGCCGCCGACCGGGGGACTGCCTCCGCAGACGAGCACGACGTGCAGGGCGCCGAACTCGTCCGCGACCTCCGCCACCCAGCGTTCGACGGCGGCCCGGTCGGTGAGGTCCACGCTGGTGGTGTGCACCTTGCCGCGGGAGACCTCCTTGATCGACCGCGCAGCGTCGGCCAGCTTGGCCGGATCCCGGGAGCCGACGGCCACGTGCATGCCTTCTTGGGCCAGTTCCCGCGCGCTGGCCAGGCCGAGGCCGCTCGATCCACCCGCGATCAAGGCGACCTTGCCTTCAAGTCCCAGATCCACCGGTGCTCCTCTCCCAGGTGCCTCGATAGCTGTAGCCGTAGCGGTGGAACTGGGGCCAGGACAGCGCCGCGGTCGCGAGACGCGCCCGGACGGTCAGCCGTTCCTTCCACTGGTCGTCGTGCTCTCGCAGGAGTGTCGTGCCGCTGCGGAACCGGTCGGGGTTGCCCGTGACGGTGTGGTTGGGGTGCAGCCGGACTTCGCGGCCGTGTACGGGGTTGTCCGCCGGATCGGCTCCGACGAACCGCAGCAGCCGTGAGATCGTCTTTTCGGGATCGGCCCTGAAGGTCTCGTAACGCAGCAGCATCGACCGTTCGGGGTAACGTCGTAGCAGCGCGCGTGAAGCGGCGTTGAACCCGCTCCAGTAGGCGGTGCTGGTGTGTGCGGGCATCGCGATGCAGTAGTCCTTGTCCACGCTCCACGAACCCGCGACGGCCCGCGGGTCCCGTACGAGGTGGACGAAGTACGGCTCGACGCCGTCCATCAGGGGGAGCAGCGCGGCTTCTCCGGGGATCTTGGTGGTGTCGACGAGGACGTCCGCGCCGGTGAGTTCGGAGACGGAGCGGAACGTGCGGGCCATGAGGTCGGTGTGCGCCCGGACGCCGGGACTGCCCAGGCCGTGGCGGAGCACACGCCACGTGTGCCGGGTGCGGACGTACGCGCGCTGGCGGGCGACCACTTCCGCCGCGTGTTCTTCCACGGACAGGCCGGGCGGCCGCCCCTCCGCGAGGACCTTCGACCACAGCCCGCACTCGGTGAGGTGCAGGCCGCAGCCGCAGAAGGTGTTCGCGCCCCGTCCGGCGGCGTTCTTCCACAGGAAGTGGATCTCACCGACGTGGAAGAACGAGGGCACTTCGTTGAGGACGTTCCCGATGATCGTGCTGCCGTTTCGGCACCAGCCGATGATGCAGAGGATCTTCATGCGGGCACCGCTTTCCGTTGCGGAAGGGACAGCGCGACCAGGGCCGCCGCGGCGGCGCAGATCGCGCCGGCGACGAAGACCGCCGGGTAGCCGAACCCGGACGCGACCACGCCCAGCAGCGGCCCCCAGGCGGCCAGGCCCAGATCCCAGAACGAGGTGTAGGCGCCGAGCGCCGCGCCCTGCCGCGTCGGGTCGACGCGGTCCAGCACCAGCACGGCCAGCGACGGGTGCAGCAGGGAGAAGCCGACGCCCATGACGACGCTGCCGAGTACCGCCACCGGCAGGTTCGGGGCGGCCGCGACGGTCAGAAGCCCCAGGCACTCCCCGGCGCCGCACCAGATCGCGACCCGGCGGGCACCGTACTTGTCGGGGAAGTGGCCGATGAACAGCCTGGTCCCGGCGTAGACGGCGCTGAAACAGCTCAGTACGACGACCCCTGAGCCGCTGCCCCGTCCCTCGAGATGCAGGACGGCGAACGCGGCGAGCCCGGCGTACCCGGCAGAGCCGAGGGCCAGTGCGAGACCGGGCACCAGCGCCGGGCGGAGCATCAGGCCCCCGGCTCCGGCAGGGGCGGCCGTCTTCCGGTCCCGGACCGTGCGGACCAGAACGAACGCGACGAGCCCGGCCAGCGCGCTGAACGTCCAGACCGCCCCGCGGCCGAAGTTCTCGAGCACCGAGCCGAGGAGCGTCCCCAGCGAGATGCCGCCCCACATGCTCATCCCGTACAGGCCGATGAGCTGGCCGCGCCGGTGGTGCGGCGCGATCGACATCGTCCACGCGGCGCCCGCCGTGAACAGGGCGGCCTCACCCGCGCCGAGCACCAGCCGGATCACGATCAGCCAGAGGGGGCCGAAGGGCAGGAAGTAGGCCAGCCCGAAGACGGCGACGGCCAGCGCGCCCGCCTGCATGACCCGGCGGTGGCCGTAGCGGTCGGCGAGATGGCCCGCGACCGGCCGGACGAGCAGCGCGGTGAAGGCCGTCGCGGTGACCACGGTGCCGACCACGAGGTTCGACGCGGCGTACTCGTCGCGGACGAAGCCCGGCAGGACCGGGATCACCGAGGTCAGGCCGACGTAGCCGAAGAACAGCCCGCCGAAGATCCCGGCGAGCGCGCCGCGCGAGAACCCGCCGTCCTCGTCCTCCTTCACCGGCCGACCCACGAGGCGATCTTGCGGACCGCCGCGATGAGGTGGTCGCAGTCCTCGAGGGTCAGGCTGGAGGACAACGGCACGTCCACGGCGTCCTCCAGATAGCGCGAGGTCGCGGGGAGCAGGGCCTTGATCTCCGGGACGGTCCGGTCGCCGAACAGGAACCGCCAGTTCCAGAAGACCCGGACGTTCGTGTCCGCACCGGAGCCGAGGTTGCGCGCGTCGATGCCCTCGCAGCACAACGCCCGCGCGAACCATTCGGCCAGGCCGCCGGCCACCCGGAAGATGAACGCCTCACCGAGGCAGGCGCCCGGCTCGACCGGCCGGCGGATCCGGATGCCCGGCACGTCCGCGAGCTCGCCGGTGACGTAGGCGTAGTTCCGCCGGAAGAGCTCCAGCCGGGAGGGCAGCCGGGCCAGCTCCGACCGCAGCAGCGCCGCGCGGATCTCGTCCATGCGGAAGCTGAGCAGAGGCAGGTCCAGGTCGGTGCCGATCGGCGGCGGGTCGTCGGGGAAATGCCGCCGCACCCGTCCCTCATACGCGCCGGACAATACGACCGCACGGGCGAACAACGTGCTGTCGTCCGTGACGAGGAACCCGCCCTCGCCGCAGTTGAGCGACTTGTCGGACTGGGTGCTGAAGGCCCCGGCGAGCCCGTACGTGCCGAGCTTGCGTCCGTGGAGCTCCGCGCCCATCGCGGGCACCGCGTCCTCGAAGACCGGCACCCCCACCTCGGTGGCGAACCGGGTGATCGCCTCCATGTCGGCGGCGAACCCCCGCATGTGCACCACCAGGATGGCCTTGACCTCGGGCGACCAGCGCCGCCGCAGATCCTCGACGTCCAGCTGCAGGTTCTGGTCCACTTCGACCAGCAGCGGACGGCATCCGGCCAGCGTGATGGCGCTCGGGCTGGCCACGAACGTGAACCCCTGGCAGGCGATCAGCGATCCCGGCGGAATGCCCGCCGCCATGATCGCCAAGGCGATCGCGGTGGTGCCGCTGGAGACGGCCAGCGCATGCCGGGTGCCGAAGTAGTCGCACAACGCGGCCTCGAACCGACCACACTCCGTCTCCTGTTCCGGCCGGTGGTCGTATCGGAAGTAAAGATGGCTGCGAATGGCGCGGATGGCAGCCTCTTCATCCTCGGGATGGACGTGCACGGCCCCCTTGTCGTAGGTGGGCCACGGGCTCCGGCGAATGGGGTCTCCGCCGTCGATCGCGAGCATGGCGGTACTGTCAGTATTTCTCTGCACCGGCCGTTCTCCCTTTTTGGACGCAATCTGGACAGGCGGCTTCGGGGACGCCTGATAGCGCTCTCACCTCGGGTTTCGAGGTCGAGGGCGGATGTCGTTCAGCGGGCGGACACGGATTCGAAGTACAACAAAGATCTTTGCGATGGTCCTCGACGAGGCGGGGGCAAGTCAACACTGGATAATGGTTGATTAATGTTCGTTAATATGCTCATTCTGGCTATCATCACGGTCTGTGATCTGCGTTTCACCCCGGAAACGCATATGAAACGCGAAGTGTTGACGGCCGTGAACATCTTGTTGAGAACACAAGCCCGCCCCGCGGCCGGATCCGGCCGCGCGCCATGACGGTCCAGGGGCGGTGACGAAGCCGTCGCCCGCCTTGCAGGGCCCGTCCCCGCCCCGACGTCCCCTTCGAACCCGCAGGCCAGCGCCGTCATGACCGTCTCCGACGCCCGCTCCGTCGACGTCGACGCCACCCGCGTAGGCGTCACCATCGAACCCGAGGGAGGCTCCCCCGTCCCCAGCAGCGCCCCCTCTTCACCCTGGCCCTGCCCGGGTGAGGCGGTGGTGGCCACGGTCCCTGACCTCGCGGCCGGCACACCCGTGGTCGCCCCTTGTCCGCCACTCCTCGCACTGCTCCTGCGCGTTGCCCGCGACGCCGACCGCACCCGTCCCGGCCTCGCACGGCTCGAACCTTCACGGGCCCGTCAGCCGCCCGAAACCCGTTGGGGGCGGCTCTATCCGCCGGTCTTCTCCGCCGGGCCGGTCTCGCGCCTCGATGAGGACTCCCGGACGGTGAGGCGCGTGGGCAAACCGGGATGGACGGAGGCGGGGAAGCCCGACAGGGTGTCGGCCAGGGCCGTGACGGCCAGGGCGACCGTGTCGGTGGGGAATAGGGAGAGCGTGGTGACCGGAGGGGCGGTCCAGGCGTAGGACGGGTCCTCGCTGCACGTCGCGATCAGAACGTCGTCCGGGACGCGCAGGCCGAGGTCGCGGGCGGCGGCCAAGGCGCCGCGGCCGAGACCGTCGATGAGGCCGTAAACGGCGTCGGCGCCGGCCCGCAGGACCCGCTCGGCCGCCGCGCGGCCCTCGGGGTCGTCCGCGTCGATCGCGTCGATCAGCGGATCCGGGACGAGGGCCCGGTAGGTCTCGGCGCAGGTGCGGGTCCACAGGTCGGTACCGTAGGCCGTCACCAGGGCGATCCTGGTCGCGTTCTGGTCGCGCAGGTGCCGGATGACCTGCTCGGTGGCCGCCGCGTGATCGTTGTCGACCCAGGAGTCACGCGGTCCGAGCGACCAGGGCCGGCCGTCGAAGGCGATCGGGATGCCGCGGTCGCGCAGGATCGGGATGGCGGGATCGTCCTGTGGGCTGTCGAGCAGGATCACCCCGTCGACCGCCAGGGCCTGCCATTCCGGTTCGGTCAAGGTCGCGGGCAGGATGGTCAGGGCGTAGCCGTGGCGGTGCGCGGTGGCCGTCGCAGCGGTGATCAGCTGGGTGTAGAAGGCGACCTCGCTGAAGTTCCACTCATGCGGGCCGTAGGTCGTGACGCCCAGTGCCAGCATCCCGGTGCGGCCGGTGCGCAGCGCCCGGCCCGCCACGTTCGGCCGGTAGCCGAGGCGTTCGGCCGCCTCCCGCACGCGGCGGCGGGTGGCTTCGGAGACCCGGCCGGTACCGTTGAGGGCGTTGGAGACGGTCGCAGTCGAGACCTCGGCCGCCCTGGCCACATCGAAGATCGTCGCCGGCATGACGACATACTACGGAATTCGTTGCCAGAGGGACATTTATCTAAGGAATCCGAACGTTTCGGGCGGTTGTGATTAAAGGATTAATCAACCAGTCTCGCCACATGCGAATCCGGACAACCCTCACAGGCGGCGCCATGCTGGCGCTCGGTCTCACCACACCCGCGACCGCCGCGTCCACCGCAACCGCCGCCGACCTGGTCCTGCGGCACGGCTCGGTCGAGGTGGGCAAGGCGGGCAGGCGGGCGCAGGCCGTCGCCGTGCGCAAGGGTGTGATCGTCTATGTCGGCACCAACGCGGGCGTCAAGAAGTACATCGGCAAGAAGACCAAGGTCGTCAACCTGCGCGGTCGGACCCTGATGCCGGGTATCCAGGACGGGCACGTCCACCTCACGCCCAAGCTGGCGGTCTGCGACCTGAACTACCAGTACCTGACCGTTCCGGAGACGCAGGCCCTCATCCAGAAGTGCCTGGACGACGACAAGGCCAAGGGCAAGACGGACAAAGACTGGCTCACTGTGCTCAACTGGGACCTGCCGGGCATGAAGCCCGCCGGGACCGTGCCCGACAAGGCCATCCTCGACGCCCTGAACACCGGGCGGCCGATCTACGTGTTCTCCGACGACGGCCACAACGCCCTGGTCAACAGCCGGGCCCTCGAGCTGGCCGGGATCACCAAGGCCACCAAGGACCCCGAGGGCGGAGTGATCGTCCGAGACGCGAACGGCGAGCCGACAGGCTACCTCAAGGAGGACACCGCGATCGACCTGGTCCGTACCAAGATCCCGCCGGCGCCGCTGGCCGAACGCGTCGAGGGGCTGCGGACCACCCTGGCCCACGTCACCGCCAACGGCCTGACCGCCTACCAGCCGCAGATGCTCACCGAGTCCGACCTGCAGGCCTGGAAGTACCTCGCCGACCGGCGCGAACTGCCGGGCCGGGTCGTCGGCTCGCTCGGCCTCGACGCCAACGCCGCCTACGCCGACCTGCCCGGCACCCTGAAGAGGATCAAGGCGCTCAAGAAGAAGTACGAGGGCCCCAACTTCAAGATCAACGCTGTGGGCGAGATCTTCGTCGACGGCGTCATCGAGTACCCCAACCAGACCGCGCTGCTGCTCAAGCCGTATCTGGTGAAGAACTCCAAGGGCAAGTGGGTGCCCGGCAAGACCCGCGGCCCGGTCCGCATCACCCAGGCGCGTCTGAACAAGGTCGTCGCGGCGCTCGACAAGGCCCGCTGGCAGATCCACGCCCACGCGATCGGCGACGGCGCGGTCCGCGAGGCCCTCAACGCCTACGCCTACGCGCGCGACAAGAACGGCAGCCACGGGCAGCGCCACCTCATCGCCCACGCCCAGCTCGTCGACCCGGCCGACTACAAGCGCTTCAAGCGACTCAACGTGACCGCCTCGATCGCCACCCAGTGGGCCGAGAAGGACCCGTACACGATGGACGCGCTCAAGCCGTTCATCGGCGTCAAGCGGTGGAAGCGGCTGTACCCGTGGCACTCGCTGCTCAAGGCGGACGCGCGCCTCGCCAACGGCTCGGACTTCCCGGTCGACGCGCTCAACCCGATGCGGCAACTGGAGGCGGCCGTCACCCGGACCGCCGAGTCCACCGAGGGCAACAAGAACTACAAGGGGCCCCTCAACGCGGCCGAGCGGATCACCCTGTCGCAGGCGATCCAGATCCACACCTTCAACACCGCCTACCTGCTCGGCCTGGAGAAGAAGACCGGCTCGATCGAGGTCGGCAGGCGGTTCGACGTGATCGTCCTCTCCGGCAACCTGCGCAAGGTGAAGATCACCAAGATCGGCGACCTGACCGTCAAGGCCACCCTGGTCGGCGGCGAACTGAAGGCGGGCAAGCTCTGACCCGGTCCCCTTGAACCACGAGAACCCGGTCGATCGTCTGCTCGTGTTCGCGTACGCCCGCAACAGCAACCCGATCCGAACCGAGGTTCCCCCTGGTCAGCGGACAAGCCGCTCATGAGGGCCAGGTCACTGGTTACGGAATCGCCACCTGGAGCGGTTTCGCCGACGATGCCTTCACCGTACGAGACCCTCTTGCCGCGGCACGAGACGCTGCTGGAAGCTCTGACATTCACTTGAAGGCGATCCAGTTGCCCATAAGCCTCGTGCATATAGCCCCTGTCGCCGAAGCCCTTCGTAGCGTCGGCTCTGTCGTAGAGGCGGCCGAGGCGGGACTTCAGGTGTGGGCCTCCGCGCCGCTGAGCGGCGGCGAGCTCACCGACATGGTCACCGGGGGCTTGGCCGCTTTGATCAGCCCCGGCTCGTCCCCCGTCGAGGCGGCCTTGTCCGTGGTGGCCTCCACACCGGGTCTCACCGGTGCCTTGCTCTCGGCTTCGACTGCGGCACACTGGCGGGACGCTCTCACGGCGTTCCGCCGTCCACCGATCACACCGACCCGTCTCCGGGAGGTCTGCCGTGTTCTTCGAGCCTGACGATTCGGCCGTGCGAGACCGGATGCACGTTGCCTTCGCCGACGCGGCGACACGACTCATCTGCGTTCCCGCCTTCGGAACGGCCGTGGCCTGGGGCCATGGCGGCAGAACGCTCGGCAAGGAGGTCGAAGACGTTTCCGGACGTGCGTGGCTCCGGGTGATGGAAGCGTCGGCGGGCAAAGCCGGCGGCAAACTCCGGGTGGGCACGGAGACCGCCGCCGTGGTGCTGCCCGATGAGATCCCAAGACCCCGGCTGCTCCGCTCCGCCGAGTGGGAACGGGATGAGTACGCCTACCGTGCCGAACTCAGCTCCTATGTGCTGGATCCTCCCTGCTCGTCTTCTCCTGATCTCACCGAGCCCGTAGCCTTGCCCGACGCTCACTGGCCCCGAACTCACCATCCTGGACTGGGAAGGATTCGGTCCTGCCCCCCACGGCTTCGGTGCCGCGCATCTCCACGCCTACACCCTGCCCGTCCCGGAGCTGGCCGCACAGGTCCGGGAGACCTTCTCGGAGGTCCTGGACACGCCGGACGGTCGGCTCGCTGAGATCACTGTGGCGGCGATCCTCCTGCAAACGGCCGACCGCGACCCCGTCCACGCTCGCCTCGCTCCTTACGTGAGAGCCCATGTTCGGTCTCTGCTGACCACTTCCCAGAACCGCGGGCACGGTTCACCTCGGGAAGGCTCGGGCTCAGGCCTGGGGTACGGCGATGACCTCGACGTCAACGCCGTAGCGGCGAAGCGTCTCGCAGGTGGAGGCGAGCGCTTTCCCGGTCTTGAGCATGATCGCAAAGATGATCTTCTTTGGAACGGTGTCGGGAGGGACGGTCCTGGTCCCGCCCGACACCGAGGCGACGAGCTCGGCGAAGGAGGTACGGGCCTCGGCGCGCAGGTGGAGAGCCTCAGTGGAGACGAGTGCCTGCATGAACTGGTGGCTGAGCGGGGCGGACCGGTCGGCGGGCTTGACGTGAATCATCTCGCCTTCCGGGCCGATCACATGCTCGCAGTTGTCGAAGATCAGCAGCGTCGGCCGGTCGCCGAGCGCGGTCTCGAGCCTTTCGACGGGCCCGAGCCGTTCCCCGGACGGCAGGACGCCCGCCTCGCGCAACCCGAGCGCGCCCATCACGACGCGGGCCAGGGTGTTCTGCCCCTCTCCGGCGGAGACCGCCGCGAAGTCCGCGAACGTGCCGCCGGACCGTGCTCCCGCCTCGATCGCCAGCCGTGTCTTGCCGGCTCCGCCCGGCTCGATCAGGGTGACCAGCCGCGCGTCGTCGAGCAGGGACCCGATCCGCGCGAGGTCGTCGGCCCGGCCGACGAAACTGGTGAACTGGGCCGGCACCCGCGCCTTGACCGGCTCGGGCCCGGACGCGGGTTCCGGCTCGCCCCGCAGGATCGCCAGGTGGACGTCCGACAACTCGGCCGAGGGGTCGGTGCCCAGTTCGTCGGCGAGCATCCGCCGGGTCCGTTCGTACAGCTCCAGCGCCTCGTCCTGGCGTCCCGAGCCGTACAGGGCGCGCATCAGCAGCGCCCGCGGCCGTTCCCGCAGCGGGTGGGCCTCGGCGAGTTCCCGCAGCGGCGCGACGAGTTCCCGGTGCTCTCCCAGTTCGAGCCGGGCGGCGGCCCTGTCCTCGACCGCGGTGGCCCGCGCCTCCTCGAACCGCACGGCCTGGTCGCGGGCCTCCGGCACGTCGGCCAGCGCCGGTCCGCGCCACAACCGGAGCGCCTCTTCCAGCAGGGCGGCTTTTTCGGCGGCTCCCAGCCCGGAGGCATCGGCGACCAGCCGCCGGAACCGGTGCGCGTCCACAGCCTGTGGATCGACGGCCAGCCGGTATCCGCCGGCCGACGACTCGACCTCGGCGATCCCCTTCAGCACTCGCCGCAGCCGCGACACCTGCGACTGGAGCGCGTTGCCCGCCCCCGCCGGCGGCTCGTCCCCGTACAGCCCGTCGATGAGGAGCTCGGGAGAGACGACCTTGCCCGCGTTGAGCAGCAGCAGCGCCAGCAGCGCCCGCACCCGCGGCCCCCCGACCGAGACGGGCGTCCCTTGATCGTCCCAGACCTGGACCGTCCCCAGAATGCCGAAGCGCATGTCCGGATTCTCTCCCGAGCAGAGCCGGGGAGGGGAGACGAAACCTGCGATCTCGTGAGCAAGGGGACGGGGAGGCGGGTCGGGACGCTCCTCCCTGTCGCCCGGGACGGCGCTCTGGGAGATTCGCCTCCATGAGGCTTCCGATCTTCAAAGCGCTGGTCGGCGTTCTCCTGCTGGCGTCCACGGCGTGCGAACCGCTCTCCGAGCAGGACGGCGGGTACGGGAATCCGGAGCGCACGCCTCTCTGGGTGGCGCTCGACGAGGCGCGCCTCGACGGACCCGGACGGCATCATGTGGAGTACCTGGACCTCGCCAAGCTGAGAATCCTGAAGGAGAAGCACCCCGGAAGGTTCTCCCGCCTGGCGGAAATCGGAGTGGGAGAAGCGCTCCGGCGTTCAGATGACACGGGAATCCCTCTCAAGACCGCGTCTTCCGCCGCTCTCTTCGGCAGACCTCCCGCCCAGGCCGGTCTGCTTCGGGGCCGGTTCGACGTCGACGGCATCGCCCTCTCCCTGAACCGGCTCGGCTACACCCGGAACCAGCAGGTGTGGCAGCGGGCCGAGCAGGACGGCCTCTCCGTGGTGGAACCCGGCGAGGACCTCGTCACCTATGCCGGTTCGCTTCAGACGCACGAGCAGGTGAGACCGCCCTCCAAGGTTCCCAGGCTCAGCGGCAGCACGCCGCACCGAGCCGTCTCCTGGTGCCTCGGCTGGCCGCTCGCCGCCGTCCTGACGGAACCCGGGTCCCCTGGAGAGGCCGACCTCATCGGTGCCGCGGCCAATGCCGTCGAAGCGGAGTTCGCCGACGGAGCGGACTTCACCGAGGCGCTCTGCTATCACACGACCGGCGACCCCGAAGCCCTGGCGGAGCGCCTGCGCACGGCGCTCCGCGAAGGAGCCTCCGCCCGCACCGGCAAGCCTTGGCGGGACCTGCTGCCCGGGGCCGAGGTGGAGGTCGGACAGGACGCGACCGTCCGCCTGTCCTTCCCCCAGACCGGTGACGTGGGCGTGCTCGTGGAGGCCCTGTCCCGGAACGACGTCCCCCTCTGACACCGGAGTCCTGGACCGGTGAACTCAGCGGTCGGGCGTTCCGCTCCGGCGGTACCGCGTCATCGGGCCGAGCACGCCGGGCACCGACTCGCCCGGCTCCATGCCGAGCCGCGCGACGAGCGCGGCCGACGCGTCGTTGCCACGGTCGACCTCGGCCATGACCTGGGGTAGGCGGAGCGTCTCCAACGCGTGCTCCACGACGGTCCGTGCCGCTTCGGCGGCGTAGCCCCGGCCCCACGCCGCCGGCACCAGGCTGATGATCATCTCTGGTCTGGAAGCGTCGTCTTCGAACGGCAGCAGCCCGACGGCGCCGAGCGGTTCACCCGCCTTCCGCATGATCCACAGCCCGTAACCGGACGAGGCGAAATTCCGCTCGCTGCCCTCGATGGACTCGAGGACCTCCGCCGACGAAGGCGCCTTCCCGTCGAACAGGAACCGCCGCACCCCGGGCTCTCGCCAGTGGGACAGCAGCCAGGCATGATCCGATGGGGCGACGGGCCGCAGCTCCAGCCGCTCCGTCACGAAGACCCGATCCATACCGTTCAGGCTAACCGCGCGTGGCAAGAGGTTTTCGTCTCCGGCACGTGACCGGAAAGGAGGCCGAAGACTCCAAGGTTCGGGGTCGGCCTGCAGGCCGAGAGGTGAGGCCGGTGCCGCTTCGGGCGCCGGCGGGGTGCTCGGCTACTCGACGTTCCGGGCGAGGATGCCCAGGGTGGCGTGGAGGCCGGCTTCGGGGATGACGGGGAAGACGCCCTTGTCGCGGTACGCCTCGTCGATCTGGCTCCAGTCGTAGTAATAGGCCGGGGTCGGACGGTCGTGTGCCGTAGAACGGAACGGCCAGGTCACCCTGTGACCGTCGTCACCTTACTTTCCAGGGCGAACAGCCATTCTCTCTGGGAAGCAGGGCAGCGAACATGCTGGAAGTGCGCGGCGTCAGCGTGCGCTATGGCCAGAGCGCACCCGCGCTCCGGTCCCTCGACCTCAAAGCCGGGCCGGGCCGGGTCACCGCCGTCGTCGGCGGCAACGGCGCCGGCAAGTCCACGCTCATGAAAGCCGTCTCCGGAGCGCTCGGCTTCGACTCCGGCCGGCTGGTGGAGGGCGAGATCCTCCTCGAAGGGAAGCCGGTCCACCGGCTGGGTCCGACGGCGCTGGTCCGCCGCGGCATCGCCCACGTGCCCGAGGGGCGGCGGGTCTTCGCCGACCTGACCGTGGAGGAGAACCTCCGCGCGGGCGCGGCCACCGTCAGGGGCCGCGTCCAGGAACGCCTCGACGAGGCGTACGGGATGTTCGAGGTCCTGGCCCGGCGCCGCCGCCAGCGGGCGGTGCTGCTGTCCGGCGGCGAGCAGCAGATGCTCGCGATCGCCAGGGGGCTGATGAGCGGGCCGCGCCTGCTGCTGCTGGACGAGCCGTCCCTGGGGCTGGCTCCCAAGGTCGTCGAGCGGATCGGCGAGATCATCTCCCTGATCCGTGAACAGGGCACCGGAGTCCTGGTCGTCGAGCAGAACGCGGCCATGGCCCTGTCCGTCGCCGATGACGGCTACGTCCTGGAGCAGGGAAGCGCCGTGCTGTCGGGCACCGCCGCGCAGCTGCGCGCGACCGACGAGGTGCAGCAGCTCTACCTGGGCGGCTCGGGGACGGCCGACGAGCTCCTGCAGTTCGCCGACCGCGCCCCCCTGCAGAGGTGGTCGGCATGAGCGTGCTCGCGCTGCGGGACATCTCCCTGCACTTCGGCGGCGTCCAGGCCCTGGACGGCCTCGGATTCACCGTGGAGCCCGGCACGGTGCACGCCCTGATCGGCCCCAACGGCGCGGGCAAGTCCTCGTGCTTCAACGTCATCAGCGGGCACTACCGCCCGGACCGGGGGACGGTCGTCTTCGGGGACGAGGACCTCACCCGCCTGCCCCCGCACGAGATCGCCCGGCGCGGCGTGGGCCGCGCCTTCCAGAACATCGCGCTGGCCCCCCACGAGACGGTGCTGGACAACCTGATGGTCGCCCGCCACCGGCTGACCCGGTCCGGTTTCGTCGCCGCCTCCCTGGGGCTGCCCCGCGTCCGGCGCGAGGAGCGGCTGCACCGCGAACGCGTCACGGAGATCGCCCGGTTCGTGGGCCTGGGCGACAAGCTCGACACCCCCGCAGGGGTGCTGGCCTACGGCGACCGCAAACGGGTCGAGCTCGCCCGCGCCCTCAGCAGCGAACCGGAGATCCTGCTGCTCGACGAGCCCGCCGCGGGAATGCCGGCCCACGAGAAGTGGGACATCGCCCACCTGGTCGTCAGCGTGCGCGACGCCCTGGGGATCTCGGTGCTGCTCGTCGAGCACGACATGCCGATGGTGATGGCGATCGCCGACCGGGTCACCGTCCTGGACTTCGGGCGCGGCATCGCCGACGGCACCCCGGCGGAGGTGCGCAGCTCCCCGGAGGTCATCGCCGCCTACCTCGGCGCCGAACCACGCGCCGAAGACCCCGAGGCCCCGCGGACACCGGAGGAGAAGTCATGAGGATCCTGCAGTCACTGCTGCTCGGCGTGTCGCTGGGCTCGATCTACGCCCTCCTCGCCCTGGGCTTCGTGGCGATCTACAAGGGCACCAAGGTGATCAACCTGGCGCACGGGTCGATCCTCCTGGCGGGCGCCTACACCGTCGCCATGCTCTCCCCGCACGTCGGCTTCCCCGCCGCGGCGGCGCTGGGGACCGCGGCGGCGGCGCTCTGCGCGGTCGTGGTCGAACGGCTGGTCGCGGCGGTCAGGACCGCCGACCACCTGGTACTGACGATCTTCACGATCGGCGTGGACCTGCTGCTGATCACCGAGCTCACCCGCCGGATCGGCTCCCGCGTCCTGACCATGGGCGACCCCTGGGGCGACCGGCGCGTCGAGCTCCTGGGCACGGTGCTGCCCCAGGCCCGGATCGCCGCGACCGCCGCGGGCGTCCTCATCATCGCCGGGTTCTTCCTGGTGTTCCGCAAGACGGACTTCGGCGTGCGGATGCGGGCCTCGGCCGACGACCCGAGGACCGCCGCGCTGATGGGCATCGACCAGCGTCGGGTCGCCCGCGCCTCCTGGGCCATCGGCGGTGCCCTGGCGTGCGTCGCGGGGGTGTTCCTCGCGGTCTTCCCCAACCCGGGCCTGGACCACACGGCGGGCCTCATCGCCCTCAACGCCATCCCGGCCGTCATCATCGGCGGCCTGGACTCCACCGAGGGCGCGGTCCTGGGCGGGCTGATCGTCGGGGTGACCCAGACGCTCGTCGACGGCAACGCCGCGTCCCTGCACTTCCTCGGCGAGGGGTTCGGCGGCGTCGCGCCGTACGTCGTCATGCTCCTCGTCCTGTTGTGGCGCCCGTCCGGGCTGCTGGGCTCCAAGGAGATGAACCGTGTCTGAGACGACCGTCCACCCGCAGGCCCCGGTACGGGCCGCCGAACCCGCCCCGGCCCCCGGCCGCACGGTCCGCGGCGGCCTGCTCCGGCGGATCGCGCCCTGGTCGCTCCTCCTGCCGCTGCCGGCCGTCCCGCTGTACCTGGACGGGTCCTGGCTCATCATCGGGATCCTGGGCATGGCCACCGCGGTCGGCGCGATCGGCCTGACCCTGCTGGTCGGCACCGCGGGCCAGCTCTCCCTGGCCCACTCCTTCTTCGTGGCGGTCGGCGCCTACACCTACGCCTACCTGGCGGGCGACCCGGGCTCCTCGGACGTGGGCGGCCTGGGCCTGCCCAGCATGCTCGCCGCCGTGGCCGCGGTCGCCGCCGCGGGCCTGGCCGGGCTGCTGTTCAGCCCCGTGTCGGCGCGGCTGAAGGGACTCTACCTCGGTGTCGCCTCCCTCGCCCTGGTGTTCATCGGCGAGCATGTGCTGAAGAACGCCTCCCCTGTCACCGGCGGGTACAACGGCCGCGCGGTGCCGCCGCTGGACGTCGCGGGCTTCGAGCTGAGCGGCGGATCACCCGACCTGTGGGTGCTGGGCGTCCAGTACGGCGGACGCGAACGCCTGTGGTACCTGGCCCTGGCCGTGCTGGCCGTGGCCGTGGTGGCCGCGGGCCGGGTCGCCCGCGGCAGGCCCGGCCGCGCGCTGCAGCTGATGCGCGACAACCCCGCCGCGGCGGGCTCGATGGGCGTTCCCGTGCACCGCTACAAGGCGGCGGTGTTCGCCTACTCGTCGGTGTTCGCGGGGGCGGCCGGAGTCCTGACCGCCCTGGCGTTCGAGTTCATCGTGCCGCAGTACTTCACCCTCCACCTGTCGATCACCTACCTGGCGATGGCGATCATCGGCGGGCTCGGCTCGGTGCGCGGCGCCGTGGCGGGCGGACTGTTCGTCACCGCGCTGCCGCTGCTGCTGGACCGCTTCGGCGGATCGCTGGGCTTCCTCGCGGAGGCGGGCTCCGGCGGACTCGACGCGGCCATGCTCGCCCGCTTCGTCTTCGGCGCTCTTCTCGTCCTCGTCCTCATCTGGGAGCCCGGAGGCCTCGCCGCGCTCGGACGCCGGCTCCGCCGCTCCCGTACCTGACCTCACCGCGACCCGGCCCCTTCCGGCCGTCTCCACCCCGGCCACCTCGGTGGCGTTCTCGTGAAAGGCCATGCAATGCCAGTCTCCCCCCTCCTCCGCGGGTTGATCACGGTCACGGCGCTCGCGCTGACGGCCACCGCCTGCTCCACCCGCGCACCCGGCTCCGAGCCCGGGGACGTCAAGACCGGCCAGGGCGTCACCGACAGCACCCTCACGCTCGGCGTCCTCAGCGACCTGTCCAACGTGTTCGGTCCCCTCGGCCAGACCCTGGTGCAGGGCAACGAGCTGTACTTCAAGCAGCGCAACGCCAACGGCGGGATCTGCGGACGCCAGGTGAGACTGGAGGTCCGCGACCACACCTACAACGTCCAGACGGCGGTCTCGCAGTTCTCCGAACTGGAGCCCGAGGTCCTGGGCTTCGTGCAGCTGCTCGGCTCGCCGGTGGTCTCGGCGCTGGCCCCGAAGCTGGCGAGCACGAAGGCCGTCACGCTCCCGGCCACCTGGTCCACCGACTGGCTGAAGAAGGACGGCCTGGTGGTCACCGGCAGCTCCTACCCCGTCGACATGGTCAACGGGATCCAGTACCTGCTCGACAAGGGCCTGATCAAGAAGGGCGACACCCTCGGCCACGTGTACTTCGAGGGCGACTACGGCTCCAACGCCCTGCGCGGCTCGCGGTACGCGGCCGAGAAGCTCGGCCTCACCGTCAAGGCCGTCCAGGTCGCCCCGTCCGCGACCGACCTGACCGCCCAGTTCAACGAGCTGCGCTCGGGCGGGGACCCGAAGGCGATCCTGGTCAGCGCGGGCCCCCGCCAGACGGCCTCGATCGCCGGGCTGGCCGGCGGATCGGGGCTGAAGGTCCCGATCCTGGCCAACGGCCCCGGTTTCGACCCCGCGCTGCTCAGCACGCCGGTGGGCGGCACGCTGGCCGACCACCTGTACGTGACCACCTCGTACGAGCCCTTCGCGGGCGAGAGCACCACGGCGAAGACCATCGCCGAGGACTACGGCAAGGCCTACCCGGACGGCAAGCCGACGATCTTCGTCAACTACGGCTACGCCACCGCCAGCGTCATGGGCCAGGCCCTGGACGCCGCGTGCGAGAAGGGGGACCTGACCCGCGACGGCCTGACCGAGGCCATGCGCTCCCTCACCGCGGTCGAGACCGGCGTCATGCCCACGATGAACCTCACCAGCGACGCCGCGTTCCCCTCGAACAGCTCCTACATCAACCGCGTCGACGCCAAGGTCCCCGGCGGCCTCGTCGTCGCGGAGGACCCGTTCGCCTCCGAGCCCGCCAAGTCGTTCACCGGCTGAAGCCCCTGAACGGTTCAGGCCCGTCCCACGCCGTGGTGGGACGGGCCTGACGGATTTTCGGCGGAGGGTCAGCGCAGCCGGGCGGTCGCCACGGCGAAGCCGGCGATCCACTCGGGAACGGGCTCGTAGAAGCGCGAGGTCATCTCGTAGGGGCCGAGGGCGTCCAGGGCGGCGAACGCGGCGATCCAGGTGCGGACCTCGTGGGCGGAGCCGCCGCCCTGCTCGCCCATCCACTGCACGGTCCAGGAGTCGAAGGCGGGCAGGTCGCCCTGTTCCAGGTGGTCCAGCAGCAGGTTGTCCCATTCGGGATTGAGCGGGATCATCCGGGAGGCGCCGACGGCGTAGTCGCGGCCGGCCTGGATGACGCGCTCCTCGCCTCTGGCCCGCTGCTCGGGGGTGGGCGGGCGGCCCTCGATCAACGCGTCGGCGACGCGCGGGGGAGCGCCCTCCAGCACCGGGACGGGCGGGTCGTGGGACAGGCCGCCCGAGCCGAGGAACAGCACGCGGCGGTCCAGGTCGGCGGCGGCCCGGCCGAGGGCGGCGCCCAGGGCCCTGACTCGGGAGACCGGGCCGAGCGGGGTGGCGACGCCGTTGACGAAGACCGGGACGACGGGCACCCGGTCGAGACCGCCGAACAGCACCTCCAGCGGCTGGGCGAAGCCGTGGTCGACCGTCATCCGGGCCGAGACGGCCAGGTCGACGCCGCGGTCCAGGACGCCTTCGGCCAGCGCCCTGGCGGCCTCGGCGTCGACCGACAGCGGGCCGGCCGAGGAGCCGAAGTCACCCACCGAGTGGGCCTCGGTGGCCAGGCAGAAGGGCGGCATCTCCCGGTAGAAGAAGCCGTTGTAGTGGTCCGGGGCGAAGAGCACGACCAGCTCGGGGTCGAACTCCGCGATGAAGGAGCGGGCGCCCTCGACGGCCTCGTCGACCCGGGCCAGGACCTTCGGCGCGGGGTCGTTCTTGCCGATGAGGGGGGAGTGGGAGAGCCCGACGGCTGCGGCGTTCATGAGGGTCCTCACTGCTGGGAGGCGGACGGGTGGACGACGAGCTTGCCGGTGAGCGAGCCGTCGATCATGAGCTGGAAGCCCTTGTGGATCTCCTCCAGCGGCAGCGTCCGGTCGATGACGGGCCGCACGCCCGTCGCCTCCATCATCCGGAGCAGCGCGACGAGCTCGGAGCGGGTGCAGCCGGTGGAGCCCATGACGCGCAGCTGCTGGTAGAAGATCCGGTTCAGGTCGGCGGACGGGGCGGCCCCGCTGGTGGCTCCGGCGATCACCACGGTCCCGCCCGGCCTCAGGCATTTGAGGGAGTGCGCCCAGGTGGCCTCGCCGACGGTCTCGATGACGACGTCGACGCGTTCGGGCAGCCGCCCGCCGGTGGGAAGCGCGGCGCGCGCGCCCCAGGTGAGGGCCTCGGCGCGCTTGTCCTCGCTGCGGCTGGTGGCGTAGACGACGGCGCCCGCGGCGGCGGCGAGCCTGATCGCGGCGGAGGCGACGCCCCCGCCGGCGCCCTGGACCAGCACCCGGTCCCCGGCGGTGATCCTCGCCTGGGTGAAGAGCATCCGGTAGGCGGTGCCCCAGGCGACGGGCAGGCAGGCGGCCTCGTCGAAGGACAGCCAGGACGGCTTGGGCACGAGGTTGCCCGTGGGCACGGCGAGGTACTCGGCGAAGGCGCCGTCGTGGCGCTCGGACAGCAGGGCGCGGTCCGGGTCGAGGGTCACGTCGCCCCCGCCGGCCTCGGGGTCGCCGAGCACCGGGTGGACGATCACCTCGTCGCCGTTCTCGTTGTACCCCGCCGCGTCGCAGCCGAGGATGATCGGCAGCCGCTCGGGGGGATGCCCCACCCCGCGCAGGGTCCACAGGTCGTGCATGTTCAGGGAGGAGGCCACGACCCGGACGAGCGACCACCCGGGCCGGGCCTCGGGCTTGGGCGCGTCTCGCAGGACCAGGCCCGACAGGGGATCGGCGGCGCTCTGGGAGATGGCGGTTGCAGCGAGCATGCCGCAACGGTCCCGCGGGCCGGGATGATCGTCACAGTCCGTGTTCCGCAGCGCGGCACAGTGACTGGAGGCGGGGGCCCGCGGCCGGTTCGATGCCGTGCATGAGCTCCACCACCGAACCCGCGACAGCGACACCCCGGGGCGCCCTGCGGCGTCCGGACGAGCTGACCCCGAACCTCGACGTCAGCGGGCTGGTCGACACCGACGGCGGCCTGCTGGACCGGGCGATCTTCACCGACGAGCAGGTCTACCGGCAGGAGATGCGTCGGATCTTCGCCCCGAGCTGGCTGTTCCTGGCGCACACCGACCAGTTCCACAAGCCCGGTGACTTCTTCAGCACCTTCATGGGCGAGGACCCGGTGATCGTCACCATGGACAAGAGCCGCCGGATCCGGGCCTTCCTCAACTCCTGCCGCCACCGCGGCGCCCGGGTTTGCCGCGCCGACTCCGGAAGCACCCGCAACTTCACCTGCACCTACCACGGCTGGTCCTTCGACCTGGAGGGCAAGCTCGTCAGCGTCCCCAACAAGGACGGCTATCCCGAGTCGTTCGACACCGGGGACTGGGGCCTGGTCGAGGTCCCGCACGTGCAGGAGTACCACGGGCTGATCTTCGGCACCTGGAACCCCGAGCCGGTCTCCCTGCGCGAGTACCTGGGCGACATGGCCTGGTACATGGACGCGATGCTCGACCACGACCCCGAGGGCACCGTCGTGGTCGGCGGGGTGCACAAGTGGGTGCTGGAGGGCAACTGGAAGCTGGCGGCCGAGCAGTTCGCCACCGACTGGTACCACGTGAACATGAGCCACGCGTCGGCGCTCATGATCATGGCTCCCGGACAGAAGCCCAAGCACGAGATCGTGCACCGGACCGGCCGCCAGTACGCGAGCCCCAACGGGCACGGCGCCGGCTTCCCCGTCCACCCCAAGAACCGCTTCGACGCCCAGACCGTCCACGAGTGGACGGACTACGACGCCCTGCGCGAGCGGCTCGGTGAGGCCCGGGTGGAGGGCCCGCTCACCAACGGCCACGCCACGGTGTTCCCGAACTTCTCCTACCTGCCGGTCAACGGCTCCATCCGCGTCTGGCACCCCAAGGGGCCGGACAAGATGGAGGTCTGGGCCTGGACCATCGTCGACAAATCCATGCCGGAGGAGGTCCGCGAGGCCCAGCGCCTGTACAACCTGCGCACGTTCGGGCCCAGCGGCATCTTCGAGCAGGACGACGGCGAGAACTGGAGCGACGTCCAGGCCATCGCGCACGGCTTCATCACCAACAAGGTCGCCCTGAACTACCAGATGGGCCTGGGCGGCGAGCGCGAGGACGGACGCCACCCCGGCACCACCAGCGAGCTGTACAGCGACGCGGCCGGGCGCTCCTTCTACGCCCGCTGGCGCGAGCTGATGAACACCCCGGCCTGGCACGAGGAGGGAGGGCGATGAGCACGGGCATCCGGGTCGCCGCCCTGGACGACGTCCCCGAGGGCGAGGGCATCGTGATCGACAAGTCGGTCACCGGCACCGAGGACCACATCGCGCTGCTGCGCGACACCGACGGCGGCGTGTGGGCGCTGGACGACACCTGCACCCACGAGGACGCCTCCCTGGCCGACGGGTGGGTGGAGGACGGGTGCGTGGAGTGCCCGCTGCACTCCGCGAAGTTCTGCCTCAAGGACGGCGCCGCCCAGAGCCTGCCCGCCACCCGGGACGCACGGCCCCACCGGGTCGAGGTCCGCGACGGCGAGATCTACCTGTTCCCCGGCGAGGCTCCCTGACCATGGCCGCCCATGTCGAACGGATAGTGATCGTCGGCGGCGGCGTCGGCGGGGTGAGCACGGCCGCCGCGCTGCGCGCCGGAGGCTACGACGGCGAACTCACCCTGGTGGACGCCGGCGAGTTCCCCTACGACCGGCCGCCGCTGTCCAAGGAATTCCTGGCCGGGGCCAAGGACTTCGAGCAGCTCGCGCTGCAGCGGCCGGAATGGTACGACGAGCAGAAGGTGCGCCTGGTCAACCCGGCCACCGTCACCGCGCTGCGCGCCGACCGGGCCGGGGTGGAACTGGCCGACGGGACATTCCTCCCGGCGGACCGGGTGGTCCTGGCCGTCGGCGGTGAGGCGGCCCGGCCCCCGATCCCCGGCGGCGACGATCCCCGGGTGCACGTACTGCGCACGGCGGAGGACGCCGAACGGCTGCGTTCCGCCCTGCTCCCCGGGGCCCGGATCCTGGTGGTCGGCGCGGGGCTGATCGGCGCGGAGGTCGCCTCGACCGCCCGCGCTCTGGGCTGCGAGGTGGTGCTCGCCGACCCCGCCGCCCCGCCCCTGGCCGGGGCGGTCGGCGAGCAGGTCGCGGCGTGGCTGCACGGCGTCCACGCCGAGCGCGGCGTCACGACAGTGCGGGCCGGGGTGGAGTCCTTCACCGCCACGGCGTCCGGCCTCCAGGCCCGCCTGTCGGGTGAGGAGCATCCCCGGGTCTTCGACGCGGCGGTGCTGGGAGTCGGCATGGTCCCGCAGACCGCGCTCGCCCGGGCGGCCGGGCTGGAGGTCTACGGCGGCATCGTCGTCGACGAGGGCCAGAGCACTTCCAACCCCGCCGTCCTGGCGGTCGGCGACCCGGTCCGGCGGCGCTGCGACGGCGTGCTGCTGCCCCGCGCGGAGCACTGGGAGGCGGCGCAGCTCGACGGGCGGCGCGCCGCCGCCACCGTCCTCGGGACGCCGGCCCCGGCGCCGACGGCGTCCTGGTTCTGGACCGACCGGCACGGGCTGCACGTCGAGGCGGTGGGGGAGCCGGCCGCGGCCGAGACCCTCGTCGTCCGGGGTGTTCTGGGCGTCCCTCCGTTCGCGGCCTTCGGGCTGCGCGGCCACATCGTCGTGGGCGCGGTGGCCGTGGACGACCCCACCTCGGTACGGGCCGCGCGCCGCATGATCGACCGCGCGACCACGGTCGATCCCGGCCGCCTCGCCGACCCCTCGGCGGACCTGCGCAGGATGCTGCGCGGCTGACGCCACCCGGCCTTCCCCGGTGTTCCGTTCCTCGGCACACCCCGTTTCCGCTCTCCCGCAGAAGGGATCGAATGACCCCGTGAGCACCATGACCGAATCCGCGAGCACCGCGTCCCGGATCGTGCCCCCGCCGGCACGGGCCGGCCGGCTCGCCGACCATGAGCTGCACTTCCAGGTCGAGCAGTTCTACTACCACGAGGCCGAGCTGCTGGACGAGGGCCGCTACGCCGACTGGCTCGACCTGCTGGACGACGACCTGGACTACTGGATGCCGACCCGCACCAACCGGCTGCGCCGCCAGCAGGCGCTGTCGGTCGCGGCGCGCGGGGAGGCCGCCTACTACGACGAGACCAGGGAGAGCCTGGCCTGGCGGATCCGCCGGTTCGACTCGGGCATGGCCTGGTCGGAGGACCCGCCCTCGCGCACCCGGCACCTGGTGGGCAACGTGGTGGTCCGGTACGCCGACCCCGCCGAGCACCAGGGCTTCACCGAGGACGACCTGCTGGTGAAGTCGGTCTTCCTGGTCTACCGCAACCGCCTGGAGCGCGAGGAGAACGTCTTCGCGGGCAGCCGCACCGACCTGCTGCGCCGCTCCGGCGACCGGTTCCTGGTCGCCCGCCGGACGATCCTGCTCGACCAGAACGTCCTGCTGGCCAAGAACATCTCGACCTTCTTCTGAACCCGCCGGGCCTTCCCCGAACCCTTCCGCAGACCACCGCCGAGCCGACACCGAGGGATCCGACATGACCGTGACCGACCTTCAGCCCAAGCAGCACCAGGTGATGACCTCGCTCGGTGAGATCGCCGTCGCCGAGATCGGCGAGGGACCGGTCCTGGTGATG
Source organism: Actinocorallia sp. B10E7 (assembly GCF_039871655.1). Lineage (NCBI taxonomy): Bacteria > Bacillati > Actinomycetota > Actinomycetes > Streptosporangiales > Thermomonosporaceae > Actinocorallia > Actinocorallia sp. B10E7. The sequence continues at coordinate 608,303 of NZ_JBDPLZ010000005.1, forward strand.
TTGCACGGCGGCGGGCCGGGCGCCTCAGGGGTGAGCAACTACCACCAGAACCTGCCCGCCCTGTCCGAACGCTTCCGCGTCGTCCTGCCCGACCAGCCCGGGTTCGGGGGCAGCTACCGGCCCACCGAGGCCGACCTGGAGGCGCGGTCGATCACCGAGATCACCGTGGACGCGCTGTTCCAGGCCCTGGACGCCCTGGGGATCGACCGGTTCCACCTGCTGGGCAACAGCCTGGGCGGCGCCGCCGCGATCGCGATGGCCCAGAGCAGGCCCGAGCGGGTGGCGGGCCTGGTGCTCATGGCGCCGGGCGGCGGCTGGCTGCCGTTCGGCCCGACCCCGACCGAGGGGCAGAAGGAGATGTTCCGCTACTACAACGCGGGCGGCCCCTCGGAGAAGAAGATGGCCGGCTTCATCCGGGCCATGGTCTTCGACCACAAGCAGTTCGGGGAGGACGTGGTCAAGGCCCGGTACGAGGCGTCGCTGGACGAGAGCCACATCGCCTTCTACCACCGCTACAACGCGGCGTTCGCCAAGCGGCACGGCATGGATCCGCTGTGGCGCGACCTGCACGAGATCAAGTCGCCGACCCTGCTGCTGTGGGGGCGCGACGACCGCACCATCACCCTGGACGGTGCGCAGATCATGCTGAAGCAGATCCGCGACGTGCAGCTGCACGTGTTCGGCGACTGCGGGCACTGGGTGCAGCTGGAGCGGCAGCGGGACTTCGAGCGCCTGGTCGCGGGTTTCCTGGGAGACCTGTCATGACCGGCTGGCTCGACGGACACGTCGCTTTGATCACCGGCGGAGGCTCCGGTATCGGCCGGGCCGTCGCCGACAGGTACGTCACCGAGGGCGCGTCGGTGACCATCCTCGGCCTGGACCAGGCCCAGCTGAAGGAAGCCGTGGAGTCGTCGCCGGATCCGGCGAGGATGCACGCGGTGCAGGCCGACGTCCGGGACTCCGGGCAACTCCACAGGGCGGTCTCCGAGACCGTGGAGCGCTTCGGGAAGCTGGACACGCTGGTGGCCAACGCCGGGGTGTGGGACTTCCAGCGCCAGCTCACCCGGCTGAACGCCGACGAGCTCGGCGCCCTGTTCGACGAGTTGTTCGCCGTCAACGTCAAGGGCTACCTGCTGGCGGCCGAGGCGGCCTGGCGAGAGCTGGTCGAGACGCGGGGCAGCATCATCATGACGTTGTCGAACGCCTCCTTCCACGTCAACGGCGGCGGCCCCGTCTACACCGCGAGCAAGCACGCCTGCCTCGGTCTGATGCGCGAGCTCGCCTACGAGCTGGCCCCCAAGGTCCGGGTCAACGGAGTGGCCTGCGGAGGCATGAACACCGACCTGCGCGGGCCCGCGTCGCTGGGCATGGGGGACCGGTCGATCGCCGGGTCGTTCGCCAAGAGGGGACCGGGCACTCCGCCGCCTCCTCTACCGTTGCACGACTCCAGTACCGACCCTCGTGACTTCACCGGCGCCTATGTGCTGCTGGCCTCCCGCGAGCAGAGCGGGCCGATCACCGGCCAGGCGGTCTGCGTCGACGGCGGCGTCGGCGTGCGCGGCTTCACCACCGCCGCAGGCGGAGACCACCTCTGACAAGGAGTGAGATGACCACCCCCCACTCTGCCGGCTCCTGGAGCGCCCCCGACGTCAACCCGGCCACCGCGGTCCACGGCAACGCGCTGTACCAGCCCGAGCAGGTCGTGGTCCGGTACGCGGGCGGCGACCTCACCTACGCGCGGCTCGACGACCGGGCGGCCCGGCTCGCCTCCGTCCTGGCCGAAGGAGGCGTCGTCCCGGGGGACCGGGTCGCCTACCTGGGGCTCAACAGCCCCTCCTTCCTGATCACCATGCTCGCCGCGTTCCGGATCGGGGCGGTCTTCGTGCCGGTGAACTTCCGGCTGGCGGGGCCGGAGCTGCGCGGCGTGCTCGACCGGAGCGGCGCGGCGACGATCGTCTGCGAGGAGGGCCACCGCCCCCTGGTGGACGGGGTGCGCGAGGAGACCCCGCTGAAGCGCCTCCTGCTCGTCGACGACGACCCGGCGGCTCCCGCTCCGTCGCCGGCACCGGCGGGCTGGGAGGCGTGGTCCGGCCCGCTGGCGCAGGCGTCCCCGGCGGAGACGTCCGTGAGCCGCGGCTTCGACGACCCGGCGATCCTCATGTTCACCTCCGGCACCACGGGCCGGCCCAAGGGAGTGATCCTCACCTACGGCAACCTGTGGTGGAACTCGGTCAACGTCGACTCGCGGCTGGACACCCGTCGCGGTGACGTCACCTACGCCGCAGCCCCGATCTTCCACATCGGCGCGCTCAACAGCTTCCTGCTGCGCACGCTCGTGCGCGGCGGCACCGTGGTGCTGCGCCGGTCCTTCGACCCGCAGCAGTTCCTGGACGATCTCGTCGAGCACCGGGTGAACTCGACCTTCGCGGTGCCCGCCATGCTCAACGCCCTCAGCCGGGTGCCCGGAGCCTTCGAGACGGACCTGTCCCATGTGCGCTCGATCGTCGTGGCGGGGGCGCCGGTGCCGCCCAGCCTGATCCGGAGGTACGCCGAGCACGGCGTTTGGCTGCAGCAGGCATGGGGTCTGACCGAGACCGCGCCCTTCGCCACCCATCTGCCCGTGGAGCGCACGCTCGACAAACTCGGCTCGGCGGGCATCCCCATGCCCCACACCCAGGTGCGCGTCGTGGACGCCAGGACGAACACCCCGGTCGGCCCGGGGATCCGCGGCGAGATCGTGGTGCGCGGCCCGAACGTCACCCCGGGCTACTGGGAGGACCCCGAGGCGACCGCCGCGGCGTTCGACGAGGAGGGCTGGTTCCACTCGGGCGACATCGGCCATCTCGACGCCGACGGCTGCCTGTACATCGTGGACCGGCTCAAGGACATGATCATCAGTGGTGGGGAGAACGTCTACCCGGCCGAGGTCGAGCAGGCCCTCGCCGACCTGCCGGGTGTCGCCGACGTGGCCGTGGTCGGCGTCCCCGACGAGGAGTGGGGCGAGACGGTCGTCGCGGTGGTGTCACTGGCGGAAGGGGCGGAACTGACCCTGGAGGGGCTGCGGGAGCACGCCGCGGCCGGTCTGGCGGGCTACAAGCTGCCCCGGCGGCTGAGGGTGGTCGCCGCGGTTCCGCGCAACGCCTCGGGCAAGCTCGACAAGATCGCCATCCGTCGGCTGGCCGAAGGACGTTCCTGACATGGCGGCCGTGTCGACGTCCTCTCTGAACCTGCGTGACGGCGTGAGGGTCACCGTGGAGCTGGAGCGCCCCGCGGCCGGACGGCTGGGCCGCGCCTATCCGGCGGGCGCCCACGACCTCGAGGTCAGGATCACCGGGGCACAGCGGCCCGAGTCGCTCACCGAGGCCCTCATCGCCGTGGTGCGGGAGGTCCAGGCGGCGGATCCGCGCTGCAAGCGGGTGGTGTACGCCGCCGCCGCGGACGATCCGGTACGGGCCGCCGCGGCGCGGGCCGCGGGCTTCCGCCCGGTGGTGGAGGTCGAACTGCCCGGCGGTCGGGAGCTGAACCTGCTGGTGGCCGAGCCCGCGTGGGTCACGCGGGTGGACATGGACCTGGACCGGGTACCCGGAACCTGACCGTCCAGGGGAGGGGCGCCCGTCCAGGGGGCGGGCGCCCCTTCCCGTGATCTCACAGCTCGGTCGGCGGCACCGCGCGCGTCGCCCGCGACCTCGCCGAGCGGGTCAGCGCCCGGGCCGCGGCGGCGCTGACGCGGCGCAGGCCCACGGCGTGCCGCCGGGTGTCGATGCGACCGGTCACGCCGGCGACCGACAGGGCGGCCATGGGTCTTGCGCCGGGCCCCATCACGGGCACCGCGACGCAGCTCAGCCCCTGCCGGGACTCCTCGTCGTCGAACGCCACGCCCTCGCGGCGGATCCGGTCGAGTTCGGCGGCCAGCCCGGCGGCGTCGGCGATGGTCCGGGGCGTGTACCGGCCCAGCGGCTCGGACAGGGCCGCGGCGGCGGCGTCGGGGTCGTAGGCGAGCAGGACCTTGCCCACCGCCGTGCAGTGCGCGGGCATGCGCCCGCCGATCCGGGACGGGGCCGGAGCCTGGCGGTGCCCGTACAGCTTGGCGAGGTAGACGACTTCGGTGCCGTGCAGCGTGGCCAGGTGCACGGTCTCGCGCGTGAGCTCGTACAGATCGGTGAGGTAGGGGATCAGCAGGTCCCGGATCTGCGCGTGCCCCGGCGCGTAGACGCTGCGGCCCAGTTCGTGCAGGCGGGTGCCCAGCCGGTAGTCCTTCCCCACCCGCTCCACCACCTGGTTGCGCTCCAGCATGCCCAGGACCCGGAAGGCGGTCGACTTGCTCAGGCCGGAGCGGCGGGCCAGTTCGCTGACCCCCAGGCCCGAGCTGGCCTGGTCGCCGAAGCACAGGAGCAGGCTGATGGCCTTGTCGATGGCGGCTCGGTCGTCACGGACCGGCGGTTCGGCCAGGGCGGCGGGAGATGAGGACATGCGCAGGCACCTCAGAGCATCAGTGTCAACTAAAGTGTGCCGAGTTGGCACTTCTTTGTGACGATGATGCGAAGAAGTCGCCCGGTAGTCAAGAGTGACGAAGTGTCTATTAAAAATGACGGAGCACAGGGTGTCGGAGAACAATCTGCTGGTGGCCCGCAATGTCAGAAGGTTCAGGCAGGAGCGGGGCCTGTCGCTGGGCGAGCTCGCCCGGCGCTCGGGACTGTCCAAGCAGACCCTGTCGAAGATCGAGCAGGGCATCGGCAACCCGACGGTCGACACCCTGACCCAGCTCGGCGCCGCGCTCGACGTCTCGGTGCGGCGGCTGCTCACCGAATGGGGCACCCCCGTGTTCGTGCAGCGGCAGGCCGAAGGCGCATGGGAGGACTCCGGAGGCTGGTCGCAGCGGCTCCTGGACGAGGTCTACGGTTCGGGCTACGTGCGCACCCTGGTGCTGCGCCTGGAGCGGGGCAAGGCCGTGCCCGAGGTGATCGACGCCCATCCCTCGGGCACCCTGCATCACCTCTACGTCATCACCGGCAGGCTGAGGACCGGCCCGCTCAGCGAGCCGGTGGAGCTGAGCGCGGGCGACTTCGCGAGGTTCCCCGGCGACAGCCCGCACCGCCACGTGTGCCTCAGCGAACGCGTGGTGGCGCACATGGTCACCACCATTCCGCAGATCCGCCAGTTCGGGCCCCGGGTGACCCGCGGCGGGGGGCCCGCCCACCCCTAGGCGGGAGCCTCCGGAGGAGTGAGCCGCCGCCGGACGTCGGCGACGCCGGGATTCACCAGGGCGGTGCCGTCGGGGAAGACGACGGTGGGAATGAGCCAGTCGCCGCCGTTGAAGCCGGCGATCAGGGTGGTGGCGTCCGGCTCCTGGTCGACGTCGACCTCGGTGTAGGGGATTCCGGCGCGGTCCAACTGGCTCTTCAGACGGTGGCAGTGGCCGCACCAAGGGGCGCTGTAGACGGTTATCACACCGCCTCCTTCCAGGACTTCCTTGACCGCACCCTAAGCGGTGAATACTCTTTCTGGCCATTCGGGTAGTTATGGTAGACGCCGCAGGTGAACGCCATAGTCTTGCAATAAGGAAGGCCCCCATGGACGCTCACCGGCAGGTGTCACGCCGCTCGTTCCTGCAGTCTGTAGCCCTCTTCGGAGGGCTTGCGAGCGTGCCGGGGGTGCTCGCGGCGTGCGGGGCGCCCGCGTCCGGGCCCGCCGGGGGGAACGGCGGCGAGCTGAAGGAACTGAAGGTCGCGCTGCCCGGGTCGCTCAGCTCGCTGGACGCGAGCAAAGAAGCCGGGATCATGAACTACGTCGTGGCGCTGCTGTGCCAGGAGGCCCTCGTCGGGGTCGACGCGAACGGCAAGCTGGTGCCGGCGCTGGCGGAGTCCTGGAAGAGCGACGACGCCAAGACCTTCGTCTACCGGCTCCGGAAGGACGTGAAGTTCTCCGACGGGACGCCCGTGACCGCCGCCGACATCGTGGCGAGCCTGGAGTACAACGCCAAGAGCGGTTCCACCTCGGCCTTCGCCTACGCCTACGCGGGCGTCGAATCGATCAAGGCGACCAGCGAGCACGAGGTGACGATCGAGCTCAAGCAGACCGACAGCTCCTTCGAGTGGACGGTCTCGCCCGGCAGCCTGCTCGTCACCAGCGCGGCGTTCCTGAAGAACGGCGAGAAGATCGGCACGCCGGAGACCAAGATCCTCGGCACCGGGCCCTACAAGGTCACGGAGTTCGCGCCCGACTCGCACGTCACGCTGGAGCGCAACGACGCCTGGTGGGGCGGGAAGGCCGCGATCGCGAAGATCCGGTTCGAGTTCATCGCCGAGGACTCCACCCGGCTGCTCGCGATGCGGCAGGGCGAGGCCGACGTCGCGCTGAACGTCCCGCTGGAGCAGCTCGACCAGTGGCGGAAGGTGTCCGGGGTGAAGGTCGAGACGGCCACCGACCGGTCCCTGGTCGCCCTCGCCTTCAACACCGCGGTGAAGCCCTTCGACGACGTCCACGTGCGCAAGGCGTTCGCGCACGCGATCGACCGGGCCGGCATCGTCAGGACCGTCCTCGGCGGGCACGCCGAGGTCGCCACCACGATCCCCTCGCCCTCCCAGTGGGCCGGCCTCCCGGCGTCCGAGGTCCAGGCCATGTACGCCGCGATCCCGCAGTACGAGTTCGACCTGGCGAAGGCCAAGGCGGAGCTGGCGCAGTCGTCGGTGCCGAAGGGCTTCAAGACCGAACTGCACTACCCGAACAGCGGGCCGCAGCTCGGCAAGGCCGCGCTGACCCTCGCCGAGAACCTCAAGCAGCTCGGGATCGAGCTGGAGGTCAAGGAGGTCACGCTGGAGGCCTGGATCGCCGAGCTCGGCGAGCGGAAGGCCGGGATCGCGTTCGGCTGGTACTTCGCGACCACCGGCGACCCCGCCGAGTTCACCCAGATGCTGCTGAACGGCGCGAACGCCGGCAAGGGCGGCACCAACATCGCCTCCTACACCGAGGCGAAGGTCACCGGGCCGCTCGACAAGGCCAAGACCACGACGGACGGCGCCGCCCGCGCCAAGCTGATCGGGGAGGCCCTCACCGTCTCCGCCGCCGACGCCCCCTACCAGCCGCTGTGGTGGGGCGAGTCCGCGACGGCGTTCGGACCCAAGGTCACCGCCGAGGGGTACGGGCCGTACTTCTTCATCGCGCCCTGGGCCACCCGGATCGCGCCGAAGTGACGATGGACGCTCGCGCGGCGCACGAGGCACTGGCCGCCGTCCGCCTTCCGATGGACGTCACCGCCGACGGCGGGACGATCGCCTTCACGGTGCTCTCCGGCGAAGGCCAGGTGGTCCATGTGCTCGGCGCCGACGAGCGTCCCCGGCCGCTCCCGGAGACGAACCACACCCTGCTCCGCTGGATCCCGGGCACCGGACGGCTGGTCGCCGCCGCGGGCGGGCTCGACCGGATCGAGGAACTCGACCCGCGGACAGGGGAGGTCCTGTGGTCCCTGCCCGTCGACGGGGCGGTCGAGGACCTCACCGCGACCGCCGACGGCCGGATCCTCGCCCGCGTGGCCGACCCCGGCAGCGACCGGGACGGCATGCACCTCGGCCTGCGGGTCCCCGCGGCCGAGGACCCGTTCACGGACGTCCCGGGCGCCCGGCTGCGCCGCCTCGTCCTGGCCCGCGCCGGTACGCCCGGATCCACGGTCGTCCCGCTCGGCACGCACACCGTGTGGGAGGCGGACTGGCAGGGCGGCGACACGGCCGTCGCCGTCGTCTCCGCGGACCCCGCGCCCAGCGGCTACTACCGGCCCGAACTCGCCCTCGTGGACCTGAGGGACGGCTCCACCCGGACGCTGCTGACCACCCCCTGGCAGCTGGCCCGCCCCCGGTTCAGCCCCGACGGCACCCGCGTGGTGGTGGTGGAGGGCCTGTCGATCGTCTCCGGCCAGGTGCTGCACGTCGACCTCGGCTCGGGCGAGACCACCCGTTGGGACGCCGTCGACGACGTCACCGATCTCGGCTGGCTCGACGCGGACACCCTGTGGTTCACCGGCTGGTCCGGGACGGGCGTCCACGGCGGGGTCCTCCGGGCGGACGGCACGCTCCCGCACCGCTGGACGGCCTCCGGCGCGCTCGGCGGCAGGGACGGCCAGCCCTCCCTCGCCCCCTGCGGCCCTGACCGGGTCGCGGCGGTCTGGGAGGATCCGGCACGACCCCCGGAAGTGGCCGTCGGCTCGCTCACGACCGGCGGGTTCACCTCCCTCACCGGTTTCAACACCGCGCTGGCCCCCCTCGCCGAGGGGCTCGTCCGCGAAGAGTTGCGCTGGCACGCCCCCGACGGGCGGAGCATCGAGGGTCTGCTGATCCGGCCCATGGGCTCCGGCCCGTTCCCGCTGGTCGTCCTGGCGCACGGCGGGCCGACCTGGCTGTGGGCGCAGTGGTTCGCGCCGGCCGAGTCCAACCAGATGGCGCTGCCGCTGGCACTGGCGGGCGCGGCCGTGCTGCTGCCCAACCCGCGCGGCAGCAGCGGACGCGGCCAGGACCACGCCCGCGCCGTCATCGGCCGCTTCGGCGAGGCCGACCTCGACGACGTCCTGGCCGGAGCCGACAAGCTGATCGCCGACGGGGTCGCCGACCCGGAACGGCAGGCGATCGCGGGTCTGAGCTACGGCGGCTACCTGACGGCCTGGGCGGTCACCCAGACCCGCCGGTTCCGTGCGGCGGTGGTCATGTCCGGGGTGCCGGACTGGGTGAGCTTCCGCACGACGAGCGTCATCGGAGGCGGCTACGACGCCGTCTACCACTGGGATGCCGACCCCGCCACCAGGGAGGGCCGGGAATTCCTCGCCGCCCGCTCGCCTATCTTCCACGCCATGGACGTCAGCACGCCGACGCTGATCCTGCACGGGGAGCAGGACAGGGTCACCACGCTCGGCGAGGCCGAACGGCTCTACCGGGCCTTCGCCGCCGAGGTCCCGGCCCAGCTGGTGACGTATCCCCGCGAAGGGCACGAGCTGGTCGAGCCGGAGCACTGCGCCGACGCCCGCGACCGGATCCTGGACTGGCTGACCCGGCACGGTGTGCTGGCATGACCGGCGGATTCCTGGCGCGCAGGCTGCTCGGCACACTCGCCGTGCTGGTGCTCCTGTCCATCGGGGTGTTCGGCCTGCTCTACCTCGCGCCGGGGTCGGTGGAGCAGACGCTCCAAGGCAGCAGGCCCGCCTCGCCCGAGGCGCTCGCGGCGATCCGCGCCCGGTACCACCTGGACGACCCCGTCGTGGTGCAGTACCTGCGGTGGCTCGGCGGCGTCCTCCAAGGCGACTTCGGCACGTCGATCCGGACGGGGATCCCCGTCACCGAGGCGATCGGGAGCAGGCTGCCGCTGACCCTCGAACTCATCGGCTACGGCACACTGCTCGCCACCCTGATCGGCCTGCCGCTGGGCGTCATCGGCGCGTTCCGGCGGGGCCGCGCCGCCGACCGGGCCGCAGTCGTCACGGCGGTGGCGGGGATGAGCGCGCCTCCGTTCGCGGTCGGGCTCGTCCTGCTCATGGCCTTCGCCGTCTACCTCCAGTGGTTCCCGGTCTACGGGGAGGGCGAGGGCTTCGCCGACCGGATCCGGCATCTGACGCTGCCCGCCGCCGCTCTCGCAGTGGGCTCGGCCGGGCTCCTCGTCCGGTTCACGCGGGCCGCGCTGATCCGCGAACTCGACCAGGACCACCTCGTCTTCGCCCGGGCGCGCGGCCTGCCGAACCGGCTCATCGTCCATTACGCGCTGCGCAACTCGCTCATCCCGATCCTGACCGCGCTCGGGCTGATCCTCACCAGCACGCTCGCCGGGACCGTCCTGGTCGAGGTGACCTTCGCGCTGCCCGGCCTGGGCACCCTGCTGGTCGACTCGGTCACCTTCAAGGACATGCCCGTCGTCCAGGCGCTGGCGCTGCTGCTGACCCTGCTCATCTCGGCGGTGAACCTGCTCGTGGACGTCGGCTACACCCTCGCGGACCCGCGCATCCGGTTCGGGGCGTCCCGGTGAGGCGGCGACTGCCCGGCCCCGCCGTCCTGGTCGCGCTCGCCGTCGTGGCCGTCGCGATGACGGCGGCGCTGTTCGGCTGGCTGATCGTCCCGGACGCCACCCGGCAGGACCTCGCCATCGGCATCACCTACCCCGGGCCCGGCCATCCGCTCGGCACCGACGACCTGGGCCGGGACGTGCTGCAGCTGCTGGTCGCCGGGGCGAGGACGGCGGTGCTCGGCGCCCTCGCGGTCAGCGCGGGCTCGATGCTGCTCGGCAACCTGATCGGGCTGCCCGCCGGCTACCTCGGCGGCTGGGCCGACACGGTCGCGATGCGCTGGGCCGACCTGATGCTCTCGGTGCCCGCGCTGCTCGTCGCGATCGTCGTCGCCGGGACCATGGGCGGCGGGTTCGGGGTGGCGGTCGCCGTCCTGATCGTGCTGTTCGCGCCGACGGACGCGAGGGTCGTCCGCGGGGCGGTGCTGGAGCAGCGCACCAGGCCCTACGTGGAGGCGGCCAGGCTGCAGAACCTGTCGTCGTGGCGGATCATGTCGCGTCACGTGTGGCCGAACGTCGTGCCCGTCGCGCTGGCCGGCGCCTTCCTCAACTTCGCCTACGCGCTGGTCTCGCTGGCGTCGTTGTCGTTCCTCGGGCTGGGCGTCGCGGCGGGCTCGCCGGACTGGGGCCGCACGCTCTCCGACAACAAGGGGCAGCTGTTCACCAACCCGTGGGCCGCGGTCGCCCCGGGACTGGCGATCATGATCACGGCCGCGGCGGTCACCGTCGTCGGGGACTGGCTCCAGGAACGGGCCGAGGCACGGAGGCTGGCCAGGTGAACCAGGCGAAAGGGCTCCCCCTGGTCCGGGTGGACGGCCTTCGGGTCGGCCGGAAGGCCGACGGGCGCACGCTGCTGTCGGACGTCGGCTTCGAGGTGGAGGCGGGACGGTCGCTCGCGATCGTCGGCGAGTCGGGTTCGGGCAAGTCGCTGACCGCCCGCGCCGTGCTCGGGCTGCTCCCGGCGGGCCTGACCGCCGAAGGACGGGTGAGCCTCGCCGGAACCGACGTCTCGGCCGATCCCCGGGCGTTGCGGCGGCTGCGCGGGACGACCGTCTCCCTGCTCCTCCAGGACCCGTTCACCCTGCTCAACCCCCTGCGCAAGGTGGGCCGCCAGATCGCGGACGGGCTGCCCGGGGACCGGCGGAACGGCGAGGAGGTGGCGCGGAGGCTCGCCGAGGTCGGGCTGCCCGCCGAGGTCGCCGCCCGCTACCCGTTCCAGCTGTCCGGCGGCATGCGGCAGCGGGTCGGCCTGGCCTGCGCGCTGTCCGGCGACCCGCGGATCCTGGTGGCGGACGAGCCGACGACCGCACTGGACGTGACGACGCAGCGCGAGGTCCTGACCCTGATCAGGCGCATCCAGCGGGAACGCGGCATGGCGTTCGTCCTGATCACCCATGACCTGCGGGTGGCGTTCTCGATGTGCGACGACGTCCTGGTGCTGTACGCGGGGCGGATCATGGAGACCGGTCCGGGCCGGGAACTCCGCCGCGAGCCCCGGCACCCCTACACGCGGGCGCTGCTGGCCGCCGAACCTCCGCTGGACCGCCGCCTCGCCGTCCTTCCCTCGGTGCCCGGCAACGTGCCCGCACACGACGAGACCGCCGGACGCTGCGGCTTCGCCGACCGCTGCGCGCACGCCGCCGACGTGTGCTGGGCGGGGACGCCCGAGCCCGTCCCGGCCGGGGAAGGCCGGACTTCGGCCTGCGTCCGGGCCGCCGAACTCGCCGGAACGCCCGAGGCGGAGCCCGCCGTGGAAGCGCCCGCCGAGCCGGTCGGCGAGGAGGCCGCCCCGCTGCTGGAGGTCCGCGGGCTCACCCGGACCTTCCGGGGCGCCTCACGGCCCGCGCTCGCCGGCATCGACCTGCGGGTCGCGCCGGGCGAGGCCGTCGGCGTCGTGGGGGAGTCCGGCTCGGGCAAGACGACCCTGGCCCGCTGCGTGGTCGGGCTGGAACGGCCCGACGGCGGGACGATCACGCTGGACGGCCTGGAGTACTCCGACCTGGGGGCGCTGCCCCGAGACGAACGGGCACGGGCGCTGCGCACCGTCCAGATGGTCTTCCAGGACCCGTACTCCTCGCTCAACCCCGTGCGCTCGATCGGCGCGGTCCTGTCCGAGGCGCTGCGGGCGGCGGGCCGGGACGGGGGCAAGGCCGAGGTCGCCGCGCTCCTGGAGACGGTCGGGTTGAGACCGGAGGCCGCGGCCCGGCCGCCCGCCGGGATGTCGGGCGGAGAACGCCAGCGGGTGGCCATCGCCCGCGCCATCGCCGGACGTCCCGCGCTGCTGATCTGCGACGAGGCCGTCTCCGCGCTGGACGTCTCCGTCCAGGCCCAGATCCTCGGCCTGCTCACCGAGCTCAGGACCTCGTTGTCGATGGCGCTGTTGTTCATCACCCACGACCTCGCCGTGGTCCGGCAGGTCACCGACCGGGTCTACGTGCTGAGCGAGGGGCGCTGCCGGGAGCACGGCCCCACCGGCCGGGTCCTCGACGAGCCCGCCGACGACTACACGCGGACCCTGCTGGCGAGCGTCCCCGACCCTGACCGCCGACCGGACTGAGGCCGCTCAGGCGGGCCCGGTCCGCATGAGCCCGAAACCCGCGACGGGTTCGCGGTCGGAGAGGAACAGCGGCCCGAGGGCGCGGTCGATCGCCGTCCGCGCGGTCAGCTGATGAGTTTCCAGGACACCGGGGTGCGCCACGCCTGGCGCATGTGGCGGCGGGCTCTCCGGACGAGGTCGGGGTGCTTCTTGGCGAGGTCGTGTTTCTCGCCGGGGTCCTTGGCCAGGTCGTAGAGTTCGATGGTCCATGTGGAGTCCGGCTGGGTGTAGGCCTGGCCGGGGGCGAAGCCGACGGCTTTCCAGCGGCCGAACCGCACGGCGGCGGCGGCGTTGCGGCCGCGGCCGCCGTCCTCTTTGCGGTGGGTGGGGGTGGCGCCGGCGTGCAGGCGGTTCCAGTACAGGTATTCGTGGCGGGGCGGGTTCTTCTGGCCGGTGAGCACTTTGCGCAGGGACAGGCCGTCGGTGCCGCGCACAGGGCGGATTCCGGCGAAGTCGGCGAAGGTGGCGAGCAGGTCGTAGTGCACGGTGGGGTGGTCGGTCTTCTTTCCCCTGGTCCTGGCCATGATCTTGGGTGACCAGGCGATGAAGGGCACCCGGATGCCGCCCTCGTAGAGGTTGCGCTTGACGCCGCGGTAGGGGCCGCCTGCGTTGAAGAAGTCCGCGTTGACGCCGTCTTCCTCGTGGGGGCCGTTGTCGCCGGTGAGGATGACGATGGTGTCCTCGTCCAGGCCGCGGGCGCGCAGTGTGTCCAGGAGGCGGCCGACGTAGGTGTCCAGGCGGGTGATCTTCGCGGCGTGGACCTTGTCGGCTCTTCGCCAGTCCTTCTCGGCGTAGGGGCCGAGTTCGGGGGGCGGGGCGGTGTGGGCGTGCGGGAGCGGCAGGGTCAGCAGGAGCAGGAACGGGTCGTCCCCGCCACGGACCGCGAAGTCCAGGGCGCGGTCCATGATGAGGTCGGGCCCGTAGTGAGGGCCCTTGTCGCCGGCGTTGCCCGGTAGCGGCACGGCCTGGCGTCCGTCCCACAGGCGGTCGGGGTAGTAGTGCTTGGCCGCGAAGTGGGTGAGGTAGCCGTAGAACTCGTCGAATCCGAGCTGGTCGGGGTGGGAGATATTGCGGGGCATCGGCCCGCCGAAGCCCCATTTGCCGAAGACGCCGGTGCGGTAGCCGACTCGCTTGAGCATGGTGGCGATCGTCGGGATGCCCTTGGGCAGCGGCAGGTCGCCGGCCTTGGGAGGGTTGCGGCGGACGGGGGCGTGCCCGCCGTGCAGCCCGGTCAGCAGGGAGGCGCGGGCCGGCGCGCAGACGGGGGCGGGGGCGTAGGCGTCGGTGAACCGCAGGCCTTCGCGGGCCATGCGGTCGATCCTCGGAGTCTTGATCTTCTTCTGGCCCTGGACGCCGATCTCGCCGTAGCCGAAGTCGTCGGCGAGGATCACCACGAAGTTCGGCCGCCGGGGCGCCCTGCGGCGCGTCGGCGTCTGCGCCTGTGCTCCCCGGGGGCCGGCGGCGGCCTGCTTGTCCCGCAGCGGTGGCACGTTCCGGCCCGGGGCGAGGCCTGCGCCCGATCCGGTGGGGAGGGAGGCGGTGACCGGAGCGGCCGGGGGCAGTGCGATGGCCGCGGCGAGGCCCCCCAGTCCGAGCAGGAAACGACGACGGGCGCTGCCCTCACGCACGGGTGAAGGCGGAGACGGGTCGTGCGGGCTCACGGCTCTCCACGGTCGGGGGCGGGGCGGGTGCCGTTCTCCGACATGGCATCGATGACGGATATCGGGAGGTGATGTCGCTAGACGATAACGGTGGGCCGGGCGTGCGGGGAGTGTCTCCGCCCGACTGTCACCCACGGGAGATGAGCGGGATGCAAGATCGTTATCGAACCCTCAGGCGCCGTCGAACGACACGAGGGTCAGGACGCGGGCCGGCTCGTCCCCCGTGGTGTACACGTGGTCGTGCTCGGCGGCGAAACGCACGGCGTCACCTGCCCCCAGGTCGACCGACCAGCCCTGCGAGCCGAGAGTGATCGCCCCCGCCACCACGTAGGCGTACTCGACGGACCCTTCGCCGTGCGCGTTCTTGACGCTGCTCGTGTGCGGCGGGATCCTCCCCTCGGAGAGCTCGAACCGCCGCCGCTCCCAGGAGCCGAACAGCGTCCGCACACTCGGCTCCGCCTCCGCCGCCTCTTCGGCCCGCAGCACCTCCGGGCCGGTCAGGCGGGGCCGGGCCAGCTCCAGGAAGTCCTCCCCGAGCGCCGCCGCCACCCGGGACAGCACCTCGATCGTCGGGTTGGCCACCCCCCGCTCGATCTGGGACAGCAGCGCCTTGCTGACCCCCGTCAGCTCCGACAGTTCCCGCAGGCTCAGCCCCCGCGCCAGCCGGATCCGCCGGACGTTGTCCGCGACCACCGCGCGCAGCGGCGACCCGGCCGCCTCGACCTGCTCCGCCGCCTCGTTCACCGTCCACCCGTCCTTTCCGTCGCCCCCATCATGGCCGGGTGGCCCCGAGATCCCAAACGGCCGGGCGCCGGGGCTTCAGCGCGACGAGAGCCGGGACGGGAGGCCTATGCGGACGGTCGTCGCGGGGGCGTAGAGCACGCTCTCGGGCGGGTGGGGGAGGGGCGGCAGGCCGCAGGAGGCCAGGAGGCCGTCGTCGTGCCACTCCAGGAGCCCGGCCCGGTGCAGAAGCCAGGCGGGGTGGTGGACGGGGACGCGCAGAGTGGGCCCGTACCAGCGCTGGTGCAGGGCCCAGCGGGCGGTGAGCGCGATCTCGGCGGAGGTCGGGCGGGGGATCGGTTCGCCGACCCTCACCCGCATCCGCACCCCGGCGCGTCCGGCTCCGGGCAGGACGCGCCGCGTGGCGTAGGAGACGCGGTCACCGGCATGGGCGAAGCGCATGGAAGCCCAGGCGTAGGGGAGGCGGAGCGCCGCTCTGGACGCCGCGGCGAACACCGGGTCACCGGCCTCCATGGCGCGGAAGACGACACCCCTCTGGCCGTCTCCGTCCCTGCCGTACAGGCGGACGTTCAACTCCAGGAATGACGGGTACGGGACGCCCGCCAGACTGAGCGCGGTCATCCGCAGGCCGATGACGCCTATCCACGCGGAACCGTCCACCAGGTCGGGCGCGACGCCGGGAGGCAGCAGCGGGGCCACCACCTCGGGCTCGGTCCGCCAATGCAGGAAGACGACGTCCCGCCAGCTCTGCCCGGTGAACGAACAAGGGATGAGGTGTGGAGGCCGCCCGTCCATTCTTCGCAGCGTATACAGCCGGGAACGGGACGGACCGGCGGGTTATCCTCGGCTGGACCGGGTGGACGCCGCGGGAAGGCTGGTGGACGTGGAGACCGAGGCGAGAAGGACGGCACTCCGTTACCGGTATCAGCAGCCGGTGGGAATGCTGCTGCGGGAACTGCGGGAGGAACGGGGTCTCAGCCAGTTCGCGCTCGCCCTGCAGACCGAGGTCTCCCAACGGCACCTGAGTTTCGTGGAGACGGGAAGGGCCAACCCCAGCCCGGAGCTGATCGGCAAACTGGCCGACCGCCTGGAACTGGCCCTGCGGGAGCGCAACCGCCTGCTGCTGGCCGCCGGCCACGCCCCCGTCTACCGGGAGACGTCCCTGGAGGACGTGGAGCTCGAAGCGGTGCGCGAGGCGGCCCGCCGCATCCTGAAGGCCCACGAGCCCGCGCCCGCCCTGCTCGTCGACCGCCGCTGGAACGTCGTCGAACTGAACCAGGGCGTGGCGCTCCTGGCGATGCTCGTCGCCCCGCACCTCCTGGAATCCCCGATCAACGTCATGCGCGTCAGCCTGCACCCCGACGGCCTGGCTCCGCACGTCGTCAACTTCGACCAGTGGCGCGAACACCTCCTGGCCCGCCTGCGCCGCCAGATCGCGGTGAGTCTCGACGACGAACTCGCCGGACTCTACGAGGAGGTCTCCTCCTATCCCGGCGTGAAGGGGACTCCCGTCGCGACGGGAAACGAGGCCGCCGACGTCCTCCTGCCCATGCGCCTGCGCGTGGGAGACCGGGAACTCGAATTCTTCAGCACCATGACGGTCTTCGGCACGGCCGCCGACATCACCGTCGCCGAACTGGCCATCGAGTCCTTCTTCCCCGCCGACCCCGAGACCCGCAGAGCCCTCGAAGAACTCTCCTGACCACCGGGAAATATGGATTCCGGGTTTTCATTATCTGGTGCGTAATAGTCGGCGGAAGATATCGGCTCATACCCTTGATTAATCACAAAGGGAGAGCCCGATGATGACAAGTGGAATCCGAAGTTCCTTTCGTTTCGACGCCGACACCGCGCTGACTCCGGCCGGGGAGAACACCTGGACCGCCGAGGTCCGTTCCGGGTGGGGGGCGATCGGCGGGCAGCCCAACGGTGGTTATCTGCTGGCGCTGGCTCTGGGGGCGGCGGCCGAAGCGGTGCCCGGTTCCCGGCCCTATTCGGTGAACGCCCACTATCTGCGGCCCGGGGAGGTCGGGGCGGCCGAGCTGGCGGCGGACGTCGTCAAGCTCGGGCGGTTGAAGAGCACGGTGGAGGCCCGGCTCCGCCAGCGGGGGAAGGAACGGGTCCGGGTGCTGGCCACGCTGGGGCCGCAGACGGACGAGACGGCCCTGGCGGTCCTGACGGTGCCGCCGCCGAGGCTGCCCGACCCCGACGACTGCGTCAAGGCCGCGCCCGGCGTCGTCGGAGCCGAGGCCGACATGGTCGGACGCTTCGACTACCGGGTCGCTCCCGTCAGCCGCTGGTCCACCGGGCGCACCTCCGACCGGGCCGTCATCGAGGGCTGGATCCGGTTCGCCGACGGGCGTGAACCCGACCTCGCGTCCCTTCCGCTGTTCGCGGACGCCTTTCCGCCGGCCGTCTACGAGGTCGTGGAGACCGGGCTGGCGCCGACCGTCGAACTGACCGTCCACCTTCGCCGGAGGCCCGCCCCCGGCTGGCTCCAGGTCCGCTTCGGCACCAGGCTGCTCGCCGGCGGCGTCCTGGAGGAGGACGGCGAGATCTGGGACTCCGAAGGGCACCTGGTCGCCATGTCCCGCCAGCTCGCCCTCCTCCTTCCCGTCGGCTGAGCGGGACGGCCTCCGGTGGGGTTCCGGTGGGGGCGGCAGCAAAGTAAGGGGAGGCTAAGCTAACCTGTCCTCGCAAGAGTTTCCCTTGAACCTGGAGCCCCCCATGCGGTCCCTTCCCATCGCCGGCGTGACCGGCCTGCTGTGTGTCTCGGTGCTGGCCGGCTGTGGCGGTGGCTCCGGGAGCGGCGACACCGGCGCGCTCACCGTGACCTCCACCGACACCGCGTGCCAGGTGTCCAAGACGGACCTGCCCGCCGGAAAGAACACCTTCAAGCTCGTCAACAACGGGTCGAAGGTCACCGAGGTCTACTTCTACGCGCCCGACGGCAAGATCATCTCCGAGAAGGAGAACATCGGGCCCGGCACCAACTACGAGATCACCGTCTCGCTGCCCGCCGGCGACCAGCAGATCGTGTGCAAGCCGGGCATGGTCGGGGACGGCATCAAGCAGGACATCAAGGTCTCCGGCGAGGTCGGTGAACTCGACCCGCGCCTGGCCAAGGCCGTCGCCGACTACCGGACCTACATCGACCAGCAGATCGCCGACACCGTGGACAAGACCGGGCAGTTCGTGGCCAAGGTCAAGGCCGGGGACGTCGAAGGCGCCAAGGAGCTGTACGCGCCCTCGCGGTTCGGCTGGGAGAGCGTCGAGCCCGTCGCCGAGTCCTTCGGGGACCTCGACCCGAAGATCGACGCGCGTGAGGCCGACCTCACCGACGAGGAGCGCGAGAACTGGACCGGCTGGCACCGGATAGAGAAGGCGCTGTGGGTGGAGAAGTCCACCAAGGGCCTGGACGGGATCGCCGACCAGCTGATGACCGACCTGAAGGATCTGCAGGACCGGGTCCACACCGTCGACATCACGCCCGCCTCCATGGCCAACGGCGCCAAGGAACTCCTCGACGAGGTCGCCACCGGCAAGATCACCGGTGAGGAGGAGGCGTTCTCCCACACCGACCTGGTCGACTTCAAGGCCAACGTCGACGGCGCCTTCAAGGTCTACGAGCTGCTCAAGCCCGTCGTCCAGGAGAAGGACGCGGCCCTGGCCGCCTCGCTCGACGAGGCTTTCACCGACGTGTTCGACGCGCTCAAGAAGTACGAGAAGGACGGCTCGTACGTCTCCTACGACACCGTCGAGGAGGGCGAGCGCAAGCAGCTCACCGACGTCGTCAACGCTCTGGGCGAGCCGCTGTCCAAGCTCGCCGCCGTGGCGGGCTGACCGATGGCGGGCGGGAAGAAGCGCTTCGCCGTCAGCCGGCGCGCCGTGCTCGGAACGGGACTCGTCACGAGCGCGGCCGTCGGCGCCGGCGCCGTCGGACTCGGCGGACACCGGGACGAGTCGCACGCGGCCGAAGGGGTCATCCCCTTCCACGGGGCCCACCAGGCGGGAATCGCCACCCCCGTTCAGGACCGGCTGCACTTCGCCGCGTTCGACGTCGTCACCGAGGACAAGGCCCGGTTCGTCCAGCTGCTCCGGGAGTGGACCGAGGCCGCCGAGGCGATGACCAAGGGCGCCAGCGTGGGGCGCGGCGCCACCAACGGCAACCCGCTCGGCCCGCCGGATGACACCGGCGAGGCGCTCGGCCTGCCCGCGTCCCGGCTGACCCTCACCATCGGGTTCGGGGCGTCCCTGTTCACGAAGTTCGGGATGGAGGACCAGCGGCCCGCGGCTCTCGTCGACCTCCCGCACTTCCCCGGGGACAAACTCGACCCGGCCCGCAGCGGCGGCGACCTGTGCGTCCAGGCGTGCGCGGACGACCCGCAGGTCGCCGTGCACGCCATCCGCAACCTCGCCCGCATCGGCTTCGGCGTCGTCTCGGTGCGCTGGTCGCAGCTGGGCTTCGGCAAGACGTCCTCCACGACGCCCGACAGCCAGACGCCGCGCAACCTGTTCGGGTTCAAGGACGGCACCAGCAACGTCCCCGGCACCGATGAGGCCCGGCTCAAGCAGCACGTGTGGGCGGCCGCCGAGGACGGGGCGCCCTGGATGGCCGGGGGCTCCTACCTCGTCGCACGCAGGATCCGCATGCACATCGAGACGTGGGACCGCACCTCCCTGAAGGAGCAGGAGGACATCTTCGGCCGCACCAAGGGCGAAGGCGCGTCCCAGGGCGGCCGGAAGAAGGAGCACGATCCCGTCGTCCTGGACGCGATGCAGCCCGGCGCGCACGTCCGTCTGGCACACCCCGACAGCAACGGCGGAACCAGGATCCTGCGCCGCGGCTACTCCTTCACCGACGGCACCGACGGTCTGGGACGGCTGGAGGCGGGCCTGTTCTTCCTCGCCTACCAGCGGGACGTCACCAAGGGGTTCGTCCAGGTCCAGAGCAACCTCGCCACCGACCTGCTGAACGAGTACATCCAGCATGTCGGCAGCGGCGTCTACGCGGTCCCGCCCGGCGTCGAGAAGGGCGGCTTCTGGGGCGACACGCTGTTCGGCTGAGCCCGCTCGGATCCGGCCGGGCCCCTCTCGGGCCCGGCCGGTCAGCGGCTCAGGCCGCCTCGGGGCTCGGCGCCGGGGCGGGAGCGGAGGGCTTGGCGGGCCGTGCGGGCCCGGTGGGCCGCAGGAAGAGGAACATCACGGGCACCAGGTAGGCGGTCCAGGCGATGAGCTGCAGCCAGGTGATCTGCGGCGTGACGTTGAAGATGCCCTGGAAGAACGTCTGCAGCCAGTCGCCGACGGTGCCGAACTCGTCGAAGAGTTTCCAGGGTTCCAACGCGACGGCCGTCAGCCCCGGCAGGACGTCGGCTTCCTGCAGGTCGTGGAAGCCGTACCCGAGGACGCCCGCCGCGACGACGACGAGCGCGGCTCCCGTCCACTTGAAGAACCGCTGGAGGTTGAGGTTCAGGCCGCCCCGGTACAGGAGGTAGCCGAGCAGCACGGCCGTCAGCAGCCCCGCGAACGCCCCCGTCACGGGCAGGACGGGTGAGCCGTTGGAGTGGGCGATGTTCGTCCACAGGAAGAGCGCTGTTTCCAGTCCTTCGCGTCCGACCGCGAGGAACGCCACGACCGTCAGGGCGCGCGGCCCCATGTCGAGCGCGCTGTCGAGCTTGCCTTCCAGCTCGGCCTTGATGCCGCGTGCCGCCGAGCGCATCCAGAAGATCATCCAGGTGACCAGCCCGACCGCGACGATCGAGAGGATCCCGCCCGCCAGCTCCTGGATCTTGAAATGGTTCTCCTGCGCCACCAGGAACTGCAGGACCATCCCGAACGCCACGCTCAGCGCGATCGCGATCCCGACCCCGGTCCACACCGGCAGCAGAGCACGCCGGTTGCCCGTCTTCACCAGATAGGCGATGAGGATGCTCACCACGAGAGCGGCTTCGAGCCCCTCACGCAGACCGATCAGATAGTTACCGAGGAACATGCCGCCACTCCAGCCTAGAACTTAGGCCACCCTAACCTAAGTTTCTCCGGAGGGGGAGGCGACCCCTGTCGCCGACCTCACACGGCCGAGCAGGGAGTACTCAGAGTCCGCGCTTGACCCGCGCGGTGAACCCGGCCCAGGCCCGCCCGGAGAAGACCAGCTTCGCTCCCTCCGGATGTTTGGAGTCCCGCACCGCGATCGCCGTAGCCAAGTCGGCCACTTCGACGCAATTCAACCCTCCGTTGTCGCTGTAGCTGCTCTTGCGCCAGAGAGCGACCTCCACGCAGGAGCCGTTCTGTGTGCTGTGACTGCTCTTGCGCCAGAACGGGGGAGAGATGTAAATCGGCATCGGTAACCGTCCCTCGGTTCAGCGAGTCAGATCGTCTCGTCGGCGATCCGCTGGATGAGTGCACGGGACTCGTCCGGGCTGAGCGCCCTGGCCCGCAGATGGTCGAAGATCTCTGCGTAGGCAGCGATGTCGGAGTGGTCCTCCAGGTAGAGACTGCCGCGACGATATTGAACGTACACGACGTCTGGGTCATTTGGTTCGGGAAATCCCAGTATTTCAAAGGCCCCGTCGCTACCCGGGTGGGCTCCGGCCGAGAACGGCATGGCCTGGACCGTGATGTTGTTCTGCCACGTCAGGTGGATGAGGTGAAGCAGTTGTTCCTTCATCACCTCTCGCCCACCGACTATGGACCTGAGAGCGGATTCGTGGATGACCGCCCAGAGCTTCATGGCGTCAGGCCCCTTCAGCCGCTCCTGTCGCTTCAAACGGACCGCGACTCTGCTATCCAACTCTTCCTTAGAAGGGAGATGGACGTCTGACAGCATGATCGCCCTGATGTAGGACTCGGTCTGGAGAAGGCCGAGCACGACCTCGGGCTGGTAGGTGCGGAGTTCGGAGACCTCTTCCTCCAGACCGACGTAGAAGGAGAACCAGTCCGGGATCGTTCCTCCGAAGCGTTGCCACCAACCGCGCTGACGGCTTTGCCGGGCGAGGGCGACGAGGACTTCGGTCTTTTCTTCGCTGATGCCGTACAGCTTGCACAATGCCAGAACATCGGCAGGCTTGGGTGAGTGCAGGGCAGCTTCCATGCGTGTCACCGTGACAGGTGAGATGCCTGCAAACTTTGCGGCCTCCTCTCTGGTTTTGCCGAGCTCCTTGCGGATTTTCCGCAGCTCGTTTGCCAGTCTGCGTCTGCGTACGGTGGGACTAGTTCGATTTGTCATAACAGCCACCTGTTGGGGAATTTTCTCGGCTTTGCTCTTGTGTTTTTTGTACTAGTGCAGAGAAGTGCTGGACAATTCAGTGATGTGAGTTGCAAACTCAGCGTAGCGAGACGGGCACGCTCCGGCTCGGGAACTGGAAAGTTCCGGGCGATGCGTGCTGCCCAGGCGACCTCACGGGGAGTGGCGATGACGACACCGCAGGCGAGCCTCGTCCCTGCGCATGTGACCCGGTTCCTGCTGCTCGCCGAGCTGTGCCGAACCCTCGGCGAGCACGGCTGCAGCTCCTGCCTGGTGAACCCGGCCTTCGGGAGCGCCGTGCTGCGGGTGGCGAGGGAGGGACGGCACGGAGAGTGGCTGGACGTCGGGTCCGTCGAGCGGGCCGACGACTGGGTTCTTCACCTGGGAGGGGCGGTGGGACTCGGTATGCCACATGGATCAGATCGCCCGGCACATCGCCCGAACGGTGGCGTGATGACGGTCCCGAGGGCCGCCGCGGCCTTCCCGGGAACGCCCGACCAGGCCGCGACGGTGCGCCGCTGGTTCACCGCCTGGCTCGGCGCCGAACATCCCGCGGCGGACACGGCAGCTCTGCTGCTGTCGGAGGTCTTCTCGAACGCCTGCCTGCACAGCCGGTCCGCCGAGCCCGGCGGCACCGTCGACGTCGTGGCCGAGGTGGCGGGACGGATCGTCAGTGTCGAAGTCACCGACGGGGGAGGCGGGCCAGAGTCGCTGACGGCCGACGCCCCGCCCAATGACGCCGAGAACGGTCGCGGATTGTGGCTCCTCGACCTGCTGTCCAAGGAATGGGGTTCAGCGCCTCTGCCCGACGGCCGCTTCCGTGTCCATTACACCGTGGCCTTCTGAAACGAAGATCCCCGCTGCGGTGGAGCTGTCCAGGTCCACGCAGACCGCCCGCCCAGGGATGGCCGCCGACGCGCCGAGGGCCCGGCGGCTCCGCACCCGGCTTGGCGGGAATCCATTCAGATCAGACCTCAGGCTGATGCGGGAACGAGTCGGAGCGGGAGACCATGGGGGGATGGGGTGGCGGGAAGAGAATTCCTCTTGGCGGATCGGGTGTTTCCCGCTGCTGGCCGGCCTGCTGTGCGTTTCGGCGGGATGGTTGATCGGCCTTTCGGAGGGAGAACCGCCGCCCGTCTGCGACTTCAGCTGCGCCATGGCGGAGACAGGGTGGCGGACCTACCTCTCCCTCCTGCTCGTCGGCGGAGGAGCCGTCGTTTCCTGTGTTTCCGCCCTGGTCTGGGTGATCGCGGTTATCAGGTCATTCCCGAGCAAGTGGCGATAGCCGACCGACGGCCGCCTCTGCGTCCGCTACACCGTCGCCTTCTGAAAGACGTGTGGTGGTGAGGCTCAGGACGCCCGGGAGGCCGTCCCCGGCCAGTGGCTCCAAGCGGATCCTCTCGCCTCGCCGAATTCTGACGGTACCGCCGACGAATTCCGTGCTTCCGAAGTCGACGGTGCCACCGGTAGCGTGCAAGATCGGGTTGATTGTCCGGTGAATGAAGGACGAGAAGATGGCCGACTGGTTCAAGGTGTCCATGACGGCGGCCGTCCTCGCCGCCACGACGTCATGCGCCGTCGTCCTCGGATCCGACGACGGCGACGAGCCAGGAGAACCTCCCGCTCCCAGCCCGTCTCCCACGGTGATGCCCCTCAGCCCCAGCCCCGACGTCCCGGAAGACGAACGCGAGGCCCCCGGCACCGCCTGGCCCCTGAAGGTCACCGAGCAGACCAGGCTGGCGCTGGCCGAAGCCGCGCGTGAAGCGGGCGCGGACGACGACGCGACCGAGGTGGAGACGCGCGGGACCTTCTATTACGGGGTGGTCTATGGGCGGAAGGCCAAGGACGACGACTACTACGTGGTCGGCGCGCATTACTGGCACCGGACGGGCGTCGGAGCGTGGAGGTATCTGGGCCGCTACGAGGACGAGCGGTGTGCTCTCCCGGTGCCGGGCAAGCTGGTGATGGCGTGGATCGGGGTGCCCGCCTTCGGCGCCGGAAGCGCCAGTCCCTGCCCGAACAGGGACTGATTTCGGGGTATTCGCTCGACGCGCGGCGGTCCGGCGTCGACACGATCCCGCGTCGACGCCGAACCTATTCGTCGGTAACGGTCCCGCCGGTCATGTCGGGGGACCAACCGTTCAGAGGAGTCCGGTCGGCGTGCCCGGCGATGGCCGGTCCCCGCACTCGCCAGAGGCCTTCCTCAGCGGCTATTCCGCGTAGGGCTGGTCCGTTCCCCGGGCGCTGTAGCCGAGGCTCCAGATGTAGCCGTCCGGGTCGGCGAAGGAGCCGCCGTACCCGCCCCACGGCAGGGCGCCGGCGGGCTTGAGGACCGTGGCGCCGGCCTTCTCGGCCTCCGCGATGATCTCGTCGACCCGTGCCTCGCTACGGACGACGTAGGTGAGGACCAGCCCGCTGAAGCCGCTGCCCTCCGGGCTCGTGCCCACCTGGCCGGCCAGGCCCTCGCGGCCGTAGAAGCCGACGGGCGAGGCTCCGTCCGACTCGAAGAACACCGAGATGCCGTAGTCGTTCTTGATCTTCCAGCCGAGCCCCTCGGTGTAGAACCGCTTGGCCTGGTCCAGGTCTCGGACGCCGAGGAGGATCGAGCTGACGTGCGCTTTCATGCTTTGTCCCCTTTGTGTTTGAGATGCATGTGCTGCCAGAACCGGCAGGTCGGACATCCGGGCCGGGCCCGGCTGTCACATCGGCGTGGGTTCGCCGGTCAATCGGTATGACAGGCACGGACGGAGGAATGTGACAGATGGTCGAGCACGATTGGCTGAGCGAGCGGTTCGCCGAGCACCAGGGCCGCTTGCGGGCGGTGGCCTACCGGATGCTCGGCTCGCTCGGCGAGGCCGAGGACGCGGTGCAGGAGGCGTGGCTGCGGGTCAGTCGCGCCGACACCGGCCAGGTGGAGAATCCGGCCGGGTGGCTGACCACGGTCGTCGCCCGGGTCTGCCTGAACATGCTCGAGGCACGCCGGACCCGGCGTGAGGAGTCGACCGGGGCGCTGCCGCCCGAACCGGCCGTGCCGCATGCGAGCATCCATCCGGCCGGCCAGGCCGATCCCGAGGACGAGGCGCTGCTGGCCGATTCGATCGGTGTCGCGCTGATGGTGGTGCTGGACACGCTGACTCCCGCCGAGCGGCTCGCGTTCGTCCTGCACGACGTCTTCGCCGTGCCGTTCGGCGAGATCGGCGCCGTCATCGACCGCTCCCCGGCGGCGGCCCGGCAACTCGCCAGCCGGGCCCGGCGCCGGGTGCAGGGTGCGGCCGGGACATCCGATGCCGCGCGGTCCCCGAAGCGGGAAATCGTCGCGGCCTTCCTCGCCGCCTCCCGGAACGGGGATTTCGCCGCCCTGCTCGAGCTGCTCGATCCGGACGCCGTGGTCGGCGAGGTCCGCGGCGCCCACGAGGTGGCGGCTTTCTTCGCCGGACGGGCTCAGGCCGCCCGGCTCGCCCTGGTCGACGGCGTTCCGGCGGCCGTCTGGTCGCACCGCGGCCGACCCAAAGCCGTCTTCGAGTTCACGATCAGCGACGGGAAGATCACCCGCATCGCCATCGACGCCGACCCGGACCGGCTCCTCGACCTCGACATCGTCTTTCTTCCCGCCGACAACAAGGAGGAGCAATGAACTCTGCTTCCCGACCGGTCCGCGACGTGACCGGCATGAACCTCAAGCTCTCGTCCTGCACTCTCGCCGTCCACGACCTCGACGAGGCGCTCGGCTTCTACCTCGACGTGCTCGGCTTCGAGGTACGCGATGACGTCGAATCCGAGGGGATGCGGCGGGTGAGCGTCGGCCCGCCGCCGCAGCCGGACGTGCAGATCCTCCTCGAGTCGCCCGGCATGGACCCGGGTGTCCCGCCGGCCGACCGGCAGGCGATCGAAGGCCTGATGGCCAAGGGCCTGCTGGGCCGTCTTGTCTTCGTGACCGACGACTGCGACGCCGCCTTCGCGCACATCGAGGCCGCGGGCGCTGAAGTGATGCAAGAACCGATCGACCAGCCCGACGGCGTCCGCGACTGCGCCTTCCTCGATCCCTCGGGCAACATGCTGCGATTCACCCGGCCGCGACAGGCAGCCCTGACGCACACCGCGAGGGATCGCCGGGCGCCCTGAACGCGGCCGAGGAAAGGGCGGTCCTGTCCGTCCGCCCACCCTCACTCCGGTCCACCCGTGTCCGGGGGCCAGAGGCACCTCACTCGTCGACGACCAGGCGTCCGCCGACATCGACGAAACCGTCGGGATCCTCGACGGCCGCCAGCCGGGTCGCCGTCGAGTCGAGATCGCGCCATTCGGCTTCGGGGCCCTCGGCGCTCAGCCGGACGAGGGTGTTCTTCCCGCATTGGCGCGCACCGGTGACCAGCACTACCCGGGTGTCTCCCAGCGCTTCGTCGAGCATGCTCTGAGCCCGCCTGGGCAGTACCCGGCCGAGCGGTGTCTTCGTCTCCTCACCCACAGGTCAAGGATCGGATGCGGCCGCCGTCGCTGTCCTGGAAGTCGCTGGATGGCTGCCTGAATGGTCGCTGGTCTGCTGTCCGAATGGTCGCTGGTCAGACGGTGGGGACGATCATCGGGGTCCCGGTGGCGGGGTCGGGGACGACGAGGCAGGGGAGGTCGAAGACCCGCTCGATCAGGGGGGCCGTGACGATGTCGGCGGGCGGGCCTTCGGCGACGACGGCGCCGGACTTCATGGCGATGAGGTGGTCGGCGTAGCGGCAGGCCTGGTTGATGTCGTGGAGGACGGCTATGACGGTGCGGCCCTCGTCGCGGAGGCGGGCGAAGAGGGACAGCAGCTGGTACTGGTGGGTGATGTCGAGGTAGGTGGTGGGTTCGTCCAGCAGGAGGTAGGGGGTCTGCTGGGCCAGGGCCATCGCCACCCAGACGCGCTGGCGCTGCCCGCCGGAGAGGTCCTCGACCCGGCGGTCGGCCAGGTCCGTGACGTCTGCGGCCTTCAGGGCCTCGGTGACGGCGTGCTCGTCCTCGGCGGACCAGGTGGCCAGGAAGGTCTGGTGGGGGTAGCGGCCGCGGGCTACGAGTTGGCGGACGAGGATGTTCTCGGGGGCGTCCGCCGACTGGGGTAGGAAGCCGATGCTGCGGGCCAGCTCCTTGGGCCGGGTGCGGGAGACGTCCCGGCCGTCGAAGGTGACGGTTCCCGCGGCAGGGGAGAGCAGACGGACGAAGGAACGCAGCAGGGTCGACTTGCCGCAGGCGTTGGCGCCGACGATGGCGGTGAAGGCCCCGTCGGGGACGTCCAGGGTGAGCCGGGTGGAGATCACGCGGTCGCCGTAGGCGAGGGTGAGGTCGCGGGCGGAGAGTCGGGCGTTCACGTTTTCTTCGTTTCTTTGAACAGGAGCCAGATGAAGTAGGAGCCGCCGACGGCCGTGGTCATGACGCCGACCGGCAGGGAGACGGGGGCCAGCAGCATCTGGGCGGCGAGGTCGGCGGCCAGGAGCAGGACGGCGCCGGTCAGCGCGGCGGGAAAGAGGGGGACGCCGGCGGCCCCGGCGAGGCGGCGGCCGATCTGGGGCGCGGCGAGCGCGACGAACACGATCGGGCCCGCGACGGACGTCACCGTGGCGGTGCAGCCGACGCCCGCCAGCACGAGGAGGGGGCGCAAGGCGTTCAGGTTCACGCCGGAGGCGGCGGCGAGCTCGTCGCCCAGCGTGCTCTGGTGCATGGCGCGGGAGATCGCGGCGAGCAGCAGGGCGAGCACGGCGAGGATGGTGAACGCGGGGCCGAGGTCGGCCCAGTCGACGCCGTTGAGGCTGCCGGCGCTCCAGCCGGTCGCGGCGATCGCGACGTCCAGTTCGGCGCGCAGGATGATCCACGAGTTCACGGCGGTGAGGATGGCGTTCACCGCGATGCCGATGACGATCAGCCGCATCCCGCTCACGCCGGACTTCATGGACAGCAGGTAGATCGCGGTGGCGGCGAGCAGCCCGCCGGCGACCGAGCCCGCGGACAGCTGCGCGGCAGTGCCTCCGAAGAGGGTGATGACGACCAGCGCCCCGGTGTAGGAGCCGGCGTCGAGGCCGATGACGTCGGGGCTGCCGAGCGCGTTCCGGGTGAGGTTCTGGAAGATCGCCCCGGCGGCGCCGAGGGCCGCGCCGAAGACGAGCGCCGCGGTCACCCGGGGCAGACGCCATTCGCGGATCACGAAGGCCGACTCGCCGCGGTTCGCCAGCGCGGCCAGGGCCTCGCCGGGAGTCGCCCAGACCGTCCCGTAGCAGAGGCCGAGCAGGCCGAGGGCGAGCGCGACGGCGACGAGCACGGACGACACGGCGGCCGTCCGGCGCTCGATCTCGGCGGAGAAGCGCCCCGCGCGCAGGACGAGGGCGCTCACAGGGCGACCGTCCCGTAGCGGCGGACGGCCCAGATCAGCACGGGGCCGCCGAGGAAGGCGGTGACGACGGCGACGGGCACCTCGCCGGTCGGCAGCAGCACCCGCGAGAGGACGTCGGAGACCAGCATGAGGACGGGACTGAGCACCATCGTGTAGGCCATGAGCCAGGGGATCGAGCCGGTGGCCAGGCGGCGGGCGAGGTGCGGCACGATCAGTCCGACGAAGGCGATCGGCCCGGCCGCGGCGGTCGCGGCGGCGGCCAGCACGGTGATGAGGCCGAGGACGGCCAGCCGGGTCCGTGCGACCCGGGCGCCGAGCGTCCGCGCGACGTTGTCGCCGAGCGCGATGGCGTTGAGCGGGCGGGTCACCAGGAGGGCTCCGGCCAGGGCGACGACGATCGCCGCCAGCAGGAGTTCGAAGGACGTCTGCTCGCGTCCGGCCAGCGAGCCGACGTACCAGAACCGGAACTTGTCGAACACGTCCGGCAGCAGCAGGCGCAGCCCGAGCGAGACGCCGGCGAGCACCGCGCTGAGCGCCGTCCCCGCCAGGACGAGCCGCAGCGGCGCCGTCCGTCCGACGGCGTAGACGAAGACCGCCGCGAGCACCGCGCCGGTGAAGGCCAGCGCCAGTTGCGTGAACTGCGATCCGGCGATCCCGAGCGCGGCGCCCAGTGTGATGGCGAACCCGGAACCCGCGGTGACGCCGAGGATTCCGGGTTCCGCCAGCGGGTTGCGGGTCAGCGTCTGGACGAGCGCGCCCGCCGTGCCGAGGGCGGCTCCCACGCAGACGGCGAGGAACGTCCGGGGCACCCGCACGTCACGGACGATCAGGTGCTCGTCGGCTCCGGAGTGGTCGGTGAACGCGCGCAGGATCTCGCCGGGCGCGAGTGTCTGCGCGCCCACGCAGACGCTCGCGACCATCGCGGTCGCGAGCAGGAGAAGGGAGACGGCGAGGATCGTGACGCGCCGGGGGAGGTCAGTCGTCAAGCCCCGCCACTCCGCGTTTCCAGTAGCCGGTGAACAACGAGTCGAACCGTTCCTTGCTCCAGGCCCGCAACGGCTTGATGTCGTCGGCCTCTCCGGCGGCGAACAGGAAGGTCCGCGCGTCGGGGAGGGGGAGCGACCGCACCGTCTCGGCGAGGGCGGATCCGCCGTCCCGGACGAGCCAGGTGACCTGCACTCCGTCCCGTGATGCCAGCGGGTAGGCGTGGTCGGCGGCGTCGTCCGTCTCGATCACGACGTGGGCGGAGACGTCGGAAGGCGACTCCTCCAGCCAGCGGCCGAGCGCGGGAAGCGCCGTCGTGTCCACCGCGAACACGTAGTGGTCGTAGTTGTGGGCGAACGCTTTGGCTCCGGGAGGGCCTGCGATGGAGACCTCGTCGCCCACTTCGACGGAGGCCGCCCAGGACGATCCGAGGCCGCCTTCGTGCAGGACGACCTCCAGGTCGGCCTCGCGCGCGGCGGCGTCGTACCGGCGGATCGTGTACTTGCGCGCGGGCGGCAGCGGCCTGGGCCAGTCGAGGGTGAGCTCCTCGTTGGCGGTGGGGAGGCGGAGGGTTTCGTCCGGGTCCGGGAAGACGACCTTGACGTGGTCGTCCGCCTGGTAGGTGTGGAATCCGTCCAGTTCGGGGCCGCTCAGCGTCAGCCGGACGATGTTCGGCGTCACCTGGACCCGCCGTGTGACGGTGACGGTGCGGACGCCGATCGGGTAACCGATGCGGACCGTGCCGCTTCCCGCCTTGTGGTGGGAGGCGACACGGTCACGGGGTGCGCTGCGGTCCATGTCAGCCGTTCAGGAGCGGCGCGAGGGCCTTGTCGATGGAGTCGAGCGTCTTGAGCGCGGAGGCGTACGTCGCGGCCTCGGTGTACTGCAGGCCGAAGACCTTGCCCGCCTTGACCGCCGGAAGGTTCTTCCACAGCTTGGAGTCCAGGACGTACTGGACGGCCTCGCTGGGCTTGCCGTCCGCGTCGAGGGTGTAGGTGATGGCGTCGGCGTCGCCGAGGCTCTCCGGCAGCTCCTCGATGGAGGGGTACTCGCTGACGGCCAGGGCGCCCTGACCCTTCTCCTTGACCTCGCCGTAGTACTTCACGCCGATGTCCTCGGCGATGTTGGTGCCCCAGGAGCCGCCGAACTCGCGGTGGAACGAGCCTGCCTCGATCTCGCCGTAGGCGCCGACGTGGCCGAAGTCCAGGCCGGTCAGGACGTCCTTGTACTTGTCGGCGATCTCCTTGGCCTTCTTCTCGTACGCGTTCTCGGCGTCCTCGAACTCCTCGAGGCGGCCCGCGGCGTCGGACTGCAGGCGGGTCAGGTCGCGCCAGGCGTCGGGGGTGGTGGGGCCGACGGCGACGACGGGGGCGATGCTCTCCAGCCGCTTCAGGTCGAGCTGGGCGAGGGCCGGCTTGGGCACGCCGATGACGATGAGGTCGGGCTTGACGGCGGCGATGGCCTCGTAGTTGGTCTCGGCGGCGGAGGCCCCCGCGATCTTCTCCAGCTTGTCGTAGGCCGCCCGGTCCTCGTCGGTCATCAGGGGGAGGCCGCGTTCCCAGGTGGAGATGCCGACGAGCGCGGCGTCGGCCTCGATCAGGGCGGGCACCGCGTAACCGGTGGCGACGACCCGCTCGGGGTCGGCCGGGATGGTGATGTCGCCGTTGTCCGCCTTGAAGACCCGGGTCTGCGCCGTGTCGGACTTGTCGGCGGAGTCGCCGGAGCCGCAGCCGGTGGCCGTCAGGGCGAGCGCGAGGGCCAGGGCGCCGGCGAGACGCCAGGGCTTGCGAGAGGACATGAGGGTGATTCCTTCGATAAGCAGGCAGAACACCTCCGGACGAGTACCGGAAGGCCTACTTAGGCTAGCCTTACCTTTCATTGGTCGGATATCGATGAGAGGTCATCTTGTGTCGGTGACAGGACACCTTGCCTCCGATACGGCGGAGTGGTGCGAGGACTACGGCTACGGCATCGGCAGGCCCGACGGCGTCCGCGTGCTCAAATACCGGTCGTCCGGGCTGCTGGAGTTCCGGGAGGGGAGGCAGGACTTCCTGAACCAGCTCTACTGGACGCCCGACGGCATGCTCTCCACCCTCACCGGCATGAACGCCCAGTTCATCGGCCCCAAAGAGGCGTTCTGGGCGCGGCGGACGGCCGACCACGAGGTCAGCGCGGGCGGCGGCCGGACCGTCTACCGCATCTGCCTGCGCCAGGTGCCCCCCGCTCTGAAGGAACTGAGCGTCGGAGCCGTCTCCGTGGACGCCGAGGCGGCACGGCTCATCCAGGCGCTGGCCACCCCCGGGCTCGACGAGGAGGAGGCCCTCGACGCCCGAGCCCGCATCATGGCGGGGCTGGGCGCCACGACCCGTGAGTTCGTCGGCCACCACACCCGCGGACCGGGTTTCGCCCTGACGGTGGCACGCGCCCTGACCCACGAGCCCGGAGACGCCACCCGTCTGGACGAGTGGGCCGTCCGCCTGCGGACCAGCGTGAAGACGCTCCAGCGTGACTTCGACCGGGAGTTCGGAATGTCGTACACGCAATGGCGTACGCGGCTGCGTCTCCAGGCCGCCCGGGTGCTTCTGGAAGAACGACGGCCCGTCATCCAGGTCGCCCACCGCGTCGGGTACGCCAGCCCGTCGGCTTTCATCCAGGCGTTCACGAAGGAGTACGGCCACACGCCCGGCCGGCACGTCCGTCAGATGTAGCGCCTCACTCCGACAGAGTGGCCATCGCCCGTTCCGGCTCCCAGTGGGCGCGCAGCGAGGTGATGAGCCCGGACTCGTCGACCGTGTAGACGATCACGCAGTCGACCGTCATGGTCGCGCCGCGGCCCAGCGTCATGGTGAGGGTCGCGACGTTGGCGCAGCACGGGCCGTTGGCGAAGGAGTCCTTGACGTGGAACCGGATGCCCTGCACGGGCCCGACGAAGTCGTCCCAGAACTTCGCGATGCCCTCGTGCCCGCGGTGCCCCCTGCCCTCGGGGTCGAGCATGGAGGGGCCGACGGGGTCCTCCACGAGCGCGTCCGGGGCGAAGGCGGCGAGCCACTCGTCCCTGTTCCCGGCGGAGGCCGCCGTCATGGACCGCCGCGCCGCCCGCCGGGCGGGGTGGTCGCCGTCGGGTGCTTCCCACAGGACGTCCGAAGAGGAGATCACGGGAAAACTGTAACGTGTTCTCGTTTTGGGTCAAGGGCCGGCTTCGGCGGGCTTCTTCTCCAGGGTCGCCCGGCGCAGGCTCGGCACGGACACCGCGAGCAGCAGCGCGACCCCCGCGCAGACCGCCCCGTTGACGACCGCGGCCCCGCCAGGGTTGAACCAGCGCGCCAGCGCCGCCGCCTCGGCCCCGGCCAGGATCCGCCCGGTGGTGTCCTCGGCGTTGAACACGCCGGTGATCCGGCCGCGCAGCCCGTCCGGGGTGTGGTGCTGCGCCAGGGAGTACTCCAGGACCTCGTAGACGACCCCGGCCGCCCCGGTGACCGCGAGCATGGCGAGCGCGACGGGCAGCGCCTCGCTCAGCCCGAACCCGATCGTGGCGAGCCCTCCGAGGAACGCCGCGCCCAGCAGCACGACCCCGGGCCTGCGGGTCCCGCCGAGCCACCCGCTGGTCGTGGAGACGACCACCGCGCCCGCGGCGGGAGCCGTGTAGAGCAGCCCGAGCACGAGCTCGTCACCGCCGAACCTCCCGGCGACGAGTTCGGGGAACAGCACGGTCGGAACGCTGAACATCGCCGTGACCGCCCCGAGGACGAGCAGCCCGCCGACGGTCGGATGCCGCAGCGCGAACCGGAACCCGGCCCAGGGAGAGGTCGTGCCCTCCTCGTCCTTCTCGCCCCGCCGGGGAGGCAGCGGTCCCACGCGGGCCAGCAGCACCACGGTGAGCGCGGTGGCGGCCGCGGTGACGGCGTACGCCCACCCCGGCTCCCAGAGCGCGATGATGACGCCTCCGAGGAACGGCGCGGCGATGGAGCCGATCTGCCCGGTCAGGGAGATGAGCGCTCCGGCCGCCGGAAGCTGAGCGGGGCGGACGAGGGTGGGCGTCACCGCCATCAGCGTCGTCACGCTGACGCCCGTGGCCAGCCCGTTCCAGGCGACGCACGCGTAGATGACGGCCACGGACGGCCGGTCGGCGAACGCGTTGGCCGCCAGTCCCACGAACGCCAGCCCGGCCGCCGACCTGGCCAGGACGATCAGCCGGCGCCGGTCCATCCGGTCGGCCAGGACACCGCCGGACAACGACCCAAGCAGCACCGCCACGCTCATCGTCATGGTGGTGACGGCGACTCCGAACGACGACTCTGTGAGGTCGTACACCTGGTCGGACAGCGCGACGGCCGCCATCCCCAGCCCGAGCAGCGACACCGTCCGCGCGATGAAGATCGCCCGGAAGTCCCGGCTCTCCCGCAGCGGGGCGGTGTCGAGCATGAGATCCCGCAGCCGCATACCTGTCCTTCTCCGGACCCCTCTGGCCCACCTGAAAGCCGACAACCCGGGTGGAAAAACCCAGAGTTCCCCATGTGGCCGGAAAGAGTAGCTTGATCGCCCGCTTTACCGGACCACCCGGTGGCCTGGAGAAGCGCCTGCCGCGAGGGCCGAGCGGGCCTTCTCGGTCAGGGCGCGGCGGTCGTCCACCCCGGGGACGGGGTGGATCGGGGGATGGAGGGTGAGGCGGACGGTGAGGGCGTCGGCGGTGAGGACCCGGCGGAAGGAGGCGGCGAAGGTGTCGGCGCCGACGTAGGCGGCGACGGTGGTGGGGGCGTCGTGCTGCAGATACGTCAGGGTGACGGGGCGGATCGGGGCCTGGGCGTCCAGGGCGGCCTGGAAGACGGCCCTGCGGAAGGGGCCGCCGGGGGTGGAGCACCAGGTGGTGCCCTCGGGGAAGGCCATGACGGGGGCGCCGTTCTTGAGGAGTTCCGTGAGGGCGCCGACGGTGCGGGGAAGGGCGTACAGGTTCTCGCGGTCGATGAAACGGGTTCCGGCGCGCCGCGCCAGGACGCTGATGAGGGGCCAGCGGGAGATCTCCCGTTTGGCGAGCATCGTCACCGGCTCCACGGCCTGCAGGACGAGGACGTCGAGCCAGGAGATGTGGTTGGCGACGACCAGCGTTCCGGGGGAGCCGGGCACGGCCAGGCCGTCGCCGACCACGTCGAGCCGCACGCCGAGGGCATCGAGCACGGATCCGGCGACGGCACGCCGTTCGGCCGGGTCGGCCAGGCGTTCACCGAGCAGGAAGGCGCGGGCGACGCCGCGCGTGACGGACGAGAGGCGGTGCGCCGCGACGGGCAGCGGGACGGGCGGCGCGGCGTGGGACACGCAGTCGGTGGTGCAGGGGGAGACCGGTGCCCAGGAGCTCAACGCTCGTCCCCGAGGAAGTGGCGGCGGTAGCGCTCGTGCACCCCGTCCAGGTCCAGGAGGACGAAGAAGTCGACGGTGTTGAAAGCCGGGTCGTGGTGCGGGGCACCGCAGATCCAGGCGCCGAGCCGCAGGTAGGCGCGCAGCAGCGGCGGGACGTCGGCGTAGCGCGGGACGGCGTCGGGGGTGTGCGCCGGCGTCCAGGGGACGACGGGCCGGACCTGGAACTCGGCGGGGGCGGCGTGCTTTCCGGCGCCGAACAGAAGCGCCGCGGTCGCGGCCGTCTCTCCTTCCGCCAGCGGGACGGAGGCGCAGCCCGCCAGGTAGCGGTGCCCCGACAGCAGGACGTAACGCGCGATCCCCGCCCACATCAGGTTGATGACGGCGCCCGTGCGGTGCTCGGAAGCGACGCAGGCCCGTCCCATCTCCACCATGGAGGAGCGGACGGACTCGGGGAACGAACGGAGGTCGAACTCGGTCTCGGCGTAGGAGACGCCACCACGTCCCGGAGGGAGCAGACGGTACGTGCCGACGACGTCGTCCGTCGCCGTCTCGGTGACGATGAGATGATCCGCCGACTCGTCGAACAGGTCGATGTCGTGGCCCGGAACGGACGTGGGCAGCCACGCGCCCTGCTCCTGGCAGAACACGCGGTGGCGCAGCCGCTGAGCCGCGCGGACCTGCTCTTCGGTGTCGGCGATCGAAACGGTGTAGGCGGGGGCGGAGAGCTGGACGGCGTCCTGGATGGGGGTGGTCATGCGCAGCACGATCACCGGACAGAACGCCTTCCCGAAGAAGGTTCGCCTGCCCTCCCCGGAACTCGAGGTGAACGCTGTCCGCGCCCGCCCCGCTCAGGGAGCGACCTTGGAGATCACCGACTCGGCGAAGCGTTCGAGCTTCTCGATCTTCTTGGCGAGGGGTTCGGTGTCGGGGCCTTTGACGTAGGGCATGCGGAAGCCGACGATCACGTCGGTGACGCCCTTGTCCTCCAGGCGCTTGACCCCGTCCACCGTGTAGGCGTCGAGGGAGATGACGTGGATCTCGAACGGCCGGTCCGCGGTGCCCTCCTCGGCGCGCGCGGCGGCCAGCCGGGCCAGCAGGGAGTCCAGTTCCTCGGCGTCTCCGCCGCCGTGCATCCAGCCGTCGCCCAGCCGCGCGGCGCGGCGCAGCGCGGGAGCGCTGTGGCCGCCGACCAGGATCGGGATCGGCTCGGTGGGGGCCGGGGACATCTTCACGGCCGGGAAGTCGAAGAACTCGCCGTGGTACTCGAAGTAGCCGCCGCCGGTCAGGCCGCGGACCACCTCGATGGACTCGTCCATGCGCTTGCCGCGCCGCTCCCACGGCACGCCCATCACCTGGAAGTCCTCCTGCCACGGGCTGAGCCCGACGCCCAGCCCCAGCCGGTTCCCGGTCAGGCAGGCGATCGAACTCGCCTGCTTGGCCACCAGCACCGGCGGGCGCACCGCGAGCTTGAGGACGAACGGCGTGAACCTGATCGTCGAGGTCACCGCGCCCATGGCCGCGATGAGGGTGAACGTCTCGATGAAGTCCTTGTCCTCCAGGAACTCCCGGCTCCCGTCGGGGGTGTAGGGGTAACGGGAGTCGGACTCCTTCGGGTAGACCAGCGAGTCCGCGACGCTGATGCTGGAGTAGCCCGCCGCCTCGGCGGCCCGCGCCAGCGGAAGGTGGTAGGACGGATCGGTCATGGCCTCGGCATAGGTGAACCGCATGAGGCCGGAGCATAGTAGAACCTGTTTCAGTTCGGCAGGTCCTGTCCCGCCTGTTCGCCGGGGCACAGCGGGAGGCGCAGAACGAACCGGGCACCGCCGGAGGGGTTGTCGGCCAGCTCCAGGGTGCCGCCGTAGGTCTCGGCGATCTCGCGGGAGATGGGCAGCCCCAGGCCGCTCCCGCCCGGATCCTTGCGGCGCGCCTCTTCCGAGCGGTGGAAGCGTTCGAAGACCAGCTCGCGCTCCTCCGGGGGGATGCCGGGGCCGTCGTCGGCGACCTCCAGCACCGCGTGGGGCGGCACGGCCTCGACGGTCACCCGGATCTCGCGTGAGGCGTGGCGGTCGGCGTTGGTCAGCAGATTGGCCAGCAGGCGGGTCAGCCGGATCCGGGAGGCGCACACGACGACCCCGGGGCTGGCGCAGCTGAGGGGCCGGTGCTTGAAGGCGTGGCGCTTCAGCTCCTCGGAGACCAGGCCGCCCAGGTCGATCGGCTCGGAGGGGATGGGCTTGTGCGCGTCGAGGCGGGTGAGCTCCAGCAGGTCGGAGACCAGGTCGTTGAGCCGCTGGGCGTCCCGCAGCACCGAGTGCAGCACCTCCTGGACGTCGGTCTCCGGGTCGGAGAGCGCCTCCTCCAGGCGCAGCTGCAGGCCCGTGAGGGGATTGCGCAGGTCGTGGGAGATGTCGGAGACGAACCGGCGCTGGCGCTCCACCGCGTCCCGCAGGGACAGGGAGATCTGGCGCTGCTGCTCGTGTGCGTGCTGGAGCCGTTCGTTGAACTCCTGGAGCTCGAAGGAGCGGGCGTAGACCTGGTTCTCCATCGCCTCCAGGTCGGCACGGATGCCGGGGTCGGCGAGCCTGCGGGCCCGGCGCAGCCACTGCAGGAAGCCGGTGACCTCCTCGGCCTGGTGGATGATGAGCTCCACCTTCCCGTCCGGGCCGAAGACCGGCGCGGTGACCTGGCTCCAGTAGCGGTTCCGGAACGCCCCGGGCCTGCCGGGCATCTCGGCGCTCTGCTTCTGCAGTGCCACGACGCTCCGCTCGCCCGTCGCCAGCACCCGTTCGAGGGACTCGCGCAGGGTGCGGCAGCCTTTCGCTTCCGGATCGACGGGTTCGCTGGGGAAGAGGTCGAAGATGGACTTCCCGACCATCTCCTCCGGCCGCCTCTCGGACACCCGCAGGCAGGCGTCGTTGGCCGCCGCGATGATGAACTCGCGGTCCAGCAGCACGGTGGGAGAGGGACTGTCCCGGAACACCGCCCAGTAGTCGATCTTCGAGTTTCCCATCACGACACCGTTCGCAGAGATCTGACAGAACCAAAACAGGACTTTTCGCTGTACCTATTCCTGTTTCGAGGCCTTCCCATGAGCCCTTAGGGGATGTTTGCCCTGGTTCTTTCTTTTCTTTGCGTGGTGTGAAGCCGGATAATCCCCGGGTGTTCAAGACTCTCTTCGCCCGGTCGAGCAACTTCTTCTGGTACGCGTCGGTGGGCCTCCTGCTGCTCGCGGCCTGGATGATGCTCAAGGGCCCCTACCTGGTGGTGTTCGCCGTCCCCCTGGCCGTCATCGCCGTCTTCTCGATGTGGGTGTCCTTCTCCTTCCGCAAGGCCCGCGTCGAGATCTCCGAGAACGGCATCGCCGGCCACGGCCTCCTCCGGGTGCCGTTCATCGGCTGGAGCGAGGTCAGCAGGGTCAGCACCGTCCGCGCCATGGGCCTGAACTACGTCCTGGTCGGCTCCTACTCCGGCCCCGGCGACTTCCGTCTCGGCCCGTTCACCCGCGCCGACATCGAGAAGATCACCGAGATCTGGGAGTCCCGGCCCGACTGAGCGGACCGGGACTCCCCGGGGCGAGGGCCTCCGGTCGGCTCAGGCGAAGCGGGAGCAGGCCAGAGTGGCCCCGGTGTGGGCCAGGCGGTTGAGGTAGGCGGTGGTGAAGGCCGCGGGGAAGGAGGCGGAGCGGACGGCCTCGGCGGTCCCCTCCAGGACGGTGCAGGCCTGCTCGGTCTCACCCGCGGCGATGTGGCGGGAGACGTCGCGGAGTTCCCTGAGAACGCGCCGGGACTCCTTGACGAAGTGCTTGCCCCCGCGCTTGGAGTGCTTGTTCTTGGAGTCGTGCTCGATCTGCGCGGCGAGGTCCTTCACCTGCCGGCCGGCGGCGGTGAAACGCTCGCCCTCGACGTCGTCGAGGAGCTGGGCCAGGACACCGGGCAGGTCGGAGAGGAGGCCGGTGGCGCCGAGCCGGAGCAGCTCGTCCATGGACTCATAGGGGGCGTCGTTGACGGTGGACCAGACGGGGGTGCCCTGGGCGA
Source organism: Actinocorallia sp. B10E7 (assembly GCF_039871655.1). NCBI lineage: Bacteria > Bacillati > Actinomycetota > Actinomycetes > Streptosporangiales > Thermomonosporaceae > Actinocorallia > Actinocorallia sp. B10E7. The sequence continues at coordinate 647,292 of NZ_JBDPLZ010000005.1, forward strand.
CGACGTTCTCCAGGACGCAGGAGGCCGAGCCGGGGACGGCACGCTCGCCGTTCTCGTAGGCGGCCACGCGGGCGGCGTAGTCGGCCCTGCAGGCGGCGCTGTCGCGGGAGTCGGTGATCCAGTGCGGCCACAGGCGGATGTAGTCGACGCCCGCCGCGATGAACGCGTCCGCGTCAGCGGGGGTGGGGATGAAGCCGAGGGTGCGCAGGCCGGGATTGAGGGCCTTGAACTCGTTGAGGGCCTGGACGGTGCGGGGGCCGACGATGACGTCCGAGGCCATGTCGTACCGCTCGGTGAGCTCGACGATCTCGGGGATGCGCGAGGACTCCTTGATGTCGAGCAGCAGCCGGACGCCGGTGCCCTGGAGCGTCGCCAGGGTCTCGGCATAAGTCGGGACGCGCTCGCCGCCGCCCGCGTCCAGGGCCTTGATCTGCTCCAGGGTGAGGTCCCTGACCCTGCCGGTGCCGTCGGTGGTGCGGTCGACGGTGTCATCGTGCATGATCACGATCGCGCCGTCCCCGGTGGAGCGCAGGTCGATCTCGATGGCGTCGACGCCCAGGGCGATCGAGTTGCGGAACGCGGCGAGGGTGTTCTCGGGGTGGCCGGGGGACAGGCCGCGGTGGTTGACGAGGGTGAGGTCGGCGTCGGGGTAGGGGAAGAGGTCCTCGGCGGGGACGACGGTCTCGATGGGCTCGGGCGCCTTGGCGGGGGCGGCGTGGGCGGGGGCGGAGACGGCGAGCGGCACGGAGACGGCGGCGGCCAGCGCCGCCAGCGCGGTGTTGCGCGCCCATCGGCGTGAGTTCGGGATGCGCATGGTTCTACCTCGGAGAGAAGGGGGGTGATCCGGGAAACCTAGGCGCCTCCGGTGATCCCCGGAGGAAGCTGAGATGAATGTCCGATTTGGGGCGTATGTAGCGTTCCAGTGTGGGCGGCGAGAAAGAGACCTAGCCCACGTCGCCGAAGGCGGACTCCGCGGGGGGCGGAGGCTTAGGCTTACCAAGTGAACGAAACCGTTTCGTTCACCTTCGGGGAGTGGGGATGGCGCTAGAGTCTCTCGATGTGGCTGAGCAGCGTCGTAGCCGGTTGTCGCCGGAGAGGGAGAGCGAGCTGCTCACGGCCGTGCTCGACCTCGTGAGGGAGGTCGGGTACGACGCGTTGACCATGGACGCGGTCGCGGCCCGGGCGCACTCCAGCAAGGCGACGCTCTACCGGCAGTGGCGGAGCAAGCCCGAGCTGGTGGCGACGGCGCTGGCGAGGTGCGAGCGCGTGTCGCTCTCGGACATCGACACCGGAAGCCTGGCCGAGGATCTGCGGGGCATGGCCCGGTGGCTCGGCGAGCAGCTGCCCCAGGGCATGGAGCTCATGCGGGCCCTGGGGCACGCGTCGGAGCAGGACGAGGAGCTGCGGACGGCGCTGCGAGGGCTGGTCGTCGAACCGGAGCTGGAAGGGCTCCGGCTGATGGTGGCGCGCGCGGTGGAACGGGGCGAGCTGAAGCCGGAGAACCCGGCGGCCGGGTTCGTCGCGGACATGCTGCTGGGCGGCCTGGCCGGACGCTGGCTGGTCGAAGGCCTGGACGCCGACGCCGACTACCTGCTGCGTTACGTGGACGCCGTGATCATTCCCGCTCTCGACCTCTCCTGAGCCGCACCCCGCTCAGAGCACTCCCTTTCCCTCCTTCTGATCTCCGATCTCTACGGGAGCTCTCTTCAGCCATGGCTACTTTCCTCTACAAACTAGGGCAATTCGCCTTCCGGAGGCGGTGGTTCGTCCTCGTCGGATGGCTGCTCGCCCTGGGTCTCGCCGGCTTCGGCGCGGCCACCGCCCCGACCACGGCCGCCAGCCAGTTCTCGATCCCCGGCACCGAGTCCCAGCGGGCCTTCGACCTGCTGGCCGAACGCTTCCCCGGAATGAGCGCGGACGGCGCGACCGCCCGCGTCGTGTTCAAGGCCCCGGACGGCGCCCAGATCACCCAGCCGGTCCAGAAGGCCAAGGTCGAGAAGGTCCTGGCCGAGCTGAAGACGGCCCCTGGCGTCCAGAGCGTGACCGACCCCTACCAGACCGGGGCCGTCAGCCAGACCCAGGCGATCGCCTACACGCAGGTCACCTACAAGGTGAATGCCGTCGAGTTCAACGCGGGGCAGCGCGAGCACCTCCTGGAGACCGTCGAGCACGGCCGGGACGGCGGCCTGACCGTCGAGGTCGGCGGTGACGCCGTCCAGGCGAAGGCCGAGGGCGGCGTCACCGAGGCGATCGGCGTGGGCGTCTCCGCGGTCGTCCTCCTTTTGACGTTCGGCTCGCTGGTCGCCGCGGGACTCCCTCTGTTCACCGCGCTCCTGGGCATCGGCGTCTCCGTCGCGGGCATCACCGCGCTCAGCTCGACCTTCGAGTTCAACAGCACCACCCCGGTCCTGGCCACCATGATCGGCCTGGCGGTCGGCATCGACTACGCGCTGTTCATCGTCTCCCGGCACCGCTCCGAGCTCGCCGCCGGGCGCGCCCCGCTGGAGGCGGTCGGACGGGCCGTCGGCACCGCGGGCTCGGCGGTGGTGTTCGCGGGCCTGACGGTCATCATCGCGCTGGCTGGCCTCGCGGTGATCAACCTCCCGCTCCTCACCAAGATGGGCGTGGCGGCCGCGGCGGCCGTCGTCGTCGCCGTCCTGGTCGCGCTGACCCTGATCCCGGCCCTGCTCGGCCTCGCCGGGGACAAGGTGCGCTCCCGCAAGGACCGCAAGAGCACCGTCCACGTCGACGAGGAGGACTCCGGCCTCGGCGTGAGGTGGGCGAACCTCGTGCTGCGCCGCCCGGTGGCCGTGCTGCTCGCCGGCGTCGTCGGCCTGGGCGTCATGGCGATCCCCGTCGCCGATCTGACGCTCGCGCTGCCCGACGAGGGCTCCCAGCCGGTCTCCACCACTCAGCGCAAGGCCTACGACCTGCTCTCGGAAGGCTTCGGCCCCGGCTTCAACGGCACCCTGCTGACGGTCGTCGACGTCTCCGGCAGCCAGGCGCCCCAGCAGGCCGCGCAGACGGTCGTCGCCGAGATCCAGAAGCTCAAGGGCGTCGTCGCGGTCACCCCGCCGACCTTCAACCAGGCGGGGGACACCGCGCTGGTCACCGTCATCCCGGCGACCAACCCCAGCAGTCCCGAGACCGAGAGGCTCGTTCACGCGATCCGGGACACGGGCTCGGACCTCGAGGCGGAGACCGACGCCGACCTCCTGGTCAGCGGACAGACGGCCGTCGCGATCGACCTGTCGGAGAAGCTCGACGAGGCGCTGGTGCCCTACCTCGCCCTGGTGGTGGGCCTGGCGTTCCTGCTGTTGATCCTGGTGTTCCGCTCGATCCTCGTGCCGCTCAAGGCCGCGCTGGGCTTCCTGCTGTCGGTGCTGGCCGCGCTCGGCGCCGTCGTCGCGGTGTTCCAGTGGGGCTGGCTCAAGGACCTGTTCGGCCTGGAGAACCCCGGCCCGATCATGAGCATGATGCCGATCTTCATGGTGGGCGTGGTGTTCGGCCTGGCCATGGACTACGAGGTCTTCCTCGTCACCCGGATGCGTGAGGCCCACGTGCACGGCGAGTCGCCCGAGCAATCCGTCATCACGGGCTTCCAGCACGGTGCCCGGGTGGTCACCGCCGCCGCCATCATCATGATCAGCGTGTTCGCGGGCTTCATCGGCATGGACGACGCCATGGTCAAGATGATCGGCTTCGGCCTGGCCATCGCCGTCTTCCTGGACGCCTTCGTCGTCCGCATGGCCATCGTCCCCGCTGTCCTGGCCCTGCTCGGGAAGTCCGCCTGGTGGCTGCCCGGCTGGCTCGACAAGGCCCTGCCGAACGTCGACGTCGAGGGCGAGCGCCTGAACACCCATCTGGCGGAGAAGGAGCCCGAGGTCCTCCTCCGGGCCTGACCCGGATCGGAGGAAGGAGCGGCGGTGCGCCCGGAAAGACCGGGCGTACCGCCGCTCCGCCGTCCGGGCGCCCGTCGGCGCAAGACGGCTCCTCGGTCAGGGAAGCGCGAGGGACGCGGGCTTGAAGCCTCCCGCGACGGCCGTCACGTTTCCGCTGTTCGCGGGTACGCGGGCGTAGCCGTCGGCGTCGGTGCGCACGGTGGTGCCGGAGGCGGTCACTTGCGCGTCGCGGACGGGGCGGGGTGTGGGGTCTTCGGGGACCCGGGCGGTGACCCGAACGCGGACGGTCTTGCCGGGTCCGGTGCCCGCGGCAGTGAGGGCGAGTTGCGGCTGCCGCACCCCGGGGCAGTCGGCCTGGGCGGGCAGCCCGCTGGAGCGCACACCGTCCACCTCGCTCTCGACGGTGCCCTTGACCTTCGCGGGCTTGGTGATGGTGAGCCTGCCGCGCAGGTGTCCGGGATGGCGCCCGGTGGCCTTGAGGTCGGCCTGCCAGACGCCCAGGAGCGTCGGGCTCGGCGTGGCGAGCGACTCGGTGCCGGTGAGGAAGGTCCGCCCGTCGTCGGAGTACCGGTCGTAGCGCACCTTCCACTTCCCGGCCGCGAAGGTGCCGGTGAAGTCGAGCGTCGCGGTGCCGGAGCGGCGGCCCTCGACCTTCCTGCCGCGCACCTGGCGCGAGGCGATGCCCCGGTAGTCCTTGTAGGGGACGGACCAGCGAGCGTAGTCGACGGTGTCGAGGTCGACGACGGGACGCGGCGCGGTCGGCCTCCGGGCGGGGAACCGGATGATCCGCATCCGGACGTCGGCCGCGCCCGTGCCCCCGGCCGTCGGGGTGAAGGGCTCCTCGGTGATGACGGCGCGGGTGCTGTCGTGGAACCAGTCCCAGCCGCGCATGACCCAGCCGTCCTGGAGGACGACGGGCTGGCCGCCGTAGGTGCCGCGCTGGCCCTCGCGGTCCATGAGCCAGCGTTCGTTCATGCACCGCCGGTTGTTCCACAGGGCGGCCCGGCCGATCTGGGCGAACGCGGTCGTGTCGAGGAACGTCGGGCGCCGGAGCCGGGTGACCACGTCCATCCGGTCCAGCCCGCGTGCCGAGGCGTAGGCGCTGGTCCGGCCGTCCGGCGAGCCCTCGTACATCTCGTTGTAGTCGAGATCCTCGGTGATCTTGCGGCGGTGCCCGGTCGCGAGGTCGAGCTCCCAGATGTCGTAGTTCAGCGCGCTGCCGGTGGCCCGGTAGACGAGTGTGCGCCCGCCGTCGAGCCAGCCGCCCCCGGTCTCGTAGTACCGCCCTCCCTCCTCCCATCCCGTGGGATCGGAGCCCAGCCGGTAGGCGGGGTTGAGCACCCTGGGAGAGGTGACGACGTAGCGCTTCGCGCGCCGCTCGAGCCCGGCGAGCAGCATGACGGGGCCCTCGGTCATGCGCACCTCGGTCCAGGTGAGGTGCTTTCCGTCCGGGTGCAGCCGGGGCTCGCGGTTCTGCGCGCCCTGGAGGAGCCCGTCCCTGGGCAGCACGATCGGCAGGACCTCGCGCTCCCGGCAGTCCTGCAGGCTCGGCGTGCATTCGACGACCTGGTGCTGGATGTCGGACGCGCCGGCGGCCGCCCCGGCCATGAGCGCGCGCTTGCCGTCGGGGAAGGGCGAGGCCTCCCTGGCCCCGTCCAGGGCCCCGCAGCTGATGCAGCTGAAGCCGGGGCCGCCCAGTTCGATCGCGGCGACCTGGGCGGTGCCCCGGTAGGTGACGTTGGCGATCACCCACTTCTCGCCGGCGATGAGCTTGAGGGAGTTGGCCTGGCCGGAGTTCAGCGTGACGCCGGGCGGCATCGCGACGGTGGACTCGACCTCGATGGGCTCCAGCGGTGCGGGCGAGGACGGCGCGGCCGTCCGGGTGAGGTCGGGGACGGTGCCCGTCTGCGTCCACCCGGTCAGGGCGGCGGACACGAGGAGCAGACCTATGACGGCCTTACGACCGTGGCGTACGGGGTGTCGGTGTCGCATGGTGACTCCTCGGCCGGTCAGGGGAGGGTGAGGGTCGTGGGCTTGAAACCGCCTGCGGAGGCCGTGACGGTCCCGCCGGTCGCGGGCACGCGGGCGTAGCCGTCGGCGTCGGTGCGCACGGTGGTGCCGAGGGTCGTCACCTTCGCGTCGCGGACGGGACGGGGCGTGGGGTCCTCGGGGACCCGGGCGGTCACCCGCACGCGGACGGTCTTGCCGGGGCCGGTGCCCGCGGCGGCGAGGGCGAGCCGCGGCTGTCGGATCCCGGGGCAATCGGCCTGGACGGGGACGCCCTTGAGCAGTTCGCCGTTGACCTCGCTCTCGACGGTGCCCTCGAACTTCGCCGGCTGCCGGACGGTCAGGGCGCCGCGCAGGTACCCGTTGTCCCGTCCGGTGACCTTCAGGTCGGCCTTCCAGTCGGCGACGGCCGAGGCCAGGGGCGTCTTCAGGGACTCGGTGCCGGTGACGAAGCTCTGCCCGTCGTCGGAATACCGGTCATAGCGAACCTTCCACTCTCCGGCCAGGAAGGTGCCGGTGAAGGTCAGCTTCGCGGTGCCGGAGTGCTCGCCGTGCACGACCCTGCCGCGGATCTGCCGGGCGGCGACCGCCTTGTAGTCCTTGGCGGGCACCGTCGACTTCGACAGGTCGAGGCTGTCGAGGGGGACGACGGGGGTGGGCCTGGCAGGCTTGCGGGAGGGGAAGCGCAGGACCCTGATGCGGATGTCCGGCTGGTAGCCGGGCGTCCCGGTCCGCGCGGTCACGTGCTCTTCGGCGATCAGGGCGCGGGTCCCGTCGGGATACCAGGACCAGGAGCGGATGGTCCAGGCGTCCTCGGTGATGACGGGCTGGCCGCCGTAGGTGCCGCGCTGGCCCTCGCGGTCCATGAGCCAGCGTTCGTTCATGCACCGCCGGTTGTTCCACAGCCCGACGCGGCCGATCTGGGCGAAGGCCGCCATGTCGATGAACGGCGGGCGCTGGAGCCGGGTGAACACGTCCATCCGGTCCAGGCCCCGGGCGGAGGTGTAGGCCAGCCAGCGGTCGTCGGGAGAGCCGTCGGTGCCCTCGTTGTAGTCGGTGTCGGTGGTGACCCGGCGGTACTCGCCGGTCGCCAGGTCGAGGGTGAAGATGTCGTAGTTCAGGGCGCTGCCGCTGGTGGCGCCGACCTTCAGGGTCCGGCCGCCGTCGAGCCACTGCCCGGCCTCGTAGTAGGCCCCCGCCGCGACCCAGTCGGCGGGGTCGTCACCGAGCTTGAAGGCGGGGTTGGCGACGCGCGGCCCGGTCACGACGTACCGGTCCTCGCGACGCTCCAGCCGCCCGATCGTCATCCGGGCGCCTTCGAGGGCGCGGACCTCCGTCCAGCGCAGGTGTCGGCCGTCCGGGTGGAGCTGGACGGCCCGGTTCTGGGCGCCCTGCTTCAGCCCGGGGACGGGGAAGCGGACGGGCACGAGCTTCGACGTCCGGCAGTCGTAGACGCTGGGCGCGCACTCCAGCACCGAGTAGTGGATGTCGCCTGTCCCGCCGCTGGCGCCGGGCGCGCCGGAGCCCTCGGGGACCCGCTCCACCCAGAGCTTCTTCCCGTCGGGGAAGACCTCGGTGCCGCGCGCGGTCTTCAGCTTCCCGCAGGTGACGCAGGAGAAGCCGGAACCGTCCGGCAGCATCACGCCGACCTGCTCCTCGCCCCGGTAGACGATGCTCATGACCAGGTGCCGGCCGTCCGGGGCGAGCCGGACGCCCTGGGAGGAGGACGGCTTCACCCCTTCGGGGAGGGCGATGTCCCGGTCGACCTCGACCGGCTCGAAGGGCGGGGGCGGGGTGGAGCCCCGCGGGGCGGCGGCCAGGTCGGTCCGGACGGGCCGGTCGGCGCAGGAGCTCAGCAGGAGCGCGCCGCTCAGGAGCGCGACGCCCGAGGCCGTGAGGCGGCCTCGGGGGGATCTGGGGAGTCTCATGGACACAGGAGTCCAGCGCGGGGCGATGTGGGCCGCGTCGGAGGAACATCGGAGTTCCATGTGAGAACACGAGAGATCGCCTGTGGCCCGCCGTCACGGGGTCTTCACGGCAGGTTCACGCCGTTCTCTCATGAAGCCCTGGTTGTATGGAAGGCGTTATGGCCGCAGAGAAGATCCTCGTGGTGGACGACGAGCCCAACATCCGGGACGTCCTGACGACGGTGCTGGAGTTCCACGGGTTCGAGGTGGCCACGGCGGCCACGGGCGCCGAGGCCGTGGCCAGGGCCGAGGCGGACAGACCGGCCCTGATCGTGCTGGACGTGATGCTGCCCGACGTCGACGGGCTGACGGTCTGCCGGGACCTGCGGGCCAGGGGGCACCGGTTCGGGATCGTGTTCCTGACGGCCCGCGACTCCCGTTCCGATCTCGTCTCCGGCCTGACCTACGGCGGGGACGACTACATCGCCAAGCCCTTCGAGCTGGACGAGTTGCTGGCGCGCGTCCGGGCGGTCCTGCGGCGGGTCGGGGCCCAGGCCGAGCCCGAGCCGGCGGTGCTGCGGGTGGGGGACGTCGAGCTCGACGAGGACACCTGCCAGGTGAGCCGGAACGGCGTCCCGCTGCGGTTGTCGCCGACGGAGTTCAAGCTGCTGCGCCATCTGATGGCCAATGCGGGCCGGGTGCTCTCCAGGGCCCAGATCCTGGACGCGGTCTGGGACTACGACTACAACGGCATGTCCAACGTGGTGGACACCTACGTCGGCTACCTGCGTCGCAAGCTCGACCCGCTGGGACCCCCGCTCATCCACACCCAGCGGGGCTTCGGCTACATCATGCGCGCCGAAGGGCACGGTCCGGGGTGACGCTGCGCTCCCGCCTGCTGCTCGTCATGATCGCGCTGACCGTGGTGGCGCTGGCGGTCACCGGGGCGACCAGCGCGTTCGCGCTGCGCTCCTACCTGGTCGGCCGGGTCGACGACCAGCTCCAGGGGGCGGCTTCGCTCGCGAGGCAGAGCCCGCTGCTGGCCGGGACCGACCGCTCGGAGGTGCTGCGCACGGCCATCGCCCCGACCGAGTACCTGGTGGAGACCCGCCGCGAGGACGGGACGCTCCTGGGCACCACCGGCAACGGCGACCTCAGGCCCGGCGTGCTGCTGGACCGGGCGCCCGCCCCTCCCGCCGGGGGGATCTCGGTTCCGGTGACGATCGACGCGGGCGAGGCCGGACGGTACCGGGCGGTCTCCTTCACCGGCCCCAACGGGCGGGTCGAGGCGGTCGTGGCGCTGCCGCTCCAGCCGGTCCGCGACACCGTCGTCCGGCTGCTGCTCGTGGAGTCGCTGACCGCGCTGGCCGTCCTGGCGGTGCTCTCGGCGATCGCCCGGCTGCTCATCGCCCAGGGGCTGCGTCCCTTGGACCAGATCGCGGAGACCGCCGGGGCCATCGCGGAAGGCGACCTGAGCCGCCGGGTGCGGGTGGCCTCGCCCGGGACGGAGGCGGGCAGGCTCGCCCTGGCCGTCAACGGGATGCTGGCCCGGATCGAGGGCGCCCTGTCGGCCCGCGCCAGGTCCGAGGAACGGCTGCGGCGGTTCGTCGCCGACGCCTCACACGAGCTGCGGACCCCGCTGACCTCGGTCCGCGGCTACCTGCAGCTGCTGCGCCTGGGCATCGTGACCCCGGAGGGCCGCCCGGACGCGGTGCGGCGGGCCGACGACGAGGCCGCGCGGATGGCGAAGATCATCGATGATCTGCTCTACCTGGCCCGCCTCGACCAGGAGCCCCGGCTGGAGCCGGGACCGGTCGACCTCTCCCAGGTGGCCGCCGACTCGGTGGCCGACGCGCTGACCGTCGAGCCGGACCGGCCGATCACCCTGGACGCGCAGGGGCCGTGCACGGTGACCGCCGACGAGGGGGCCGTCCGGCAGATCCTCGCCAACCTGCTGGGCAACGTCCGCGCGCACACGCCCCCGCGGGCCCCGGCGCGCGTCGCCGTGCGGGTGGAGGGGGACGAGGCGGTCGTCGAGGTCGCCGACGAGGGGCCGGGCATGGGGCCTGAGACCCTCGACCGGGCCTTCGACCGCTTCTACCGGGCCGCGTCCGCCGATCGCGGCGGCGCGTCCGGCAGCGGCCTCGGCCTGCCGATCGTCGCGGCGATCGCCCAGGCCCACGGAGGCTCGGCACGGATCCGCAGCGCCCCGGGCGAGGGCACGACCGTCCAGGTCAGGCTGCCTTCACGGCCGACTCATGACGAACTCCCATCTTCCTGACGTCGGTCCTTGAACCGGGGCTGGTGGGCTGGGCCCCATGAAGCGCAGTCCGTCGCGCAGAGCGGCGATCATCGTGCTGTCCCTGGGTCTGGTCTCGGGCGCGGCAGCCGGAGCCGACCGCTACCTCGCCCACCGGACGGCCGACCGTCTCGCGGAGCGGGCCACCTGCCTGCTGGAGGGCACGCCCGAGGTCTCGGTGTCGGGCTTTCCCTTCGTGGTCCAGGCGCTCACCCGGGAACTCGACGAGGTGCGGGTCACGGCGGACGGCGTCCGCCGCGGCGGGATCACCGTCTCGGCCCTCGACGTGCGGCTCTTCGGAGTGAGCGTCCCCGACGAGGGCGGTGTGGCGGTCGAACGGCTGGACGCGCACGCCGTCGTGCCGTTCTCCGCGATCGAGGACGCCCTGCCGCGGCAGGGCGGGGAGTTGTCGTATGAGAACGGCATGCTGGCGATCTCCACCGAGGTCCGGCGTGGCGGGCTCAGCGTGCCCGCCACGGTCCTGGCCGTGCCGTCGCTGGCCGGGGGAAAGCTGACGATCACCCCCGAGTACGTGAAGGTCCTGGGCCGGCTGCTGCCCGCACGGCGGCTTCTCGACCGGCTCGGCGAGCAGCCCGAGCTGAGCCGGGACCTGCCGGATCTGCCTGACGGGCTCGCCTACTCCGAGGTGGCGGTGACGGACGGGGGACTGCGTGTCGGGATGCGGGCCGCGGACCTCCGAGTGGACGGGTCCGAGAAGGCGGACGGAGGACGGTCGTGCTGAACCGGTTGAGCGCGTTGAGCGTGCGGCGTCCCCGGACGGTGCTGTGCGCCTGGGCGATGATCGTCGTCTCGGTGGCCGCGGCGGTGCTGATGTTCGGCCGTCCGACGGACGACACCCTGTCGCTGCCGGGCACCGACGCCCAGTACGCGGCGGACCTCCAGGTGCGTGCCTTCCCCGGCGAGGGCGGGGGTTCGTCGGGGACCTTGGTGCTGCACGCAGGCCAGGGCACCCTGGACGACGCCGCCCGGCGGGAGGCGCTCGACCGGACCGTCCGGCAGGTCGGGGCCGTGGAGCACGTGACGAGGGTCGTGCCCGCGTCCGTCCAGGCGGGCAGCGTCTCGGCCGACGGCCGGACCGGCTATCTGACCGTCGAGCTGGATCTTCCCGCCAGGGAGGTCGACGGGGCGCTCGTCCAGCGCCTGGAGGCGGCCGCCGCCCCGGTCGCCGCCACCGGAGTCGAGGTGATGCCAGGGGGTCGGCTGGCGGCCGCGGCCGAACGGGAGGGCTCGGCGCGCAGCGAGGCGTTCGGACTCGTGCTGGCACTGGTGGTCCTCCTCGTCGGGTTCGGAAGCGCCGTCGCGGCCGGGCTGCCCGTCGTCTCGGCGCTGGTCGGCCTGCTCTGCGGGCTCGGCGCCGTGGGCCTGCTCGGGCATCTGGCCTCGATCCCGTCGACCGCGGCCACCCTGGCGACCATGATCGGCCTCGGGGTGGGCATCGACTACGCCCTGTTCCTGCTGAGCCGCCACCGCTCCCTGCTCGCCGAGGGCAGACCGGTCCCGGAGGCGGTGCGCGAGACGGTCGGCTCCTCGGGGGCGTCGGTCGTCTTCGCCGGGATCACCGTGGTCATCGCGCTGAGCGGCCTGGCCATCTCCGGCATCCCGGTGTTGCGGACCCTCGCCTGGACGACGGGCCTGGTGGTCGCGGTCGCGGTCCTGACGGCGGTGACCTTCCTCCCGGCCCTCCTGACGCTGCTCGGCGAACGCGTCAACGCCCTGCGGGTCTTCCGGCGGCGTGATTCCGTCGAGAAGCCGTCGGTCCTCTGGGGAAGACTCGCCGACCGGGTGACCGGGCGTCCGTGGCGGGTGCTGCTCGGCTCGGTCGTGCTGCTGGGGGCGTTGACGGCCCCGGCCGTCGCGCTCGATCTCGGACAGGTCGACGCGGGCTCCGACCAGAGCGGCAATGTGACGCGGCAGGCGTACGAACTCCTGGAGGAGGGCTTCGGGCCGGGAGCCAACGGTCCGCTCACCGTGGTCGCCGAGACCGACGGACGGTTCTCCGGACCCGCCGACCCCGCTCTCACCGCCTTCGCCGAGAGCCTGCGGGGCACGAAGGGCGTCGCCTCGGCGGGTGAGCCCAGGGTCTCTCCGGACGGGTCGGCGGCCGTGGTGAAGGTCGTCCCGGCGACCGCGCCGAGCGACCCGGCCACGGCGGACCTGGTGGAGCGGATCAGGCGGCCGGACGTGCCGGGCCTGGAGCAGCACGTGGGCGGTCCGGTGGCCGCGAAGGCCGATCTAGCGGCGCTGGTCTCGGACCGGATGCCGGTGCTGATCGGCACCGTGCTCGGCCTGTGCGGGCTGGTGCTGCTCCTGGCGTTCCGGGCGCCGGTCGTGGCGGCCAAGGCGGTGGTGATGAACCTGGTCTCGATCGGCGCTGCCTACGGGGTGCTCACCGCCGTCTTCACCTGGGGCTGGGGAGCGGCGCCGCTCGGCCTGGAGGCTCCCGTCCCGATCGAGGGCTATGTCCCGATGATGATGTTCGCCGTACTGTTCGGCCTGTCCATGGACTACGAGGTCTTCCTGCTGACGGCGGTCCGCGAGAGCAGGCTGCGGCACGGGGACGACCGGCGCGCGGTCCGCGACGGCCTGGCCGGCACCGCCCGCGTGATCTCCAGTGCCGCTCTCATCATGGTCGGCGTCTTCGCCGGGTTCCTGCTCCACCCCGATCCGGTGATCAAGATGTTCGGCGTGGGTCTGGCGGCGGGCGTCGTCGTGGACGCCCTCCTGGTGCGCGGCTTGCTCGTGCCCTCCACCATGGCGCTGCTGGGCCGCGCCAACTGGTGGACGCCCGCCTGGCTCGCCCGGCTGCCCGATCCGCTCGCCGGGCACGTCCCGCCGGGGGGTCAGGGCAGCGTGAGCAGCCGGACGAGCTGTGCCCGGGTGCGCTCCCAGCGGGCGGCGAGCAGCGCGTCGTCGAACCGGACGAAGCGATAGTTCAGCGCGAGCCCGGAGATGGCGTTGAACGCGACGAACAGCCGGTCGTCGGAGTCGGGGTGGTGGTGGTCTCCGAAGAAGGCCGAGGCGTGCTCCAGCATCAGCCTGGTGATCGTCTGGTCGAGCCGCATGAGGCTCTGCCGGATCTCCGGCTCGGGCGGGCTGGCCGCCACGAACTGGAGCACGGCCTGGAAGACCGGGCCGCGGAACAGCTCCCAGAGCAGGTCGAGCAGGCCCTCGACGGTCAGCAGGTCGGGCCGGTCGGACAGGATCTTGGCCATGTCGTCGGCGGTGCGCTCGACCAGGTGGGAGATCGCGGCGGCCACCAGGGCGTCCCGGCTGGGGAAGTGGTGGACCTGAGCGCCCCGGGTGACGCCCGCGCGGGCCGCCACCTTGGTGGTCGTCAGCCCGGCGTAGCCCTCTTCGGCGAGCACCGCGACGGTGGCCTCGAGCAGCGCTTCGCGGGTGGCGGCGCTGCGCTCCTCCTGGGTGCGTCCGGCGCGCCCGCGGCCGGCGGATGTGGTCGGCATGCGGACAGCCTACCGAGCCTGTTGATTTACATACATTCATGTATGTATGTTAGTCGCGTCTGCTGAAGGGAGCCCTGATGGATCCGCGCCGCACCGTCGATCTCGCCCACGCCCTGCGGTCGTTCTCCCGTGCCGGTCTCCTCGACCTCCGGCGCCCCGACCAGCCGGCCCTGCTGCGGTGGGAGCTGCGCCGCTGGGGCGCACAGGCCGCCTCGGTACGGGCCGCCGCCCGCCGCCACGGGGACGGGATCGCGCTGGTGGACGACCTCGGAGAGCTGTCCTTCACCGAACTCGACCGCAGGTCCGACGCCCTGTGCCTCGCCTGGCGCGGCCTCGGCCTGGACGAGCGGAGCGTCGTGGCCGTCCTGTGCCGCGACCACCGCTGGCTGCTGGACTCCCTCTTCGCCGCCGCCAAGCTCGGCGCGACGGCCCTGCTCCTGAACACCGGCTCGGCCGGGCCGCAACTGGCCGACATCGCCCGCGGGGAAGGCGTCACCGCGATCGTGCATGACGAGGAGTTCGCCGAGGCGGTGGGCCACCTCCCGAGGGAGATCCCCCGCTTCACCGCCTGGACCGATGAGCCGCCTCCCGGAGGTCTGGGGGTCGCCCCCCGGATCGACCTGGCCGCCCTGATCCGCCGGGCTCCGTCCGGCCGCCCCCGGCCACCCGGCCGCGCGGGCGCGATCGTCCTGCTGACCAGCGGTACCACCGGCCCGCCCAAAGGGGCGCCGCGCCGGGTCCGGTCGCTGGACGCCGTGGCTCAGCTCCTGGACCGGGTGCCCTGGCGGGCCCGCGAGGCCACCCTGGTCGCTTCGCCCCTCTTCCACGGGACGGGGCTCGCGCACGCGCTGCTGGCGATCTCGCTGGGCTCGACCCTGGTCCTGCAGCGCCGCTTCGACGCCGCGCGGACCGTCCGGCTGGCCGCCGAGCACCGCTGCACCGCCCTGGTGCTGGTGCCGACCATGCTGCACCGCATCCTGGCCCTCGGCCCCGTGGACGACGCCGACCTGTCGCGGCTGCGGATCGTCCTCAGCGCGGGCTCCGCGCTGAGCCCCGATCTGGTGGTGCGGGCCCTCGACCGCTTCGGCGACGTGCTCTACAACCTCTACGGCTCCACCGAGGTCGCCACCGCCACCGTCGCCCGGCCGCACGAGCTGCGGCGGGCCCCCGGCACCGCGGGCCGCTGCCCGCGCGGCTGCCGGATCCGCCTCTACGACGAGGACGACAGGCCGATCGACCGGCCGAACGTCCAAGGGCGCATCTTCGTCACCAACGGCACCCGCTTCGACGGCTACACCGGCGGCGGCTCTCGGCAGGTCCTGGACGGGTTGATGAGCACCGGGGACGTCGGCCACTTCGACGAGGACGGGCTGCTCTTCGTGGACGGCAGGGACGACGACATGATCGTCAGCGGGGGCGAGAACGTCTTCCCCGGCGAGATCGAGGACCTGCTGAGCTCCCATCCGGGGATCGAGGAGGCCGTGGTCGTCCCGGTCCCGGACGCCGAGTTCGGCCGGCGGCTCAAGGCGTTCGTCGTGCCCGCCCCCGGCTCCCGGCTCACCCCCGAGGAGGTCAGGGAGTACGTGCGCGGCTCCCTGGCCCGCCACAAGGTCCCCCGCGACGTCGTGCTCGTCGACGACCTGCCCCGCACCCCGACCGGCAAGGTCCTGCGCCGCGCGCTCACCTGAGGAGGAAACAATGTCACGTTCGCTGGACGGCGAGGTCGTCGTCATCACCGGAGGCGCGCGGGGGATCGGGGCCGCGACCGCCCGTGCCGTCCTGGCGGCCGGGGCCCGGGTCGCGGTCGGCGACCTCGACGCCGCGCAGGCCCCGCCGGGCTGCCTGGCTCTGCCGCTGGACGTCACCGACCGGCCCGGCTTCACGGCCTTCCTCGACGAGGTGGAGCGGGAACTCGGCCCGCTGTCCGTCCTGGTGAACAACGCCGGGATCATGCCGGTGGCCCGGCTGGAGGACGAGCCCGACCAGGTGACCGGGGCCCAGTTGGCGATCAACCTGCACGCGGTCATCCACGGCAGTCGCGAGGCCGTGCGGCGGATGGGGGAAAGGCCGAGGGACGGCCGCCTCGGGCACATCGTGAACGTCGCCTCCGGAGCGGGCCGCCTGCCCGTCCCCGGCGGAGCCACCTACTGCGCGACGAAGTACGGCGTCGTCGGCTTCTCCGAGGCCCTGCGCGCGGAGGTGCGCGGCGCCGGGATCGAGGTCACCTGCGTGCTGCCCGGAGTGGTGCGCACCGAACTGGCAGCCGGCCTCACCCCGGTCAGGGGGGTGCGGGCGGTGACCCCGGACGAGGTCGCCGGGGCCGTCGTCGCCGCGCTGCGCCGGCCGCGCGCCGAGGTGTACGTGCCCAGATCGCTCGGCATGGCGCTGCGCGTCCGGGACCTCGTCCCCCGCGGGCTCGCGCGCCGCCTCACCCGGGCGATGGGCGGCGAGTCCCTGCTGCTGGACGCGGCCCGCACGTCCGAACGTGCGGCCTACGAGGCGCGGGCCACGCGGACGGGGGAGCAGCGATGAGACGTCCCGCCGCCCTCGCCCCCGGACTCCTGGACGACCTGGCCGCCAGGGTCGTCTCGACGGGCTCCGGAGAAGTCTCCGTGACGGAGGTCTTCACCGGCACGGAGCTGACCAGGCTGCCCCTCTCCACCCCGTCGAACGTGGCGAGCGCGGTGGAGAGGGCACGTGACGCGCAGGCCCGCTGGGCCGCGACGCCCGTCCGCGCCAGGGCGCGGGTCTTCGCCCGGTTCCACCGGCTGCTGCTGGACCGGCGCGAGCACATCGCCGACCTGATCCAGGCCGAGACGGGAAAGGCCCGCGCGCACGCCTTCGCCGAGGCGTCCGAGCCCGTGCTCACCACGGGCCACTACCTCGGGGCCGCGCCGGACCTGCTGAGGCCGCGCCGCCGCCGCGGGATGGTGCCGCTGGCGGTCGGCGTCACCGAGCGGAGGCTGCCCAAGGGCGTGGTCGCGGTCATCTCCCCCTGGAACTACCCCTTCGCGCTCAGCGTGTCCGACGCCGTGCCCGCCCTGCTCGCGGGCAACGCGGTCCTGGTGAAACCCGACCTCCTGACCCCGCTCAGCCCGCTTTACGGGGCGAGGCTCCTGGCGGAGGCGGGGCTGCCGGAGGGGCTGATGCAGGTGGTGCTGGGCGACGGCCCGGTGCTGGGCGCCTCGCTCGTCGAGACGGCCGACTACGTGGCGTTCACCGGCTCCACCGGGACGGGGCGCGAGATCGGGCGGCACACCGGGGACCGGCTCGTCGGCTGTTCCCTGGAGCTCGGCGGAAAGAACGCGATGATCGTCCTGGACGACGCGAGGCTCGGCGCGGCGGTGGCCGCGGCGGTGGAGAGCGCCTTCACCAACGCGGGCCAGCTGTGCATGCACATCGAGCGGCTCTACGTCCAGGACCGGGTCTTCGAGGAGTTCCGCGACCGGTTCGTCGCCGCGACGCGGGCGTTGCGGCTCGGCGCCCGGTACGGCTGGGGATACGACGTCGGCTCCCTGATCTCCCCGCGCAGGCTCGCCGAGGTCGGCGCGCACGTGGAGGACGCCAGGGCCAAGGGCGCACGGGTGCTGACCGGCGGCCGGCCCCGTCCGGACGTCTCCCCGAGCTGCTACGAGCCGACCGTCCTGGCGGGGGTCGAGCCGGGAATGGAGTGCTTCGACAAGGAGACGTTCGGTCCCGTCGTCGCCCTGTACCGGTTCGGCTCCGACGACGAGGCGGTCACCGCGGCCAACGCGACCGCGTACGGCCTCAACGCCGCGGTCTTCGGCGCCGACCGCCGCCGGGCGAGGCGGGTCGCGGCGCGGCTGCGCGCGGGCACCGTGAACGTCAACGACGGGCACATGGCCGCCTACGGGAGCATGGACGCCCCGATGGGCGGGCTCGGCCTGTCCGGGCTCGGCCGCAGGCACGGCGCGGAGGGCCTGCTCAAGTACACCGAGGCGCAGAGCCTGGCCGTCCAGCGGGTCCGGGTGCTCCAGCCGCCGTCCTTCCTGTCCCCGGAGCGTCACGCCGAGGTCGTGGCCGCCTCCCTCCGTCTTCTGCGCGCGCTGCGCGTGCGCTGATCCCGTCCCGAACCGAGAAGGGGGTCTTCCGGTCTAGAAAACATACATTCATGTATGTATGTTAGTTGCCGGTCTCTCACCGACCGGCCCCAACCCCAAGGAGCAGCACGTGAGCAAGGTGTACGTCGTCGGCGTCGGAATGACGAAGTTCGAGAAACCCGGCCGGCGAGAGAACTGGGACTACCCGCAGATGGCCCGCGAATCCGGCACCAGGGCCCTGGAGGACGCCGGGATCGCCTACGGTCTCGTCGAGCAGGCCTACGTCGGCTACGTCTACGGCGAGTCGACCTCCGGCCAGCGCGCCGTCTACGAGCTGGGCATGACCGGCATCCCGGTCTTCAACGTCAACAACAACTGCTCGACCGGCTCCACCGCGCTCTACCTCGCCGCCCAGGCGATCCGCGGCCGGCAGGCCGACTGCGTGCTGGCCCTCGGCTTCGAGAAGATGCAGCCCGGCTCGCTGGGCTCCACCTTCGAGGACCGCGAGCAGCCCATCGCCCGGCACATGCTGGCCCTCGCCGAGATCTCCGAGGTGCGCTTCCCGCCGGCCCCCTGGATGTTCGGCGCCGCGGGACGCGAGCACATGCGGCGGCACGGCACCACCGCCGAGCACTTCGCCATGATCGGCTGGAAGAACCACCGGCATTCGGTGAACAACCCGTACGCGCAGTTCCAGGACGAGTACACGCTCGACGACATCCTGGCCGCGCCGATGATCTACGACCCGCTCACCAAGCTGCAGTGCTCGCCGACCTCCGACGGCTCCGGCGCGGCGATCCTGGCGAGCGAGGACTTCGTGGACGCCCACGGCCTGGCCGGGCAGGCCGTCGAGATCGTCGGCCAGGCCATGACCACCGACTTCGGCGAGACGACCTTCGACGGCACCTGCAAGGGCCTCATCGGTCACGACATGAACGTCCAGGCCGCCCGCCAGGTGTACGAGCAGTCCGGGCTCGGCCCGCAGGACTTCCAGGTCATCGAGCTGCACGACTGCTTCTCCGCCAACGAACTCCTCCTGTACGAGGCCCTCGGCCTGTGCAAGGAGGGCGAGGCCGGCCACCTGATCGACTCCGGCGACACCACCTACGGCGGGCGCTGGGTCGTCAACCCGTCCGGCGGCCTCATCTCCAAGGGCCACCCCCTCGGCGCGACCGGCCTGGCCCAGTGCGCCGAACTCGTCTGGCAACTGCGCGGCCGGGCCGACGCCCGCCAGGTCGACGGGGTCACCGCCGCGCTACAGCACAACATCGGCCTCGGCGGAGCCGCCGTGGTCACCGCCTACCAGCGCGCCGAGCGCTGAACGACACCCGAACCAGAAGGAGAGAACCCCATGGGACACATCGAGACGAGCAAGCACCTGGCCGCCCCCGCAGACCGCGTCTGGGCCGCGATCGCCGCCCCGGCGGCCTGGGGCGACTGGCTGACCATCCACGCGGGCTGGCTGGAGGAGCCGCCCGCCACCCTGGCCGTCGGCGCCCGCCTGGTGGAGAAGGTCGTCATGCTCGGCATGGCCAACAAGCTGGAGTGGACGGTCGAGACGCTGGAGGCCCGCAGCCGCGTCGTCATCGAGGGCAAGGGCATGGCGGGCGTGAAGTCCCGGTTCGAGTTCGCGCTCGCGCCCGAGGGCGAGGGCACGACCGTCCGGATCATCGCCGAGTTCGAGGGCTCCATGATCGTCGGAGCGCTCGGCAAGGCCGTGGAGAGGGACGCCGCCAAGAACCTCGCCCAGAGCCTGGACAACCTGGCGAAGGCGACGGCCTGACCATGGGCGAAGAGCTGAGATTCGACGACTCCGGGCTCGGCGTCTGGGCCGAGGAGACCGAGTTCGAGGTCACCCGCGAGCGCATCGTCGAGTACGCGCGGGCCACCAACGACCCGATCCCGGCCCACCTGGCGGGCGACGTCGCGCCGCCCGTGTTCGCGATCGTCCCGGTCTTCGAGGCGCTCATGATGCCCGCCCTGGACGTCGTGCCGATCGAGCTGATCGGCCGCCTCGTCCACGGCGAGCAGGATTTCCACTTCCACCGCCTGATCCGCCCCGGCGACCGGCTCGTCTCGCGCGGCCGGATGATCGGCTACGAGGGCCTGCCCAACGGGACCCGCTCGACCATCCACGTCGAGTGCCGTGACCAGGACGGCGAGCTGGTCAACGAGCAGTACGTCACCGCCTTCTTCCGCGGCTTCGACGCCGGGACGAAGAAGGGCGAGTCCGGCCCCGCGCACGCCTTCGACGAGACGCTGCGCGGGCTGGCCCCCGTCCTGGAGACGTCCCAGCACCTCGACGCCGACCAGACCTTCAGGTACGCCCCGGCGGCGGGCGACCCGATGCCCATCCACCTGGACGAGCAGGTCGCCAAGGACGCCGGGCTGCCCGGGATCATCGCGCACGGCCTGTGCACGATGGCCTTCACCTCCTGGGCCGTGCTCACCGGGCTCGCGGACGGCGACGTCCACCGGCTGCGGCGGCTGGCCGTGCGCTTCGCCCGGGTCGTCCTGCCCGACTCCGACCTGACCACCCGGGTCTGGCGAGCCGCGACCTCGGGCGGCGTCACCTCTTACGCGTTCGAGACGTCCGTCGGCGGCGAGGTCGTCGTCAAGGACGGCCTCGCCGAGATCGTCCACTGACCACCATCGGAAAGGCAGGCAGGCACATGGGTGCACTGGAAGGACGCGTCGCGGTCATCACCGGCGCGGGCCGCGGGATCGGACGCGAGCACGCGCTGCTGTTCGCCCGCGAGGGAGCCGCGGTGGTCGTCAACGACCTCGGCGGCGGCAACGACGGCAGCGGCGCGGACAGCGGGCCCGCGCACGAGGTCGTGGAGGAGATCCGGGCCCTCGGGGGCAGGGCCGTGGCCGACGGCGGGAACGTCGCAGACTGGTCGGACGCCCGGGCACTGGTCGACCGGGCCGTCGCGGAGTTCGGACGGCTGGACGTGGTCGTCAACAACGCGGGCATCCTGCGGGACGGCTTTCTCGCCGGGCTCGAGGAATCCCAGTGGGACGCGGTGATCGCCGTCCACCTGAAGGGGCACGCGGCGGTGCTCCACCACGCCGCCGCGTACTGGAAGGCCGAATCCAAGGCCGGGAGGCAGCCGAACGCCTCGGTCGTCAACACCGCCTCGGCGTCCGGCCTGACCCTGCCGAACGCCGGGCAGGCCAATTACGGCGCGGCCAAGGCGGGCATCGCGGCGCTGACCCTGGTCGCCGCGGACGAACTGGAACGCTACGGGGTGCGGGTCAACGCCATCGCGCCGATCGCGCGCACCCGGCTGACCCTGGCCACCCCGGGCATGGGCGCGATCTTCGCGCAGGAGGTGGCCGAAGGCGAGTTCGACGCCTTCTCCCCGGCGAACATCGCGCCGCTCGTCGCCTACCTCGCCACCGAGAAATGCCCGCACACCGGGCAGGTCTTCGCGGTGCAGGGCGGCTCCATCCAGCGGCTGGCCGGCTGGTCCGTCGCGGCCACCGCCGAGACCGACCGGCCCTGGACCGTCGACGAGGTCCGGCGCGGGCTCGCCGAATGGGCGTGGTCGTGATGCTCGAATGGTCCGAGAGCGACCTCCTGGTCCGCGACACCGTCCGGGAGTACCTGGAGAAGGAGGTGCGTCCGCGGCTCGACGAACTCGAACACGGCGACCTGCCGCCCTACGACCTCATCCGGGGGCTGTGGCGCTCCTTCGGCATCGACGCCCTGGCCCGTGAGACGTTCGCCGGGATGCTCGCGGCCGAACGCTCCCGGAGCCGGGGTGAGCGGAGGACCGGGGGCCCGACCGGGATCGGCGGCGCCGAACAGGCGGGCATGATCATGCTCGCGGTCGCCGAGATCTGCCGGATGTCGATGGGCATGGTCTCGACGGTCGGCGTCAGCCTCGGGCTCTGCGCGGGGACGATCATGTCGCGCGGCACTCCGGAGCAGAAGGAACGCTGGCTGCTGGATCTGCTCACCTTCGACAAGGTCGGCGCGTGGGCCATCACCGAGCCCGACGCGGGCTCGGACGCCTTCGGCGGCATGAAGACCACCGTCACCCCCCGCGGCGACGGCTACCTGCTCAAGGGGCAGAAGACCTTCATCACCAACGGCCCCGACGCCGACACGCTCGTCGTCTACGCCAAGCTCGACGACGGCACCGGGGTTCCTCCGCGCGGCCGCCCGGTCCTGGCCTTCGTTCTGGACCGGGGCATGGACGGACTCACCCAGTCCCGGCCGTTCCGCAAGATGGGCATGCACTCCTCCCGCACCGGCGCGCTGTTCTTCGACGACGTCTTCCTGGAGCCCGATCGGCTGCTGGGAGGCATCGGCGGGCTCTCGGACGGACGTGCGAGCGCCCGCGCGAACTTCACGATGGAACGCCTGGGCGTGGGGGCGATGTCCCTGGGCGTCATCGAGGAGTGCCTGCGTCTGTCGGTCGACTACGCCAGGACCCGCGAGCTGTGGGGCCAGAAGATCGCCGAATTCCAGCTCATCCAGCTCAAACTGGCCAGGATGGAGGTGGCTCGCCTCAACGTCCAGAACATGGTCTTCCGCGCCGTCGAACAGCTCCGCGCGGGCCGGCAGCCCACCCTCGCGGAAGCCTCCGCGGTCAAGCTCTACTGCTCCGAGGCAGCCGCCGAGGTGGCCATGGAAGCCGTCCAGCTCTTCGGCGGAAACGGCTACATGTCCGAATACCGGGTCGAGCAGCTGGCCCGCGACGCCAAATCTCTGATGATCTACGCGGGGAGCAACGAAGTCCAGGTGACCCACATCGCCAAGGACCTCCTGACCCGCTGATCCGCCCCGGCCGCGCGGTAGCGCACTACCGCGCGGCCGACCGGAGTCCGCTGTGCGTGATCTCGCTCCCATCACGGACGAAGCGGGCCCGGGGAAGCATGGCATCCGGCTTTTCAGGAGAGGAGGGATCTGGGAGATCGCCTCGCTCGTTGGGAGGAGACCGCCGGATCGATCAGCGGTGACCGCCGGAACGGGCAGCGGGTAGGAGGACGGGATGGAGATTTCGGCACTCGGATGGGGTCTGACGATCGGTTTCATCGCCGCCCTGTTCGTCCTGGACCTGGGGCTGGGCGTGCTGCGGCCGCACCACGTGGGGTTCAAGGAGGCGGCGGCCTGGTCGACGTTCTACATCCTGGTGGCCCTCGGGTTCGGCGTGGTGCTGGCGAGCCAGGTCGGGTGGGACTACGGCGGGCAGTACTTCGCCGGGTACATCGTCGAGAAGAGCCTGTCGGTCGACAACCTCTTCGTCTTCGTGATCATCATGTCGACGTTCGCGGTGCCCGACCGGCTCAAGCAGGAGGCCCTGACGTTCGGGATCCTGCTGGCGCTGCTGCTGCGGGCCGTCCTCATCGCGCTGGGCGCGGCGCTGCTGTCGCTGTTCTCCTTCATGTTCCTGCTGTTCGGGCTGCTGCTGCTGTGGACGGCCGTGCAGCTCTTCCGGCACCGCAACGAGGACCCGAACATCGAGGACAACCTGCTGGTGCGGGCCTCCCGGAGGTTCCTGCCCGTCACCGACGAGTACGTGGGCGGGCGCCTGATCGCCAACATCGAGGGCCGGAAGGTGGTGACGCCGCTGTTCGTCGTCCTGGTCGCCATCGGGGGCACGGACATCCTGTTCGCGCTCGACTCCATCCCGGCGGTGTTCGGCGTGACGCAGGAGGCCTACATCGTCTTCGTGGCCAACGCGTTCGCGCTGCTCGGCCTGCGGGCGCTGTTCTTCCTCGTGACCGACCTGCTGGACCGGCTGGTGTACCTGTCGACGGGCCTGTCGCTGATCCTGGCGTTCATCGGCGTGAAGCTGGTCCTGCACTGGGCCCACGACCTCAGCGACGCGGTCCCGGTCATCACGACGCCGTTCTCGCTGGGCGTCATCGGGGTGATCCTCCTCGTCACGACGGTGGCCAGCCTCGTCAAGGTCCGCCTCGACCCGACGGCCCGCGCCCACGCCGGTACCGTCGTGGTGAGGCGCGCTCCGGGGGCCCGGGCCGAGGGTCAGGAGGAGGAGTGAGGCGGCTTCTCGGATAGCTGGTGGAGGATGCGGTCGCCGCCGCCCAGCACGTGCTTCCGCCCGTCCAGGACGATGTCGACGGGGGCGGCGGCGCCCGGCTTCGCCTGCACCAGCACCTGGTCGTGGCTGATCTGGAAGTGCAGCCAGTGGCCCCGGTAGCGCAGGTCGAAGTCCAGCCACTTGAGGGTGTCGGGCAGGCAGGGGTGCAGCCGCAGCGCGTCGGCCCGGGTCTCCAGTCCGGTGTAGCAGCGCTGGAGGATGTCCACGGTCCCGGCCATCGCGCCCAGGTGGATCCCCTCCCGGGTGGTGCCGCCCTGGGTGTCGGCGAGGTCCGCGGAGAGCGCCTCGCGCAGCAGCGCCCAGGAGTCCTGGCGGTTGCCGCGGGACATCACCCAGGAGTGCACGACCCGGCTGAGCGTGGAGCCGTGGGTGGTGCGGGCCTGGTAGTAGGCCACCGTCTCGGGGATGGTCTCCGGGTCGAAGCCGTAGCCGAGCCGCTCCAGGATCGCGGTGAGCTCCTCGGCGCTCAGCAGGTAGAAGAGCATCAGCACGTCGGCCTGCTTGGACGCCTTGTAGCAGTTGGTGGAGTCCTCCTCGGCCTCCAGGATGAGGTCGAGCCTCCCGAGGTCGCCGTACCGGGCGAGGTAGGAGTCCCAGTCCAGTTCCTTCAGCTCGGCGTAGCCCTCGAACTGGCCGATCAGCCCGCCGGGCAGGAACGGCACGTGCAGCCTGCGGCTGATGCGGTCCCACTGCTCGAGCTCGTCCGGGGTGACGCCCAGCCGCTGCCACAGGTCCTCGGTGTGGTGCCCGCCGAGGATCTTGTGCGCCTCCCTGACGCGGGCGAGCGTCCAGGCGGTCATGATGTTGACGTAGGCGTTGTCGTCCAGGCCGCCGCCGGGGCGGTCGGGGTGGCCGTCGTGGAACTCGTCCGGCCCCATCACGCCGCGCAGGTGGTAGCGGTCGTCCCGGGGGTCGTGTTCGGCGAGGGACGACCAGAAGCGGGCGATCTCGACGAGGAGTTCGGCGCCGTAGGCGGCGAGGAAGTCGACGTCGGCGGTGACCTGATAGTAGAGCCAGATGTTGTAGGCCACCGCGAGGTTGATGTGGTACTGCCGCCGCGAGTTGTCGGGCATCCAGCGTTTCGACCTGGGGTTGAAGAACTGCCGGGGCGTCTCCTCCCGCCCGTCGCTCCCGCTCTGCCAGGGGAAGAGGGCCCCGGCCGCCCCGGCCTCGCGGGCCAGGCGCCGGGCCTGGGGGAGGCGGCGGTAGCGGTACAGCAGCAGGGCCCTGGTCAGTTCCGGCATCCGCAGGTTGAGGATCGGGAAGACGAACAGCTCGTCCCAGAAGATGTGCCCCCGGTAGCCCTCACCGTGCAGGCCCCGCGCCGGGACGCCCACGTCGAGGTCGGCGGTGTTGCGTGACAGGGTCTGCGCGACGTGGAAGACGTGGAGGTTGAGGGCGCGCCGCTCGGCCGTCCCGTCGTCGCCCTGGAAGGACAGGTGGAAGCGCTTCCAGAGGTGTTCCCAAGCCAGGACGTGCGCGTCGCGCAGCGACTCGAAGCCCGGGGCGTCGGCGAGTTCGTCGCGGGCCGCCTCCAGCGGCTCGGAGATGGCCTTGTCCCGCGAGGTGAAGACCGTGACGGTCTTGTCGACCGTCACGGGGGCGCCTGACGAGATGGTGAGACGCAGCTCGTTCCCCACATGGCGGGGGCCTTGGAGGGGCTTGGAGATCGCGATGACGGGCTGGTTCTCCCGGTGCAGCAGGGTCCGCGCGGCCTGGGCGACGCAGACGTCGGACTGGTTGGTCTCGCAGGCCAGCCAGTACGTGTCGCCGTGGTGGCCCATGGTGGGTTCGTTGAGGTGTTCCTTGGCCAGCGCGGAGAACTCGGCGACGTTGTCGTTGCGGACCTCTCCGTCCAGCAGGCTGCGGACGCGGATCGTCCCTTTCCAGTTCAGCGGGGTGATGGTGGTGCGCAGAGCCGCCACGTGGGGCCGGTCCAGCGAGACCAGCCGCTCCTGCTGGAGGCGGGTGTGGCGCTGCTCGGGGTCGCGGACGACCACCTCCCGCAGGAGGATGCCGCGCTGCATGTCCAGCACTTCATGCCGGTGTTCGACCTTGTAGCCGTCGGGGGTGAACCAGGCTCCGTCCTCGGGCCGGAAGGTGACGGGCAGCCAGTTCGTGACGTTGACGATGCTCTCGTCGCTCCTGACATGCCCGTCCACCTCCGAGGTGAGCCGGTTGTAGACGCCGGCGACGTAGGTGGCGGGGTAGCGGATGCCGTCGGCGGAGGCCTCCGGTGCCGCGCCCCGCGTGGCCAGGTAGCCGTTGCCGAGGGTCAGCAGCGCCTCCCGGGTCGCATCATCGGTCGGGTCGGCCTCGGTGTAGGAGAGCAGCCACTGGCCGGCCGGTATCTCGCACAGGGAGCAGACGAGGTGGGTGGTCATGATGCCTACGCTGCCCTATGACAGCCTTGGTCAAAACCGGACTTACCTCACTGGTTCGCCCGCCGATCGGCCCTTGGAGGCTCCCCCGGGTCAGCTCTTGCTGGAGCGGATGGCGTCCCGGATCCGGTCGGTGAGCGCCGTGACGGGGCCGAGCAGCAGGTTCTTGGTGGCGGACTCGGTGCCCGGATGCGGGTGGGTGGGCGCGGTGGCCTCGGCCGCCTTCACCGCGGTGACCAGTGTGCGCAGCTGGCTCGCGCCGAGGTGGTTGCGCAGCTGCGGGAACTCGTAGCGCTCCTCTGCGCGGGCGTGGGTGAGGACGGACATCCGCAGGCGGTCCAGCATCGACATGAAGTTCGGGTCGTCGGTGTCCATCTTCTCCAGCGTGGACAGCAGCTCCTTGGCCTTGGCCTCCTCCTTGAGCCGGTCTTCGACGAGCGCGGGGCCGTGGGGCAGGGCTCTGCGCGCCATCGGATGGACGATCTCCTCTTCGGCGGTCTCGTGGATGGCGAGCAGGCGCACCAGCTGCGCGAAGGACCGCTTTCTCTCCTCGCCCGAGCTCATCAGCGTCTGCATGAACAGGTGGCGGATCTGCGCGTGCTGCTCGACGAGCAGGTCGATGACGTCGGTGTGCTTGGTGGAGGTTTGGGCCATGTCGGTTCCTTCCAGGGTGTCGATGTTGTGGCCCTTACCCGACTTCCGCATGCCTATGACCTGTTGTGGGGTGAGAAAAGTAATGAAATCTTTATTGTTGTGAGACATGGTTGATGCGGGTAGGGGCGGGGTGAATCCAGCGATCCATGCCGATCGCAGCGCTCTGAAAGGAATGGTCATATGGCGTTCAATCCTCTCGAACACCGTGGAATCCCTTTGGAAAAGCAGGTGCGCAGCTGGCGTGAGCTGAACGTCGAACCGATCGATCCCGACAACTGCGACCCCTACACCCGGTGCCGCGTCATCACGATGAACGGCATCGAGGTCGAGGCCGTCATGTTCAGCCACCACCTCAACCGGGTCTGCGCGGACATGGAGGTCAAGCAGAGGCTCGCCGAGGTCCGCTACGTCGAGCAGCAGCAGCAGAAGGCGGTGAACTGGCTGCTCCCCGGCCAGGCCTCGGTGCTGGAGACCACGATCGCCTACGAGCAGGTGGCGGTGGACCTGACCGGCTGGGTCGCCCGCATGGAGCCCGACCCCTACCTGCGCCAGGCGTACGAGTTCGGGGTCCTGGAGGACTTCGACCATCTCTACCGGTACGCCAACCTCTTCGAGATGATCGAGCACCGCAAGGCCGAGGAGATCGTGGACGGCCTCACCGAGGTCATGCCGGGCCGCCCCACCGTCCAGCACCACCGGCACCCCGCCGACAACCTCAACGAGCCCTACGACCGCGAGTCGGCCGCCCCGCTGTCCAAGCTGCACGCGCTGACCATCATGGCGGCCGAGCAGCAGACCATGAACTTCTACATGAACGTGGGCCCCCAGTACATGGAGCCGATCGCCCGGCAGCTCTACCAGGAGATCGGGATGATCGAGGAGGAGCACGTCACCCACTACGAGTCGCTCGTCGACCCCGGCGAGACCTGGTGGGAACGGCTCGTCAACCACGAGTACAACGAGTGCTACCTGTACCACTCGTTCATGGAGACCGAGAGCGACCCCAAGATCAAGGCGA
This sequence comes from Actinocorallia sp. B10E7, assembly GCF_039871655.1. Classification (NCBI taxonomy): domain Bacteria; kingdom Bacillati; phylum Actinomycetota; class Actinomycetes; order Streptosporangiales; family Thermomonosporaceae; genus Actinocorallia; species Actinocorallia sp. B10E7. The sequence continues at coordinate 675,080 of NZ_JBDPLZ010000005.1, forward strand.
TCTGGGAGCTGCACCTCAACATGGAGCTCGCGCACCTGCACGCGGCCTGCGACCTGATGCGCACCTACGACGGGCGCGACCCGGAGAGCATCCTCGCCCCCGAACTGCCCGCGCCCGTCACCTTCGAGCCCAACAAGCGGTTCATCCGCGACCTGCTGGCCAACCAGGTGGACCTCACCAAGCTCGGCACCGGCTACGTCTGGGAGGCGCACGAGCGCTTCGAGAAGATGCAGCGGGAGCTCATGGGCGGCCGCCCGCCCGCCAGCGAGGAGGTCATCACCGAGCACCGCGACCGCATGGGCGGCGACTACCGCATGGAGACCGAGGGCCCCCACCCGATCGACCGGCTGCGCCAGTAGCGGACCCGGAGACCGAGCGCCGCCGCCTCCCTTCTCGGAGGCGGTGGCTCCGGGCGTCTCTCAGTCCCCGGCGAGGTCGCGCCGCTCGAACGCGAACAGGCCCACCCCCGCCAGGCCCAGCCCGAGCACGGTGAGGACGGCGGCGGGGACCGCCGCGAAGGGCTCGGAGGGGAAGATCGCCAGATGGTGGAAGGGCGAGACCCCCAGCACCCACTCCGGCCAGTCCAGGCCGGGCCCGATCGTCTCCACCAGGAAGGCGGTGAAGACGAGGGCGGCGGGGAGCGCGACGGCGGCCCGGGGCACGAGGGCGTAGACGAGCACCGCCAGGCCGGTGAAGAACACCGTGACGGGAAGGCTGTTGAGCGCCGCGCCCAGCACGTCCCACAGGGGGACGCCGGAGTCCGACAGGAGGGTGCCCGCCCACATCAGCAGGCCGGCGGCGACGGTGATGAACACGCCCCCGGCGACGGCCAGGGCGAGATGGCCGCCGAGCCAGTGCGAGCGGGAGACCGGACGGGTGAGGACGGCGTCCAGCCGGCCCGAGGACTCCTCGGCCCTGGCCGCGCCGATCCGCCAGCACGCGTAGAGCGAGATCAGCATCCCGACCAGCATGCCCATCATCCCGATGAACGACGAGACCACCTGGCCGACGTCCCAGCCGATGGCCTCCAGCGCCTTGCGGTAGGAGGGGTCGTCGGCGATGAAGCTCATGACGGCCTCGACCAGCAGGCCCATCACCAGCGAGTACAGGCCGATGCCGGTCGCCCAGCCGAACAGCATGCCCCGGGTGTTGCGCCAGGCGAACGCGGTGGGCCCGCCCAGCAGCCGGTCCCGGGGAGGCCGGCTGTCGCGTTCGGCCAGCAGCGACCCGCCGGTGTCGCGCAGGCGGCGCAGCCGGGCCGCGGCCGCCGTCAGGACGAGCGGGGCGAGGATCAGCAGGGCCAGCGCCGTCCAGTTCGGATCCCGGAAGGCGTGGAGCTCGTCCATCCAGCCGTAGGGGGTGAGCCAGCGCAGCCCGCCGAGGGCGTCGTCGCTGTTGGCGACCCCCCGGACGAGGTAGGCGCCGCCGAGCGCCACCGCGGTGAGCGCGGTGGTGCGGCGGCGGATGGCGAACAGCTGGGAGAGGACGGCGGCGACCCCGGCGAAGGCGCCCCCGAACCCGGCGAGGCCGAGCCCGAAGACCACCGAACCCGCGGGCTGCGCGCCGGTCGCGATCAGCGTCACCGTGACGGTGGCGCCGATCAGCAGGAGGGCCGAGCCGATCACCAGCGTCTGCGCCAGCAGGACCCGGCCCGCGCCGACGGGGCCGGTGAGGATGAACTCCGCGCGTTCGGACTCCTCCTCGCCGCGCAGCAGCCGCCCGGTGACGAGCAGCGCCCAGATCGCGGCGATCGACTGCATGAACCAGCCGGCGTCCCAGGCGACGAATCCGCCCACGGTGTCGGCGGCGTGCGGGAAGCCCTGCATCATCCGGACGGCCGGGCTGTCCTGGAACTGGGCCAGGGTGGAGCGGGAGGCGGGGTCGGGGTAGGTGGCGACGTAGCTGAGGGCTTCGACCGCGGCGAAGAAGGCGAGCCCGAGCGCCATCAGCAGGGTGCCGCGCCGGATGAGGCGGACGTTCAGCCCGAGGACGGCACGGGCGGCGGCGGCGTCCGTGGTCCGGGCGTGCGCGGGCTCGGCGGCGAGGAGGGCCATCGGCTGCTCCTATCCGTCGAGGCGGGTCGCCGGTTCGGCGTCCTGCGTCGTCGGGGTCTCGTAGTAGGTCATGAAGATCTCCTCCAGGCTGGGTTCGTGGCTGCGCAACCTGGTCAGCCCGGCCCGGGTGAGACGTTCCAGCAGCGGTACGGGGGAGCCGGTGACCGTCACCCGGATCCCGTCGTCGGGGATGGACTCGACGGAGGTGACGCCGGGCACGCCGGAGAGGTCGGGCGCCGGGCCGTCGAAGGCGGCGTCGTAGACGGTGGCGTTCATGCTTCGCAGATCGGCGAGGGTGGCGACCTCGATCAGCCTGCCGTCCCGCAGGATCGCCACCCGCTCGCAGACGTCCTCGACCTCGTCGAGGATGTGCGAGGACAGGAAGACCGTCTGGCCGCGGGCGGCCGCCTCCCTGGTCAGCGCCTGGAACTCGGCCTCCATGAGGGGGTCGAGCCCGGCGGTGGGCTCGTCGAGCAGCAGGAGGTCGGGGCGGGTCATGAACGCCGCGACCAGCGCGACCTTCTGCCGGTTGCCCTTGGAGTAGGAGCGGGCCCTCAGGCTCGGGTCCAGCCGGAGCCGCTCGATGAGCTCGTCCCGGTAGGCGGTGTCCACCCGGCCGGACAGGCGGCCCAGGTAGGTGAGGATCTCCATGCCGGTGAGCTGCGGCCACAGCGACACGTCTCCGGGCACGTAGCCCAGGTGGCGGTGGGCGGCCCGCACGTCGCCGACCGGCACGCCCATGATCCACGCCTGCCCGGACGTGGGCCGGATGAGGTTGAGCAGCAGCCGGATGGTGGTGGACTTGCCGGCCCCGTTGGGGCCGAGGAAGCCGAAGACCTCCCCCCGGGGGACCTCGAGGTCGAGCCCCTCCAAAGCGACCACACGTCCGAAGTGTTTGGTCAACTGCTCGGTCCTGATCGCCGCGTCCGTCACCCGGCACCTCCGCCTCTTCTTCTGTGCCTCACAGGCTAGGGGGGACCGGCAGGGGAGAGCTACAGGTCCAAAGTCCCTGATGGGCGGCGTTCGCTCGCGGGACCCGGGGGTAGGGGACGTTTCGGGGAGGGGAAGACCATGACGAGCACCGAACCGCGCAAGCGAGTGGAACCCACGCGATACGCAGCCGAGTCGCCGCCGGTCGTGCGGGAGCCCTTCTGGGCGGCACCCGTGCGCGGGGCGTTCGGCGCGGCCAGCAGGCTGCGCGGCGGGCACGTCTTCCACCCCGCGGGCTCCATGTACGCGGCGACCCTGACGATCGACCACGGGGACTTCCTGCGGGGCGTCGGCGAACACAGGACATATGAGGCGGTGGTCCGGGTCTCCAAGGCGCTGTCCCTGCCCGGGGGACTGCCGGACTTCCTGGGGATCGCCCTGCACATCCCCACCTCGGAGGGGCTGCTCGACCTGCTGTTCGCCACGACCGGCCGCCGGGTGGGGCTGCGTCACGTCCTGGTGCCCCGCAGTTCGTTCACCTCCGGCGCCTACACCACCCTGATGCCCTACTCGATCAGGGGCAGGACCGCCGTCCTCGGCCTGTTCCCGCAGTCGAGCAGGCGGATCCCGGCCCGGCTGGAGGAGTTCGACCGCGCCGTCGCCGAGGCGCCGCTGGCCTTCCGGATGGCGAGCGCCTCCCCGCTCGGCCCCTGGCGGCCCCACGGCACCCTGCGCGTCCACACCCTCTGGTCGGGAAAGGACCTGGGGGCCTTCGACCCGGAACTGCACAACGTCCCGGACCTCCACCCCACCGGCCCCTTCCAGACCGTCCGCCGCCTGGCCTACCAGGGCTCCCGCGGCTCCCGCGGCGAGTAGCGGCGGTCATACGAAGGTCGTACGCTGCTCCGCCGCCGGGCCGATCCGGAGCGGCCGGGGGCCTGCGTACGCTGCGGTGATGACCGTGAAGACGCTGGAGCGGCTGCGGCGGCACCCCCGGATCGTGGACCTTCTGTGGACGCTTCCCCTGTTCGCTTACTCCCTGGTCTTCATGCCGACCTCGCTCGGCCCCGCCGCCGCGGAGCTGCCGCCGGACCCGTTCCTCCTGGCGATGATCTTCGGGCTCCTGACCCCGCTGATCTGGCGCAGGAGATGGCCGCGCGGCGTGTTCGCGGTCGTCGCCCTGGTCTCGTTCGCGCAGTGGCTGGCCGGGGTGAACCCGCACATGGCCAACGTGTCGGTGCTGATCGCGCTGTACACGGTCGCGTCCCGCTCGACGGTCCGGTGGGCGCTGGCCGCGGCGGCCGTCAGCGTGTTCGGGTTCGCGCTGCCGGTCTTCGACGGAGACCAGGGCGTCAAAAACGCGCTGAAAGCGCTGGCGACGATGGCCGTGTTCATCGTGGCGATCCTCGTCTTCGGCATCTACCTGCGCACCCGGCGCGCCTACCTGCAGAGCCTGGAGGAACGCGCCCTGCAGGCCGAGCAGGAGCGCGACACCCAGGTGCGGATGGCGATGGCGGCGGAACGGGCCAGGATCGCGCGCGAACTGCACGATGTCATCGCCCACAACGTCAGCGTCATGGTCGTGCAGGCCGACGGAGCCGCGTACGCCATCGACACCGACGTGGAGCGGGCCAGGAACGCGCTGGAGACGATCTCCACCACCGGCAGGCTGGCGCTGGGCGAGATGCGGCGGCTGCTCGGGGTGCTGCGGGAAAGCGACGACACCGGCTCCTACACCCCGCAACCAGGGGTCGATCAGCTCGGCGAGCTGGTCGAGCAGGTACGTGAGGCCGGTCTTCCTCTGGAGTTCACGGTCGAAGGCGAGCCGAAGGAGTTGCCGCAAGGACTTCAGCTCTCGGTCTTCCGCATCGTCCAGGAAGCCCTCACCAACGCCCTGAAGCACGCGGGTCCGGGTGCGAGCGCGTCTGTAAGGCTCCGCTACACGGACGGCGGAGTGGAGATCCAGGTCCGGGACGACGGCCGCGGCGCCGCCGAGGCCGAGAACGACGGGAAGGGGCACGGGTTGGCCGGGATGCGCGAACGCGCGGCGCTGTACGGGGGGACGGTACGGGCGGAACCCGTCCCGGGCGGCGGCTTCGAGGTGGCCGTGCGGCTTCCCGCCGGGGAGGCGGTCCGATGATCAAAGTGGTGCTCGTCGACGACCAGGAGCTGGTCAGAGCCGGTTTCCGCATGGTCCTGGACGCCCAGCCCGGCCTGGAGGTCGTGGGCGAGGCGGGGGACGGCCTGCAGGCGCTCGAACTGCTGCGCGCGACCCGGGCGGACGTCGTCCTCATGGACGTGCGGATGCCCCGGATGGACGGCATCGAGGCCACCCGCGGGATCGCCGCCGCCGGGCCCGCCGGGATGAAGGTGATCATCCTGACCACCTTCGACCTGGACGAGTACGCCTTCGCCGCGATCAAGGCGGGGGCAGCCGGGTTCCTGCTGAAGGACACCAGGCCCGCCCAGCTGGTCGAGGCGATCCACGCGGTGCACTCGGGCGACGCGGTGGTGGCTCCCAGCACGACGCGCCGCCTGCTGGAGCGCTTCGCCGGCCACCTGCCCGACCCCGGGCGCGCCCCGGCCGCCCCTCCCGGAGCCGAGGGGCTGACCGAACGGGAGCGGGAGGTCCTGCTCCTGGTGGCCAGAGGCCTGTCGAACGCCGAGATCGGCAGGGAGCTGCACGTGGCGGAGGCGACGGTCAAGACGCACGTCGGTCGCATCTTGACCAAGCTGGACCTGCGCGACCGGGTGCAGATCGTGGTGTACGCCTACGAGACGGGCCTGGTGCCGCGGAGCTGAGCCGGGCGGCCACCGACTGAGGTCGTACGGCTCCGGTCGTACCGGGGCCGCGCGGGTCAGCCGGAAGAGCACGGGATCGCGAGACCTGCGCCCGATGGCCGCGCGTCCGCCGCTTCCTAGCGTTGATCACGTCCCTTCCTGCCTGATCGAGTCCAGGAGTACGCCGTGACCGGCATCGCCCCCAGCCCTCCCCTTCGGGATCCCCGTCCGCCCGCTCCTGCCGTGGCGGCCGTCGACGTCGTCAAGATCTACGGCCGCGGCGACGCCGCCGTCCACGCGCTGCGTGGTGTCACCGTCGAGTTCGCCCGGGGCGGGTTCACCGCGATCATGGGGCCGTCCGGCTCCGGCAAGTCCACGCTCATGCACTGCCTCGCCGGGCTCGACACCGTCACCTCCGGTGCGGTGCTGATCGGCGGCACCGACCTCACCGAGCTGGACGACAAGCGGCTGACCCTGCTGCGCCGCGAGCGCGTCGGGTTCGTCTTCCAGTCCTTCAATCTGGTGTCCACGCTGACGGCGCGGCAGAACATCCTGTTCCCGCTGGAGCTGGCGGGCCGCAAGCCCGAGGCGCCGTGGTTCGACCAGGTCGTCGACGTCCTGGGGCTGCGGGAGCGGCTCGGCCACCGCCCGTCCGAGCTGTCGGGCGGCCAGCAGCAGCGGGTGGCGTGCGCGCGGGCGCTGCTGTCCCGGCCCGAAGTGATCTTCGCCGACGAGCCGACCGGGAACCTGGACTCGGCGACCGGCCGGGAGGTGCTCGGGCTGCTGCGCCGGTCGGTCCGCGACCTGGGCCAGACCATCGTCATGGTCACCCACGACCCGGTGGCCGCCTCGTTCGCCGACCGCGTGGTCTTCCTGAGGGACGGGCTGATCGTCGACGAGCAGCACGGCCCGACGCCCGACGGCGTGCTGGACCGGCTCAAGCGGCTGGAGCGCGCATGACCGGGCTGATCCTGGCGAGGCTGGCCGCCCAGCGCGCGCGGCTGCTGCTCACCGCGCTCTCCGTCGTCCTCGGGGTGGGCTTCATCACCGGCACGTTCGCGCTCGGCGACCTGATGCGCGCCGGTTTCACGCAGGAGTTCGCCGGTTCCGCCGACAAGGTCGACGTGGCGGTGCTGCCGTCCGGCTCCGGTGAGGAGCTCCCCGCCGGGCTGCTGGAGAGGATCCGCGTGCTGCCGGGAGTGGTCGACGCGCGGGGCATCGTCCGGGGCGAGGCGCCGCTGGTGGGCCGGGACGGCCGCAGCCACGGGAACATGACGACGCTCGGCTTCTCGCTGCCGGCCGACGGGCCGCTGCGGCGCTACACCGTGCTGGAAGGCCGGGTCCCGGCGGCGCCGGACGAGGCGGTGCTGAACGAGAGCCTGGCGGAGGACACCGGTTTCCGTCCGGGGGAGCGGATCCGGGTGCTCGACCAAAGCGGAACGGCGCGCGCCTTCCGGCTGGTGGGTGTCGTCGACGTCGGCATCGACGGGAAGCTCACCTCGCGGGGCGGGGTGGGCTTCACCGAGGAGACCGCCGTCCGGATGACCGGCAGGAAGGGCTACGTCGAGATCGACGTGGCGGGCCGGGTGACGCCCGAGCGGGTGCGGGCCGCCCTCGGCGGCACCGGATCCGGCGTCGAGGCGATCACCGGAGAGGAGCTGGGCAGCCGGCTGTCGACGGCGGCCGGAGCCGACGTCAAGGCGATCACCGCCGGGGTGCTGGCCTTCGGGTTGATCTCGCTGCTGGTCGCCGGGCTGGTCATCGCCAACACGTTCACGATCCTGGTGGCGCAGCGGGCGCGGGAGCTGGCGCTGCTGCGCTGCTTGGGCGCCACCCGCCGGCAGGTCTTCGGCGCGGTCGTCGCCGAGGCCGCGCTGGTCGGAGTCGTCGGCTCGCTGGCCGGGCTGGCCGTGGGGCTCGGGTTGGGCGCCGGAGGGGCGGCGGCGGTGAACGCCCTGGGCATGGAGGTCCCGGTGGGGGTGTCGCTCAGCCTCCGGACGGTCGTCGTCGCGCTGTCCGCAGGCACGGCCGTGACGGTGCTGTCGGCGCTGCCGCCCGCGTTCCGCGCGACCAGGGTGGCGCCGCTGGCCGCGCTCCGCGCCGAGCCGGAGCCCGGTGAACGGTCCTTCCGGCTGGGACGCGCCCGCTGGGCGCTCGCCGTCCCGTCCGCGTGCGGGAGCCTGGCGCTGACCGTCCTCGGGCTGAGGATGACGCCGGGGGAGGAGGCGATGTTCACCGTCGCGGGCGGCGGGGCGCTGGCGTTCCTCGCGGTCGTCGCGGTGATGCCGCTGCTGGTGCGGGCGATCGGCCTGCCCGCGGGCGGCCGGTTCGGCCGGCTCACCGGGCTGCCGGGGCGGCTCGCCGTCCAGAACGTGCGGCGCACGCCGCGCCGCACCGCCGCCACGACCGTCGCGCTGACCGTCGGGGTCGGTCTGATGAGCCTGTTCGCCGTGGTGGGGGCCAGCGGCAAGGAGACGGCCGACCGCAGGATGTTCGAGCAGTTCCCCATCGACTACCGGCTGCACACGGCGGCCACCGGGCACACGATTCCGCGTTCGGTGGCCGAGGAGCTGCGCGGTCAGACCGGGAGGTTCTCCTCGGTCACCCGGATCCGCTCCGTCGAGACGAGGTTCGGCTCGGACGAGCAGCTGGTGGCGTCCGTCACGCAGACGTCGCTGGGAACCGTGGCGAGACCGGAGATGAAGCACGGATCCCTGGCGGATCTGCGAGAGGGCACGGTCCTGGTCAGCGAGGCGTTCGCCGCCCGTGAAGGGCTCGCCCCGGGAGAAGCGGTGCCGGTCCGGACGGAGAGCGGGACGGCCCGGGTGAAGGTCTCCGCCGTCTACGCGGGAGAAGCCGGAATGATCCCCGACATCATCCTCCCCGAAGCGGACTTCACCCGGTACTTCGGGCAGGTGGACGACACCGCCGTCTACGTCAACATCCGGGAGGGCACCCCGGTGGCGGAGGCGAACGCGGCCGTCGACGCGGCCGTGCGGCCCCACCCCCTGGTGAAGGTCTCCACGGGCGCCGCGATGAAGGCGGAGTTCGCCAAGGCCATCGACACCCTGGTCGGGATCTTCGCCGGACTGCTCGGGCTGGCCGTCCTCATCGCGCTGTTCGGGATCGTCAACACGCTGACCCTCTCGGTGGTCGAGCGGACCAGGGAGACCGCGCTGCTGCGGGCGCTGGGCGTCAGCCGCGGGCAGCTGCGCGGCATGCTGTCCACCGAGGCGGTGATCATGTCGCTGCTCGGTGCGGTGGTGGGTGTGCTGCTCGGCACGCTGTTCGGCTGGGCCGCGACCCGCTCGCTCTTCTCGAGCTTCGCCTTCAGCCTCCCCTACGGGCAGATCCTGCTGTACCTCGTGCTGGCGGTGGCGGCCGGGCTGCTCGCCGCCGTCCTGCCCGCGCGGCGGGCCGCCAAGGCCTCCATCGTGGAGTCCCTGAGCGCGGGCGGCGCGTAGCCGATCAGCCGCCGATGGAACGGCGGGCCTCCGGGTGGAGGAGGATGCCGCGGCGGTAGATGACGGACAGGTCCGCGGTGGTGATCATGCCGAGGACGCGCTGCCCGTCGGTGACCACCGCGACCAGTTCGCGTTCCACCGGACGGGTGGAGAGGAGGTCGGCGGCAGGGGCGTCAGGGCCCTGGAGGTTGTGCTCGGGGATCGGGGTCATGTGGTCGCGGACCCGGGTGCCGTGCCGGTCCTCGGGAAGCCGGGCGAGCAGGTCGGCGTGGACGACGCCGACAGGCCGCCCCTCCACGTCCACGACGGGGAAGACGTTCTGGTGGGAGAAGGCGACGGTCTCGCGGAGGAAGGCGCCGACCTCCTGCCAGTCGAAGGCGCAGTCGGGCGAGGGGTTCATGACCTCGCCGACCCGGACGTCCTTGAGCGCGTCGCGGACCAGGCGCGCGGTGCCCTCGGCCTTGGCGGAGACGATGAGGAACCAGCCGATCAGCATCGTCCACAGCCCGCCGCCCGACTGGGTGAAGAGCACCTGCGCGCCGCCCAGGAACACCAGCGCCAGGCCGACCGAGCGCCCCGCGCGGGCCGCGGCGAGGTCGGCGCGCGTCAGGTCGTGGTAGCGGCGCCACAGGATCGCCCGCAGTACCCGCCCGCCGTCCAGGGGGGCGCCGGGCAGCAGGTTGAACACGCCCAGCAGCACGTTCATCAGCGCCAGCCAGGCCAGCGGCTGGACCAGCAGCACGGGGGCGTCCAGGACGAACGCGACGAAGGACCCCACGCCGAACAGCACGCCCAGCGCGAAGCTGGCCAGCGGCCCGGCCGCCGCGATCGCGAGGTCGGCCTGCGGGGTGGGCGCCTCGTCCTCCAGTTCCGACACCCCGCCGAGCATCCACAGCGTGATCGAGTGCACCCGCACCCCGCGCCGCAGCGCGACCAGGCTGTGCGAGAGCTCGTGCACCAGCAGGCAGGCGAAGAACACCAGGGCCACCGGCACGGCGATCGCCCAGTAGACCTCCGCGGGCCGACCGGCCTCGGCCCGGGGCAGCACCCCGGTGGCCAGGATCAGTGTCACCAGGCCCACGATGAACAAGGCCGACCACTGGGCCCCGATCTTGATGCCGGACACCCGTCCGAGGGGAAGGACCTTGCTCATAACGTCACCGTCCGTTTTGGACAACCAAGGGGTGTTCTGGGGCTCTTCTCTTCATCATGGCCACGATCGGGGGATCACGCACAGGGACCAAGGTCACCCCGGTGCGCGGCATCCCTCCCTCGGCGGGTCCGGCGCCGGACCCGCGGGGGCCGTCCGGTGCCGGGCGCCTGTTGACTACGCTCCGGCCGCTCCCTATCGTTTCGCCATAGATAACGATGTATCCATAGATGGAACGACCGTCCGGGGTGTTTCCGGACGGAGGGGGAGCGCGGATGCCGGACGGGCCGTTGGAGGGGCTGCGGGTACTGGACGTCTCGACCATCCTGGCAGGACCGCTGTGCGCGCAGATCCTCGGGGACTTCGGCGCCGACGTGCTGAAGATCGAGCACCCGACGAAGCCCGACGGGATGCGGGGGCACGGCAGGTCCAAGGACGGGCACGCGCTGTGGTGGAAGGAGATCTCCCGCAACAAGCGGACGATCGGCCTCACCCTGTCGGAGCCCGAAGGCGCCGAGGTGCTGCTGCGGCTGGTGGAGCGCTCCGACGTCCTGATCGAGAACTTCCGGCCGGGCACCCTGGAGAAGTGGGGCCTGGGGCCGGAGCGGCTGCACGAGGCCAACCCGGGGCTGGTCATCGTCAGGGTCACCGGCTTCGGGCAGGAGGGGCCCTACGCGGCACGTGCCGGGTTCGGGACGCTCGCCGAGGCGATGAGCGGGTTCGCCCACCTCACCGGCGACCCGGACGGGCCGCCGACGCTCCCCGCGTTCGGACTGGCCGACAGCGTCTGCGGGATCGCGGCGTCCTCGGCGGCGATGATGGCGCTGTTCCACCGGGAGAGGTCGCCGGACAAGCGCGGCCAGGTCGTCGACATGAGCCTGCTGGAGCCGCTGATGACGGCCGTCGGACCGTCCCCGACCGTCTACGACCAGCTCGGGATCGTGGAGATGCGGCACGGCAACCGCTCCACCAACAACGCGCCGCGCAACACCTACCGGACCTCCGACGGGTACTGGCTGGCCGTGTCCACCAGCGCCCAGACGATCGCCGAACGCGTCATGCGGCTCGTGGGGCACCCCGAGGTCGTCGAAGAGCCCTGGTTCGCCAGCGGGCGGGGCCGCGTCGAGCACGTCGAGCTGCTCGACGGGCTCGTCGGCGACTGGATCGGCGCGCGGACCCGGGCCGAGGTGATCGAGGCCTTCACCGAGGCCGGCGCCGCCGTCGCGCCCGTCTACGACGCCAGGGACCTGGTCGAGGACCCGCACGTCAGGCGGACCGGGATGCTCACCGAGGTCCCCGACCCCGACCTGGGCCGGCTGCTCATGCACAACGTCATGTGGCGGATGTCGAGGACCCCGGGGCGGATCCGGTTCACCGGCCGCGAGCACGGCGCGGACACCGACGCCGTGCTGGCCGAGGAGCTCGGCTACGACGCCGCGAAGGTGGCGGCCCTGCGCGAGAAGAAGATCATCAGCTGACCCGGCGGCCCGGGAGCCCCCGGCGGATCCTAGGACAGGAGCAGAACGTGAGCGGATTCGAGCTCGTCGTGAAGAACGTCCTGGTCGTCAACCATGACCAGGACGAGCCGGTCGCCGCGGACATCGCGGTACGCGACGGCAAGATCGCGCAGGTGGCGCCCGGCATCGACGTGACCGGCGTGCCGCGGGTCGTGGACGGCGAGGGGAAGCTCGCCTTCCCCGGCGTCGTGGACGCCCACCAGCACTGGGGCATCTACAACCCGCTGGCCGAGGACACCGTCAGCGAGAGCCGCGCCGGCGCGCAGGGCGGCGTCACGACCGCGCTGAACTACATGCGCACCGGCCAGTACTACCTCAACAAGGGCGGCCCGTACGCCGACTTCTTCCCCGAGGTCCTGGCCGCCTCCGAGGGCCGCGCGTACGTCGACTACGCCTTCCACCTCGCCCCGATGTCCCAGGGCCACATCGCGGAGATCCCGGACCTGGTGGAGCGGTTCGGCGTCACCTCGTTCAAGGTCTTCATGTTCTACGGCGGCCACGGGCTGCACGGCCGCTCGGCCGACCAGAACTCATTCCTGATGATCCCCGAGGGCGAGCGCTACGACTACGCGCACTTCGAGTTCGTCATGCGCGGCGTCCAGGCGGCCCGCGAGAGGTTCCCGCACCTGGCCGACGAGATCTCGTTGTCGATGCACTGCGAGACCGCCGAGATCATGACCGCCTACACCAGGCTGGTGGAGGAGGCCGGCGAGCTGTCCGGCCTGGCCGCCTACAGCGCCTCCCGCCCGCCGCACTCCGAGGGCCTGGCCGTCTCGATCGCCTCCTACCTGGCGCACGAGACCGGGCTGCCGACGATCAACCTGCTGCACCTGTCGGGCCGCAAGGCCGTGGACGCCGCGGTGCGCATGTCCAAGGCGTTCCCGCACATCGACTTCCGCCGCGAGGTCACCGTCGGCCACCTGCTCGCCGACATCGAGACCGCCAGCGGCATCGGGGGGAAGGTCAACCCGCCGCTGCGCCCGCGCGAGGACGTCGAGGCCCTGTGGGAGTACGTGGCCGACGGCACCGTCGACTGGGTCGTCAGCGACCACGCCTGCTGCCGGGACGAGGCCAAGTTCGGTTCCGACCGCGAGGACGTCTTCCTCGCCAAGTCCGGTTTCGGCGGCGCGGAGTACCTGCTGCCGGGCCTGGTCACCGAGGGCCGCAAGCGGGGGGTCTCCTACGGCCGGATCGCGGCGCTGAGCTCCTACAACCCGGCGGTCCGGTACGGCCTGCGCGGCAAGGGCGTCCTGGCCGCCGGATACGACGCCGACATCGCGCTGGTCGACCCGAACGCCACCTGGACGGTCCGGGCGGAGGACTCCGAGTCCACCCAGGAGTACACCCCGTTCGAGGGCTTCGAGCTCACCGCGAGGGTCACCGACACCTTCCTGCGCGGCATCCGGATCCTGGAGGACGGCAAGGTCGTGGGCACTCCGGCGGGCAGGTACCTGGCCCGCCCCTACGCCCGGGACTGAACCGGAGGGACGGAGGGGCCTCGGGGGAGGCTCCTCCGGCCGTCAGCAGCCGCGCATCTCCTGCTCGATGAGCTCGAACTGGACGCGCATGGCCTCGGACATCGCGTGGACCGCCGACATCGGGCGGAGCATCACGCAGAACTCCTGGATGAGCCCGTCCTCGTTCATCGTCAGGAAGTCGCACCCGTGGATCTGGGTGTTGTCGATCCGCGCCTTGAAGACCAGGGCGTGCTCCTCGCCGTCCTCGATCTCCTTGACGTAGTGGAAGTCCTGGAAGACCCGCATGGCCCCGCGGAGGATCGCGAACACCATCTCCTTGCCGTGGTAGGGCTTGAAGGCGACGGGACTCAGGAAGGTCGCGTCCTCGGCGAGCAGGTCGCGGACCGCGTCCAGGTCCTGCTTCTCCACTGCGGTACGGAACGGGTGCAAGGCGGCCACCTTACTGCGATAAATGCCAATAGGGGGTAAAGCAGGCAATCGGTGTGAATCTTATGTGGCGGGCACCGGGCTCGGAACGGTTAGCCTCCTGGGAATGAACAGGCTGGTGACCGCTTCGGGGGAACTGGAGCTCACGCGCTTCCCCCACCGCCCCCAGGACCCGCTGCGCGCCTGGGACGCGGCGGACGAGTATCTGCTGCGCCACCTCGACGAGACGGGCGGGCCCCAGGGGGCCCTCGCCGTCCTGGGGGACCGCTGGGGGGCGTTGACGACGGCGCTGGCCGCCCACGGCCCCGTGCAGATCTCCGACTCCTTCCTGGCGCGTTCCGCCACCCGGGAGAACCTGCTGAGGGCCGGGCACGAGCCCGCGGCGGCGACCCTCCTGACCACCCGGGACGCCCCGCCGGAGCGGGTGGACACCCTGCTGGTGCGGGTGCCCAAGAGCCTGGCGCTGCTGGAGGACCAGCTCCACAGGCTGCGCCCGTCGCTGCACCCGGGCACCGTGGTGGTGGGGACGGGCATGGTCAAGGAGATCCACACCTCCACGCTGCGGCTGTTCGAGGAGATCATCGGCCCCACCCGGACGTCGCCGGCAATGAAGAAGGCGCGGCTGATCTTCGCGACGCACGACCCGTCCCTCGGCCCCGGGCCCGGCCCCTGGCCGCTCGGCTACTCCCTGCCCGAGGGGATCGGAGCGGTCTCGGGGCGCACCGTCGTCAACCACGCCGGGGTCTTCTGCTCCGACCGGCTCGACATCGGCACCCGGTTCCTCCTGGAGCACCTGCCGCGGCTGCCGGGAGCGCGGAGGATCGTCGACCTGGGCTGCGGCAACGGCGTGCTCGGGCTGGCCGCCGCGCTGACCCACCCCGACGCCGAGATCGTCTGCACCGACGAGTCCTACCAGGCCGTCGCCTCCGCCGAGGACACCTTCCGCGCCAACGGGCAGGCCGACCGGGCGGTGTTCACCGCCGCGGACGCGCTCGGCTCCGTCGCGCCCGGCTCGGCCGACCTCATCCTCAACAACCCGCCGTTCCACTCCCACCAGGCCACGACCGACGCCACGGCCTGGCGCATGTTCCAGGAGGCCAGGCGCGCCCTGGCGCCGGACGGCGAGCTGTGGGTCGTCGGCAACCGGCACCTGGGCTACCACGTGAAGCTCCGCCGGATCTTCGGCAACTGCTCGACCGTCGCGGGCAATCCCAAGTTCGTCCTCCTGCGCGCGGTCAGGCGCGGACGCTGACCGGCGAGCCGCCCTTGCCCGTCCGCTCCTCCCACTCGGCCAGTTCGTCCTCGACGGTGCCGCGCCGGGCGGCGTGCAGCCCCAGCGCCAGCTGCGGCACCAGGAGCACGGCCAGGAACCCGATCGGGACGTCCCAGCCGCCGGTCCGCTGGTGGAGCACGCCGATCAGCATCGGCCCGGGAACGGAGAACAGGTAGCCGAGGCTCTGCGCGAAGGAGGACAGCCGGGCCACCCCCTCCTGGGAGCGGGCCCGCAGCCCGATCATGGTGAGGGCCAGCGGGAAGCCCGCGCCGCCCAGCCCCAGCAGGACAGCGCACGGCCAGGCCAGCGCGCCGGGGGCCAGGAGCAGCCCGGCGTAGGCGGTCAGCGCGCTCAGGCAGAACACCCACACCAGCGGGCGCTGGTCGGGCAGCCGGGCGATCAGCCCCGGCAGGAAGGGGGTGAGCGGCACGACCAGGCCCAGCGCCACGGCCAGCATCACCCCGGCGGTGCCGGCGGGGATCCCGGCGTCCTGGTAGATCCGCGGCAGCCAGCCCATGACGGCGTAGGCGGTCGTCGCGTTCACCGCCAGGTAGACGGCCATGCCGCGGGCGATCCGGCTGTGCCTCAGCGGAGGCAGCCGGTGCGGCGCGGGGGCGTGCACGGGCTGGGAGACCCGGCTGCGGGCCGCGCTCAGCAGGGCCGCCGCCGAGAGCAGCGCCCAGATCCCCAGGCCCCACCGCCAGGAGCCCAGCGCCGCGGCCAGCGGGACCGCCGCGGCGGCGGCGACGGTGGCGCCGCCGGTGAGGCCCGTCGAGTACATCGCGGTCATCCGTTCGACCCGGCCGGGGAAGGAGCGGCTGACGACCGCGGGCAGCAGCACGTTCGCCACCGCCACCCCGCCCATCGCGAGCATGGTGAACAGCAGGAAGACCCAGGCTCCGGGGGCCAGCGCCCGGACCGCGAGCCCGACGGTCAGCGAGGCCATCCCCGCCATGATCACGGCCACCGGCCCGAACCGGCGGGACAGGGCCGGCGCCAGCGGGCCGAACAGGGCGAAGCACAGGGTCGGCAGGGTGGTCAGCACCCCGCTGAGCACGCCGTCCATGCCCAGTGAGGACTGCAGCTCCGGAAGCAGGGGCCCGACCGTGGTGGCGACCGGGCGCAGGTTCAGCGAAGTGAGCAGGACCAGCAGGACGAGGGGGAGGGAGTGCGGCGGCAGCCGACGGGGGGTCATACGACGGATCATAAAATCATTGGATGAATTATGGAAATGAGATGATGACGGTATGACGTTGTCGGCCGCACGGCGCACCCCGTTGTTCGAGCAGGTGGTGGGGCAGCTCCGCGAACAGATCACCTCCGGCCGCTGGCCGGTGGGCTCCCGCATCCCGATCGAGCCCGAACTGGCCGAACAGCTCGGCGTGGCCCGCGGCACCGTGCGCGAGGCCGTCCGGGCGCTGGCCCACAACGGGCTCCTGGACATCCGGCAGGGCTCGGGCACCTACGTGGCGGCCACCAGCGAGCTCGCCGGCGTCATGCGCCGCCGCTTCGCCGGGATCGGCCACGCCGACATCCGGGAGCTGCGCATGACCCTGGAGGCCTCCGCCGCGGCGCTCGCCGCCGTCCGCCGCACCGAGGCGGACCTCGCCCTGCTCCAGGAGGCGCTCGAACAGCGCGACCGCGCCTGGGGCGAGGGCGACACCGAGCGGTTCGTCCAGGCCGACGCGGCCTTCCACCACGCCGTCGTCGCCGCCTCCCACAACGCGGCGCTGACCGGCCTGTACGCCGACCTCGGCGAGGTGCTGCGCGACGAGCTGCGCGACCACCTCACCGCCGGGCTCGTCCCCGGGCGGGAGGTCGACCACGGCGGGCTGGTCGAGGCGATCAGGGCCGGCGACGCGGCGGCCGCCACCAGGGAGGCCACCCATTTCTTCCCGGAGTCCTCCAAGGACCGGGAGACCCGATGATCTACCGGCCCCGGTGGCGTGGCAGGGCCCTTCACTAATGTCCCGGGGAATCACTCTCTTAATGGCTGGTCCGCACATGATCGGCTTTGAGGGAAAATTCCATGGGAATGCGGCTATGGCTGGCACTGTCAGGGCTGGCGGCGGCCTACACCCCGGCCGTCCACGCGGTTCCGCCTGCCCTTCTCCCCACCCTTCCGCGTCACGATCCGCTCTACGGCTTCTACACCCAGAAACCGGTCTGGACGCCCTGCGCCGAGGACCGGCGCTTCTCCTGCGCGACCCTCAAGGCCCCGCTGGACTACGCCCGTCCGGACGGCGGGACCATCCGCGTCTCGCTCAACCGCCTGCCCGCCGCGGACCCGGCCCGCCGCGTCGGCGCGCTGCTCACCAATCCGGGCGGACCGGGTTCCTCGGGACTGGAATTCGTCTTCGGCGCGCACGGCTACTTCAGCGCGGCATTGCGCGCCGGTTACGACATCATCGGAATGGACCCGCGCGGAGTAGGAGCCAGCACCCCCGTCGTCTGCCGCAGTTCCAGCCCCCGGCGAACCGCCGAAACAGACCGGGCGAAGAATCCCGCCGACCGCGCCGCGCTTTTCGCCGAGAGCTGCCTGGAAGCCTCCGGAGAACTGCTCCCCAACGTCCGTACGCCCTCGGTGGCCCGGGACCTGGACCTGGTGCGCGCCGTCCTCGGGCAGGAGCGCCTGCACTTCTACGGGGCCTCCTACGGCACCCTCCTCGGCCGGTTCTACGCCCACCTGTTCCCGGCCCGGGTGGGCCGGATGGTCCTCGACTCCGTGGTCGACCCCGCCGGCTGGCCGGGCGACCCGACCGCCCAGGCCGTGGGCTTCGAGACCGCCTTCCGGGTGATGGTCGGACGCTGCGCGCAACGGCCCCGCTGCCCGCTCGGCGGCGACCCCGCCGAGGCCCTGGCCAAGGTGAACCGGCTGATCTCCCGGACCGAGGACGACGGTCCGCTGGGCGCCGATCCGGGCGCCCTGGTGACCGGCCGCGAGGCGCTGCGGGTGATCCAGCTGGCCACCTACCGGGAGGAGACCTGGCCCGCGGTCACCGAGGCGCTCGCCGCCGCGCTGCGCGGCGACAGCGGACCCCTGCGGCTGCTGGTCGCGGTCATCCCCGGCGCCGCCGGCGGGGAGGCGCTCTCCGGCGGCTACCAGGCGGTCGTCTGCCCCCACCTGCGGCCCGAGGAGCGCACCGCCCGAGCCGCCCGGGCCGCGGGCCGCGCCGCGCTGCGGGCGGCCCCGCTGTTCGGCCGGCGGGTCGAGGCCCAGCGGCAGTCCTGCGTCCGGTGGCCCGTCCCCTCCCTGCCCGAGGCGGGGCTGGCGGTGCGGACGGACGGCGCACCGCCCCTGCTGCTGGTGCACAACCGGCACGACGCCGCGACGCCGGTCCACTGGGCCAGGAGCGCGTACGGGGAGCTGCCCGGCAGCGTCCTGGTGCTCAACGACTCCGGAGGGCACGGCTTCTACCCGATGGGGGAGTGCACGCGCGGGATCGTGGACCGGTTCCTGGTGGAAGGGCGCCTGCCCGCCCCCGGCGCCCTCTGCGAGGACCACGTGAACGTCCCGGCCGGGAGGCGGAACTGAACCGGTTCGCGCACTGCCCGCGGAGCGTGTATGGTTTTCCCTGCGAGCACGACGCAAGCCCCTTTAGCTCAGTCGGCAGAGCGTCTCCATGGTAAGGAGAAGGTCTACGGTTCGATTCCGTAAAGGGGCTCTAGAAACGAAAGAACGCCCGGCCCGCGATCGGGCTCGGGCGTTCTGCGTTTCGTAAGGCGGCTGGCTTCAGGTACTCTTAACGAGGCCGTCAGCGGCTTGTCATGGCGGGGTAGCTCAGTCAGGCAGAGCAAGCGGCTCATAATCGCTGTGTCGCCGGTTCAAGTCCGGCCCTCGCTACCAACCTGCTCCCCAAGTCCCCCCGGGACTTGGGGCAGGATGTTTGTCCCGATACCTAGCAGAAAGGCACTCCATCGTGGCTGCCACCGACGTTCGGCCGAAGATCACGCTGGCCTGCCAGGAGTGCAAGCACCGCAACTACATCACGCGGAAGAACCGGCGTAACGACCCGGATCGCCTGGAGCTGAAGAAGTACTGCCCCAACTGCAGGACCCACCAGGCGCACCGCGAGACCCGATAGAACTTCGCGCCTGCACCGTTCGGCCCGCTCACCGGTACCACCGGGAGCGGGCCGAACGTCGTTCTGTTACCTTCACGCCGGTAAGCAGGAGGAGCGACCAGTTCCCCGCGGAAGGAATCGGTATGGCACTGAACACAGATTTCATCGGGCGCAAGTTCCCGCCCAGTCCTCCCTATGAGGTCTCCCGGGTGAAGATCCGCGAGTTCGCCGACGCGATCGGCGACCGGAACCCGATCTACCGCGACGCCGAGGCGGCCCAGGCCGCCGGGCACCCGGACGTGATCGCGCCCCCGACCTTCCCGATCGTGATCTCCCTGGGCGGCGACGCCCTGGCCGACCCCGAGCTCGGCCTCAACTACGCCATGGTCGTCCACGGCGAGCAGCGCTTCGAGTACGTGCGGCCGGTCGTCGCCGGCGACGTCCTCGTGTGCGAGACGGTCATCGGCGACATCCGCAAGGCGGGCAACAACCACCTGCTCAAGATCGTCACCGAGGTCAAGGACTCCGCCGGAGAACTCGTGGTGACCTCCTACAACACCATCGTGGAACGGGGGGCCTGACATGGCGGCGACCGTGAAGTACGACGAGGTCGAGGTCGGCACCGAGATCCCGGCCCAGGCCTACCCCGTCAAGCGCCTCAACCTGGTGATGTACGCGGGCGCGTCCGGCGACTTCAACCCCATCCACTGGGACGAGAAGTTCGCCAAGGCCGTCGGCCTGCCCGACGTGATCGCCCACGGCATGTTCACCATGGCCCAGGGCGGCCGGTTCGTCACCGACTGGGCGGGCGACCCCGGCGCCGTCCTCGACTACGGCGTGCGCTTCTCCGGCATGGTCCCGGTGTCCTACGACACCGGCAACGTCATCGAGATCAGCGGCGTCGTCGAGGAGAAGCTCGAGGACAACAAGGTCGTGGTGGGCCTCACCGCCCGCGAGGCCGGCGGCATGAAGGTGCTCAGCCAGGCCAAGGCCGTCGTCCGGCTCGCCTGAGAGCCCCTCCGCGCGTCCGCCCCCGCCGGGGCGGACGCGCGCGGCTTCGGAGAAGATGTACCGGACGGCCAGGCGGACCGGAGGGACGGGAGCTCGGATGAACGTGCGCTGCCAGGATGTGAGGCTCGCCGGATACACCACGCTGCGGCTGGGCGGGCCGGCCCGCACCTTCGTGGAGGCGAGCACCGAGGAAGCGCTGATCGAACAGGTCCGCGCCGCCGACGAGGCGGGGGAGCCCGTCCTCATCCTCGGCGGCGGGAGCAACCTCGTGATCTGCGACGAGGGCTTCCCCGGAACCGTCATCCGCGTCGCCACCCGCGGTGTGACGATCTCGAACGGGCTGGTGACGGCCCAGGCCGGCGAGGAGTGGGACGCCTTCGTCGCCCGCGTCGTCGCCGAAGGCCTCTGTGGCGTCGAGTGCCTGTCGGGCATCCCCGGGCGGGTCGGCGCCACCCCCATCCAGAACGTCGGCGCCTACGGGCAGGACGTCGCCGAGACCGTCGCCGAGGTGCGCGTCTACGACCGGCGGGAGCAGCGCGTCCGCGTCTTCACGCCCGCCGAGTGCGCCTTCTCCTACCGGCACAGCGTCTTCAAGGGCGACGACCGCTACGTGGTCCTGTCCGTCTCCTTCCGGCTCGAGGAGACCGGCGAGTCCCGGCCGATCAGGTACGCCGAGCTCGCGCGCACGCTCGGCGTGGAACCCGGCGGCACCGTCCCCCTCCAGGAGGCCAGGGACGCCGTCCTGGCCCTGCGCCGGGGCAAGGGCATGGTCCTGGACCCCGACGACCCCGACACCCGCAGCGCCGGCAGCTTCTTCACCAACCCGATCCTCACCGAGGAGGAGCTGAAGCTCCTGTCCGAACGGGCCGAGGGCTTCCCCGCCTTCCCCGAGTCCGGGGGGCGCACCAAGACCTCCGCCGCCTGGCTGATCGACAAGGCGGGCTTCGCCAAGGGCTACGCCAGGGGTCCGGTCCGGCTGTCGACCAAGCACACCCTCGCCCTGACCAACCCGGGGCCCGAGGGCACCGCGCGGGACCTGCTGGCCCTCGCCCGCGAGATCCGGGCCGGGGTCCGCGCGGCCTTCGGCGTGACCCTGGTCAACGAACCCGTCTTCGTGGGGCTCTCGCTCGAGGACTCGCAGGACGAGCCCGTCGGCGCCTCCGGGGTCTAAAGCCACGCGGCCGGGGCGCCCGCCGCGGCGACGGGTCGGGGGACTCCGGCCAACCAGTCGTCGACGCCCTGGAGGAGCTGTTTGCGCACTCCGGGCGGGGCGGCCGAGCCCCGGATCGAGCAGCGCGCCAGCTCGGCCAGCTCCTCGTCGGTGAAACCGTGCTCGCTGCGGGCCAGCTCGTACTGGGCGGTCAGCCGCGAGCCGAACAGCAGCGGGTCGTCGGCCCCCAGCGCGATCGGCACGCCCGCCTCGAACAGGCGGCGGACCGGGACCTCCCCGACGCTCCTGGCGACCCCCAGCGAGACGTTCGAGGCGGGGCAGACCTCCAGGGTGACGCCGCGGGCCGCGATCTTCTCCACGAGCCGGGGATCCTCGACCGAGCGCACCCCGTGCCCGATCCGGTCGGCGCCCAGCAGGTCGATGCAGGGGCGCACGGACTCGGGGCCCTGCAGCTCCCCGCCGTGCGGCGTCGAGAGCAGCCCGCCGCGCCTGGCGATGCGGAACGCCCGCTCGAACTCGTACGGCCTGCCGCGCCGCTCGTCGTTGGAGAGCCCGAAGCCGACCACGCCCCGCCCGGCGTACCGGACGGCGAGCCGGGCCAGCGTCCGGGCGTCCAGCGGGTGCCGGGTGCGGTTGGCCGCGATGACCACCCCGATGCCCACCCCGGTGGCCAGCTCGGCCTCCCGGACCGCGTCGAGCACCAGCTCGACGGTCGGGGTCAGCCCGCCGAACCGGTGGGCGTACCCGGACGGGTCCACCTGGATCTCCAGCCAGCCAGAGCCCTCGACCGCCTCGTCCTCGGCCGTCTCCCGCACCAGCCTGCGCAGGTCCTCGGGAGTCTGCAGCACCGACCTGGCGAGGTCGTACAGGCGCTGGAAGCGGAACCAGCCGCGCTCGTCGGTGGCCCGCAGGGCCGGGGGCCACTCCGAGACCAGCGACTCGGGCAGCTGGACCCGGTGGCGGAGGGCCAGCTCGACCAGCGTCGAGTGCCGCATGGACCCCGTGAAGTGCAGGTGGAGGTGTGCTTTCGGCAGTTGAGACAGATCCCGGCTCTCCATTGCCCAATCCTGCCCGTTCAGGTTCCGTTCACTCTGTCGACCTGCTCACGAACCACCCGGAAGCCATCCGGAAGGACTACTCGGGACCACACGCGGGGCTTCCAGTTCGACGTGAGGCGTCCGGGCACGTATGCTTCTCTTCTTAGTGGCGCGTGTTCCTAGCACGCCCGCTGAAGGGCAATGGCGCAATTGGTAGCGCTCCGGTCTCCAAAACCGGCGGTTGGGGGTTCGAGTCCCTCTTGCCCTGCGGAGCAGCTTCACGTTCCCAGCTGCACGTGAGCACGCATAAGGTGAGTACACGCGCGGCGGAACGTGCCGTGTCGGACGATCAATCCGAACGAGGGTGAGATGGCGACTGAGACCCGCGACGCCGCGACCGAGGACAAGGGAAAGCCGGCCAAGCGCAAGCGGACCAGCCCCCTCCTGTTCATCCGTCAGGTCGTCGGCGAGCTCCGTAAGGTCATCTGGCCGACCCGCAGGGAACTGGTCAACTACACCATCGTCTCGATGGTGTTCGTGCTGTTCATGATCGGTATCGTCACTCTGCTCGACTGGGGAATTCAGAAGGGTATTTACGCGCTCTTCGCCGGCTGAGTCTGGATCCTGAAAGCCCCAGGCGGACCCGCAGCGGACAGAGCCGTTACCGTTCCAACCCAGGTTGTCACCTAGAGAGAGAGTCACTGCCGTGTCCGAGTCGTCGCAGTTCCACGACGAGCTCCAGCCGGAGCCGCTGTCGGATCAGGTGGCCGAGGAGGCGGAGGAGACCTCCGAGAACGAGCCCGCCGAGGGCGTCGAGGCCGAGGAGACCCCGGCCGAGGAGGCCCAGGGCGAAGAAGCCGAGGCCGAGGCCGCCGTCGACCCGCACGAGGAGTTCATGCGCGAGCTGCGCATGCAGGCGGGCGAGTGGTATGTCGTCCACACCTACGCGGGTTACGAGAACCGGGTCAAGAGCAACATCGAGACCCGCACCGTCACCCTCAACATGGAGGACTACATCTTCCAGATCGAGGTGCCCCAGCACGAGGTCACCGAGATCAAGGGCGGCAAGCGGCAGAAGGTCAACGAGAAGGTCCTGCCCGGCTACATCCTGGTGCGCATGGACCTGACCGACGAGTCCTGGGGCGCGGTCCGCAACACCCCGGGCGTCACCGGCTTCGTCGGCCTGTCGAACAAGCCGTCCCCGCTCAGCCTCGAAGAGGTCGCCAAGCTGCTGGCCCCCGAGCCCGCCGAGCAGACCCCGGCCGCCAAGGCCGCGGCCACCAAGGTCGCCGCGACCGTCGACTTCGAGGTCGGCGAGTCCGTCACCGTCATGGACGGCCCCTTCGCCACGCTGCCCGCCACGGTCAACGAGATCAACCTCGACACCCAGAAGCTCAAGGTGCTCGTCTCCATCTTCGGCCGGGAGACCCCGGTCGAGCTCTCGTTCAACCAGGTCAGCAAGATTTAGCGGCTATCCTGGAGAAGCATTCGCCCTCGTGCTCCGGCGCGGGGGCTTTATGCAGGTCTCGAAACACATACAGGGCTCCAACATCACGGCTCACGTTCCGGCCGGGATGTTGCCCGTCATCCGGGAGTCGGAGCCGACGCACACGGAACGAAGGGATGGCTCATGCCTCCGAAGCGTAAGAAGATCTCCGCGGTCGTCAAGGTCCAGCTGAACGCCGGCGCCGCGACCCCCGCGCCGCCCGTCGGTACCGCGCTCGGTCCGCACGGCGTCAACATCATGGACTTCTGCAAGCAGTACAACGCCGCTACCGAGGCCCAGCGCGGCAACGTGATCCCGGTCGAGATCACGATCTACGAGGACCGCTCGTTCACCTTCGTCACCAAGACGCCGCCGGCCCCGCAGATGATCCTCAAGGCCGCCGGCATCGACAAGGGCTCCGCGGTCCCGCACAAGACCAAGGTCGGCTCGATCACGCAGGCCCAGCTCCGCGAGATCGCCGAGTTCAAGATGAAGGACCTCAACGCCAACGACATCGACGCCGCCGCGAAGATCATCGCCGGCACCGCCCGCTCCATGGGCATCGAAGTCAAGTAGTCCATTCCTGTGGGAGGGCCCGCGCGGCCCGCACCACGAACTCCCGGGAAAGGGGAGCAGCATGAAGCGCAGCAAGAGCTACCGCGCCGCGGCAGACAAGATCAACAAGGACGAGCTGTACACGCCGCTGGCGGCGGTGCGCCTCGCCAAGGAGACCACGGTCACCAAGTTCGACCCGACCATCGAGGTGAACACCCGCCTCGGCGTCGACCCGCGCAAGGCCGACCAGATGGTCCGCGGCACCGTGAACCTGCCGCACGGCACCGGTAAGACCGCCCGCGTGCTGGTCATCGCCGGTGGCGCGAAGGCGGACGAGGCCCGGGCCGCCGGCGCCGACTTCGTGGGCGCCGACGACATGATCGAGCAGATCTCCGGCGGTTTCCTGGACTTCGACGCGGTCGTCGCCACCCCGGACATGATGGGCAAGGTCGGTCGCCTGGGCCGGGTGCTCGGTCCGCGTGGCCTCATGCCCAACCCCAAGACCGGCACCGTGACGATGGACGTGGCCAAGGCCGTCACCGAGATCAAGGGCGGCAAGATCGAGTTCCGCGTGGACCGTCACGCGAACCTCCACTTCATCATCGGCAAGGCGTCCTTCGACGACCGCCAGCTGGTGGAGAACTACGCCGCCGCGATCGAGGAGATCCTGCGGCTCAAGCCGTCCGCGGCCAAGGGCCGTTACCTGAAGAAGGTGACGGTCACCTCGACGATGGCGCCCGGCATCCCGGTCGACCCGACCGTGACCCGCGGCTTCACCGCCGAGCTGGACGAGGCGAACGCGTAGGTCCTGCGTTCGGACGAAGGCCTCCGGGGGATTCCCCCGGGGGCCTTCGTCCGTCTAAGGTCTGATGGCTCCGGCGGCGAGGTTGGTTCCGCTGGGGGATGTGACGGACATAGGCGACAGGGGAGACTGGGCACATGATGAAGATCGCGTCGGGTGCCGTGGCAGGCACCGTCCTCCTCCTGTCCCTCACGGCATGTGAGGGGGAGACCACCGCCTCCGGCAACGGCCCGGACAACACGGTCAACCTGAGCGCCTCCCAGGTTCTGGACCGCACGGCCACCCGGTCGGCGGAGGTCGAGACGTTCACCGCCGACCTCACGGTCGACGGTTCGGGTTCGGTGCGGGGCAGCGGGGCGTTCCGGATGAAGCCGTCGCCGGCGTTCTCGGTGAACCTGGAGCAGCTGTCCTTCGGCGGGGTGACGGTGGGAACCGGCGGCACCCGGGTGGTGCTGCTGGACGAGACCGTCTACGTGCAGAACTCCCAGCTGAGCCAGTTCCTGAACTCCGGCAAGCCCTGGATGAAGATCACGCTGGGGGAGGCCGCGAACGCGGTGGGCTTCAACCCGAACGATCTGCTGAAGCAGGTCGACCAGGCCGACCCGGGCAAGCTGAGCCGGATCCTCTCCTCCTCCACCGACGTGAAGAAGGTCGGCTCGGAGAAGATCGACGGTGTGGAGACCACGCATTACCAGGGCACGGTCGACGTCAAGAAGTCGATGACCGAGTACGACCCCGAGCTGCGGGCGACCGCCGAGCAGCTGAGCAACGGCTCGGAGAAGCTCGGGTTCGACATCTGGGTGGACGGTGAGCAGCTGCCGCGCAAGGTCATCACGAAGGTGACCACGTCGGAGGCCAAGCAGTTCAACGTGACGGTCGTCTTCCGCGACTACGGCAAGCCGGTCTCGGTGGCGGCGCCCCCGGCCGACCAGGTGGGCGACATCAAGCTCCCGTAGGCCACGTCGGGTCCCCTGAGGGGGCCGGCTTCCGGCGACCGGGTCGTACTCCCGGGCTCGTACCGCTCGGGTTTGTACCACTCGGTCGTCGGGGGTAGTCTGTTCATTGCCGAAGACCGCTGGTTGCTGCCGCATGGCAGCCGAAGGATCCTGAGACACTCAGGGCGGCCCGCGTAGGTGAACCCGAGCTTCACAGTGATTTCCCGTTCTGTGACGTCCCGTGTGCATCTGCGCCGGGGCGTTTTGTGCGTTTCAGGGAACTTTGTCCGGCGGATCAGACTTCTCCCCGCGTTTGCGGGGATGGTCCCAGTTGGAAGGAGTCCCATGGCGAGGGCGGACAAGGCAGCGGTCGTCGCTGAGCTCAAGAACGATTTCGAGAGCTCCAGCGCCGCCGTTCTGACCGAGTACCGCGGGCTCACTGTGGCTCAGCTCAA
Source organism: Actinocorallia sp. B10E7 (assembly GCF_039871655.1). Classification (NCBI taxonomy): domain Bacteria; kingdom Bacillati; phylum Actinomycetota; class Actinomycetes; order Streptosporangiales; family Thermomonosporaceae; genus Actinocorallia; species Actinocorallia sp. B10E7. Next base: position 701,669 of record NZ_JBDPLZ010000005.1, read on the forward strand.
GGAGCTGCGCCGCAGCCTCGGTGACACGGCGAAGTTCGCCGTCGTGAAGAACACGCTGACCAAGATCGCCGCGAAGGACGCCGGCGTCGAGGGCCTGGACGCGCTGCTCCAGGGCCCCTCGGCGATCGCGTTCGTCAAGGGCGACGTGGTCGAGGCCGCCAAGGGCCTGCGCGAGTTCTCCAAGGCGAACCCCAAGCTCGTGATCAAGGGCGGTTACCTCGAGGGCAAGTCCCTCGACGCCGACCAGGTCACCAAGCTGGCCGACCTCGAGTCGCGCGAGGTGCTCCTCGCGAAGCTCGCGGGCGCGATCAAGGCCAAGCAGAGCGCCGCCGCGGCGATGTTCAACGCGCTGCCGACGCAGATGGCCCAGCTCTCCGACGCCCTGCGCGCCAAGCGCGCCGAGGCCGGCGAGACCGTCACCGAGGAGGCCTCGGCCGAATAAGGCCGGGTCCCCATCCCGTGGTCGCAAGACTGAAGTAGAAAGCCAGACGGAGGAAAATCATGGCGAAGCTCAGCACCGACGAGCTGCTCGACGCTTTCAAGGAGATGACCCTTCTCGAGCTCTCCGAGTTCGTGAAGCAGTTCGAAGAGGTCTTCGACGTCAAGGCCGCCGCCCCGGTCGCGGTCGCCGCGGCTCCGGCCGCCGGTGGCGCCGGTGGCGCTGCCGAGGCCGCTGAGGAGAAGGACGAGTTCGACGTCATCCTCGAGGCCGCCGGCGACAAGAAGATCCAGGTCATCAAGGAGGTCCGCGCTCTGACCTCCCTCGGCCTGAAGGAGGCCAAGGACCTGGTCGACGGCGCGCCGAAGCCGCTGCTGGAGAAGGTCAACAAGGAGACCGCCGACAAGGCCAAGGCCGCCCTCGAGGGCGCCGGCGCCACTGTTACGGTCAAGTAACATATTTCACGTCGGTCGAACGGCCGGTCGCCCCGTCTGGGGCGGCCGGCCGTTCGCTTTGTCGCCACGGCCGCCAGAAAACATCGGGCGCACTTATCACCTGACTGATAAGTAGGGCTTCTGACCTTCACCGTTCTCGCCGAGGCGCTTTGGGCGGGTGGTTCTATCACCTTGAAGTGCTGGTCAACACCCCAGTAGGCTCAGATGTGGCATAAGTAACGATTAACTTACAGCGTCGCTTTTGCCCCCAGAACTTGGTTCCGGGCCCTTCCCTTTTGTGGATTCGGCACTAAGTTAGGGGAATCCGGCCTGGAAGCTACCGGCCGGTAGTCACGAAGCAAACGCGCTGGGTGACATGGAGCTTCTACTCGCTCATGGATCCGGAATCCCCCGGCTGGACGAGAGGTGACGAGTGGGCGTCGAGATTCGGGTCGAAGGACTGACCAAACGCTTTGGCCGACAGACCATTTGGGAAGATGTCTCGCTGACACTGCCCGCAGGTGAGATCTCGGTCCTTCTGGGACCTTCGGGAACGGGTAAGTCCGTCTTCCTGAAGACCCTGGTGGGACTGCTCAAACCCGAACGCGGCAACGTGTGGATCGGAGACCGCAACCTTCCGCAGCTGCCGGAGGACCTGCTCTACGAGACCCGGAAGTTGTTCGGCGTCCTCTTCCAGGACGGCGCGCTGTTCGGCTCGATGAACCTCTTCGACAACATCGCGTTCCCCCTGCGCGAGCACACGAAGAAGAGCGAGTCCGAGGTCAAGCGCATCGTCCTCGAGAAGATGGACATGGTCGGTCTGATCGGTGCCGAGGGCAAGCTCCCCGGCGAGATCTCCGGCGGTATGCGCAAGCGCGCCGGCCTCGCCCGCGCCCTGGTGCTGGACCCCGAGATCATCCTCTTCGACGAACCCGACTCCGGTCTGGACCCGGTCCGCACCGCGTACCTGAACCAGCTGATCGTCGACCTGAACGCCCAGATCGGTGCGACGTTCCTCATCGTCACCCACGACATCAACACCGCGCGGACGGTGCCGGACAACATCGGCCTGCTGTTCCGCCGCGAGCTGATCATGTTCGGCCAGCGCGAGATGCTGCTGTCCTCCGAGGAGCCGGTCGTGCGCCAGTTCCTCAACGCCCGCCGCGTCGGCCCGATCGGCATGTCCGAGGAGAAGGACGTGAGCGAGCTCGAGGCCGAGGCCGCCGCCGGCAACGACCCCGGCAAGCTGCCGCCCATCCCGCCGCAGCTGATGCCCTCCGACGGCAGGATCCGTCCGACCCAGCACGCGCCCGGCTCCTGGCTGCGGGCCAACGGCGTCACCCCGCCGCCCGGCTCCTTCATCGACGACCTGGGCCGCAACTGGATCGACGAGTGGCCGCGTTATGTCGCCAGCATGGGCGTCTCGCCCGCCGGGGGCATCCGGAAATGACGACGGCAGGACCCGGCGCAGCCTCCAGCAGGCTGCGCCCCGTCGCCGACGGCGCGGTCAACATCCTGATCAAGGAACCGGGCCGTTTCTTCGGCCTGGTGCTCGACGTCTTCAGGGCCATGTTCAAGTGGCCCTTCCAGTGGCGCGAGTTCATTCAGCAGGCGTGGTTCATCGTCGGGGTCACCGTGATCCCGACCGCCCTCGTGGCGATCCCGTTCGGCGCGGTGCTCGCGCTGCAGATGGGCGGGCTGATTCGGCAGATGGGCGCCCAGTCCTACATGGGCGCCACCAGCGTCATCGCGATCGTGCGCGAGGCCAGCCCCATCGTGACCGCGCTGCTCATCGCAGGCGCGGCGGGTTCGGCGATGTGCGCCGACCTGGGCGCCCGCAAGATCCGCGAGGAGATCGACGCGATGGAGGTGCTGGGCATCAACCCCCTGCACCGGCTCGTCGTCCCCCGGATGCTCGCCTGCGCGTTCATCGGCCTGTTCCTCAACGGCATGGTCAGCGTCGTCGGCATCGTCGGCGGCTACGTCTTCAACGTCATGCTGCAGGGCGGTACGCCGGGTGCGTATCTGGCCTCCTTCAGCGGCATGGCGCAGCTGCCCGACCTGTACCAGGCCGAGTTCAAGGCCTTCGTCTTCGGCCTGACGGCCGGGCTCGTCGCGGCATACAAGGGGCTCAACGCCAAGGGCGGCCCCAAGGGCGTGGGCGACGCGGTGAACCAGACCGTCGTCCTCACCTTCGTGCTGCTGTTCCTGGAGAACTTCTTGATCAGCGCCATCTACTTCGAGTTCGTCCCGGCGAAGGGCTCGTAACGGTGTCCATTCTGCGCAAGCCCGTGGACCAGCTGGACGATCTCGGACAGCAGCTGTCCTTCTACGCGCGGGTCTTCGCCTGGTTCTTCAGGGCGGCCACCCGCTACCGGACCGAGGTGCTGCGGCTGCTGGCCGAGGTGTCCCTGGGCACCGGCGGCCTGGCGGTGGTCGGCGGCTCGGCGGCGATCGTCGGGTTCATGACCTTCTTCACCGGCACCGAGGTCGGCCTGCAGGGCTTCAACGCCCTCAACCAGATCGGTTCGGCGGCCTTCACCGGCTTCATCTCCTCCTACTTCAACACCCGGGAGCTGGCCCCGCTGGTCAGCGCCCTGGCGTTGTCGGCGACGGTCGGATGCGGCTTCACCGCCCAGCTCGGCGCGATGCGCATCTCCGATGAGATCGACGCGCTGGAGGTCATGGCGGTTCCCACGGTGCCGTTCCTGGTGTCCACCCGGCTGATCGCCGGCCTGATCGCGGTCATCCCCCTGTACGTGATCGGCCTGCTGGCGTCCTACCTGGGCACCCGGCTGATGGTCACCTTCGTCTACGGCCAGTCGACCGGAACCTACGACCACTACTTCGGTCTCTTCCTGTTGCCGGAGGACATCCTCTGGTCGTTCGGGAAGGTGTTGATCTTCGCCACGCTGGTCATGCTGATCCACTGCTACTACGGCTACAACGCCAGCGGCGGCCCGGCCGGCGTCGGCGTGGCGGTCGGCCGCGCGGTCCGCACCAGCATCATCACGGTCAACGTGCTCGACCTGCTGCTGGGTCTGGCGATCTGGGGTGCCGGCACGAGTGTGAGAGTGGCGGGATAACCGATGACACATGCATCCCCCGGAACGGGAGAGAAGTTCCGCTCCCGGCTTTACGGCATCGTCTTCATCGTCGTCTGCGTCGTGTTCGTGGTCGCGTGCCTGGCCTTCTACCAGCGGGCCTTCACCCCGGTGGTCAAGGTGCGCTTCATGAGCGACCGGGCCGGGCTCCAGCTGCTGGAGCACTCGGACGTGAAGATCCGCGGTCTGATCGTCGGCGAGGTGCGCAAGATCAGCGTCACCGACGAGGGCGCGGTGATGGACCTGGCGATCCAGAAGGACAAGGCCGGATTCATCCCGGCGAACGCGACCGGCAGGCTGCTGCCCAAGACGCTGTTCGGCGAGAAGTACATCGACCTCGCCCCTCCGGCGCAGCCCTCCCAGCCGATCCGCGACGGCGTGGTCCTGCACCAGGACAAGTCCGCCGAGTCCATCGAGATCGACCAGGTGCTCAACAACCTGATGCCGCTGCTGCAGGCGGTCCAGCCGGAGAAGCTGAACGCCACGCTCACCGCGGTCGCCACCGCCCTCGAGGGCCGGGGCGACCAGCTCGGCGAGAACCTCGAGCAGCTGGACCGGCTGCTGGGCAAGGTCAACCCCGAGCTGAACACCCTGGTCCACGACATCAAGGCCCTCGGCGACGTCTCCGACATCTACGCCGACGCGACTCCCGACCTCGTGCGGGTGCTGAAGAACATCAACGTCACCAGCACCACGATCGTGGAGAAGGAGGAGGCCATCGAGGCGCTCATCCCCGCGGTCACCTCGACGGCGGAGAAGGCCAACCGGTTCATGCTGGACAACGGCAACAAGATCATCGGCGTGAACCTTGCGACCAAGGACGTGGTGAAGCTGCTGGCCACCTACGCGCCGCAGTTCCCCTGCGTCCTGGACGGCATGTCGATCATGATCCCGCGCGCCAACGAGGCGTTCGGCAACGGCACCAAGCCGATGTCCAGCCTGTACGTCGAGATCGTGAAGCCGCGGCCGGCGTACAAGAACCCGCTGGAGCGGGTGGAGTTCAACGACTACCGCAAGCCGCGGTGCTACGGCCTGCCCAACCCCAAGGTGCCCTTCCCCGACTACGTCGCGCTGGACGGCACCGAGGACAACGTCTGGTGGAAGAAGCGCGGCATCTCCAGCCTCTTCGTCCAGCCCGGCGCTGACACGTCCCAGAACGAGGCGGTGAAGTCGATCGTCGCGCCGGTGCTGCGGCAGGACTCCTCCGACGTCCCCGACTTCGCGACCCTCCTGTTCGGCCCCCTCGCGACCGGATCGGTGGTGACCATCAAGTGAGCGAGAGCACGCGAACCCTCGCCTCAGGCATCAAACTGCTGGCGTTCGTGATGTTCACGGCGCTGCTCACCGGCGTCCTGGCGGTGACCATCGCCAACGTGCGCTTCACCGACTCCCGCGAGTACGGCGCGGTCTTCACCGACGCGACCGGTCTGCTGGAGGGCGACGAGGTGCGGGTGGCCGGCGTCCGGCTGGGCAAGGTCGTCTCGGTCGAGCTGTACAAGGGAAGCCTGGCCGAGGTGCGGTTCACCCTGGACCGCTCGGGCCCGTTCGTCTCGGGCCTGCCCAAGGGCACCCTGGCCCACATCCGGTACCGGAACCTGGTCGGCCAGCGCTACCTGGCGCTGTCGGAGGGCCCCGGCACCTCCAACGAGATGCTGAAGGCGAACGAGCTCCTGCCGGTCGAGCAGACCGAGCCGTCGCTCGACCTGACCGTCCTGTTCAACGGCTTCCGCCCGCTGTTCAAGGCGCTGGACGCCGAGGACGTCAACCAGCTCTCCTACGAGATCATCAAGGTGCTGCAGGGCGAGGGCGGGACGATCAACAGCCTGCTCACCCATGTGGCGTCGCTGACCAACACGCTCGCCGACCGCGACGAGGTCATCGGCCGGGTCATCACCAACCTCAGCGAGGTGCTGGGCACGGTGTCCGCCCGCACCGACCAGACCAGCAGGATGATCAAGGAGCTGCAGGGCTTCGTCAGCGGGGTCGCCGGCGACCGTGAGGCGATCTTCGACTCGCTGGAGTCGCTGAACACGCTGGGCGGCGTGACGGCCGACCTGCTCAAGGACGCCCGCCCGTCCCTCAAGAGCGACATCGACGGCCTGAACGAGCTGACCCGCACCCTGGCCGGCCAGTCCAAGCAGATCGACACCACGATCGACCAGGCCGCCGACCGGCTGGAGAAGCTGGGCCGGACCTCGTCGTACGGCTCCTGGTTCAACTACTACCTCTGCAGCATGGACGCACGGATCGTGCTGCCTGGCGCTCCGGCGTACTACACGCCGAAGATCGTCAACGAAAACGCGAGGTGCAAGCAGTGAAGGTCCCGTTCAGAGAACAGAACCCGACCGTCCTGGGTGTCGTCGCGTTGACCGGGATCGCGGTGGGTCTGACCGTCGCGCTCAACTTCGACTCCGTGCCCCTGATCAACGGCGCCACCACCTACCACGCGCACTTCGCCGAGGCCGCCGGCCTGCGCGAGGGCGAGGAGGTGCGCATCGCCGGGGTCAAGGTCGGCAAGGTGACGGGCCTGGAGCTGGACGGCGGCCAGGTGCGGGTGGACTTCCGGATCGACAAGGAGGTGCGGATCGGCAACGAGTCCAAGGTCGACATCAAGATCAAGACTCTGCTCGGCTCGCACTTCCTCGCCGTGGACCCCAGGGGCTCGGCCCGCCAGGACCCGGACAAGGCGATCCCGGTCACCCGGACCTCCACCCCGTACGAGGTGGTGCCGGCGATCGCGGACCTGAGCAAGAACATCGACGCGATCGACACCAAGCAGCTCGCGGAGTCCTTCGACACCCTGGCCACGACGTTCGAGAACTCGCCGGAGGAGATCAAGGCCTCGCTGCGCGGCCTGCGCCGCATCTCCCAGACGGTCTCCAAGCGCGACGACGAGCTGAACGAGCTGCTCATCCGCGCCAAGGAGGTCACCGGTGTCCTCAGCGACCGCAGGGGCGAGCTCGTCAAGCTCCTCCAGGACGGCGACAAGCTGCTCGTGGCGGTGCAGAACCGGCGCAACGTGATCCACCAGCTGCTGGTGAACACCTACCAGCTCGCCCAGCAGCTGAACGCGCTGATCGACGAGAACGAGGATGAGATCAAGCCCCTGCTGGCCAACCTGCAGAAGGTCACCAAGGTGCTGCTCGACAACCGGGACAAACTGGACCGGTCGCTCCAGCTGATGGCCACCTACGGGCGGCAGTTCGCCGACGCCACCGGTTCCGGCCGATGGTTCGACAACTACATCCAGAACTTCATCCCGCTCCCGGCGAGCATCGGCGACCCCTCTAAGGACAAGTCGCCCGCCTCGTCGAAGGACAAGAACAAGAAGAAGTCCACCTCCACCGAGAAGTCGTCCGGCAACGGCTCCCTCCCGCTGCTTCCGTGAGGTCACCAGTGCGAACTTTCTTCAAAGCCGTGGTGCCACTCGTGGTGGTGGCGCTGGCCGTGGCCGCCGTGGTGGTGTTCTGGCCGAGCGCCCCCGTGAAACGGCTCACCGCTTACTTCACCAACACCGTCGGCCTCTACGAGGGCGCGGACGTCACGATCCTGGGCATCCCGGTGGGAGAGGTCGACAAGATCACTCCGGCCGGTCAGGCCGTGAAGGTCGAACTGCACTACGAGGCCAAGTACAAGATCCCGGCGGACGCCCAGGCCGTCATCGTGGCGCAGTCGCTGGTGTCCGACCGGTTCGTCCAGCTCACCCCGGTGTTCACCAGCGGCGCCGTCCTGCAGGACAAGGCGACGCTGGACGTCGCCCGCACCGCGGTCCCGGTCGAGGTCGACGAGGTCGCCAACAGCCTCAACGAGCTGAGCAAGGCCCTGGGCCCCGAGGGCGCCAACGCCGACGGCTCGCTCTCCAAGATGCTGGAGGTGGCCGCGCGCAACTTCGACGGCAACGGCGAGGAGATCCGCGGCACCATCAAGGACTCCGCCGAGGTGCTGTCGACGCTGAGCGACAACAGCGACAACATCACCGCCTCGATCGAGAACCTCGAAAGCGTCACCCAGGCGCTGGCGGACAACGACACCACGGTGCGGCAGTTCACCGACCACCTCGGCGAGGTGTCGGCGCAGCTGAACGGGGAGAAGGAGGAGCTCGACCAGGTCCTCAAGATCCTCGGCCCGACGCTGCGGAACGTCACCTCCTTCGTCAAGGACAACCGCAAGTCGCTGTCCAAGAACGTCAACGACCTGGCCGAGATCACCGCGATCCTGGTCAAGCAGCAGGACGCGCTGGACGAGTTCACCAGGACCGCTCCGGTGGCCATCAGCAACATGACCCGCGCCTACGACCCGATCTCCGGGACGCTGCACACCCGCGCCAACTTCCGGCAGTTCAAGAACCCGGCGGACTGGATCTGCTCGCTGGCCTACTCGCTGGGCACCCCGGCGAACGAGTGCCTCCAGACCCTGAAGCCGATCTCCGGCGGTCTGGGCGTGGACCTGCACCTGGACATCTCCTGGATCACGGCGCTGACCACCACCTACAACCCCGAGCCGCTGCCTCCGGACGCCTACGGGCCGAACAAGCCCAAGAAGGGCGCGAAGAAGTCCGCGAAGAAGACGACCTCGAACAACTCTGGCCCTGCCGACAAGACCCTCGGCGGCCTCCTGCTGGGAGGGACCTCATGAAACGGCTGGCCCTCGCGCTCGCCGGGAGCCTGCTCCTCACCGGGTGCGGTTTCCAGGGAGTCTCCTCCATCCCGCTGCCCGGCGGGCCCGACCTGGGGGACGACCCCTACGAGGTGAAGATCCACTTCACCAACGTGCTGGACCTGGTGCCCCAGTCGACGGTGAAGGTCAACGACGTGTCCGTCGGCCGGGTCGAGAAGGTCGAGCTGGACGGCTGGCAGGCCAAGGTCACCGTCAAGATCAACCAGGACGCGAAGCTCCCGGACAACGCCATGGCGACCATCGCCCAGACCAGCCTCCTGGGCGAGAAGTACATCGACCTCAAGGCCCCGCAGGAGGGGCCGACCGGTGAACTCGGCGACGGGGACGTGATCCCGATCAGCCAGACCAACCGCAACACCGAGGTGGAAGAGGTGCTGTCGGCGATGTCGCTGCTCCTCAACGGCGGCGGCATCGAGCAGGTCTCCACCATCACCAAGGAGCTCAACGCGGCGCTGTCCGGCCGCGAGGAGTCGATCAAGTCCGTGCTGCGGCGGATCGACGTCTTCGTGGGAACCCTGGACCGGCAGCGGCACACCATCACCGACGCGCTGGACAAGATCGACCGGCTGATGGTGAAGCTGGAGGCGGAGAAGGGCACGATCGCCGACACGATCGAGCAGACCGAGCCGGCGCTGGCGATCCTGGAGGAGAACCGGCAGGACCTCACCAAGATGCTGGTCAGCCTGGCGAAGTTCGGCGACGTGACCACCAACGTCGTCCAGCGTTCGAAGAAGGACCTGCTGGCGAACCTGAAGAACCTCCAGCCGGTCCTGAAGAACCTGAACAAGAGCGGTGAGAAGCTGCCGGAGAACCTGGGCGCGCTCTTCACCTACCCGTTCACGCACGCCTTCTCCAACACGGTGAAGGGCGACTTCGCGAACATGAGCATGACGGTGTCGCTGGACTTCGAGGAACTCGCGCACAACCTGCTGACGGGTACCGATCTCGACCCCGCGCTGAAGAAGTCGGCCAAGAAGCAGGGCGAGGCGCTGCGCGACCTGCTGTCGCCGCCCGGCGTCAGCATCTCCCAGACCCCGCCCGGTGTCCTGGGCGCCGGCGACGAGTCCGGGCTCGGCGGCCTGCCGCTGCCCACCATCGGGATGGAGAGCACCGACACGGAGGTGGACTCCGTGGTCCTGGGAGGCCTTTCATGATCCTCACACGCGGCGTCAAGATCCAGCTGGTGGTGTTCGCGATCATCACCGTGCTGGGCGTCGGCTACACGGCGATCCGGTACATCGGGCTGGGCGGCGGGTTGCTCGACCGGACCTACACGGCCTATGTCCAGCTGCCCGACTCCGGCGGCGCCTTCACCAACTCCGAGGTGACCTACCGCGGTGTGACGGTGGGCCGGGTCGGCCCGATCCAGCTCGTCCCGAACGGCGTGCGGATCGAGCTGGAGATGGAGAAGGGCGTGAAGATCCCCCGCGACACCCTCGCGGTGGTGGCCAACCGGTCCGCGGTCGGCGAGCAGTACATCGACCTGCAGCCGCGTTCGGACCGCGGTCCCTTCCTCGACGGGGGCGCCCCCTACACGATCCCCGCCGAGAACACCCGGATCCCGGTCAAGACCTCGGACCTGCTGATCAACGTCGACAAGACCGTCGCGTCGGTCGATCCCGAGAACCTGCGGACGATCGTCGACGAGCTGGACAAGGCCTTCAACGGCTCCGGTTCGGACCTCCAGTCGATCATCGACGACAGCGGCAAGCTCATCCGGGAGATGGACGAGAACTTCGAGACGACCTCCGACCTGCTGGACAACAGCAAGATCGTGCTGAACACCCAGCGGGACAAGGGCACGTCGATCAGGACCTTCGCCCGGGAGCTGGCCGCGCTCACCGACACCATCCGGGAGAACGACGGCAACATCCGGGAGACCATCGACACCGCGGGCCCCGCGGTGGAGGAGGTCGACAACCTGATCGACAACGTCTCGGACGACCTGCCGGTGCTGCTGGCCAACCTGACCAGCACCGGGCGGGTGCTCACCGCCGACCAGGACGCGATCCGCTCCCTGCTGATCTCGCTGCCGTTCACGGTGGCGGGCTCCCAGACGATCCTGCCGGGCGACGGCTACCAGCACATGGGTCTGGCGCTGAACATCGACACCCCGGCGCCCTGCACCGAGGGCTACGAGAAGACCAAGCCCCGCTGGCCGCAGGACACCCGGGAGACCCCGGCCCGCACCGACGTCGGCTGCAAGGCGCCGAAGAACTCGCAGACCGCGGTTCGCGGCGCCCGCAACGCCCCCGAGCCGCGGCCCTACATCAAGTTGCCTCCGGGTGCGCTGGACGGCGCCGGCGAGCCGCCCGCGGCCAGCACCCGCGCGGTCGCGAAGGACGGAACCGACGCGGACGACCGGCTGGTCTACCAGACGAACTCGACCAAATCGGTCTTCGTGACCGGTTACGATCCGACGTCCGGCAAGTACGTCGGGCCGAACGGAGTGACCTACACCGTCGGTTCCTCCGGTGGAGCCAAGAACCTGTTGGGGGATGAGTCGTGGAAGTGGCTGCTTCTGGGTCCGCTGTCGTGAAAGGCGGCGGCCTCTGGAGGACGATCACGGTGGCCGTGCTCGCCGTGGTCGCCCTCGGGCTGCTCGGTGGCGGGATCTACCCCCCGGTCGCCAAGAAGATCGCCGCGGCGAGCGAGGCGGACGACCGGGACGAGATCATCCAGGCGGCCCGCCAGGTCGGACTGAACCTGATGTCCATGGACCACCGGACGATCGAGAAGGACACCCAGCGGGTCCTCAGCGGGAGCACCGGGACGTTCAAGGACCAGTACGCGGCGCAGACCAAGACGTTCATCGACGAGATCACCAAGAACCAGGCCACCTCCCAGGCCCAGGTCCTCAGCGCCGGAGTCACCGACTACGACGAGGACTCCGCGGAGGTGATCGTGGCGGTCTCGGCCGTCGTCACCAGCCCGACCGTGCCCAACGGGACCCCCCGTAACATGCGCTTCCTGATCGAGATGAGCAAGGTCGACGGGAAGTGGCTGGCGTCGAAGTTCGGAGTGATCCAGTGAAGGTCGACAAGATCGAGGACAAGGACCTCCCCGAGACCGGCGAGGAGGAGGCGGCCGAGGAGACCGACGGCCGCCTCTCACCGAGCGGCGACGAGGAGGCCCCCGCGGAGGGCTCCGAGAAGACCGGGGATTCCGAGGACTCTGAGAAGGCCGAGGATTCTGAGGACTCCGAGGACTCTGAGGCCGCGGGGGAGTCGGCGGACTCCGAGGAGGTCGCCGGGTCCGGTGACGCCGAGGAGACCGGGGCGGACGAGGCCGCGGAGCCGAAGAAGTCCGGGAAGCCGAAGGCCGAGGCGACCAAGGCCGGTAAGAGCGGTTCGGTCGGCCTGAAGAAGGCGCGCGGGTCCGGGAAGTCCCTCAAGCCGGCGAAGGTCCGCACGGGCGCCCCGCTGTGGTCCGTGGTCGTCATGGCCGTCCTGGTGGTCGGCCTGGCCGTCGGCACCTTCCTGCTGCGCGCGGGCTCCGGGGAGACCCTCTCCAGGGACGAGGTCGACAAGGCGCTGCGCACGGCCGCGGCGACCGCCCAGCACATCTCGTCCTGGGACTACCGGACGATCGAGAGCGACACCAAGCAGGTGCTGGGCGAGACGACCGGCGACTTCCGCGAGGCGTACGAGAAGAGCGCCGCGAAGCTGCTGGAGAGCGCTCCGGAGCAGCAGGCGGTCACCGTGGGCCTGACGAGCAAGGCCGGCGTGGTGTCGGTGAGCAAGGGTCAGGTCAAGGTTCTGGTCTTTCTCAACCAGCAGACCGTCAAGAAAGACGCCGAGGCCCACATCGAGCAGCACCGGCTTCAGCTGACTATGGTGCAGAAAGATGGGGAATGGCTGGTGTCCAAGCTGGACATCCTGGGCTGACGCCGCACCGCACCCGGTCAAGATCTTTTTAATGGCCCTTGGGTCGCTCCTCCTCTGGAGGGGCGGCCCTTGCTGATTTTCGGGCGGATTTATCGGTATTCCATGTGATGCTCGTCTCCAAACTATGAGCCTTGTCACGGCTGCTCAGGGCCCGAAAAGTCCCTGTGCGGCCTTGACTTGGCCGCCTGGAGGGGCGATGCTGCGAGGCAACTGTGATGTGCATAGCGAACGTAAGCTTGCCAGCGGTGTAGCACTCGGCTACACTGCCCCTTTGCGCTGCCCTTTAGCTATCCTCCGTGCAACCATGCCGTGATCTTGGTTTGAAGGCCGGTTCCCGACACAGTTCCAGAACCAGTTGGAGACCAGGCATCACGGGTTTTTCGGGGATGCATTGGCGTGCACGTCGACAGTCCGCCGCGAGCCCTCGGAAGGACCACTCTTGGCAGCCTCGCGCAACGCCTCGAAGACCCTGACCGGTCCGAACCGCGTCTCCTTCGCGCGCATCAACGAACCGCTTGAAGTACCCGATCTCCTCGCTCTCCAGACAGAGTCTTTCGACACTCTGCTCGGCAACGAGCGGTGGAAGTCCCGGGTCAAGGCGGCTCAGGATGCGGGTCGTAGGGATGTGCCCACTCAGTCGGGTCTCGAAGAGATCTTCGAAGAGATCAGTCCCATCGAGGACTTCTCCGGGACCATGTCCCTCTCGTTCCGTGACCATCGGTTCGAGCCGCCCAAGTACTCAGTCGATGAGTGCAAGGACAAGGACATGACCTTCTCCGCCCCGATGTTCGTCACGGCGGAGTTCATCAACAACACCACCGGTGAGATCAAGAGCCAGACGGTGTTCATGGGCGACTTCCCGCTCATGACGCCCAAGGGCACCTTCATCATCAACGGGACCGAGCGCGTCGTCGTGTCGCAGCTCGTGCGCTCCCCCGGTGTCTATTTCGACCGTCAGCTGGACAAGACGTCCGACAAGGACATCTATGGCTGCAAGGTCATCCCGTCCCGGGGCGCGTGGCTCGAGTTCGAGATCGACAAGCGTGACAACGTCGGCGTGCGCATCGACCGCAAGCGCAAGCAGGGCGTCACGGTCCTGCTGAAGGCGCTCGGCTGGGACGAGGCCCGCATCCGCGAGCGCTTCGGCTCGTACGAGTCGATGAACATCACCCTCGAGAAGGACCACACCTCCGGGCAGGACGAGGCCCTTCTCGACATCTACCGCAAGCTTCGTCCGGGCGAGCCCCCGACGAAGGAGTCGGCGCAGACGCTGCTGAACAACCTGTACTTCAACCCCAAGCGCTACGACCTGGCGAAGGTCGGCCGCTACAAGGTGAACAAGAAGCTCGGCCTGGACCTGGACATGAACCAGGGCACCCTGACCGAGGAAGACATCGTCGCCACCATCGAGTACCTGGTCCGCCTGCACGCGGGCGAGGAGGAGTGCGTCGCGGCCGACGGCCGGACCATCCCGGTCGAGGTCGACGACATCGACCACTTCGGCAACCGGCGCCTGCGCTCGGTCGGCGAGCTCATCCAGAACCAGGTCAGGCTCGGCCTGGCCCGCATGGAGCGGGTCGTCCGTGAGCGCATGACCACCCAGGACGTCGAGGCGATCACCCCGCAGACCCTGATCAACATCCGCCCCGTGGTGGCGTCGATCAAGGAGTTCTTCGGCACCTCGCAGCTGTCGCAGTTCATGGACCAGACCAACCCGCTGGCGGGCCTGACCCACAAGCGCCGCCTGTCGGCGCTGGGTCCGGGCGGTCTGTCCCGTGAGCGCGCCGGCATGGAGGTCCGTGACGTCCACCCGTCGCACTACGGCCGCATGTGCCCGATCGAGACGCCGGAAGGCCCCAACATCGGCCTGATCGGCTCGCTGGCGGCGTTCGGCCGGGTCAACCCGTTCGGGTTCATCGAGACCCCGTACCGCAAGGTCATCGAGGGCAAGGTCACCGACCAGATCGACTACCTGACCGCCGACGAGGAGGACAGGTACGTCAAGGCGCAGGCCAACTCGCTGCTGAACCCGGACGGCTCCTTCGCCGAGGCCCGGGTCCTGGTCCGCACCAAGGGCGGTGAGACCGAGCTCGCACGCGCCTCCGAGGTCGACTACATGGACGTCTCCGCGCGTCAGATGACCTCGGTCGCCACCGCGATGATCCCGTTCCTGGAGCACGACGACGCCAACCGCGCGCTCATGGGCTCCAACATGCAGCGCCAGTCCGTCCCGCTGCTGCGCAGCGAGGCCCCGCTGGTCGGCACCGGCATGGAGTACCGCGCCGCGACCGACGCCGGCGACGTGATCACCGCCGAGAAGGCCGGCGTGGTCGAGGAGGTCTCGGCGGACTACATCACCGTCATGAACGACGACGGCACCCGCCAGACCTACCGTGTCGCCAAGTTCAAGCGGTCCAACCAGGGCACCTGCTTCAACCAGAAGCCGATCGTCGACGAGGGCCAGCGGGTCGAGACCGGCCAGGTGCTGGCCGACGGCCCCTGCACCGACCAGGGCGAGATGGCGCTGGGCAAGAACCTCCTGGTGGCGTTCATGCCGTGGGAGGGCCACAACTACGAGGACGCGATCATCCTGTCGCAGCGCCTCGTGCAGGACGACGTCCTGTCCTCGATCCACATCGAGGAGCACGAGGTCGACGCCCGCGACACCAAGCTGGGCCCCGAGGAGATCACCCGGGACATCCCGAACGTCTCCGAGGAGGTGCTGGCCGACCTCGACGAGCGCGGCATCATCCGCATCGGCGCGGACGTCGTCACCGGCGACATCCTGGTCGGCAAGGTCACGCCCAAGGGCGAGACCGAGCTGACCCCCGAGGAGCGGCTGCTGCGCGCGATCTTCGGTGAGAAGGCCCGCGAGGTCCGCGACACCTCGCTGAAGGTGCCGCACGGCGAGTCCGGCAAGGTCATCGGCGTCCGCGTGTTCTCGCGTGAGGACGGCGACGAGCTGCCTCCGGGCGTGAACGAGCTGGTCCGCGTCTACGTGGCCCAGAAGCGCAAGATCACCGACGGTGACAAGCTGGCCGGCCGCCACGGCAACAAGGGCGTCATCTCCAAGGTGCTGCCCGTGGAGGACATGCCGTTCCTGGAGGACGGCACCCCGGTCGACATCGTCCTGAACCCGCTGGGCGTCCCCGGCCGTATGAACGTCGGCCAGGTCCTGGAGACGCATCTGGGCTGGGTCGCCTCCCGCGGCTGGAAGATCGAGGGCGACGACGAGGACTGGAAGCGCAACCTCAAGGGCATCGGCCTGGAGGAGGCGCCGCCGTGGACCAACACGGCCACGCCGGTCTTCGACGGCGCGCACCAGGAGGACGTCCAGGGCCTGCTGGGGAGCACCATCCCCAACCGCGACGGCCAGCGCATGGTCAGCGGGGGCGGCAAGGCCAGGCTCTTCGACGGACGCTCCGGTGAGCCGTTCAAGGACCCGATCTCGGTCGGCTACATCTACATTCTCAAGCTGCTCCACCTCGTGGACGACAAGATCCACGCGCGTTCGACCGGCCCGTACTCGATGATCACCCAGCAGCCGCTGGGCGGTAAGGCGCAGTTCGGCGGCCAGCGCTTCGGTGAGATGGAGGTGTGGGCGCTGGAGGCTTACGGCGCCGCGTACGCCCTCCAGGAGCTGCTGACGATCAAGTCCGACGACGTCCTGGGCCGCGTGAAGGTCTACGAGGCGATCGTCAAGGGCGAGAACATCCCGGAACCGGGTATTCCCGAGTCCTTCAAGGTCCTCATCAAGGAAATGCAGTCGCTGTGCCTGAACGTTGAGGTTCTGTCCAGCGATGGCATGAACATCGAGTTGAGGGACACCGACGAGGACGTGTTCCGGGCCGCGGAAGAGCTGGGCATCGACCTGTCTCGGCGTGAGCCGTCCAGCGTCGAGGAAGTCTGAGAGGGGAGCCAGTGCTAGACGTCAACTTCTTCGACGAACTTCGCATCGGCCTCGCGACCGCCGACGAGATCCGTCAGTGGTCGCACGGCGAGGTGAAGAAGCCTGAGACCATCAACTACCGGACCCTCAAGCCGGAAAAGGACGGGCTCTTCTGCGAGAAGATCTTCGGTCCGACCCGGGACTGGGAGTGCTACTGCGGTAAGTACAAGCGGGTCCGGTTCAAGGGCATCATCTGTGAGCGCTGCGGCGTCGAGGTGACCCGGGCCAAGGTGCGCCGTGAGCGGATGGGCCACATCGAGCTGGCCGCTCCGGTCACCCACATCTGGTACTTCAAGGGTGTTCCCTCGCGGCTGGGCTACCTGCTGGACCTGGCGCCCAAGGACCTCGAGAAGATCATCTACTTCGCGGCCTACATGATCACGAGTGTCGACACCGACGCCCGTGACCGTGACCTGCCGACGCTGGAGGCGCGCATCTCGGTGGAGCGCCAGCAGCTGGAGCAGCGGCGCGACAGCGATGTCGAGGCCCGCCAGCAGAAGCTGGAGGCCGACCTGGCGGAGCTGGAGGCGGCCGGTGCCAAGGCCGACCAGCGCCGCAAGGTCCGCGAGGGCGCCGAGCGGGAGATGAAGCAGCTGCGCGACCGCGCGCAGCGCGAGATCGACCGGCTCGACGAGGTGTGGACTCGGTTCAAGAACCTCAAGGTCCAGGACCTTGAGGGCGACGAGATGCTCTACCGCGAGATGCGGGACCGCTTCGGCAAGTACTTCGCCGGCGGCATGGGCGCGGCGGCCATCCAGGCCCGCCTGCAGAACTTCGACCTCGAGGCCGAGGCCGAGAAGCTGCGCGAGATCATCCGCTCGGGCAAGGGCCAGAAGAAGGCCCGCGCCCTCAAGCGGCTGAAGGTCGTCTCGGCGTTCCTCAACACCACCAACAGCCCGCTGGGCATGGTGCTGGACTGCATCCCGGTGATCCCGCCGGACCTGCGTCCGATGGTGCAGCTGGACGGCGGCCGCTTCGCGACCTCCGACCTCAACGACCTGTACCGCCGGGTGATCAACCGGAACAACCGGCTCAAGCGTCTGCTCGACCTCGGCGCGCCCGAGATCATCGTGAACAACGAGAAGCGGATGCTGCAGGAGGCCGTCGACGCGCTGTTCGACAACGGCCGCCGCGGACGTCCGGTCACCGGCCCGGGCAACCGGCCCCTGAAGTCCCTCAGCGACATGCTGAAGGGCAAGCAGGGCCGCTTCCGCCAGAACCTGCTGGGCAAGCGCGTCGACTACTCCGGCCGCTCCGTCATCGTCGTCGGCCCGCAGCTGAAGCTGCACCAGTGCGGTCTGCCCAAGCAGATGGCGCTGGAGTTGTTCAAGCCGTTCGTGATGAAGCGCCTGGTCGACCTGAACCACGCGCAGAACATCAAGAGCGCCAAGCGCATGGTCGAGCGGGCCCGCCCGGTCGTGTGGGACGTGCTGGAAGAGGTCATCACCGAGCACCCGGTGCTGCTCAACCGCGCGCCCACCCTGCACCGTCTGGGCATCCAGGCGTTCGAGCCGCAGCTGGTCGAGGGCAAGGCCATCCAGATCCACCCGCTCGTCTGCACCGCGTTCAACGCGGACTTCGACGGCGACCAGATGGCGGTGCACCTGCCGCTGTCCGCCGAGGCGCAGGCCGAGGCCCGGATCCTGATGTTGTCGACGAACAACATCCTCAAGCCGTCGGACGGCAAGCCCGTCACCATGCCCACCCAGGACATGGTGATCGGCCTGTACTGGCTGACCGGCGAGCGGGAGGGCGCGGCAGGCGAGGGCCGGACCTTCTCCAGCGTGGCCGAGGCGATCATGGCCTACGACCGGGACGAGCTCTCGCTCCAGGCGAAGGTCCAGATCCGGTTCAAGGACGCTGTGCCGCCGCGCGGCTGGGTGGCGCCCGAGGGCTACGAGGCGGGCCGGCCGTTCCGGCTGGAGACCACCTTGGGCCGGGCGCTGTTCAACGAGACGCTGCCCGCGGACTACCCCTTCGTCAACTACGAGGTGGGCAAGAAGCAGCTGTCGGCGATCGTGAACGAGCTCGCCGAGAGCTACCCCAAGGTCGAGGTGGCCGCCGCGCTGGACGCGCTGAAGAGCGCGGGCTTCCACTGGGCGACCCGCTCGGGTGTCACGATCTCGATCGACGACGTCATCGCGCCGCCGAACAAGGCCGGCATCCTCGAGGGCTACGAGCGCCGTGCCGACAAGGTGCAGCGTGAGTACGAGCGCGGTCTGATCACTGACGACGAG
The DNA here is from genome assembly GCF_039871655.1 of Actinocorallia sp. B10E7. Lineage (NCBI taxonomy): Bacteria > Bacillati > Actinomycetota > Actinomycetes > Streptosporangiales > Thermomonosporaceae > Actinocorallia > Actinocorallia sp. B10E7. The sequence continues at coordinate 720,396 of NZ_JBDPLZ010000005.1, forward strand.
CGCCGCCAGGAGCTCATCGAGATCTGGACGCACGCGACCAACGAGGTCGCGAGCGACATGATGGACGAGTTCAAGAGCAACCCGAACAACCCCATCTGGATGATGGTCAACTCGGGTGCTCGCGGTAACCCCATGCAGGTCCGGCAGATCTCCGGTATGCGTGGTCTGGTGTCGAACCCCAAGGGTGAGACCATCCCGCGTCCGATCAAGTCGTCCTTCCGCGAGGGTCTGACCGTTCTGGAGTACTTCATCTCCACGCACGGTGCCCGCAAGGGTCTGGCCGACACCGCGCTGCGGACCGCCGACTCGGGTTACCTCACCCGTCGTCTGGTGGACGTCGCGCAGGACGTCATCGTCCGCGAGGTGGACTGCGGCACCGACCGCACCATCCCGTTCCGGATCGTGGAGAACGACCGGGCCGCGGACGGCTCGCTGGTCAAGCTGGGCACCTCGGAGTCCAGCCTGATCGGCCGGACCATCGCGACGGACGTCGTGGTCGACGGCACGGTCGTCTACCCGGCCGACACCGACCTGTCCGACGCGGTGATCACCCGGCTGATCGAGGCCGGCGTGGAGGAGGTCCGCACCCGCAGCGCCCTGGTCTGCGAGGCCAAGATCGGTGTCTGCGCCGCCTGCTACGGCCGTTCGCTGGCCACCGGCAAGCGGGTGGACGTCGGCGAGGCCGTCGGCATCATCGCCGCGCAGTCCATCGGTGAGCCCGGCACCCAGCTGACGATGCGCACCTTCCACACCGGTGGTGTGGCCGGTGGCGACATCACCCACGGTCTGCCCCGTGTCCAGGAGCTGTTCGAGGCGCGCATCCCCAAGGGTGTCGCCCCGATCACCGAGGTCGCGGGCCGGGTCAAGATCGACGAGACCGACCGGACCCGGAAGATCATCATCGTTCCGGACGACGGCTCGGACGAAATCGCCTACCCGGTCTCGATGCGGTCGCGCTTCGAGGACGGCATCTTCGAGGGAGCCCACGTCGAGGTCGGCCAGCAGCTGATCAAGGGCGCGGTCAACCCGCACGAGGTGCTGCGCATCCTCGGCCCGCGCGCCGTGCAGCTCCACCTGGTCCAGGAGGTCCAGGAGGTCTACCGGTCGCAGGGTGTGTCGATCCACGACAAGCACATCGAGATCATCGTCCGGCAGATCCTCAAGCGGGTGAACGTGCTGGAGGCCGGTGACACCCACCTGCTGCCCGGCGACCTGGTGGAGCGCCCGATCTTCGAGCGCACCAACCGCCAGGTGGTGGCCGAGGGCGGTACTCCCGCCGCCGGCCGTCCGGTCCTGATGGGCATCACCAAGGCGTCGCTCGCCACCGAGTCCTGGCTGTCGGCCGCCTCCTTCCAGGAGACGACCCGGGTCCTCACCGAGGCCGCCATGCACTCCAAGAGCGACTCCCTGCTGGGCCTCAAGGAGAACGTCATCATCGGTAAGCTCATCCCGGCCGGTACGGGCATGCCCCAGTACCGCAACGTCCGGGTCGAGCCCACCGAGGAGGCCAAGGCCGCGGTGTACAGCGTCGGCTCCTACGACGACGCGGGCGAGTACACCTTCGGCACGGGCTCCGGCGAGGCCGTTCCCCTGGAGGAGTACGACTTCGGCCAGTACGGCCGCTGAGTCGCAGTCTGACGGTAAACGCCCCGGGCGCCTCTGGCGCCCGGGGCGTTCGCCGTTGCGGCTACCCTCGGGGCATGGGGTCGGTGAACGTGGTCGTGGTGGTGGGAGTGCTGGCGCTGGTGGTGGCGGCCTCCCTGATGCTGATCAGGGCTTTGGGGCGATTGCGGTAGCACTACGCTGGGGTTCATGGAGATTGTGTTCGAGTATGAGCTGCACCCCGACCTCAAGTCCCTGGAATGGCTGGTGGGGACCTGGGAGGGCGACGGGATCGGGGACTACCCGACGATCGAGCAGTTCCGGTTCACGCAGCAGATCTCGTTCACCCATATCGGCAAGCCGTTTCTGATCTACACCAGCCGCACCTGGCTGCTGGACGAGGATTTCAAGCAGGGGCCGGCGCTGGCGATGGAGACGGGGTTCTGGCGGGTGCCGGGAGGCGGCCGCGAGGTGGAGGTGCTGCTGTCGCACCCCACCGGGATCCAGGAGATCTACACCGGTGAGGTGGCCTTCCACAAGGTGGAGCTGGTCACGGACGTGGTGGCGCGCACCAGGACCGCCAAGGAGGTCGCGGGCGGCAAGCGGCTGTACGGTCTGTTCCCCGCGAAGGACGGCGAGCAGGAGCGGGACCTGGGCTGGGTGTACGAGATGGCGGCCGTGGGCCGGCCGATGCAGGTGCACATGTCGGCACAGCTCAAGAAGGTGCCGCAGTAGTCCCGGAAAAGGGCGATCCCCGGACCATTCCCTGAAGGGGAGCCGTCAGGACTGGACGGCGGTCCGGGGATCGGGTGTCTGCTGGAGATTCGCCAGGAGACTGCATGTCCCGAGCGGGCGCTCCTAGCGAGCAGCCACCTCGCAAGTCCTCGCATGAATCATGTTCTGGACCACCTCCTTTCCTGCGTGTTTGAAAGCTATGCGATGCTCCGGGACAGGGCAAATGGTTTATCCCCCGGCATAGGATCGGGGCATGGCAGAGACCACCTGGCAGGAAGAGCTGCGCTCCCGCGGCTACCGGGTGACGCCGCAACGCCAGCTCGTCCTGGAAGCGGTCGCCGCGCTGGAGCACGGGACGCCCGAGGAGATCTGCGCCGAGGTGCAGCGGACGGCCAAGGGCGTGAACATCTCCACGATCTACCGGACCCTGGAGCTCCTGGAGGAGCTCGGCCTGGTCAAGCACGCCCATGTCGGGCATGGTCCGCCGAACTACCATCTGGCCACCGAGGCCGATCATGTGCATCTGCGCTGCCGGGGCTGCGGCAAGGTCGAGGACGTGCCCCCGACCGTCGCGGACGGCCTGGTGCAGGCCCTGGAGTCGGGCTACGGCTTCGAGACAGACGTCCACCATCTGACGGTCTTCGGACGGTGCGGGGAGTGCCGGAAATGACGTTCTACGCAGAGGCGCCCGACGAGGCGCTCGCCGCCCATTTCGGCGACCCGTACGCCGAGCAGAAGGCGCTGGTCGCCGGCTCGGCCGTGGTCGCCAGGTCCAATCGGGGAGTGGTCCGCGTCTCGGGTCCGGACCGGCTGTCGTGGCTGCACAGCCTGCTCAGCCAGCATCTGACGGACCTGCGTCCGGGGGAGGCCACCGAGGCGCTGTTGCTCAGCCCGAACGGCCACATCGAGCACCACCTGTCCCTGGTGGACGATGGGGAGGCGGTGTGGGCGCATGTGGAGCCCGGCACCGCCGCACAGCTCGCCGCCTTCCTGGACCGGATGAAGTTCCTGCTGAGGGTCGAGGTCGCCGACGTCTCCGCCGAGTACGAGGTGGTCACCGGCACGGGCTTGGAGGGCGCGCTGTCCCTGCCCGACGTCGAGGGCATGACGAGTCTGATCGTGCCGCGCGGAACGGTCTTCGAGGGGCGTTCGCAGGCCGGGATCTGGGCGTACGAGGCGCTGCGGATCGCCTCGCACAAGGCCAGGTTCGGCCTCGACACCGATCACAGGACGATCCCGCACGAGATCGGGTTCATCGACGTGGCGGTGCATCTGAACAAGGGCTGCTACCGGGGTCAGGAGACGGTGGCCCGGGTGCACAACCTGGGCCGTCCGCCGCGCCGGCTGGTCTTCCTCCACCTGGACGGAAGCGCCGACAGGCTGCCCGCGCACGGCTGTGACGTGGAACTGGACGGGCGCAGGGTGGGGTTCGTCGGCTCCTCGGCCAGGCACTACGAGCTGGGGCCGATCGGGCTGGCCCTGGTGAAACGAAACGTGCCTGTCGAGGCGGTTCTCTCAGCCGATGGGGTGGCGGCGGGTCAGGAGATCGTGGTCTCGCCCGACACGGGGGCCAATGTCACGATCGATCCGGCGCTGCGGGGCCGCCGTCTGTGATTGGGGTCTCCTGAAGTGGGATAAACAAAGATCGAGGTGCGCTTCTGACCGAAGGCGGTACGCGATCATGGTGTCCAGCCCCCGTAAGACATCGGCGCCACCCCGCAAGTCCCCTCGGCCCCGGGTCAACCGGGACGCCGAGCAGATCGCGTGGTGGCTGCTGTTCGCCGTTCTGGCGGTGTTCGGCGTGATCCAGTGGAACTGGCGGCTGCTGCTGCTCACGCTGCTGCTGTGGAGCTTTTATGAGTTCTGCCTGGTGCGCACCCGCTGCAGGGTGAAGACCAGGCAGGGGTTCGAGTGCGTCGAACCGGTGCGGGGGCGGGCCTTCGCGCACGACCGCCGGCACCAGGACATCAAGAACGACGGCCTGTGGAACCTGGTCGGCCGTCCCAACCCCCGCTACACCCCGAAGATCTCCGAGCCGAACCGGGACACCGGCGTGGTCCTGGTGGCCCCGCGCGTGCGCCACCGGCTGGACCGCAACGACCGCTTCATCCTCTACCTGGCCGCCCTGGGCACGGCCGTCTCGCTGGTGGGGATGTTCGTGGGGCTCTTCTGAGCACCCCTCAGACCTCCAGGACGAGGGTGATCGGGCCGTCGTTGACCAGGGAGACCGCCATGTCCGCGCCGAACCGCCCGGTGGCGACACTCGCGCCGAGCCCGCGCAGGGACTCCACGACCGCGTCCACCAGGGGTTCGGCGACGTCGCCCTTGGCCGCGGCCAGCCAGGACGGCCGGCGGCCCTTGGCGGTGTCGCCGTAGAGGGTGAACTGGCTGATCACCAGCAGCGGGGCGTCGACGTCGGAGCAGGACTTCTCGTCGTGCAGGACGCGCAGCCCCCACAGCTTGGCGGCCAGCTTGGCGGCCTTGGCCCGGTCGTCGTCGTGGGTGACGCCGACCAGGACCATGAGGCCGGGGCGGTCGAGCCGCCCCACGACCTCGCCGCCGACGCTGACGGACGCTTCGCTCACCCGCTGGACCACCGCACGCATGGTCCCAGTGTCTCAGCCGACGGGGACGGTGAGGCTGCTCGGCCTCGACGGCGACGAGCTGAAGGTGATCTCGGCTCCGGGCTTGCCGGCGTTGCGGTAGCGGATGTCCGCGGTGTCGATGACGAGGGTCAGGCGGTGGCCTGCGGCGAGCTTCCAGCGGATGGGCTGGAGCCGCAGGTCGAGCTTCCTGGCCTTGCCGGGGGTGGCGTCGCGCAGGCTGTAGGGGATGTGGGTGACCAGTTCGGCCCGGCCGTCGGGGGCCTCGTCGTAGAGGTAGGCGAACAGTGAGGTGTTCCTGGCGGAGGGGGTGATCGTGGTGCGGAACACCGGGAAGCCGCTGACCGTGGTGGCACGTCCCAGTTTCGGGCCGCGGAAGACCAGGCCGTTCTCGCGGTCGACCTGGGCGGGGCGGATGGTCCAGTGGAGGCCGGCCTGTGCGCCTGCACCCGTGGCCTCGACCACGCCGCTGTCGGCGACGGTGCCTCTGCCGGTCGTGAGGGTCTTCTTCCAGGAACCGCCGCGGGAGCCGAGCCTCTCGCCCTTGCTCAGGTGGTAGCGCCGGGTTTCGCCGGCCTGCGTCCGCCAGTTCGCGAAATGCTTCCAGCCGCCGCCGTTGTTGGCCTTGAGCGAGACGGAGCCCTTGTCCGCGACGCCGTTCTTCTTGCCCTTGAGGTAGTGGTCGAACCAGCTCTTGGTGGCGCTCCAGGCGTCGTTGGGCAGGCCGACCGCGCCCAGCCCGTCGGGGGTGCCGTGGTCGCCGGCCTGGTACATCAGGCGTTTGGGCACCTTCAGCCGGTTGAAGAAGTCGACGTTCTGGGCCGGCGGGAAGATGCCGTCCTGCCAGCCTCCGGACAGCAGGAGGGCCGGCTTGTTGGCGTTGATCCGTTTGACGTAGGCGGCCGCGCCCCGGACGGAGGCCAGGGACAGGGCGTTGCCGAACCGGTCTTTGAGGTAGCCGTCCTGGACCTCCAGGAGGTCCTTGCCGGGCCTGCCGGTGGCGTGGCCGACGGACAGCAGCATCGCCGCGGCCTGCTCGCTGACGGTCTCGTTGAGGTAGAGGGAGTCGGGCAGGCTGGCCCAGCCGCTCATCGCGGAGACCGCGCGGATGCGCCTGTCGAAGGCGGAGGCGATCAGGGGGATGCCCGCGCCGTAGGAGATCCCGGCCGCGCCGACCCGCTTCTCGTCGGCTCGGGCGTTCTTCACGGCCCAGTCGATGACCTTGCTGACGTCGCCGACGTCGGGCCGGCCGGCGACCTCGATCTTCCCCGCGGAGTCCCAGAAGCCGCGGCTGGTGTAGGCGACGACGGCGTAACCGGAGGAGGCGAGCTTGGCGGCGGCTCCGGCGTACTCGGCGTGGAAGAGGGACCAGCTGGCCGGCATGACGATCAGGGGGAAGGGGCCGCGGCCTTTCGGCTGGTAGACCAGGGCCTTGAGGGGGGTGCCCCCGTGGCCGGGAATGGTCTTGTACGACGAGGTGTAGCCGGGCCCGGCCGCGTGGGCGGGCCCGGCGCACAGGACGGAACCGAGCATCGTCACCGCGGCGGCTGTCGCGACCTGTCTGCGCACGCGGCGCCTCCTCTTCACTTGCCTGGACCCAGGGGTGAAGCAAGTAAAGAGCTACTTACCGATCGGTAGCTAGGTGTGCGGTATCAAGCGCCATGTCCAATATGTGTGGTCGCATGCTAAGAGTCCATCCGGACCGTGCCACTACGATTCGTAGTACTACTGTGTGTCCTTGGTCACGAGGTAGAATGTCGGTGTGAAAGGTCTGGGAGAGCTCGAACGCGCCGTGATGGAAGTGCTGTGGGCCAGGGAGGAACCGGCCACGGCGCGCGAGGTGGGTCGGGCTCTGGCCGGCCGGGACCTCGCCCACACCACGGTGATGACGGTCCTGGACCGGCTGGCCAAGAAGAACTTCCTCGTTCGCGAGCGGGACGGCCGCGCCTGGTCGTACCGCCCCGCCGACACCCGCGAGGGGTACGTCACCGAGCTCATGCTGGGCGCGCTCGCGCTCAGCGGCGACCGCGACGCCGCCCTCGCCCACTTCGCCCGCTCGGTCACCGGAGACGAGGCCGCGGCCCTCCGCCGCGTCCTGGAGGAGCTCGAGTGACGAGCTGGATGGTGCTCGCGATCACCGCGTTCGCGACGCTTCCGGCCGCGGAGCTGCTGTCCCGCGCCAGATGGACATGGCACACGCCCCGGATCGGCATCCTGCTCTGGCAGGCTCTGGGCCTGGCCTGGGGCCTGGCCACCATCGGCGCGCTGCTGGGCTTCGCGCTCGCCCCCTACGAGGTGGGGGTGCTGCACGGCCTGTTCGCGCTGGCCGAGGGCGAAGCCGAGCTGGGCCTGCACCACGAGGTGGCGCTGCTGGCCGGGATGGCGCTGGCCGGCTCTCTCATCGGCATGCTGCTGCTGTCCGGCGTCCGGGTGGTGCGGGCCAGGTCCCGGCACCGCGCGCTGCTCAACCTGATCGCCCGCCGGACCGGACGGGGCGGCGCCCTGGTGGTCGACCATCCGGACGCCGCCGCCTACTGCCTGCCCGGCATGCGCTCCAAGATCGTGATCAGCGCGGGCACCCTGGAACTGCTGAACTCCGGTGAGCTGGACGCGGTGCTCGCCCACGAGTACGCCCACGCCAGGGAGCGCCACGACCTGGTGCTGCTGCCCTTCACCTCGCTGCCCCGTATCGGGCTGGTCGCCCGGGCGCTGGACGCCGTCGCGCTGCTCATCGAGATGACGGCCGACGACAGGGCCCTGCAGAACCGCCCGCCCAAGGAACTGGCCAAGGCGCTGCTGCGCTTCGCCACCGCCCCGTCGGCGGCGACGCCCTCCTGCGCCCTGTCGGCGCTGCCCGAGGGCGGCCCGGTGATGGCGCGGGTGCAGCGGCTGCTCAACCCGGCGCCACGGTCGGCCTGGGTGCAGTCGGCGGCGCTGGCGACCGCGGCGCTGCTGGCGGCCGGACCGCTGCTGCTCTGGGCGCTGCCGCACTGAGACCGGGCGGCACCCGGATAGAATGCCGTCCACCTTCGGAAGGGCCCGATGATCAGCTCTCGGGCCGCCGTGGCCGCACCGGGACGCCTCCGCGGTCCCGGTCGCTTCATGATCGTCCTACACGCAGGGGAGCCCGTGCGCCGCAAACTCACGTACGGTCTGATGGCGCTCGCGCTGATCACCGGATGCTCCGCCTCCCCTGCGGCCGAGCCCCAGGGCGCGCCGTCGACGTCGGCCGCACCCCAGACGCAGCGCCCCCCCGTCGTGATGTTCCTCGGCGACAGCTACACCGCCGGGACCGGAGGAACGCCCCCGGAGCGCACCTATGCCGGGGACCTGGCCCGAAAGCTCGGCTGGCAGGCGATCATCGGCGGCCATCCGGGTACCGGCTTCCTGGCCCGGGGCCGGGTCGGCAAGAACTTCGCCCGGCTGTTCGCCGACCAGTTCGCCTGGCGGCCCGCCCCCGACATGATGATCATCGCGGGGGGCCACAACGACGCCACCCGCAGGAATCCGCTGAACGGGCTGAACGACGCCGTCTGGCAGCTGGTCAACGGGGTCAAGGAACGCTGGCCGGGGGTCCCGGTGGTGCTGGTCGGGCCGATGTGGGGCGGGACGCCGACGAAGCAGGCCCTGGCCGTCCGCGACGCCATGAAGACGGTCGCGGGGCAGCTCCAGGTGCCGTTCGTCGATCCGCTGGAGGAGCAGTGGGTCACCGGTGACGTGCGCAGGGGCACCGGGAACGCCGACCTCTACATCAGGCGCGACAGGGTGCACCCGAACGAGACCGGCAACGCCTACTTCGCCGACCGGATGTTGTCGGCGCTGACCAAGCTGGGGATGGAGCGCCCGACGGCGGGCTGAGGCCTCACCAGGGCCCGTAGGGGCCCATGCGGCGGTTGTCGCCCCCGCCGATCGCCTTGAGGGCGGGACGGACGTCGGCGAGGTAGATCACGGCGGCGATGAACGAGGCGATCGAGAAGATGCCCAGGGTGCCCAGGCCGGGGAAGCCCACGGCGGCGGCGAACCCGAAGAGGGTGGCGAACGACAGGATGATCAGCCACATCTTCTTGGTCTGCTTGCCGGCGGCGGGGAAGGCCGGGGCCGGGCGGCGGACCGCGTCGAACAGGGAGAAGGCCTCCATGACGAAGGCGATGATCGCCAGACCCCAGAACACATACGAGAGCCCGGTGTGGACGCTGCCAAGCAAGAGGATCACCTTCCCGATGTGCCGTTGGGGTCAACCTTACAAACAATCGCCCCCATCCGGAGGTTCCGGATGGGGGCGAGGGTGAGGAAGGGCACCGTCCTCCGCTCAGCCGGTCGTCTTCTTGGCGGCCGGCTTGCGGGCGGTCGTGGCCGTCTTCGGCTTGGCGGCGGTGGTCTTGGCCGGGGCCTCCACCGACTTGGCCTCCTGGGCCTCGGCGCTGATCTCCTCGGCGGTCTTGTTGATGACGGTGCGGCCCCGCTCGGCGAGCTCGTCGATGACCTCGTTGACCTTGGCGGTCATCGTGGCGACGTAGTCCTGGAAGGAGACCGACTCGGTCTTGCCCCGGTACTCGGCCACATTGGCCTTGACCTCGTTGAGCCGCACGGTGGCGGTGGTGCGGGCCTTGGTGACCCGCTCCTCGACCTCGCCGCGGACGTCGTTGACGTTCTCCAGCACCGTGACGCGGTACTTGCCGTAGTTCTCGGCGACCTCGGCGCGCACCTTGGCGACGGTCTCGGGCATCTCGCGGAGCTTCTCGACGGCCAGGTCGACCGCTCCGGCGCCGGTGTAGATGGCCTTGTTGTCCCTGATCTTCTCGGCCAGAGTCATCTTTCCTGATCCTCTCTGTCGGGCAGAGCCTCGTGCTCGGGCCCGGTGTCGGCTGCGTTCTCCTTCCGGAAGGACTCGTAGATGTCCAGCAGCACCTGTTTCTGCCGTTCGGAAAGAGAGAGGTCGGTCCTTATCGCGGTCTGGACGTCGGTGTCCGTCTCGCGGTCTTCGAGGATGCCCGCCTGCACGTAGAGAACCTCGGCGGAGATGCGCAGACCCTTGGCGATCTGCTGCAGGATCTCCGCGCTCGGCTTGCGCAGCCCGCGCTCGATCTGGCTGAGGTAGGGGTTGGAGACTCCCGCCTGCTCCGCCAGCTGGCGGAGTGAGATCTTCGCGCGCTGCCTCTGTTCCCGGATGTACTCCCCGATGGAACCGACCTTCGGACCTGCCATGTCTCCACCCTGCGCCCTGATGCTTGCTATTGCAAGCGCAGGAAGGTCTTCTTTCGGGTGAGTCCGGTCACACCAAGCGATGATCTCGTGACGGGAATTGAAATTTCTTCCATTACGGTTCCGGTATGACTACCCTGAGTAGGCGATGAATGCATGCTGCTGCAAGCATTTGAGGTTGCTCGGGTTCGCATAGTGGCGCTTAGGGGTACCCACTACGCTTTGTGCACATGCTGGGTCGTATACGGCTGCTAGCCGCCCCCCTGGTCCTGCTGTTCCTGGCCGCCCCCGGGCCCGCGCACGCCGCCGACACCGCGGCGGCGGCCGTGGCGGCCGAGACGGCCGACGACCGCGTGGTCCGTGACGAGGTGGTCCTCACCCTCGGAACCGACGGGGTACTGCACGCGAAAGAGATCATCACCTATGACTTCGGAACCGGAGGGAACGGCTTCGAGCGGGTGTTCAGCACCCGGATCCACCACGACGAGAAAAGGGACCGGGCCTTCGAGGTCGACGACCTCCAGGCGGCGCAGCCCTACACCGCCAAGGTCGTCGAGGAGGACGACCGGACGCTGGTGAAGGTGAGCGGCCCGCAGGCGAGCGGCCCGCAGATCATCACCCTGGACTACGACGTCGTCGGCTCGATCCTGCCGCTCCCGCAGGGTCAGGAACTGCGCTGGACGGCGGTCGGCGGATGGCGGGTCCCGGTCGGCGAGGCCGCGGTCTCCCTTGAGACCGGGGTGATGATCCGCAACGTCAACTGCTTCGCGGGAGAGCTCAGCAGCGTCATCGGGTGCAGCGAGTTCAGCACCAGGATGAAGCGGCGGCAGGCCGTCTACGGCCAGGAGAACATGCTCCCCGACGAGTACCTGACGGTCATCGCGGGACTGCCGCCGGAGACGACGAGCGGACGGCCGTCCTACATCGAGCGCAAGACGCTGGCGACCTCCTTCGCCTTCAACGCGGTGACGGGCGGCGCGCTGGGCGCGCTGCTGCTCCTGCTGCTCGGCGGCTTCGGCCTCCTGTACTTCCTGCGGGGACGCGACGGCCGGGCCGACTCCGGCGTCCGGGTGCCGCTGACCGCCGCCGGTGACGGGCAGGCCGGGTTCGAGCCGCCGGACGGGGTGCGCCCCGGCCAGATCGGCACGCTCATCGACGAGCAGGCCGACGTCATCGACGTGACGGCGTCCATCATCGACCTGGCCGTCCGCGGCTACCTGCTGGTCGAGGAGGAGGAGGGCAAGAGCGACTGGGCGCTGCGCAAGCTGGACCGTCCGGTCAACGACCTGCACCCGTACGAGCAGATCCTCTACGACGGCCTGTTCCTCATGGGCGAGAGGGTGAAGCTCTCCCAGCTCGGCGGCACCTTCTCCGTCAAGCTCGGCCAGGTGCGCACCGCGCTGTACGAGGACGTCGTGAAGCAGGGCTGGTTCGCCCGCCGTCCCGACGCCGTCCGGTCCCGCTGGACCGTCGCGGGCTACCTCGTCACGACGCTGTCGGCGGCGGGGACCATCGCGCTGGCGGTCCTCACCAACTACGCGCTGGTCGGGCTGGCGGCGCTCGCCTTCGGCTTGGCGCTGGTCTTCTTCGGCAAGCACATGCCGGCCAAGACCGGCAAGGGATCCACCGTGCTGGCGCACACGCTGGGCTTCCGTGACTACCTGCGGCGGGGGGAGGCGACCGAGGTCCCCGAGCGGCAGCGGATCGCCCTGTTCTCCCGGTATCTTCCGTACGCGGTGGTGTTCGACGTCGTCGAACCCTGGGCCAGGACCGTCGAGGACGCCGGCGTCCAGGGCGGCGACAACCTCTACTGGTACGAGGGCCCGGCCGAATGGGACCTGGCGAAGTTCGCCGACTCCATGCGGGCCTTCACCTTCGCCCTGTCGGGTGCGCTGGCGCAGTCCCGGCCGTATGTAGGGAAGTAGCGATGCGAGGACGAGTCGCGGGACTGGCAGTACTGGCCGTGGCGCTGGCCGCCGGGACGACCGGCGCGACGGCCCACGCGAAACCGAAGAAGGCCAAGCCGAAGTGGCACTCCCTTTCCGGGGCCAAGCCGCGGCTCGTCGGCTCGCTGAACCAGGTCGAGTTCCCCAACGAGAAGGTCGGCTGGGCGGCCGGGGTGGAGGGGCCGGACAACCGCCTCGCCCTGTGGAAGTGGAACGGCGGGAAATGGACCCGCGCCAAGGCCGGCTGGAAGTTCGCTCCGGCCGGCCTGGCCGTTTCCGGACCCCGGAAGGCGTGGCTCACCGGCGTGACGCTCACCGGCGCCCACGCCCTGTACTACAACGGCCGGAGCTGGCGCGAGGTCGCCTTCCCCGGGCCGGGAGCCCCCGTCGACCTCGCCGCCGCCCCGGACGGGACCGCCGTCTCCGTGGCCCGGAGCGTGTTCGACGGAACCAACGCCGTCCACCGCTGGAAGGACGGCAAGTGGCGGCCCATGAGCGTGCCGCTGCCGCCCGAGACGTCGCTGGCGGCCGTCGCGGTCGGCTCCAAGAAGGACATCTGGCTGGGCGGCAGCCGCAGGGTGGGCGAGGACAAGTTCGAGTCCCTGCTGATGCGGTGGAACGGCAGGTCCTGGAAGAGCCTTCCCGTCGGGGGCACCAGGGCGATCACGAAGATCGTGGTGGACGCCCCGGGGAAGGCGTGGGCGCTGCGCGGCTCCACCAAGACCAACCTGGTGCGCTGGGACGGCGCGCGGTTCGGTGAGCGGGGCCTGCCCGGCGGCGTCGGCGCGCTGACCCTCACCCCGGACGGCTCCGGCGGCGTGTGGGTCCTGCCCTACAGCAGGTCGGACGCGAAGGCGGCGCCCTACCTCCGCTGGGTCAAGGGGCGCTGGAAGTCCTTCACCGGGCCGCGCCGTAACGGCGTCGTCGGCCTCGGCGACATCGAGTGGATCCCCGGCACGTCCCTCGCCGTCTCCGTCGGCGGCCTTCAGCAGACCGAGCCGAAGGAACGCAAGTTCCCGATTCTCGAAGTGTTCAGATGAGCCCTTACCTTGGACGGCGTGCGCGCGCGTAAGCCGGAAGGGGAGAGGACCAGGGGGACCACCAACGCCAACCGGCTGCGCCGTCAGGACCTCTGGATGGCGGCGACGGTCGCGCGGAGGCTGCCGGAGCACCCGCTGGTCGTCGACCTCGGGTACGGGGCCTCCCCGATCACGAGCGTGGAGCTGTACGAGCGGCTGCGGGTGGTGCGCCCTCACGTCCGGGTCGTGGGGTTGGAGATCGCCCAGGAGCGGGTGGACGTCGCGCGGGAGTTCCTGAAGGGCCGCCGGGAGCGGTATCCCGGCCTGTCGTTCGCGCTGGGCGGGTTCGAGCTGCCGGTGGAGCGGGCGCCGGACCTGGTGCGGGCCGCCAACGTGCTGCGCCAGTACGACGAGGACGTCGCGTGGCGGATGTGGGACCGGCTACGGGAGGGCCTGGCGCCCGGCGGGACCCTGGTCGAGGGGACCTGCGACGAGATCGGGCGGCGGCACGTCTGGGTGGCGCTCGACCGGAGCGGTCCGTCGACCGTCACGTTCGCCGCCGACCTGCGGCACCTGCCGAAGCCGTCGGCGCTGGCCGAGCGGCTGCCCAAGACGCTGATCCACCGGAACGTGCCCGGAGAGCGGATCTACGACCTCCTGCGGGACCTCGACCGGGCCTGGGCGGTGGCGGCCCCCCAGTCGGTGTTCGGGCCCCGGCAGCGCTGGCTGGCGGCCGTGGCGCTGGCCGGCCGCAGGTGGCCGGTGCTCACCCGGCCGCCTTACGGCGGGGCGCGGCGCTGGCGGCTGGGCGAGCTGAGCCTGCCGTGGTCGGCGGTCGCGCCTCAGCGGTAGATCTCGACGACCGGGAGTTGCTTGCCGCCCTTCACCGCGCCCCCGACCGAGACGATCTGCCTGGTGCCGGGGATCCGGGTGAGGTCGTGGATGTAGGTGGCCTGCCCGCGGTTCGGGCCCTGGGCGGTGCGCCACTTGCCGTTCCAGTGCAGGTACCGCGACCGGTTGCCCGTGCCGGGGGAGGGGATCGTCCAGGCGCCGTTGCCGCCGTCCGGGGCGAGCGCGTAGTGCGAGATCAGCGGGGTCGAGGCCTCGGCCCACTTCGCGCCGTCCCAGCGCAGCAGGCCGCCGCCGTTCTGCGCCCGGATCGCCCAGACCTTGTTCGGGCCGACGGCGGCGATCTCCTGGATGATGTTGTGCGGCTGGCCGATCACGCCCCAGGAGCCGCCCGGCGCGACCTGCTTCCACTGGCCGCCGCTCAGCCGCAGCACGGTCGCCACGGCCTGGGTGCCGTTGGCGGTGGTCGTGCCCGCCAGCCACACGTCGTTCTTGTTCCGGACGGACACCGCGGTCAGCGAGGCCCCGGCGGCCCCGGGGACGTTCACGTTCACGAACGCCTTGCCGTTCCAGCGGCGCACGGCGCTGGTCCCGTCGTTCCTGGAGTTGAGCCCGGCGACGGACCAGACGCTGCCGTCCTTGGCCGCCGAGACCGACAACGGGATGAGGGGGATGTCCAGGGGCCCGAACTTCCCTCCCTGGTAGCCGACCTTCTTCCAGCCCCGGCCGTTCCAGTGCATCGCGACCGGGGTCACCCCGGCGTAGCCGACGGCCCAGGCGTTGCGGGCGCCGCTCGCGGCCAGCCCGGTCGGCCGGAACCTCATCGGGCTCTTCTTGGCCGCCCACTTCTTGCCGTTCCAGTGGAACGGCCGCCCGTTCTCGTTGACCGCGAAGATCGTCTTCTTGTCGACCGCCGCCACCTGCACCAGCGCTCCGGCGGTCTTGAACGCCTTGCTCTTGACGTTCTTCCAGGCCGGGGCGGCGGAGGCGGGCTGCGGCGCGAGCAGAACACCCGCGACGGCCACGGCGACGACGATCCGCATGACGGTTCCTCCAGAGATGGGGGGATCTGCGGGGGCAACCCTAGGGGAAGCGCCAGGACGGGGCCAGACCTCAGGTGGTGCGGTGAATCCGGTGGGGGGCGGCCTGGACGCGGGGCTGGACGTCGATGCGGTCGATGTTGACGTGCGGGGGGCGGGTGACGGCCCAGGCGATGCAGTCGGCGACGTCGTCGGCGCTCAGGGGCTCGGCGACACCCTCGTAGGGCTTCTCCGCGGCCTGGGCGTCGCCCCTGAAGCGGACCAGGGAGAACTCCTCGGTCTTGACCATGCCGGGGGCGACCTCGGTGATCCGGACGGGCTTGTCGACCAGTTCCAGGCGCAGGACCTCGTTCACGGCGACCGCGGCGTGCTTGGCCGCGTTGTAGCCGCCGCCCCCGACGTAGGGGACGTGGCCCGCCAGGGAGGTGACGTTCACCACATGCCCGGCGCCGCTGGCGATCAGCTTGGGCAGCAGGGCGCGGGTCATGCGCATCAGGCCCAGCACGTTGGTGTCGTACATGACCTGCCAGTCCTCGGTGACCGCCTCGGCGACGGACTCCAGGCCGTGGGCGCCGCCGGCGTTGTTGACCAGGACGTGGCATTCGCGCAGGTCCGCGGCGAGGGCGGCCACCGAGTCCTCCGAGGTCACGTCGAGGGTGACGGCCCGGACGAATCCGCGCCGTCCGGCGGGGTCGGCGTCCTCGATCTCCTTGACCAGCGCTTCCAGCCGGTCCCGGCGGCGGGCCGCCGCCACGATGTCGAAGCCCTCGGCGGCCAGGCGGCGGGCGGTCGCCGCGCCGATACCGCTGCTCGCGCCGGTGATCACTGCAGTCTTACGCATGTGAACCATTTTGGCGTACATGTCATGAGTGTCCGGGGGCGGGTGGGGGAACAAGCCCGGCCCATAGGTAGTTTCAAGTGACCGGATTGTTCTGTTCTCGAACGAAGCGAGGTCCCGTGGTCAACCGGGTCGCGACGCTCTCCGTGCACACGTCGCCTCTTGATCAACCCGGTACGGGTGACGCGGGGGGCATGAACGTCTACATCGTGGAGACGGCGAAACGACTGGCCGAGAGGGGCGTCGAGGTCGACATCTTCACCCGGGCCACCTCACGGCGGCTGCCGCCGGTGGTGGAACTGGCACCCGGGGTGCTGGTCCGCCACATCCCCGCCGGACCGTTCGAGGAACTCGACAAGGGAGAGCTGCCCCGGCAGCTGTGCCAGTTCACCTCGGGGCTGCTGCGGGTCGAGGCCGCCCACGAACCCGGGCACTACGACCTCGTCCACTCGCATTACTGGCTCTCCGGACAGCCCGGCTGGGTGGCCGCGCACCGCTGGGGAGTGCCGCTGGTGCACTCCATGCACACCCTGGCCAAGGTCAAGAACGCCAACCTGCCCGCCGGGGACGCGCCCGAGCCCGTGCTGAGGGTCTCGGGGGAGGAGCAGATCGTCGCCGACGCCCACCAGCTGATCGCCAACACCTCGGACGAGGCCCGGCAACTCGTGGACCTCTACGAGGCCGAGGACGGGCGGGTGCAGACCGTGGCGCCCGGAGTGAACCTGGACGTCTTCAAGCCGGGGGACAAGGAGCGGGCCCGGGAGAGGCTGAACCTCCCGCGGGACGCCTACGTCCTGCTCTTCGTGGGGCGCATCCAGCCCCTGAAGGCCCCCGACGTGCTGGTACGGGCGGCCGCCGAACTCCTGGAGACCCGGCCCGAGCTGCGTTCCCGGCTGGTCGTGGCGATCGTGGGCGGACCGTCCGGGTCGGGCAAGGAACGCCCCGAGGAACTGCAGAAACTCGCCGCCCGGCTGGGGCTGACGGACGTCGTCCGGTTCGAGCCGCCGCAGCCGCAGCCGGAACTGGCCGAGTGGTACCGGGCCGCGGACGTGACGGTGGTGCCGTCTCACAACGAGTCGTTCGGGCTGGTCGCCGTGGAGGCTCAGGCCTGCGGTACGCCCGTCGTGGCCTCGGCCGTGGGTGGACTCCGCACGGCCGTGGGCCACGGCGTCTCCGGCCTTCTCATCGACGGACACGACCCCCGCGAGTACGCGGCGGTCCTGGGGCGGCTGGCGGACGAGCCGCTGCTGCGCTCCAGGCTCGGCGAAGGCGCCGTACGCCACGCCCGCGTTTTCGGGTGGGACGCGACTGCCGAACGGCTTCTCCGGGTATACAAGAGCGCTGTGAGTGATCGGGTGTGCGCATGAGCGCGGTAGAGGCGGCCGTCGAGACGATCAGGAAGGTCCTGGAGGAGTCGGACCTGACCTACGAGGTCCCGCGGGAGGGCGCCTTCTTCGTCAAGCTTCCGGGGGAGCACAAGCTCGCCACGATGACGTGGCTGATCGTGGGGCCCTACAGCGTCCACGTGGAGGCGTTCTTCTGCCGGCAGCCGGACGAGAACCACACGCAGTTCTACCGCTGGCTCCTGGAGAAGAACAGCCGCATGTACTGCCTGTCGTTCACCCTGGACCAGGCGGGCGACGTCTACCTGACGGGCAAGCTCCCGCTGGCGGCGGCGGTCGTGCCCGAGGAGATCGACCGGGTCCTCGGCTGCGCCCTGGCCTACAGCGACGAGAACTTCGACCGCGCCCTGGAGTTCGGGTTCAAGACCTCCATCCAGAAGGAGTGGGACTGGCGGGTGTCGCGCGGCGAGTCCCTCGCCAACCTGCGGCCCTTCGCGCGTTTCGCCGATCCCGAGAACCGCTGACCGGACCCCCCTCGGTAGGATGACCTGCCATGGCGACCTTGGTTTTGCTCCGGCATGGTGAAAGCGTGTGGAATGCGGAGAACCTGTTCACCGGCTGGGTGGACGTGGATCTCTCCGCCAAGGGTGAAGGCGAGGCGGCCGCCGCGGGCGAACTGCTCCTCGACGCCGACCTGACCCCCGACGTGCTGCACACCTCCCTCCTCAAGCGCGCGATCCGCACCGCGAACATCGCGCTGGACACCGCCGACCTCCTGTGGCTGCCGGTGAAGCGCTCGTGGCGCCTGAACGAGCGCCACTACGGCGCCCTGCAGGGCAAGAACAAGGCGCAGACCCTCGAGGAGTTCGGCGAGGAGCAGTTCAAGACCTGGCGCCGCTCCTACGACACCCCGCCGCCGCCCATCGCCGACAAGGACCCCCTGTCCCAGGTCGGCGACCTGCGCTACAGCGGCCTCCCGTCGGAGCTGATCCCCCGCACCGAGTGCCTCGCCGACGTCGTCGACCGCCTCCTGCCCTACTGGTACGACGAGATCGTCCCCGACCTCGCCGCCGTCCGGACGGTCCTGGTGGTCGCCCACGGCAACTCCCTGCGCGCCCTGGTCAAGCACCTCGACGGCATCTCCGACGACGAGATCGCCGGCCTCAACATCCCCACCGGCATCCCCCTGAAGTACGAACTCGACGCCGACTACGTCCCCCGCAAGCGCGGCGGCGAGTACCTCGACCCGGCCGCCGCCAAGGCCGCCATCGAGGCCGTCAAGAACCAGGGCAAGAAGTAACCACCGGTTCCTCGCGAAGGGCCGTGCCGCCCCGGCACGGCCCTTCCGCTTTCCCGCCGGGAGCGGCCCCGGCTACGCCTTGAGTCCTTCGATCAGGGCGGCGAACGCCGAACGGCCGACGGCCAGATGCCCGGCGGCGGGGTTCTTGCTGTCCCGGAGCCCGACTGCGGGGCGCAGGAGCGCCACTTCTACGCAATTTCCACCGTTCGCTCCGCTGTACGAAGATTTACGCCAGGTCAGAGCATCCATTTCTCTGCCATCCCTTCGATCACGCCGATTGAATCGCTCTGTGACAGCGCGTCGCTCCTGAAGACGTCGAACCACCGGCGCAGCCTGCTCACGCCTTCGACGCTCTCGATGACATCGCCGCTGAGCTGGTTGTCCACGTAGGCGAAGTCATCACCGTCGAGGCTCGCGATGGCGAATCCGCTCAGGAAACCGGCGCATACCGTGGACTCGGCGGGGATCACCTGAACGATGACATCGGAGCGTTGCGCCATCTCCGCCAGGTGGCGGCACTGATCGTGCATGACCTTCGCGCCGCCTACGTTGTGCCTGAGCACGCTTTCAGCGATCAGGGCGACGAGCATCGGCGGGTCCTCTTTGGCGAAGATCTGCTGACGCTCCATGCGCGAGCTCAGCATCTCCTCCAGCTCCGCGCTGTGGTTCATCGCCCGCAGCACCGCGCTCGCGTACTGCTCCGTCTGCAGGAGGCCGGGGACGACGGCCAACTCGAACGACCACAGCGCCGAGGCTCCGCGTTCGATGTCGACCCAGCGCCCGAACCATTCGACGGGTACGGCGGCGTCTACCAGCTCGCTCAGGATGCGCGCCAAGATCCCACCTGTCCCCAAGGCCTCCTCAAGCTTAACCATGATGTCCGGTTTGGGAAGGCGTCGCGCCTTCTCCCACGACCGCACCAGGCTCTCCGAGACGTACAGCGTCCTGGCGAGTTCGTCCGTGCTCAGCCCCCGCGCCTCACGCGCCCGCCGGATCTCCGTGGAGAGGAACATCCGGGGACTCATCCGATGGCCGCTCATGTCCCGTACAACTCCGTACAGCTAAGGGGCTCCGCCCGTCCGGTCACCGTGCGCACGATTCCGCTACCGAGCGTAGACGCCTCCGTCACTCTGAGGATGTCGATTTCCACAGCCCGAAGGACGGTGAGCGATGACCCTGGAACACCTCGCGGCCCAGTACCCCGGCTGGCGCCTCTGGCATTCGCGGACCGGCGGCCTCGTCTGCGCCACCCGCCTCCGCCACCTGACCGAGGAGGAGCTGTCCGCCGAACTCCACATGACGCTCATGGCCGACGACCTCCCCGCCCTGGCCGAAGAACTGCACACACAGACCGCCCGAGAAGCCGCCCTGTGATCTCCCCTCACCCCGCCCGCACCCCGAGCCGGGAAGCCGAGATCCTGCGTTTCCAACGCACGGCACTCCTCGTATTGCACCGGTCATACCGACCGAGATTCGAGCTCCTCGCGAGGATGCGAGGCGAGCTGAGGGCTGGATTGCTGCTCGCGGGACTCCCCGAGGAGACGATCGAACGCTGCGTACTGGTAGCGGACGAACTACTCGCCAATGCGATCAAGGCGAGCCGTCCGGGCGAGGACGAGATAGACGTGCTCGTCCACCACACCGCGGACGGAGACCTGCTGCTGGAGGTCTACGACACCTCCCCGGACCAGGCGGACGAAACCCGCGCCATGCCGCACCGCGACGAGGAGTCCGGCCGCGGCCTGCCGCTGTGCGATCTCCTCTGCAAAAGCCCCGTCGAACAATTCCCCTTGGACGACGGCAAGGTCACGGTGGCCGTATTGGCGGGGAGAACGAACTGAGCGCTCCGGGCCAGAGGTCGGTTCTGAAACGAGAAAGGGCCGCGCCTTTCGGCGCGGCCCTTTGTTCTCCCTGAGGCTCAGGAGAACTCGTCGATGATGTCCTCGGGGCGCTGGCCCGTCACCAGGTAGACGACGTCTCCGGCGACGTGGACGGCGTGGTCGGCGAAGCGCTCGAAGTAGCGGCCGACGAGGGTGATGTCGACGGCCTTCTCCACTCCGTGGGCCCACTTGGGGGAGAGCAGGACGGTGAAGAGCTTGCGGTGGAGCTTGTCCATCGCGTCGTCGTCGGTGTCGAGCTCCAGGCCCATGGCGACGTCCTGGGAGGCGATGACGCTGCCGGCCTTGGCGACCATGCGGCCCGCGATCTGGCCCATCTCCAGGATGGTGACCTGCAGCTCGTTGGGGATGCAGGACTCGGGGTGGCGGCGGCGGGCCGTCTTGGCGATGTGGGCGGCCAGGTCGCCCATGCGCTCCAGGTCGGCGCTCATGCGCAGGGAGGTGATGAGGGTCCGCAGGTCGCCGGCCACGGGCTGCTGGCGGGCCATCAGATCGAAGACGGTCTCCTCGATCTCCAGATCGATCTTGTTGATCGCCCTGTCGCCGCTGATGACCTCCTCGGCCAGGCGGGCGTCCGCGTCCAGCAGGGCGGAGGTCGCCTGGGCCATGGCGGAACGGACGAGACGGGTCATCTCCACCAGCTTGTGGGAGATCCCGTCGAGTTCCTCGTGGTAGGCGTCGCGCAAAGTGTGTCCTCGTTCTCGTCCGGGTAGATTCCGAGTGCCCGGTTCTCTCCCTGCACATGCTCCACAGTCGCTGTGAACTGAAACGTATATGCAGGTGAACATTGAGCGAACGGGATGACCGAGACACCTTTTGTAGTGCGAGAACGTCCCGAAGGCCGCCTACCATCCCAGGTGTGAACATCGAGTTGGCCGCAGGCCTGGCCGGACTGGTCGGGCTGATCGGTGGCTTCGCGACCGGGCTGGCGATCCGGGTCAGCGAGGCGGCGCAGGGCAAGGCGTCCCAGCCCCCCGTCCCGGCCTCGGCGCTCCCCGAGGGGCTGGCCGCGGTCCTGAGCGTCCTGCCGTCCTCGGTCGTCGTCGTGGACCGCGAGGACAGGGTCCGGCGGGCCTCCCCGGCCGCCCGGGCCCTGGGGATGGTCAAGGACGACCGGCTCATGGTGGACGAGCTGCTGGCCCTGGCCCGGCTCGTCCAGCGGGACGGCGAGATCCGTGAGACCGAGCTCCAGCTCGGGCCCAGCCGGCACGACGCCCGCTGGTTCGCCGTCCGGGTCGCGCCGCTGGGCGTCCAGGGGCTGGTCCTGGTGCTCGCCGAGGACCTCACCGAGCTGCGCCGCGTCGAGTCGATCCGGCGGGACTTCTCCGCCAACGTGAGCCACGAGCTGAAGACCCCGGTCGGCGCACTGCTGCTGCTCGCCGAGACGGTCGAGGCCGCCGCCGAGGACGAGGAGGCCGTGCGGCGCTTCGCCGGGCGGATGCAGATCGAGGCGGCCCGGCTCTCCAGCCTCGTCCAGGACCTGATCACGCTCTCCCACGTGCAGGGCGACGAGCCCCTCGCCGAGGACAAGCCCGTCTCCGTGGACGCCGTCGTCGCCGAGTCGGTCGACCGGGCCCGGACCGCCGCCGAGGCCAAGGGCACCGAGCTGGTCGTCACCGGCGCCACCGGCCTGCAGGTGCGGGGCGACCAGGAACTGCTCCACACCGCGCTGAAGAACCTGATCGACAACGCGATCTCCTACAGCCCCGAACGGACCAGGGTCACCGTCGAGACCCGGATCCTCGACGGCCACGCCGAACTCAGCGTGACCGACCAGGGCATCGGCATCCCCGAACGCGAGCTGGAGAGGATCTTCGAGCGGTTCTACCGGGTGGATCCGGCCCGCTCCCGCGAGACCGGCGGCACCGGTCTAGGCCTGGCCATCGTCAAACACGTGGCCACCAAGCACGGAGGCGAGGTGACGGTCTGGAGCAAGGAAGGCTCCGGCTCCACCTTCTGCCTGCGGCTTCCCCTGCTGGAACACCCCCGATCCCCAGAAGATCAGTCAGTCCGGGAGGACACTCCGTGACCCGTGTACTCGTCGTCGAGGATGAAGAGTCCTTCAGCGACGCCCTGTCCTACATGCTGCGCAAGGAGGGGTTCGAGGTCGCCGTGGCGGCCACCGGGCCCGACGCGCTGGAGACCTTCGACCGCAACGGCGCCGACCTCGTCCTGCTGGACCTGATGTTGCCGGGGCTGCCCGGCACCGAGGTCTGCCGCGAGCTGCGCTCCCGCTCCAACGTCCCGGTGATCATGCTGACCGCCAAGGACAGCGAGGTGGACAAGGTCGTGGGGCTGGAGCTCGGCGCCGACGACTACGTCACCAAGCCGTTCTCCTCCCGTGAGCTGGTCGCCCGGATCAGGGCGGTGCTGCGCCGCCAGGGCGACGTAGAGGAGCTCGCCCCCGCCGTCCTGGAGGCCGGGCCCGTCCGCATGGACGTGGAGCGGCACATCGTCAGCGTCGGCGGCGACACCGTCCAGCTGCCCCTGAAGGAGTTCGAGCTGCTGGAGGTGCTGCTGCGCAACGCCGGCCGCGTCCTCACCCGCATGCAGCTGATCGACCGGGTGTGGGGCGCCGACTACGTCGGGGACACCAAGACCCTGGACGTCCACGTGAAGCGGCTCAGGGCCAAGGTCGAGCCCTCGCCGTCCGAGCCGCGCTACATCATCACCGTGCGGGGCCTGGGCTACAAGTTCGAGCCCTGATCCTTTCGGAGCACGCGGAAGGCCCCTGGCGACGCCAGGGGCCTTCTCGCGGTTCGGGGCGGGGGGAGCCTCAGCTCTCCTGCTGCTCCTGCTTGTCGTTCTTGGGCTTCTTGGTGGCGGTGGGGCGGCCGGCGGGGGTCGCCTCGACCTGGGTCTCGGCGTGGTCGCCGGTCTCGGCGTGCTCGCCCGGGGCGGCCGGCTGGGTCGGGGCGGGCGTCGTGGTGGTCGCCGGGGCCAGGGTGGAGTACTCGCCCTGCGCCGGGATGATCTGGACGCTCACCGTGATCGCCCCGGCCTTGCGGAACTGGAGGGTCAGGCGGACGTACTCGCCACCGAAGAGCACCTTCTTGGTGTTCTTCAGGACCACCGCGGAGCCGCCGTCTTGGCCCTGCTCGCCGGCCTGGCCGGTGGGGGCCTGGGAGGGCTTGGCCGCGGCGGCGGTGGGGCTCGGCTGCGCGGTCGGCGCGGACTGCCCGGCCGGCTGGGCGAGGTTGACGGCCTTGTGCGCGGGCAGCTCGATGGCGCCGCCCTTGACGGTGCCGAGCTCGACCAGGCCGCCCTCGACGGTGACACCGGTGAGGGCGTCGGCGCCGGAGGCCGCGTTGTTGATCAGGGAGCCGTAGACCGAGAGGGAGGAGCCGATCGGCAGCTTGGCGCCGGGCACCGGGCCCAGCACGAAGAGGTTGCGGACGTCGATCCCGTTCTGGGAGAGGTTGACGCCTTCGGTCAGCTGCGTGGGCCTGGTGCTCTCCGCGTTGCTGCCGGCGCCGCATCCGGTCAGGGCGAGAGAACCGGCAACGGCCAGCAGAGCGACTTTGCGGATCACGACGACGAGCTCCTCAGAAGTGCACGCACAGTGCGGTGACGGTAGTGAATGGAGGTTTGTCCGGACGAATCGTAGCGACCTGGTCGGGGTGCTTCGGCCCGGGGGTCTGTTCTGGGATCAGACCTTGATGAGGTGCGGGTCGACCTGCGGCCCGAGGTCGCGGACCACCTGGGAGACCAGCCCGTCGCTGCGGACCACCACCACCGTCAGGCCTCGCGCGAGATAGGAGGAGGCGAGGGCGTTCTCCGGGTCGTCGACGATCCCCGTCACCACCTCTGTGATGCGGCTCGCCACAGGGCGGAGCTCCCGGTGGGCGTCCTGGACGCTCTGGCCGCTCGTCCTCCGGTCGATCAGGAGGTAGAAGTGCAGCGAGTTGCCGACCGCCTGCCGGGCGAGCTCCCGCAGCCGCGACTCGCAGTCGCAGCCCGGCGGCATGATCACCAGGACGGCGGGGCGGAGGCTCGCGGCGGTGCGCGGGGCGGCGTTCACGGCGACCCGGGCGTCCGGGAGCCTCCCGCCGACGGCGCCCACGGTGGCGGTGGGGGAGGCGAGCGGGACCGCGGGGGACTGCAGGGCGGGGCGCGGCCCGAAGAAGGTGATCAGGATGCCGCTGGCGACCGCCAGGACCACGGTGAAGACCAGGACGAGGGTGGCCAGGCCGTGGCGGGTCAGCGGGCGCAGCAGACGGCGCAGCCGCTCCCGGCGCCGTCGGCCGCGCTCCTCACGTCGCCATGCGGCCAGGTCCTCGTCGAGTTCGCTGGCGTCGTCCGGGACGACCACGTCCACGCGAGGCAGGCCGTAGTCGTCGTCTCCGTCATGTCTCATGCCGCACCTCTAGCCTTCGGCGGCTCCGCCTCGGCTCCCAGTATGGTCGGCCCTCCGCCGGGAACGAGGCCGCGGGGCGAAGAAAATCGGTGCGCTTCCGAAAGGCATGAACAGACTGAGAAAGCCCGTTTCTCCTTGTTGCCCTTAGGTTGCAGAGATGTTGCCGATGGGTAGAACAATGAGCTCAGGGGTGGTGCTTGCACCGGTGTGAGACTTTGTCAAGACCCCAATTGGTGGCGTGACCTGCGGAAATGTACACTTGTCCGGTGCGCGGAGTGAGAAGAGCGTGGTATCCTAGTCCCTAGCGGAAGGGGTACTTGTCACATGACTTTCACGGTCGGCGACACCGTCGTCTACCCCCACCATGGGGCTGCTCGGATCGAAGCCATCGAGACTCGCACCATCAAGGGTGAGGACAAGACCTACCTGGTGCTGAAGGTCGACAAGGGAGACCTTACAGTACGCGTCCCCGCAGACAACGCCGAGCTGGTGGGTGTCCGGGATGTGGTCGGCCAGGAAGGCCTGGAGAAGGTGTTCGAGGTGCTGCGCGCCCCCTACACCGAGGAACCCACCAACTGGTCTCGGCGTTACAAGGCGAACCTGGAGAAGCTGGCGTCCGGAGACGTCAACAAGGTCGCCGAGGTCGTACGCGACCTCTGGCGGCGCGACAAGGAGCGCGGTCTGTCGGCTGGCGAGAAGCGCATGCTCGCCAAGGCCCGGCAGATCCTCGTCAGCGAGCTCGCGCTCGCGGAGAAGACCAACGAGGACAAGGCCGAAGCGCTTCTGGACGAAGTGCTGGCCGGTTAGTTCCCGGCCGACTCCGCTCCTCGCGGGGTCTTTCCCCGTCAGTGGGCTTTAATACCCGCATGACACAGAAGTATCCACGGGTGGGCGTCGGAACCGACGTCCACCCGTTCGCTTCCGGCCGCCCGCTGTGGGTCGCGGGGCTGGAATGGCCCGGCGAGGGCGACGGGATCGAAGGCCACTCCGACGGCGACGTGGCCGCGCACGCGGCCTGCGACGCGCTGCTGGGCGCCGCCGGGCTGGGAGACCTGGGCGCCGTCTTCGGCACCTCCGACCCCCGCTGGCACGGGGCGTCCGGCGCCGTGCTGCTCACCGAGGTGCACCGGCTGGTACGCGAGGCCGGCTACGAGATCGGGAACGTGGCGATCCAGGTGATCGGCAACCGGCCGAAGATCGGCAAACGGCGGGGCGAGGCGGAGCGGACGCTCAGCGCCGTGCTGGACGGGGCCGCGGTCAGCGTCTCGGCCACCACCACCGACGGGCTGGGGCTGACCGGGCGCGGCGAGGGCATCGCCGCCGTCGCCACCGCCCTGATCTTCCCCCGCTGACCCGCGCTCAGTCCTCCTCCGGCGGGAGGGGGGCGCTGCGGAAGCTCCCCGACGGGGGATTGTGCTCCGGCGAGTAGCCGATCCAGTCCTCGTCGGTGCCGGAGTCCTCGGCTCGCAGGGGCTCGGCCTTCCGGCCGGGGACGGGGAAGTCCGGCTGCGTCGTCGAGGCCAGGATGTCCTCGTCCCGGTCCGGCTTCTCGTCCTCCACGCCGCGGCCGACCAGCTTCACGTCCGTCGGCAGGGTCAGGGGCGGGCGCGCCGGTTCGGGTTCCTCCCCGAGGTCCTCCCGGACGCCGTCCTCCCGGATGCCGCCGGGCCAGGGGGAGTCCCACGGCTCGGTCTCGGCGGCCTCCTCCTCCCGCGACTCGACGGGCTCGGGCTCGACGGGCTCCACGGGCTCGCGGTAGGCCTCGGGAAGGTCCTCGGCGGTGGGCAGCGGCAGCGGGTCGGTCTGCGACTCGGGCCGGTCCTCGACGAGGCCGGGGATCAGGGCGGGCGCGTCGTTGGTCCTCTTCGCGTGCGCGGGAGTGTGCCGCCGGTCGGCGCGCCGCTGCCGGGAGCCCTCGCGCGCCTGGCGGAGCATCGACATCCACAGCCAGATCGCCAGCAGCGCCGCCACCCACGGAGCGGACGCGACCCCCGCCTCCAGCGCGGTGCCCTCGATCGGCTCGAAGCCCTTGACCGCGTGCTGCACCGAGGCCGCGATCCCGCCGCCGACCAGCGCGACCAGCACCAGCCAGCGCGTCCACCGCACCCACCAGGACGAGTGCCGGGCGACGAAGACGGCGAGCAGCGCGACCACCACCAGCCCGTCGTAGACCATCGGGTAGTACCGGCCGAACCGTTCGGCGTTCTTCCCCTCCAGACCGGCCAGGGCCAGCAGGCGCAGGGCGTCGTAGGACAGTACGAACGCCCCGGCGGTGAGCCCGGCGACCGCCAGGAAGCCGAGAACGGCGAAGAGACGCTGTGAACGGGTGGGAGCGGAAGTCATGACGCCTCGGGGGAAGACGAACGTATGGAAAGCCAATCTTCCCGGTCCAAGAGCCATTTTCGCGACCCTTGCCGGACAACTGTGTCAGCGACCTCGGGAAGGGCCGAGGCACTAGTAGCCTTGACTTCCGTGAGCCTGCGCCTTTATGACACCAGCACGCGTGCCGTTCGGGAGTTCGAGCCCCTCCACCCGGGACGGGTCGGCCTGTACGTGTGCGGGGCGACGCCGCAGGCCGCGCCGCACATCGGCCACCTGCGGTCCGGAGTGATCTACGACCTGCTGGTGCGGTGGCTGAGGCGGTCGGGATACGAGGTGACGTTCGCGCGGAACGTCACGGACGTCGACGACAAGATCATCACGGTGGCGGAGACCACCGGCGTCCCGTGGTTCGCGGTGGCCGAGGCCAACCAGCGGGTCTTCAACCGCGGGTACGCGACGCTCGGCTGCCTCGACCCGACGATCGAGCCGCGCGCGACCGGGCACGTGCCCGAGATGATCGTGCTGATGCGGCGGCTGATCGAGAACGGGCACGCCTACAACGTCGGGAACGACGTGTACTTCGACGTGAAGTCGTGGGCCTCGGAGTACGGGAAGCTCTCCAACCAGAAGCTCGAGAACATGCGCTCGGCCGGGGACACCCCCAACGAGGACCTCAAGCGCGACCCCCGGGACTTCGCGCTGTGGAAGGGCGCCAAGCCCGGCGAGCCCAGCTGGGAGACCCCCTGGGGCCCCGGCAGGCCCGGCTGGCACCTGGAGTGCTCGGCGATGGCCACCAAGTACCTCGGCCCGACGTTCGACATCCACGGCGGCGGCGTCGACCTGATCTTCCCCCACCACGAGAACGAGATCGCCCAGTCGAAGGCGGCAGGGGACGGGTTCGCCCGGTACTGGATGCACAACGGCCTTCTCACCATCGAGGGCGAGAAGATGAGCAAGAGCATCGGGAACGTGGTGTACCTGGACGACCTGCTCCGGCAGGTGCGTCCCGTGGAGGCGCGGTACTACCTCGCCTCGGCGCACTACCGCTCGATCATCGACTTCACGCCCGGCGCCCTGGACGACGCGGCCGCCGCCTACCAGCGGATCGAGGGCTTCCTCACCCGGGCCGCCGAGGCGCTCGGGGACGTCAAGCCGTCGGCCGACCTGCCCGTGGCCTTCTCCGAGGCGCTGGACGACGACCTGGGCGTCCCCCAGGCCCTCGCCGTCGTGCACGAGACGGTCCGGGCCGGCAACAGCGCACTGGCGTCCGGCGACCACCAGGCGGCGCGAGAGGCGGCCTCCTCGGTGCGGTCGATGACCTCCGTGCTGGGGTTCGACCCGCTGGAGTGGGCGTCCTCCTCCGGCGGCGACGACCTGCGCCCGGTGGTGGAGGCGCTCGTCAAGGTCGTGCTCGACCAGCGGCAGGCCGCGCGGGAACGCAAGGACTGGGCGGCGGCCGACGCCATCCGGGACGGGCTGACCGCCGCCGGGATCCTCGTGGAGGACACCCCGCAGGGGCCGCGGTTCGACATCCGGCGGGGCTGATCCCGTCCGGGGGGTCGGGGAGTCCCTATACCCTGGGGTGTAAGAATTTTCCAGGGAGGGGCAGCCGAGGATGACCAAAAAGGGCAAGAAGGGCCCGAGCGTCACCGCCAAGGCCGAGGACAGGCACTGGCACGGCAAGCGGGTCAAGGCGCGCAACGCCAAGAACGCGTCCCGTACCGGCTCCAGGACCCTGGGCCCCCGCAAGCCCGGCTCTCGTCCCGGCACCGTGGGGCAGGACCGCCCGGAGCGTCCCGGCGGCACGCGGCGTCCTGACGCGCCCGAGCTCGTCCACGGCCGCAACCCGGTCCTGGAGGCGCTCCGCGAGGGCGTCCCCGGCACCACGCTGTACTACATGGCCGACAGCGACGAGCGCGTCCGCGAGGCCATCAAGCTCGCCGCGGACCGCGGCATCGCCCTGCTGGAGTGCGGCAAGCCCGAGCTGGACCGCCTCACCGACCGCGCCGTCCACCAGGGCCTCGCCCTGCAGGTGAAGCCGTTCCGCTACGCCCATCCCGACGACCTCCTGCAGGGCACCGCCCCGCTGATCGTCGCCCTGGACGGCATCACCGACGCCCGTAACCTCGGCGCGATCGTCCGTTCCGCCGCGGCCTTCGGCGCCAGCGGCATCCTGCTGCCCGAACGCCGCAGCGCGAGCATCAACGCGGGCGCCTGGAAGACCAGCGCCGGCACCCTGGCGAACATGCCCGTGGCCCGCTGCACCAACCTCACCCGCCAGCTGAAGGCCTACCAGGACGCGGGCTGCTTCGTCGCCGGCCTGGACGCCCACGGCGGCTCCTCCATCGCGAACATCCCCGCCGCGGACGGCCCCTTCGTCCTGGTCGTCGGCTCCGAGGGCAAGGGCCTCAGCCGCCTGGTCACCGACCACTGCGACATCCTCGCCCACATCCCCATGTTCGGCCACGCCGAGTCCCTCAACGCCGGTATCGCCGCCGGAATCGCCCTCTACGAACTGGCCCGCCAGCGCCACAGCTGATTTCCGGCTACCATGCCCCCATAACCCTTCTACGCCTCGTTAGCTCAGCCGGCCAGAGCAGCTGTCTTGTAAACAGCAGGTCATCGGTTCGAATCCGATACGGGGCTCCACGTCAAAGGCCCTTCCCGTGATCGGGAAGGGCCTTTGTGCTAACGCCTGTGCTAACAGGAGCTCATTCCTCAGGTTATGAGGTCGTAGGTGCGTCACAGCAGGCCCATGCCTTCATGGCCGGCCGCCGGTTCCTCCGGGCGCCGGGATGGAAGGCCGCGGGTGAACACAAGGCTGAGGCCGGCGATGCCCCCGGCGCCGAGGAGGGCGGTCTTGAGGCCGGTGAGCTGGGCGGAGGAGTACTGCTCCACGAGTGCGTCGGCTTCGGCCGTTGGAACCCCGGCTTCGGCGAGGGCGACGCGCACGTCGTCGGAGGGCACGAAGGAGATTCCGGCTTCCAGGGCGATTCCCGCCTGCTCCTTGACGGCGGCCGACACCCGTGGGTCGTCGGCTATCCGGGAGGTGAACGCCGCGGCGAGGGCGCTGATGACCAGGGCGCCCATGAACGCCGTGCCGAGCGCCGAGCCCAGGTTCTGGGAGGTGTACTGGAGGCTGCCGGCCTCGCTGCGGTCCCTTTCCCCGACGCTGGATTGCACGACGTTGCCCAGCTGGGAGGCCAGCAGGCCCATGCCCAGGCCGAGCACCGCCATCGCCATCAGGAAGGAGGAGTCGTCGATCCGGGGGTCGATGGTGGTGAGCAGCCACAGGATCGCGACGAGCAAGACCGCGAATCCCGCCCGAACCACGGTCCGGGGCGAGGCGATCCGGGACAGTACGGATCCGCTCAGCGATGCCAGCAGCATGGTGACCGACACGGGAAGCAGCCGCAGCCCCGTCTGGAACGCGTCCAGGCCCTGGACGACCTGGAGGTAGAGCGGAATGGCGAAGAACAGGCCGAGGAGGATGGTGTTCTGACCGAGCAGCACCGCCAGCCCCGAGCGCAGAGGCGCGATGCCGAAGAGCGCGAAGCGGATGAGCGGATCGCGGCCGTGCTCCTCACGGTGCCGTTCCCACGCCCGGAAACACCACAGCAGAAGGGCACCCGCCCCGATCACGAACACCGTGAGCGAGAATCCGAAGACCGTGACCGGTGAGTTGAGCGGCTTGAGGAAGCCCCAGGTACTGCTCTGCAGGACGCCCAGGACGACCAGCGCCAGCCCGGCCGCCGACAACACCGCGCCGACGGTGTCGAAGGCCACGCGGCGGCCGGAAGGAGGATCTTGCTCGACCCAGCGGAGTACCGCCAGCATGGCGACCACGAGGACGACCTCCCCGACGAAGACCAGCCGCCAGGTCAGATAGGAGGTCAGCCACCCGCCGAGCAACGGGCCGACCGCGATGCCCGCCCCGGCCAGCCCGCCGATGACGCCGTAGGCGACGACGCGGTCCCGGCCCTGATAGGCCCCGGCCACCAGAGCGGCGAGGGCCGGCAGGACCATCGCCGCGCCGAGGCCCTCGATGACCGACCAACCGAGGGCCAGCATCCACAGGGTGGGCGCGGCCGCGGTCAGCGCGGATCCCACGCCGTATACGACCAGGCCGATGCCGAACAGGCGGCGCCGCCCGAACATGTCCCCGAGCCTGCCGCCGGTGATCATGAATGCGGCCATGACCAGGGAGTACAGGGTGATGACGGCCTGGATCGCGGTGACCTCGGTGTCGAAGTCCTCGACCAGCTGACTGATCGACACATTCATCACCGAGGTGTCCAGCACCATCAGGAACTGGGCGGTTCCCAGCACGACCAGCGGCTTCCACCGGCCCATCTCGCCTCCCCGGCCGATCTTCCTGCATCGTGGCAGTACGTAAAGAAATATGACGACCCGGAGTTGTCGTTTGGGGTTTCGGGCGGAATGCCGTCCATTCCCTTTCGGTGAGAAACTCCCGGAAGCACGGTGTCCGTGACGTGTCCTCGATGGTCTGCTCAGGTGGCGAGCACCTGTTCTTTGGCCCGCTGGTACTCCTCCTCGGTGATCTCGTGGTGGTTTTTGAGGTCGGCGAGCGTGGCCAGTGCGTCGGCGTGATTCGGTGATGCGCTCTCTGCCGCGAGGTGGCGCGTATAAGTCTTGAGGGCGATGCGCCGCTCCCGTTCCAGTTCGCGTTCGGCCATGCCGCTTCCACGGGCGAGGATGTAGACGAAGACGCCCAGGAACGGAAGCACGATCACCAGGAGCGTCCAACCCGCCTTGCCCCAGCCGCCGAGGTCATGGCTGCGGAAGATATCGGCGAAGATCCTGAAGAGAATGATCAGCCAGATGATCCACAAAAAGAAGACGAACATGGTCCAGAAGATTTCGAGAAAAGGGTAATCATCCATGAGATAAGGTCATGCCCTAACGCGAGTGCTGTGGTGAACTTTCCGACGGTCATCTCTCCTTAGGGTTTTTTCGTTGAATGAACCAGTGGAGAGGGTAGGGTGCGGGCCCGTTCGTGAGACTCGGGGCGGTAGGTCGGAAGAGCCCAGATGATGAGGAGTGCGCCGAGGACCAAGTGGATCCAGCCCCATCCGGTGTTGCTGAACTCGTAGACGTAGTCGGGGGCCACGACGAAGAGGACGAATCCCGTCGCGGTGGCCTGACGTCCGCTCACCTGACTCCCTTTCGTGTGGAGCCGCGGGCCTCGGACTCCTGGCGTTCAGGCCGTGATCGAAGCGGTGACCGCGCGGTGCTGTGGGGATTCCCTGGCAGGGCCGGCCGGAATGCGGATGTGTTTAACCGTAGTGCGCTGTTTAAGGAGAATTTGCGGAAGGGGCATCTGGTATCGGGGCAATCACTGCCCTAGTGGGAGACGGCCCGCTTGCACGGTTCCACACCATAACTTGACCTGACGCTGGAGTAGCCGCAGGAATGCTGAGGCTGTTGGTCGAGAAGTGACCGTTTGTCTTCTCTATGCGGAGATTCCGGAGGGAATGGGTGTCTTGGCTGCTGCGAACGACCCCCCGAGCTGACAGGGCATGACCGCGCGACAGGCCCGTGACCGCATCATCGGACTCCACAAAGAACATGCCATCGAACTGGACGACCTGGTCATCGTGGAACACAGGGACAACGGCAGGATCAAACTTCACCAGACCGGGGGCGGCACTAAGATCCTTGCGTGAACACTCAGGGCGTCATCCTTTACGGACCGCCGACCAGCGGCAAGGACACCATCACCGACGAATTGACCCGCCGGGAATCTCGTTTCCTCTTCCTGCCGAAGCTCAAGGCGGGGTTTTCCGGTCCTGATCCCGGCCGCGGCCACCGCTTGATCTCGTTCATGATGATGGAAGCGCTGGAGAGGTCGGGCGCTCTGGCCGTGGTGACGAACCGCCACCGCGACATCTATGCCGTCGACCGTCAGGGCGTCGAGGACGCCGCCGCATCCGGTCGGGTCCCGGTCATCCACATGGACGACGTCGCCGACCTCACCCGGCTACGCGAAGCCGTACCGATCACTTGGCTGACCGTGCTGCTGTGGACTCCCCGCGAGGTCTGCGCCGAACGCCCAGCCGGCCGCGGAGACGACACCGCCGACCGCCTCCAGGCCTGGGACGAGACCCGCGCCGACCTGGGCCGAGCCGGCACAGGCGTCTTCGACCTGGAGATCCGAACGGATGAGGTCACCGCGGCCGAGGCCGCCCACCAGATCATCACGGCGGCTCTGCCGCAGCCCCCTCAGCCCGCCGAATGAGGTGGTTCCCACTCCTACGTGTGGGCACGGATCGGCATCTTCACCAGCGGAGGGGAGCAGGTCCACTCGATGGACGTCTCAGAACTTCAGCGGGCTCTGGACGGGATCTTCGACGGCGCCGTCACCCGTGGCGGTGGCAGGGCACGGCGGCGGTCGCCTCGGGACCAGCGCGGGAAGAGCATGCCGAGCAGCGGGTTGACGCAGAAGGCGACCGCGACGGCCACGGTGCCGCTGGTGCTGATCGGGCCGCCCGCCCAGGCGTAGGCGGCGCCGTCGCTGATCACGAAGGTGAGGGGCATGACCGTCCAGACGATCATGAGGCGGCAGAGCGCGAAGGTCGAGCGGGCCTCCCCGCTGCGCAGGGGATACCAGCGGCCCAGGACGTCCTGCCGTATCCACTCACGGTGAGGATCAGGAAGGCGTGCGTCGAAGAAGCGGTATGCGAGCCATAGGAGGAAGGGCGGCCGTGTCGTAGCCCTCTGCAACCGCTTCGCCCATCAGTAATGTCTTTTCTCTGTGAGTCGGCCGAGTCTTCCTCATCTACCGCTCCAGGGCGGCCTCGTAGGAGCGCAGGGCGGTGATGACCGTCGCGCGTTCGGCGGGATCCGCGGTGCGTTCCAGGACGCCCGGCCGTGACAGTTCGCTCACCATGAGGCTGACGGTCGTCGGAGCCACCTCCAGCCGGGCGGCGAGCTCGTTGACGCTGAGAGGGCCGTCGTACTCCAGGTGGGCCAGCAGCGCGAGATGGCGCGGTGCGAGACCCAGACCTTGGAGCGCCGGGGGATGGGCAGGCACTTGGCGCGGCCGACGAGCCGCGGCATGAGCAGCAGCAGGGTGCGGACGGCCTTTTCGGCCGCCCCGACGCCGTCCAGCTCACCGCACGTCTCGGCACTGTCCTCACCGACGCGATGTGCTCAGTCGAATGATCGGTGGCATCGGCATGGCCGAAGAACGCATCCACAGCCTGTGGATACAGGTCGGAAGCCATCGGGCCGGTGAGCGCGGTTCAGGGGATTCCGCCGTCCCGGCGCCCAGCGGGTTCGGTCGATTTCCTTGACGCGGCGGCCGGGCGGCTCAAGGATTCGCCGGGGGATTCGGCTTTCGCCTCTCGTTTTTGTTGCGGTGGGGAGTGCTTTTTTTTGCGGGGTTGTGCGCTCATGGGGCCGCTGCAATAATCGCCCTGTTTTTGTTGCGGCAAATACCGGGGGTCCGACCGGAATGGAATCTTGATGAAACAAGGTCATGGAAAGCGGACTGCGGTATTCGCCGGAGCGGCGCTCGCCGCTGTGACGGCCGCGGCGTTCGCGTTTCATGCTGTGGCCGGTGACGGAGGCGGGCTTCCGAGTCGGCCGGAGACGAAGACGATGGCTCTGAAGCCCAGTTACAAGACGCTGGAGAGCATGACCGCCTCCGCTCCACTCGTGGTGCTCGCCGAGGTGGCGTCGGTCAAGCCCGGCCGATTGATGGGTTCTCCCGGTGAAGGATCCCTTCAAATGAGGGAGAGCGCTCTCAAAGTACATGAGGTCCTCTACAGCAGGAACGGCGACACCCCTGCCTCCATCGCGATCGTCGAGACCGGTTGGGTCGACGGTGTGCCGACCGAGGACATCGAGCGGCCTTGGACGAAGAAGGGGGACTACGGTTACTTCTTCCTGCGTCAGGACCGCGTGTACGGCACCTATGGATTCATCGGCGCACAGGCTCGTGTCCTGGTCGACGAGAAGAGCCGGAAGATGGAGGCGAGCGGGGACCATCACCAGGACCCCTTCGTGAAGAACCTCGAGGGCATGCTGCCCGAGGAGTTCGCCAAGGCCGTCAGGGACGCCGCCAGGATGGCGAAAGAGGGAAAGATCAAGCCTCGCCCTCTCGGCGACGCCGCGCCGGACATACCCGAGGACAAACTTCCCCCGGGAATGCGCCCCTGATTTCCGGTTCCAGGTCGACTCCATTTTTCTCACGAGTCTGCAGAAGGTTTTCGTTTCATGAAAATGCGCCGTATTGCTGCATCTTTTGTTCTGGCGATGGGATCGGTGAGCGTGCTTTCGCAGCCGGCGACGGCCGGTCATGGCACGTGGTATGTCCCGGACAATGCGAATCAGTACATCTCGGGGTCCAGTCTCACCTCCTTCGGAGTCATCGCCCGGGACCATGGCAAGAACCAACTGGAACGCTCGGATATCACGACCTACTGGGGCAGCAACGACATCGATGTCCGGGACGCCTATTACGGGGATGACGCGGGGTTCCTCGGGCAGACCTCCTGCACCGTCCAGACCTTGACCGGGCGTTGCGACGTGTACGTGGTCAAGTTCAATGAGAGTTCGATCCCGCCGTACAACTCCATGTGGCAGTACACCGGATGCCACGAGTTCGGGCACACCGGGAGCCTCAACCACCGGTACTCCGGGTCCAGTGACTCCGACAACAACTCGTGCATGCGAGAGGACCACTGGAACGTCAGCGGTTCGTCCCTGGACGGCCATGACATCAACGCGATAAACGCGCACTTTTAATCAGGAGCGAAGAGGCCGGCCGTGCCGGCGTCGGCATGCCGCTGGACAGCCGGGTGAGAAGGATGGACCGTGCGCTTCGTCGGCTCGAGTGGAAGACCGATCTGCTGATGGCGCATCTCGGCATCGAGGAGCGTGAACCGATGGCATGGCGGAGATCGATGTTCTTCTGCGCAGGGGTGGCAAAGCAGAGGCGGTCAAGGAGGGGTGTGCGCTCGTGAGCCGGCGGCCCCGGAGGGCCACCGGCTCACGAGCGGGGTGCAGCGCCTTACTTGTTGGGCTGCGGGGTGACGCGAAGGTAGGGCTTCTTGGTCTCGAAGCCCTTGGGGAAGCGCTGCTTGGCCTCTTCGTCGGAGAGCGCGGGGGCGACGATGACGTTGTCGCCGTCCTTCCAGTCCGCCGGGGTGGCGACGGTGTACTGGGAGGTCAGCTGCAGGGAGTCGATCACCCGCAGGATCTCGTCGAAGTTGCGGCCGGTGGAGGCCGGGTAGGTCAGGGTCAGCTTGACCTTGTTGTCCGGGCCGATGATGAACACCGAACGCACCGTGAGGGTGTCGTTGGCGTTCGGGTGGATCATGTCGTACAGGTCGGCGACCTTGCGGCCGGAGTCGTCGATCAGCGGGAAGTTCAGGGCGTTGCCGGTCACGTCCTCGATGTCGCCGGCCCACTTGAAGTGGTCTTCCAGCGGGTCGACGGAGACGCCGATGACCTTGACGTTCCGCTTGTCGAACTCGGGCTTCAGGCCGGCGACGCGGCCCAGCTCGGTGGTGCAAACCGGCGTGAAGTCCTTCGGGTGGGAGAACAGCACCGCCCAGCTGTCGCCCTTCCACTCGTGGAAGCTGAGCGTGCCCTCGGTGGTGGGAACGGTGAAGTCGGGGGCTTCGTCGCCGAGCCGCAGCGTGGCCATGTTGGTCCTTCCGATAGGTAATGAGGAGATAGCACGATCGAGTGTGACCGTGCTTCGTCGTTCAATACTGGCATCCCCCGGCCCTGACTCGCGGATCGGAGGTGGTGTGGGAACCCTTGTCAGGGCCGGTACCGGTTCTCCGCCCCCTCCGCTGTGGGCCAGGTCTCAAGGAGAAGCCCGCATGTGACGGCTCTCTACCAGTCTGCCCTCGGATGACCGTGCCCGTGCCCGCGCCGCCCCGTTCAGGAGGCGCGGCGGCGGAACAGGAGGAACGAGACGCCCGCCAGCAGGCCGCCGGGGAGGATCGTGAAAATCAGGTAGATCACCTGGGGGTCGGGGAGCCGGGCGGTCGCCTGCCTGTCGGTGAGCGCGTGGACGATCAGCAGCGCGACGCCCCACAGGGCTCCGCCGACGAGACCGCGGGCCACGGCGCCCTTGAGAGCGCGGTGCTGGGAGCCGACGAGCAGGCCGCCGATCACGGAGATCACGACTCCCGTGTAGTACAGCCACGACGCGACGCCGAGCGCGAGCCCGCAGACCGCGCCGACGACCAGGGGAGCCCCGATCGCCTCCCATGCCCGGCGCCCCGGGCTCATGTCGCTGTAGTACTCGGCGGCCATGACCCCTCTTCCGTGCCGTCGGCCTGCCGGTGTTCGGCGGGCTCGTCGCCTTGCGGTGCCGGGGGATCGGTTCCGAGGAGGGGCCCCGCGCCAACCGGCCATCCCTCTGAGTGAACAGTCTACTGCGATGGGTGATCTTCGGTGTTCGCGGGCCGCGGCCGGAGAGGGCGGAGCGGACGTGGTCATGGTCGTTCGGGGCGGGCGGACTCGAAGCGGGCGAACAGGGCCCACAGTGCCGCGAGCGCCAGTGCGAACACCGGGAGCCAGCAGAGGCGGGCCGGGATCCAGGCGGGGTCGTCCGGCGCGGTGTGCAGGCCGGGGAGCGGGCCGGCGCCGAGAAAGGCCGCGGTGGTGAGCAGCAGTGCGCTCTGGTGCCACAAGAACACCGTCATCGCCGAGAGATTGACCAGGACGACCGGGGCCCAGGCCAGGGGCGCCCGCAGGAGCACGGCGACGCGGTCCTTCAGCAGCAGGGCCAGGCCGGTCTGCGCGACGCCGAAGGCCACGGCGGCCAGGGTCGGCGGGTTCAGGTTCGACAGGCCCGCACCCGGCACCCCGACCATGCTGGCCGGGTACCCGGCGAAGGCGACCAGCGCGGCGGTCGCGGCGGCCCCGGCGCCCAGCATCCAGGTGGCCGTGCGGCGGGACGAGGCGCCGTGGCGTGCCCACGCGGCGCCGAGCGCGAAGGGGACGCTCCAGCCCGTGAGCACGTTGAGCAGGCCGAGCCAGGCCGGGCCGTCCAGCGCGAACCGGCAGACGTCGACCGCGGCGACGGCGCACAGCGGGATCACCGCGCCCCAGGGCGGCAGCCGCCGGAACAGCGGCGTCAGCGCGGTCAGGACGGCGAAGACGCAGAGGAACCACAGGGGGCTCAGCACGAGCCGGACGATCGCTTCCACGCTGGAAGGGGTGAGGCCGGCCAGCCACAGGGCCGGGGCCAGCAGGGCCCAGAAGCCGAGCAGCACCGGCACGGGACGTGCCAGCCGGGCGAGCCGTCTTCCCAGCCAGGCGCGGTACGTCCCGGCCCGCTCCAGCCCGAGGGCCGCCGTGTAGCCGCCGACGAGGAAGAAAGGGGCCAGGGTCTGCAGCGCCCAGCTCACCGGGGCGAGCCAGGGCATCTCCCGCAGCGGGCTCGTCACCGTCAGGGCGCCGTCCGCGGCCGTGAAGCCGGTGACGAGCCAGTGCCCGAGCACCACGCCGGCGATCGCGATCGCGCGCAGGCCGTCGATCTC
Organism: Actinocorallia sp. B10E7; assembly: GCF_039871655.1. Lineage (NCBI taxonomy): Bacteria > Bacillati > Actinomycetota > Actinomycetes > Streptosporangiales > Thermomonosporaceae > Actinocorallia > Actinocorallia sp. B10E7. The sequence continues at coordinate 758,978 of NZ_JBDPLZ010000005.1, forward strand.
CCGGTCGCGTCCGGCGGGGGTCGCCGCCTCGATCCGGGCGGCCAGCGCGCTAACCACGGGGCACCCGCGCACCGAGCATGATCAGCGCCAGGCTGCGGACGGACTCGCCGCCGGGCTTGAAGTAGTCCGCGTGTGTGCCGTTCCCGGCGGGGAAGGGCAGCGCGCCGAACTCCCGTGACACCGGGTCGCGGCCGAAACCCCACCCGAGGAACCGGACGTGTGGGACGAAACGCGTCCAGTCGCCGCCGGAGCGGGCAGCCCAGACCCGGGTCGCGGGTGAAAGGTCGGATGCACGGTCGGCGGTCGTCCCGGGACTGCCGACCAGGGCGATGTCGGACGCACGCGCGTCCGGGGCCGCCTTCGCGCACACCACGCCGCCGTAGCTGTGGCAGACCAGGGTGAGCCGTGCGGAAGGGTTCAGGCTCCGCAGTTCCCGAGTGAAGGAGACCAGCGCGCGGGCGCCCTCCTCGGCACGCCCGGCGGACAGGACGGACGGGCCGGGCGTCTGGGGCGGCTCGTAGCCGAGCCACGCCACCACCGTCGGCCGGGTGCCCGGTGACAGCCGCCTGGCCTGCTCGTAGAGGTTGCGTGCGGAACCGCCGACGAACTTGGCGGAATCGTAGTTGCCGAGGTCGTTGTCGATGCCCGGCACGACGATCGCGATCCGCCGCGCCGTCGCCGGATCGCCGAGCACTTCGACGGCCCGTCCCGTGCCGCGCGGATCGAAGGACAGGAAGGTGCGGTTCCGGAAACCCTCCAGCGCGCGGACCCGCTCGCCGTCGCCGTATCCGCGCGCGGCGGCGAGCGCGCGGCCGATGTCAGCTTGGACGGCGGCATACCGGGCGTCCAGCCGGGTGAGGGACGGCAGAGGGGAAGGCGCGGCGTAGGCGGCTGCGGGAGAGGCGCCCGTCATGGTCGTGACGAGCGCCGCGGCGGACAGGAGGGCTGGTGCGCTCCGCATGGGGATTCTCCTCGGTCGTCAGCGGTGAGCGGCTGACGCCAAGCTAAAAATCCGACCCTGTAACTGTGATCACTCCGTGGAGTGGACCTCGCCGTACGACCAGGGTGCTACAGGGCCCGCCGGACGGGTCAGTCGCCGGGGCGCACGAGGCCCGTCTCGTAGGCGTAGACGATCGCCTGGGCGCGGTCGCGCAGTCCGAGCTTCTGCAGGATCCGGCCGAAATGCGTCTTCACGGTCTGCTCGGCCACCACGAGCCGCTCGGCGACCTCGGTGTTCGACAGGCCCCGCGCGACCAGCGCCAGCACCTCGGTCTCCCGCTCGGTCAGGTCGTCGATCCGCTTGACGGAGGGGGCGCGCGGGCCGCCCAGCCGGGAGAACTCGGAGATCAGCCGCCGGGTCACCGACGGGGACAGCAGCGCGTCCCCGGCCGCGATGATCCGTACGGCCTCGGCCAGCTCGGCGGCCGAGGCGTCCTTGAGCAGGAACCCGCTGGCCCCGGCCCGCAGCGCCTCGTAGACGTAGTCGTCCAGGTCGAAGGTGGTCAGCATCAGCACCTTCGGCGGATCCGGCTCGGCCAGCAGGGCGCGGGTGGCGGCCAGGCCGTCCATCACCGGCATCCGGATGTCCATCAGCACCACGTCCGGGCGCAGCCGGCCCGCCATCTCCACCCCGTCCGCGCCGTTCGCGGCCTCGCCCACCACGTCGATGTCGGGCTGCACGTTCAGGAACACCCGGAATCCGGTGCGGACCATGCCCTGGTCGTCGACGATCAGCACGCGGATGCTCACGCGGGCTCGCCCCACGGCAGTGTCGCCATCACGGCGAACCCTCCTTCCGGTGTCGGCGCGGCCGACAGCTCGCCGTCCAGCATCGCGGTGCGCTCACGCATGCCGACCAGTCCGTGTCCGCCGTCCTCGGCCGGGAACGCGGGCGGGCCCTCGGGCGGGCCGTTCAGCACGCGGATCCGCAGCGCGTCGTCCAGGTAGGCCAGCTCCACCCGCACCGCGGCGCCGGGGGCGTGTCTCATCGCGTTGCTGAGCGCTTCCTGAATAATCCTATAGGCGGACAGACCGACCGCCGGGGACGGTTGCCTGCGCTCTCCGAAGAGGCTGACGTCCACCCGCAGCCCGGTTCCCCGGGCGGTGGCGACCAGGTCGTCCAAAGCCGACAGGTCCGGCTGCGGCGCCGTCTCGCCCGTCTCGCCCTCCGACCGCAGCACTCCCAGCATCCGGCGGGTCTCCCTCAGCGCGTCCAGGGCGGTTCCGCGGATCTCGGCGAACGCGGCGGCGACCGGCTCGGGCAGGTCCCGTGCCAGGTAGGGGGCGGCCTCGGCCTGGATGGCTATCACCGACATGTGGTGGGCGACCACGTCGTGCAGTTCGCGTGCGATCCGGGCCCGCTCCTCCAGCACACCGCGCTTGGCCTTCTCCTCGGCGCTGCGCGCCTCCTCCACCGCCAGGCTGCGCTGGGCCTGCCTGCGCGCCCGCACGTTGTAGCCGAGCAACAGCGCCACGGAGGACACGAACCACACGATGACCGTCGGGGACCCCGCCCGGGTGATGGGGAAGGCCACGGCCATCATCACCAGCCACACCCCGAGCGTGGTCTCGGCTTCCGAACGCACCGCGGCCGTGTACAGGCACAGGACCAGGGCGATCCCCGGCCCCCAGGCGGCCTCGGGGCGGTGGTCGGGCACGGTGACGACGGCGAACAGGGTCCCGGCCAGGACCGCCCGCCAGGCCACCAGAGGCCACTGGTGGCGCAGGACGAGCGGCGCGGTCGACAGCAGCGCGGCCAGCGGCACGATGTCGGGAAGGTCCCTGCCGTTCGGCGCGTTGTTGCGGGTGATCAGGAACAGCGCGAAGGCCAGCAGGGCGTCGAAGATCAACGCCTGGTCGACGCCGAAGCGCAGGCGCCGGCGCTCGGGCGGGTCGCATGTCCCCGTCACGAGCGCGCCGAGGACCGCGCGGCGGCAGCGGTCGTAGGGGGCTGTGAGAGGCACGGCGTCCAGGCTAGGCGCCGGCCGGCGCGGCCCGCCTGCCACCGTGGGGTGATCCGCGCCGTGATACCGGAGGGCTACGCGGCGATCCGCCGTGCCGGCGGGAGCGGGTCAGGAGACGTAGAAGCCGCTTCGGGTCGCGGCTTGGGCGCTGAAGTCGCCGAGGGCGCGGAGGTCGCCGAGGAGGGTGTCCGAGACGTCGTCCACGTAGCAGCGGTAGTTGGAGTCCAGCCGTTCGGCCTTCCGGCCGCTGAGGAGGTCGGCTATCGCCTGGGCCTCTTCCGGCGGGACATACGAGCGGTCGTTCGACTCGAACTTGTGCATCTGGATGGGAGAGCCGGGGCCGGCCTCGCTGATGGCGATGCGCAGGGCCTCGCGGACGTCGATCATCGCGCTGCCGGGGATGTCGAAGTCGGGTCCGTTACCGTCCGCGTGGCTGAAGTAGTAACCCATTTGTCGCTCCGGGATAGGGGATCGGTCGTGGGGATCTTGTTGGAGCCGAAGGGCGGGCGACAGGGACTCCAGTCCCGGGCGCCATGGGATCTCGGACAGGGCAACGGTCAAGGACGGGTCGCGGTGAAGGCGTGTCGGGTTCTGGTTCGGTAGGTCATCGGCATGTGTAGGGCCTAGTGGGAGCCGGGGGACGGTCTCGCCCGCGTTAGATGTGGGCGGCTCGTGAAGGAGCCGAGCGCTGAGTGCGAGGGAGGCCGGGCCGATGGAATGGACACCGCCGGGAGGGTTCTACCGCAGCGGGCCGATACGGCCTCGGTGGAGCGGGCCGGGGTGGGGGACCGTGCTGCTCGCGGGGGTCGTGGTGGCGGCGATGGGGTGGATGCTGCTCGCGGAGTGGGCCAAGGGGACCGCGCCGGTGACGGTCGAGGCGGCGTCCGATGAGCGTGAGACGGCGGCGGTCGTCCTCGGCGGAACCGGCGGGGGCGAGGTCCGGGAGCCGAAGGAGCGGCGGGTGGCCGTCGCCTGGGAGCGGAAGGCGGGCCCCTCGCGGAAGGACGCGCGGAGCGAGCGCGGCGGGCGGGTCGAGCCCGTGCTGGAGCGGACGCGAACCCGGCCGGAGCAGCGGGTGGAGAAGCGGCCGGAGAAGCGGCCCGCGAGGCCCGTCGAAGCGGTGAAGCGCAAGAAGCGGAGTACCCCCGCGAAGCCCTTCAAAGCCAGAAGACCCGTGAAGCCCGAGGTCCTGAGGAAGGACGCGGCGGAGGGCCCGGAGGGCGGGCTGCTCTCGGGTTTCGTGGGACGCGAGTGCGAGAGGCAGGCGCCGGGAGCCGGGCTGTTCTGCGCGCTGGTGGTGGATCGGGTGTTCTCGGGAGGTCAGGCCCACGGGGGCCGGTAGGACTCGTCGTGCGGGTCGGCTTCGGGGCCGACGGGCGTGCGGACGGACGGGCGGGGCTCCGCGGACTCGACGGGTGAGACGGCCGGGCCGGTTTCGGCGTCGGGGCGGTTCAGGCCGATGAGGGCGCCCACCGGCTCGTCGTCGACGAAGGGGTCGCCCTTGGACCTGCGGCGCGAGCGCCATGCCAGGACGAGCCCGACGGTGACGAGGACGGTGCCTCCGGCCAGGACGAAGATGATGAAGCCGGAGGAGGCTTCGGCTTCCTCGCCGTGGTCCTCGGAGGCGGCGGAGGGTTCCGCGGCGGCCGGGGCGGGGGCGGGGGCGGCCGCGGGAGGCGGCTCGGACGTCGGGTCGGTGGCGGCCTGCTCGGCGGGCGACAGGATCGTCGAGTTCGACGACCGGGCGATGCGGTGGGCGGCCTTGAGCGTGTCCCAGGCGTTCACGACGCCGGCGCCGAGCTGGTCGTTGCGGCCGGAGGCGGGGCGGTGGGTGGTGCCCTGCTCCAGGGCGTCCTTGATCTGGGCCGGCGTCAGGTCGGGGTAGCGGGCGCGGATGAGGGCGGTGATGCCGGTGACGATGGCCGCGGAGGCGCTGGTGCCGTCGTCGGTGGCGTAGGCGTTGTTCGGCTGGGTGGTGACGATGCCGACGCCGGGGGCGGCCACGGAGATCCACGCGTTGTGGTTGCTGGACTTCCAGTGCTTGAAGGACTTGTCCACCGCGCCCACGGCGATGACGTTGGCGTACGCGGCGGGGAAGTTGCGGCGGTTCTGCTCCGCCCCGTCGTTGCCCATGGACGCGATGACGGGGACGTTCTTGGAGACCGCGTAGTCGATGGCGTCCTGCTCGGCGGTGCTGCCGGTGTAGTCGGCCTTGCCGCCGCCGAGGGACATGTTGATGACCTTGGCGCCGTTGTCGACGGCGTGGCGGATGCCCTTGGCCATCGCGTCCTTGTTGAGGTCCAGGAACCGCTTCTTGTTCCGGGCGGGGTCCTTGTTCTCCCAGGTCACCTTGATGGAGAGGATCTTCGCTCCGGGTGCGACGCCCAGGACGCCGTCCCGGCGGTCGGTGCCGTGGCCGCGTCCGGCGATGATGCCGGCCATCGCGGTGCCGTGCAGGGCCCAGTGCCTGCTGCTCGGGGGAGTGCTGTGCCCGGTGTAGTCGGGGCCGGAGACGACCTTGCCCTTGAGGTCGGGGTGGGTGGGGTCGACGCCGGTGTCGAGGACGGCGACGGTCACCCCGTAGCCTCTGGAGTACTTCCACGAGCGTTCGAGTTTGAGGTCTTTGTGGATCCACTGCATGTCGCGGATCTGGTCGGCGTGGGCCGCGGACGGGACCAGGACGCCGGGGGTGCTCGCGAGCAGGGCGAGGATGGGCAGTGCCGCGCGCGCCCGCATGCGGACCTCCTCATTCATCGTGGATGGGACATTGTGCCATGGGGAGCAGGAGACGCTCCGTGCTTACGGACGTTCACCGAGCGTTCTGGGCGTCGGAGAAGATCTCGGAGATGTCGGCGGGGTCCATGGGGTCGTTGCAGACCCCTTCGGTGAAGGCCGCCAGCAGTCTGGCGAACTCCCGGCGGTCGGATTCCGGCCAGGATTCCATCACCTTGGCGACATAGGCGTTGCGGTGCCTGTCCGCGGATTCCAGCACCCGCCGGCCGGCGTCGGTGAGCTGGAGGTCGGCGCGCCGCGCGTCGGCGGTGGACGGGCGGCGGGAGACGAGGCCGGCGTCGATGGCGTGCCCGACGAGCCGGGAGGCGGTCGAGGGGTCGATCTCCAGCCGTTCGGCGACGGCTCCGACGGTGACCTCTCCGTGCGCGCCGAGCCGTCCGACGGCCGAGACGACCATGAGGTTGGACAACTGGAGCGGGCGGGAGCCGGGGGCCTGTTCCCGCACCTTCTTCACCAGGTCGGGCCGGGCCCAGGCCCGGCGCAGCCGGAACAGGGAACTCCCGATCCGGGCGGGAACCGGATCGTCGGCAGAGGTCTCCATCGTGCCTTTCCCATGCTCGAGGCCGGCGCCGGACGGGTGAGGAGGGGCTCGGTCGGCCTTCACCCGCACGCTACATGCGCCACGGGCGTGCCGCATGAGCAGGGAGGCCGTTGTCGCCTCCGGACAAGATCCGGATAATCGCCTCGCCGTCCGGACGTCTTCCGTCCTCCTTTCATTCATGATCTCTTTTCTCCGTCATTTTTCCCTCGTGTGCGGGTCCGCGGGTCGTGTCGGGCGGCTCGGCGGTGATGGAAGAAGATTCGCAGGTCAGGGCCCGCATGCCTGTCGCGGATGTGATCAAAGTGACAGCCGGTATTACGGCGAGAACCGGGAACAAGGGGAATGAAGGAAAACTGAGTAACTGCCGGGCAGATAGCCGCGTAGATGGACGACCAGAATGGCAGCCAGGTGTCAGATGAGCCCGCTAGAGTGATGCGCCAAACCCGGACGACGGGATCACAACCCATGGAAAGGGACCCCGATGAGCACCGCTCATGCTCCCGATGAGGACCCCGCGCACGGTACCGACGGCCAAGACGACCCGCGCGCCTTCCCCCAAGGCCTCCTGTCCGACCGGGACCGCAGGATCCTCGCCTTCGAGCGGCAGTGGTGGAAGCACGCGGGCGCCAAGGAACAGGCGATCCGCGAGACCTTCGACATGTCCTCGACCCGCTACTACCAGCTGCTCAACCTCGTCATCGACCGGCCGGAGGCCCTCGTCCACGACCCCATGCTGGTCAAGCGCCTGCGCAAGGTGCGCGCCCAGCGCCAGCGCCAGCGCGCGGCCCGCCGGTTCGGCTTCACCCCCTGACTCCCTCCTGACAGACTGAGGGGCGTGACCGTACTCGAGCCGCTCCTCCAAGCTCCCGGCGAGGCACTCGTCGCCCTCGACTTCGACGGCACCCTCGCTCCCATCGTCCCCGACCCGACCCGGGCCAGAGCGCTGCCCGAGGCCGCGCACGTGCTGCGGCGGCTGGCCCCCGCCCTGCGCTCCATCGTCATCATCACCGGACGTCCGGCGGCGCTGGCCGTCGAGTACGGCGGTTTCGCGGACGTCCACAACCTGACGGTTCTCGGCCAGTACGGGCTGGAACGCTGGTCCGAGGGCCGGCTGGAGAGCCCGCCCGAGCACCCGGGCGTGGCCGAGGCCCGCCGCAAGCTCCCCCTTCTGCTGGAGCGCGCCCCCGAGGGCGTGCACCTGGAGGACAAGGGCCACGCGCTGGCCGTGCACACCCGCAGGGCGGCCGAGCCCGAGGTGGCGCTGGAGCGGCTGCGCTCGATCGTCGCCGCGCTGGCCGAACGCACCGGACTGGTCGTCGAGCCGGGAAGGCTGGTGCTGGAGCTGCGCCCGCCGGGCATGGACAAGGGCAGAGCGCTCACCTCGTTCGCCGCCGAGGTCAAGGCCGGTTCCGTGCTGGTCGCCGGCGACGACCTGGGCGACCTGGCCGCGTTCGACGCCGCGGACTCCCTGGGCATCCCCGCGGTGAAGGTGTGCAGCGGTTCGGACGAGGTCACCGCGCTGGCCGAGCGCGCCGACATCGTGGTCGACGGTCCCCGGGGCGTGGTGGCCCTGCTGCGCGAACTCGCCGACGCCGTGGCTTCTTGAGCTGTGGTGAGCAATCCGCCCGACTTGAACTAATTTCATGAACTAGCCAGTGGGTGCTCTGGGGTTCTATGGTTTCCGCCACGTTGGAGATCGATGACCGATTGGCGACCAGGGGGTTGTCATGCCAGAGGCGGAGCCGCTACGGCCCGGCGATCCCGTCCAGCTCGGTCACTACCGGCTGCTGGGCAGGCTCGGCGAGGGCGGTCAGGGCGTCGTCTACCTGGCTCTGGCGAACGCGCGGGAACAGGTGGCGCTCAAGCTGCTGCACACCCGTTTCACCGACAACCCGCAGGCCCGCCAGGCGTTCGCGCGGGAACTGGCCGCGGCGCAGAAGGTCGACCCGTTCTGCACCGCGCGGGTGCTCGCCGCGGACGTCGAGGGCGACGTCCCCTACATCGTCAGCGAGTACATCGACGGCCTGTCCCTCGAACGGATGGTGCAGAAGTGGGGGCCCAGGACGGGCACGCACCTGCACCGCCTGGCCATCGGGACCGCCACCGCGCTGGTCGCCATCCACAAGGCCGGGGTGGTGCACCGCGACTTCAAGCCGTCGAACGTGCTGCTGGGCCCCGACGGCCCCCGCGTCATCGACTTCGGCGTGGCCCGCGCCCTGGACCTGACGACCGGGCTCTCCAGCGGAGGCCCGCTCGGAACTCCCGCCTACATGGCGCCCGAGCAGTTCTCCCGTACCCCCGTCGACACGTCCGTGGACGTGTTCGCCTGGGCGTCCACCCTCGTCTACGCCTCCTGCGGCGAGCCGCCGTTCGGCGACGACTCCATCTCGACGGTCATCAACCGCATCCTGCACGTCGACCCCGACCTCGGCGGGCTCACCGGCAGGCTGCGCGAGCTGGCCGCGGCCTGCCTGGCCAAGAACCCCGCGGAGCGTCCGACCGCCGAGCAGCTCCTGCTCGACCTCATCGGCACGGGCGAACGGGAGCTGCCGGTCGCGCCGCCCAGGGCGGCGGCGGTGTCCCTGTACGGCTCCGCGCCGCAGACCACGCAGACCACGCGTTCCCCGGGTTCGGACCCGACGGTCTCCCGCGCGGAGATCCGGGCGGTGCAGCGTGCGCGCAAGCGCAGCGGCATGGCCAGGGCGGGCCTGCTCGTGCTGACGGGCGCGCTGGTCGGGGTGCTCGGGCTCGGCGCGGTCATGGCCTGGCCGTCGGGCGGCGGGCAGAAGCCGGGCCCGCAGCAGACGGTGATGGGCACCAGCACCGCCACGACCTCGGCGATGCCGAAGCTCGGCCCGCTGATGGAGCTGCGCTCCACCGACGGCTACGACTACACGATCGCCGCCGTGGAGGGCGGCACCGAGGAGAGCGGCGGCGAGAAGTACGCCTACATCGACTACATGCTCGCCAACACCCAGCAGCAGCCCGTGCCGCTGGAGACCCCCGGAGACCTCTTCATCGACCCGGACAAGGCGCCGAAGGGAGCGCCGTGCGCCGAGCAGCCCGGCGCACCGGCGGACCGCTGCACGGTCGAGAACACCACCAGCGTCAAGGCGGTCCTGGGCGAGTCCGATCCGCTGGTGATGATCGACGGGGAGGAGAACATGGCGGCCGGCTCCTCCTACCTCCTGCGGGTGCGCACCAAGAACCCCGTCCCGGAGGAGGTGGCCGCCGGTGACCTGGGGCTGTACGTGTGGGAAGTCCGGTTCGTAGCAGACCGCAAGGCGAGGCATGTCGAGTTCCCTGAGTGATCCTGGCCGTACCCGGCCAGACCTTCCCGCTTACGGACACCTCCTCCGGGCGAGGATTCCGGGCATGGAAGACCTCCTGCCCGCCGATCCGGAGGAGATCGGCCACTACCGGCTGCTGGCCCGGCTGGGACGAGGCCCGCAGGGCGTGGTCTACCTGGGCGAGCGCGACGGCGAGCTGGCGGCGGTCAAACTGCTGCACGCCAGGTTCGGCGGCAACCACCGGCTGCGGGCGCGCTTCGCGCAGGAACTGGCCGCCGCCCAGCGGGTGGAGGATCCCGGCGTGGCCCGGGTGCTGGGCGCCGGCCTGGAGCGCGGCGCGCCCTGGGTGGCCTCGGAGTACGTGCGGGGCCTGTCGCTGCGCGACGCGGTCGAGGGCGCGGGGCCCCGGACGGGGCCGCCGCTGGACCGGTTGGCGATCGGGGTGGCCGGGGCGCTGTGGTCGCTGCACCGCGCCGGGGTGATCCACCGGGACCTGCGGCCCGGCAACGTGCTGCTCGACTCCGGCGGGCCCCGGGTGATCGACTTCGGGTACGGCCCGGCGCTGGACGCGGGCGGGGTGCGCGGGGTGCAGGGCGGCCCGTCCTTCCGCGCGCCCGAGCAGGTCTCGGGCGCGGAGATCGGCTCGGCCGTGGACGTGTGGAGCTGGGCCTGCCTGGTGACGTACACGGCGACGGGGAGGCCGCCGTTCGGCGAGGGGTCCATCCCCGAGGTGGTCGAGCGCATCCTCCGCGGCGAACCCGACCTCGAGGGGCTCGACGGCCTGGACGGCAGGCTCCGCTACCTCATCGAGGACTGCCTGGCCAAGGAGCCGCGGGCCCGTCCCTCGGCCCAGCAGCTGCTGCTGGAGCTGAACGGCACGACGGCGCCGTCCGCGCGTTCCTGGCCGTCACTGCCGGTGATGCGCGCGCCGGCGCCGCGGCCCGCGCCGAGGGTCGAGCCGATCCCGCCGCATCTGGGCCTGAACGGCATGCCCGCCATACCGCTGCGCCCGCTGCTGGTGGCCGCGACGGTGATGATCCCGCTGGCGGTCGGCGGCGCGGTGGCCACGTGGAACGACGGGCAGGACTCCGTGACGACGCAGCAGGTGGCGGCGGCCTCCACCGCGGGTCCGGTGAAGCTGAACGGCCCGTACAGGATCAAGGCGCTGCGCGGCGGGACGTCCGGGGAGCACGCCTACATCGAGTACGAGCTGGCCAACACCACCCGCAGGCCGGTGACGCTGGAGACCCCGGGCGAGCTGCTCATCCGGTCCGAGGCGCTGCCGGAGAAGATCAGGACCAGATGCCAGCCGGTGCACGGCATGTGCGCGCTGCGCACCGGCACCGTGGTGGTCGACAGGCTGAAGGACTCGCCGGTCCCGGAGGTGGGCGAGGACGGCGGCCTGACCATGCCGCCCAAGGCCAGATACGTGCTGCGGGTCTCCACCGAGGACGTCGTCGGCGCCGAGCTGGCCCAGCACGACCTCGGCCTCTACGTACTGGACCGGAAGTTCACCCGGAAGGCGCTGCCGCTGCCCTTCAAGCGGGGTTCGCGGCCGCCCGGGTAGGAACGGGAGCAGTAGAACCGGCGGGAAGGGGCATGGTCAGGTCATGGAGAAGACGACCTGCGCCATCGCCGGAGGGGGGCCGGCGGGGCTGATGCTCGGGCTGCTGCTGGCCAGGGCCGGGGTGGAGGTGGTCGTGCTGGAGAAGCACGGCGACTTCCTGCGGGACTTCCGCGGCGACACCGTCCACCCCTCGACTCTGGAGATCCTGGACGAGCTGGGCCTCGGCCCGCGGTTCGCCGAGCTGCCCCAGCGCCGGGCCGAGCGGATGACGGCCGTCACCGACGAGGAGACCGTGGTCGTGGCCGATCTGGCGCTGCTGCGGGGACGGCACCGCTACATCGCGTTCGTCCCGCAATGGGACTTCCTGGATCTGCTGGCCGAAGAGGCGCGCGGATACCCGAACTTCCGTCTGCGGATGAACTGCGAGGTCCTCGGCTTCACCGGTTCCGGCCTGCGGTACCGCGACGAGAACGGCGAGGAGCGCGTCCTGGAGGCGTTGCTCTCGGTCGCCGCGGACGGCCGCGGGTCGGTGCTGCGGCGGGGGCTTCCGCTGCGCGAGTTCGGGGCGCCCATGGACGTCGGCTGGTTCCGGCTGCCGCGGTCGCCGTCGGACCGGACCGGGCCGTTCCTGCGGGTGGGCGGCGGGGGGCGGCTCATGGTCGCCATCGACCGCGACGCCTACTGGCAGATGGGTTACGTCGTGCCCAAGGGCAGGCCGGTCGGCGATCCGGAGACGGTCGGGGCGTCCGTCGCGGAACTGGCGCCGTGGCTGGCCGACCGGGTCTCCCAGATGGGGCCGATCAGCACCCTGAGGGTCCAGGTCAACCGGCTGGAGCGCTGGTACCGGCCCGGCCTGCTGTGCATAGGGGACGCCGCGCACGCGATGTCACCGGTCTTCGGCATCGGGATCAACCTGGCGGTCCAGGACGCCGTGGCCGCGGCGAACCTGCTGTGGGAGCCGCTGCGGCGCGGGAGGGTCACCCTCCGCGACCTGGCCGCGGTCCAGCGCCGCAGGGCGCCGGTGACCCGTGTCGTCCAGCGCTTCCAGGTGCTGGCCCAGCGGCGGCTCATCGCCCCGGCCCTGGCGGGGAAGTCCCCGATCGCCCCGCTGAAGGCGCTGTCGGCGCTGTCCCGGGTGCCACCGATCGGCCGCCTGGTCGTCACGCTGCTCGCCCACGGGGTGCGCCCCGAGCACGTCAGGGTGCCCGAGGCGCGACGGCCGCCCGAGCGGTCGGGGGCCGGCTAACCCAGCCCGGCGTCCTTGGCGAGCGCGACGGCCTCGGCGCGGCTGCGGGCGCGCAGCTTGGCCAGGATGTCGCTGACCCGGTTGCGCACGGTCTTCTCCGACAGGAAGAGCCGCCGGGCGATCGAGGCGTTGTCCAGGCCCTGGGCCAGCAGGTCGAGTACTTCCCGCTCGCGGTCGGTGAGCTGCGGGAACGGCACCGGCACGGGCGCGGCGCCCGCCGGGACCCGGGAGAAGAAGGCCAGCACCCGGGAGGCGATGCGCGGCCCGAAGACCGCCTCGCCGCGCGCCACGCCGAGCAGCGCGCGGTGCACGTCCTCGCCGTCGTCCTCCTTCAGCAGGTAGCCGCGGGCCCCGGCGCGCAGCGCGGCGAACACCGAGTCGTCGTCCTCGTCCATGGTCAGGACGATCACCGCGACGTCGGGGAACCGGGTGGTGATCTGCTTGGTGGCCTCGAGGCCGCTCATGCCCGGCATGCGCAGGTCCATCAGCACGACGTCCGGCGCCAGCCGCTCCACCGCCTCCAGGGCTGCCTGGCCGTCTCCGGCCTCGCCGACGACCTCGAGGCCGTCCAGGTCGGCCAGCACCGTGGTCATGCCGGTGCGGAAGACGGGATGGTCGTCGACGACGAGCACTCTTACCGACACTTCACTCCTTCAGGGGGAGGACGGCCCTGACCATGGTGCCGCCGCCGGGGACGGGCAGCAGGTCGAGCCGGCCGCCGACCTCCTCGGCCCGCTCCCGCATGCTGCGCAGCCCCACTCCGGCCCGTGCCCGTGCGGGCAGGCCGCAGCCATTGTCCTCCACGGTGAGGACGAACAATCCCTCGACGACCTCGGCCAGCAGCCGCAGGCTGCCCGCCGCGCTGTGCCGCACCCCGTTGTTGACCGCCTCGGCCGCGATCCGGTAGGCGGCGACCTCGACGGCGGCGGGCACCTCGGCGCACTCGGGCGCGATCAGGTGCGAGCACGCGGGGGTCTCGTAGCCGCTCACCAGCTCGCGCAGCGCGCCGGGCAGGCCGAGCTGGTCCAGGACGGGCGGGCGCAGCCCCTGCACGACGGTCCGCAGGTCGCCGACGGCGGCCTTCACCCGGTCGCGCTGGCCACGCAGCTGCGCGGCCCACTCCTCGTGCCCGGCCCTGCCGAGCCTGCGGGCGAGCGCGTCGAGCTGGTGGGCGGTCCCGGCCAGCACGGGGCCGAGCCCGTCGTGCAGGTCCGCGCGCAGCCTGCGGCGCTCCTCCTCGCGGGCGGCGACGATCCGGGCCCGGGAGGCCGCGACGTCCTGGACGAGCCCGGCCGCGTAGGCCAGGGCCGCGGCGCGTCCGGCGACCTCGGCGACCGCCTCCCGCTCCTGGGGCAGCAGCCGCTCGCCCGGGTGCCGCAGCCCCACGTGCAGTTCGCCGAGGTCCTGGCCGAGCGCCGAGCAGGGCACCGTGTGCCAGCCGTGCGGGGGCTCGCCCGAGACGACCTCGGTGGCCGGGCCGGTGAACGCGACGTAGGGGACCTCCAGTTCCCGGCGCAGGGCTCCGACGAGCCGCTGCAGCGCCTCGACCGGCTCCGAGGCGGGCGCGACCTGCCGCCCGACCCGGGAGACCACCGCGTACGGGTCGCGGCGGTGCCCGAACAGCAGCAGCTCCACCCATCGCGTGACCGTGCCGTGCCCTGCGGCGACGGCGACGGCGGCGGCGCCGACCAGCGGGTAGCCGATGCCGCTCCCGACGGCCAGCCGCCCGAGCCACATGACGGCCATGGCGTACACGGCCAGCACGAAGCCGCACAGCAGGGTGTAGACGACGGACCGGCCGAGCACCGCCTCGATGTCGAACAGCCGGTGGCGCAGCACGGCCACCACGATCGAGGCGGGCAGGGCGAACAGGCCGACGCTCAGCGCGATCTCCGTGGTGTGCTCCCCGGCGGAGTACAGGCCGGCGAAGCCGAGGCTCACGCCCATGACCAGTCCGCCGAGCATCAGCCACTGGAGTTGGTCGCGCTCCACTCCGGTGGCGCGCCGGCCCCGGCCCACCAGGCAGGCGACGCCGCCGAGCGTGCCGATCAGCAGGGTCACGTAGGAGCCGGCCATCGTCACCAGCCCGAGCGGCACGGCGAGGCTCTCGACGCCGAGCGGGTTGACGACGCGGGGGGAGATGTCCGTGCCGCCGGGATGGAACATCGCGGCCAGGGCCGCGCACCCTCCGGCCGTCGCGATGGCCTTGGCGAACAGTCCCCAGCGCCGGGACGGGGCGTGCCCGTCGGGGAAGAGGACCGGCAGGAGCGGGACGCACAACCAGTAGGGAATGAAGCCCCAGGCGGCGACCCAGGCGCCGAAGGCGGCGCCCGGCAGTGGCCGGATCAGCGCGTCGATCGCGGCGTAGTGCGAGAGCAGCAGGTAGGGGCCGATGACGGAGGTGAGCAGCAGCAGCCACGCGGCACGGTTGCGGGGCCTGCGGGACGCCACTAGCGCGCCGACGGCGGGCCAGACGGTCCCCAGCACCAGGTCGGCCAGGTAGAGGTCGGTGATCTCGGCGCGGGCGGCGGTCCAGCGGTGCAGGGGGATGACGGCGACGCAGGAGAGGACGCCCGCGGCCGCGGCCGTGCGGGCGGCGAGGACGAGCGCTCTGTCGCCGGGATCCGGTTTCATATCGGCAATCGTGCATTAAACCGGCAAAGCGTGTCATCGGTCCCGAAGCGGTATCCCGGCAGGTGGAGGTGGAGGTCCCTGTCACCCGGGACGGTTCCCGCCGGATCGTGCTCCCCATGACACACTCCTACGCGTCCCCCGGTCCCGTTCCCCCCGGCTCCCCCGAACGGCCGCAGCCCGCCCAGGGCAGGGCCCGCTGGCCCCTGGCCGGCGTCGCGGCCGGCGTGCTCGGCATCGTCGCCACCCTGGTCACCGACGTGCACCCGATCCTGGAGAAAGGGGAGAGCTACACCAGCGGGTACATCCCCGAGATCCCCCAGACGATGGCGCACATCAGCATCATCACGGGCTTCGCGACGATCGTCTTCCTGCTGATCCTCGCCGCCGCCTGGCGCCGCCGCGTCGAGCCCAGGGTGCCCGGCAGCACCGCGGCCCACCTCGTCCCCAACGCGCTGACCGCCGCGGCGGGCGCGCTGACCCTCGGCTACGCCTGGAAGGGCTCCCTGGCCCTCTACCTGCCCGGCGGAGTGGAGGCGGGCGGCTTCGACGACGCCGGCCTGTACATGATGTTCGTCCTCAACGACTTCGGCAGCTTCATCGGCTGGCTCGGCGTCGTGATCGCCGCGGGCGCCATCGCCTGGATGGCGCTGCGCGAACGCACCGTCTCCCGCTGGATCGGCGTGATCAGCCTGCTGCCCGTCGCGGTCGTCACCGGCGCCGTCTGCGCGACCGGCCTGCCCGGCTTCCAGGGCGTCATCGGCCCGCTCTGGCTGACCGTGGCCTCCCTCGGGCTGGCCTTCGGCCGCAGCACGATCGTCCGCGGCTGATGACCGGCACCCGTGATCCCCGCGGCGTCACCGCCGTGGGGATCACGGCGCCTGCAACTCCAGGCCGTCGAGGATGCGGTCGGTGAGGTCGGGCGCCTCGGTCTGCTTGATGCGCACCCAGGCCGCGTAGGCGCGGCCGGAGTCCACCAGGCCCACCTCGGTGATCATCGGGACGCCGCTCTTGCACTGGCTCCACAACGTGATCGTGGCGGTGAGTCCACCGACCTTCCGGGTGCGAGGCTCGCCCTTGGTGCAGTTGGCCGAGTGGTCGGCGTGCGCGGCCGGCGGGACGTCCAGCGCGGTGGTCAGCCCCACGAACAGCCCGGGGCCGGTGTCCTCGGGGTCGCGGAAGTTGGCCTTGTCCGGGGTGGCCCGCAACACCGGACGGGGGCCGGCGTCGTCCAGACCCGCGTTGGTGGACGGCGTCCAGGTCGCCTGGTCCGCGTCCTGCACCCAGGACTGCGGCACCTTCGCCTTGATCTTCTGGCTGGCGTCGGCGACCTGCACCAGCGGCGGCCCGGAGGGCTTGACCGACTCGGGCTTCTCGTCGCCGGTCAACCGGACGAGCACCACCGCGACCGCGCCGATCACCAGCACGCCCGCGCCGATCACCGCGGGGATCAGCAGCCGGTTCGCCTTGGAGCGGGCGGGCGGAGGGGGCGGGGCGACCGGCGTCCGGTACGGGTCGGCCGGAGGTCCGGGCGGGGAGGACGGCTGAGCGGAGGGCTGCTGGAACGGCGTGGCGGGCGGCCGGCCGAGCAGCGCGCCGGGATCCAGGACCGTGGCCTCCGGGTCGGACGAGGGGAACGGGATCGCCGCGGTCCTGTCCGGGTCGGGGTCCCGCGAGGTGGCGCGGGCGTAGGGCTCGTAGTTCTGCAGGTCGGGCGAGGTCTCCAGGAGGGTGGGCGCGGGCTCGGGCTCGGGCCGGGCCGGCGGCACCGGCTCCTCGCCCCGGCGCAGCGCCGCGACCGCCTCGGCGTAGGCGGCGGCGGTCGGCCAGCGGTTCTCCCGGTCGGCCTCCAGCGCCTTGAGCACCACCGCGTCGACGGGCGGGAGCACCTCCGGGTTGTGCTTGCTCGGCGGCACCCGCACCGGGGCAGGGCCGGGAGCCCGCCCGGCCAGCAGGTGGTAGCTGAGCGCGCCGACGCCGTAGACGTCGGCGCGCACGTCCAGGCCGCCGCCGAACCGGGCCTGCTCGGGGGACATGTAGCCGGGGGTGCCGACCGGCAGGGTGAACGCGCCCGAGGCGTGGGCCAGCGCCTTGGCCAGACCGAGGTCGGCGATGAGCAGCCGCTCGCCCCGCCCGTCCTTGGTGGTCTGGAACAGGATGTTGGACGGCTTGAGGTCACGGTGGATGACGCCCAGCTCGTTGATCACCTCGACGCCCTGCGCGATGTCCTCGATCAGCGCCAGGGCCTGGCTGACCGGAAGTGGCCGGTCGCCCTTCATCCGGTCGGCCAGCGAACCGCGGTCGGCGTAGGACATGACGAAGTAGGGACGGCCGTCCGGCAGTTCACCGAACTCGTGGACCCGCACCAGCCGCTCGGAGTCGGCACGGCGCAGGATCCTGGCCTCCTCCAGGAAGCGGTTGCGCACGTCCAGGTCGTCCAGCAGGGCTCCGGACAGCACCTTGATGGCGACCTGGTCGTTCAGGTCGTCGTCGAGGCCCAGCCAGACGGAGGCGAAGGCTCCCTGGCCCAGGACGCGATCAATTCGGTAACGGCCGACGGCCGAAGGCATGGACACCCCGATATCATGCCCAAAGAGTGGTCATGATGGGGAGCTGTATCTGTGAAGGTCAGCACCCCGTAAGCGAGCAGAGGGCGGCATGGCGTTCAACGAACGGACCGAAGAGTTGGCGCTGCGCGCGGCCAAGGGCGATCAGGCGGCCTTGAACGAGCTGCTGGGCGCGATCCAGAACGACGTCCTGCGGCACGCCGGCCGGTTCCTGCCCTGCCGGCAGGACGCCGAGGAGGCCTGCCAGGACGCGCTGCTCCAGGTGGCCCGCAACATCCACCGCTTCGAGGGCAGGTCCCGGTTCTCCACCTGGCTGCACGTGGTCGTCGCGAACTCGGCGCGCTCCACCTACCGCTCGCTCAAGCGCCGCTCGGTGGAGCAGGCGGGCGAGCTGCCCTCGCAGCGGCCCGACCCGCGCCGCACCAGCGTGATCGCCGGCTCCCGGGTCGACATCCTCGACGCGATGGAGGAGCTGGAGTCCAGGAAGCCCGACCTCATCCAGGCGCTGGTGCTGCGGGACGTCTCCCAGCTGGAGTACAGCGAGATCGCCGAGCAGCTCAACCTGCCGCTGGGCACGGTGAAGTCGCGCATCCACGAGGCGCGCAAGCAGGTCCGCGCCACCCTGGGCGAGTCCTACAGCTGACGGCTCAGCGGCGCACCCGCCAGCCGTAGCGGCTGATCAGGACGGCGGCGATCCGGGCGAAGCGGTCGGCGTCCAGGATCGCGCCCTCCCGGCGCAGGTCGTCCTCATCGAGCTCGAAGACCCGGTCCAGGCACAGGTAGGAGTCCCTGCGGTCGCGGTCCCAGGTGCCGGGGCCCAGCGGGTGCCAGCCGCGCTGGCCCGACCGGTCCCGGCTGGACAGCTGCATCCCCAGCAGCCGCTTTCCGTGCCGTCCGACGACGAGCAGGGGGCGGTCCTTGCCCCGGGAGGGGTCCTCCTCGAAGGGGACCCAGGCCCAGACGATCTCACCGGGGTCGGCGAGGCCGTCGAGTTCGGGGGAGTATTCGAGACTGGCGGCGTGCTCGACGTCGTAGACCTCACGGATCGCGCTCATCGGCGGATCGTATCGCCGACGACAGGCGACCGCAGCGGAGCGAGGATCGTCCGTCGTCTTTCGGGGGCCCGGGGGCCGCACCCCAGACGGGCGTCCTCAGGGTCCGGGGGTCGCCCCCCGGACAAAGCGGTCTCAGTCCAGGGCGGCCAGCTGCTCGGCGAACCACTTTCCGGGCGGCAGCGCGGTGGCGGCCGCGGCCAGGCGGGCGGTGCGCTCGCGACGCTCCTCGGACGACATCAGCAGCGCCTGGTTCAGCTTCTCGGCGGTCTGGGAGACGTCGTAGGGGTTGACCACCAGGGAGTCCCCGGACAGTTCGCCCGCGGCGCCCGCCTCGCGGGAGAGCACCAGCGCGCAGCCCTTCTCCGACAGGATCGGGCCCTCCTTGGCGACGAGGTTCATGCCGTCGCGGATCGGGTTGACCACCAGGACGTCCGCCAGCCGGAAGGCGGCGAGGGAGCGGGCGTAGTCGTCCTTCACCTGGAGGACGAGCGGGGTCCAGTCGTCCGTGCCGAACTCGTCGTTGATCTCCGCGGCGAGCCGTTCGACTGCGGCGGTGTAGTCGCGGTAGCGGGGCAGGTCGGTGCGGGAGGGGTAGGCGAAGGCCACGTGCACGACCCGGCCGTGCCATTCGGGGTGGTGGAGCAGCAGCTCCCAGTAGGCGGCCAGGCCCCGGACGATGTTCTTCGACAGCTCGGTGCGGTCGATGCGCAGGATCAGCTGCCGGTTCCCGGTCTGCTCCAGCAGCGCGGCGCGGCGCTCGGCGACGTCCTCCCGCGCGGCTCGGGCCCGCAGGTCGTCGCCGTCCACGCCCAGGGCGTGCACGCCGACCCGGGTGGTCCTGCCCCGGTGCCGGACGGTCCGGGCGAACCGGTCGACCTTGGCGTCGAGGACCGACTCGCAGCAGTCGAGGAACGCCTCGGCCCACCGGTCGCACAGGAAGCCCGCGTGGTCGGAGCCGAGGATGCCCTCCAGCACCTTGGCGGCGATGTCGTCGGGCAGCAGGCGGAAGTACTCCGGCGGCGCCCACGGGGTGTGCGAGAAGTGGGCGATGCGCAGGTCGGGGCGGCGTTCGCGCAGCATCCGGGGGACGAGCGCCAGGTGGTAGTCCTGGACGACGACCTTCGCCCCCCGTTCGGCGTCCTGGGCCAGGGCGTCCGCGAACGCCGAATTGTAGGCCTCGTAGGACTGCCAGTCGCGCCGGAACGTGCTGTCGAAGTGCGGCTCGTTCGGGGTGTCGTAGAGCAGGTGGTGGACGAACCAGAGGGTGGAGTTGGCGATCGAGTTGTAGGCGCGGTGGAACGTCTTCTGGGGGATGTCCAGCATGCGGACGGCGCCGGTCTCGTGCCCGGCGAGGTCGAGCCGTCCGGACGGGTCCTGGCGGGCGGCGAGCCGGTCGCCGTCGGACAGGGCGGCGCACACCCAGACCAGGTCGGTGCCGGCCGCGACCGAGGCGAGGCCGGAGACCAGGCCCCCGCCGCCGCGGCGCATGGTCAGCGCGCCTTCTTCGGACAGGGAGAAGGACACGGGTCCGCGGTTGCTGGCGACGAGTACCTGCATGGCCAGAGTGTCGCACGCCATGGCGCGGAGGCCGGGAAGGGGACCGTTCCCATCCGGGACGGAGTGATCAAGCTAACAGCGGGGCACGGTCCAACAGGTGAGACCGCTGTACTGTCAATCGGACACCTGATGTAAAGTCGGGACACAACTTCATACAAGCCCGTGGGTATCTCACGGGCGCTCATCCAGAGGGGTGGAGGGACCGGCCCTGCGAAGCCCCGGCAACCCTCCCGGCTCGCCTTCGCGCCCATAGCGAGGCTTCGGCCGGGACGCGGTGCCAACTCCGGCCTGTGACCAGAGCGGCACAGGGAAGATGAGGGAGAGGCCTCGCACTCATGCCCGACCTGGGTAACGCCACCGCGCTGATCTGCCGCGAATGTGGCAACACCGTAGAACTCGGTCCCTATTACGCCTGCTCCGAATGTTTCGGGCCGCTCGAGGTCGCCTACGACCTCAGCGGCGTGACGCGCGAGTCCATCGAGGCGGGACCGCGCAACATCTGGCGTTACAAGGACCTGCTGCCGGTGCCTTCGAACGTCGCCGAGATCCCCAACACCGAGCCCGGCTTCACCCGGCTGGTGAAGGCCGACCAGCTCGCCTCCGCGCTGGGGATGCGGGACCTGTGGGTCAAGGACGACAGCGGCAACCCCACCCACTCCTTCAAGGACCGGGTCGTCGGAGTCGCGCTGGCCGCCGCGCGGGAACTCGGCTTCAAGGTGCTGGCCTGCCCCTCCACCGGCAACCTCGCCAACGCCGTCGCCGCCGCCGCGGCCCGCGCCGGCATCCGCAGCGCCGTTTTCGTGCCCTCCGACCTGGAGCAGCAGAAGATCATCACGACCGCCGTGTACGACGGCACGTTCGTGACCGTGGACGGCAACTACGACGACGTCAACCGGCTCGCCTCCGAACTCGCCGGCGAGCAGGAGGACTGGGCGTTCGTGAACGTGAACGTCCGCCCGTTCTACGCGGAGGGCTCCAAGACCCTGGGCTACGAGATCGCCGAGCAGCTCGGCTGGCGGCTGCCCGACCAGATCGTGGTCCCGATCGCGTCCGGCTCCCAGCTGACCAAGATCGACAAGGCGTTCCAGGAGTTCATCAAGCTCGGGCTGGTCGAGGACAAGCCCTACAAGGTGTTCGGCGCCCAGGCCGAGGGCTGCAGCCCCGTCTCCGCCGCCTTCAAGGCCGGGCACGACGTGGTCCGGCCGGTCAAGCCGGACACGATCGCCAAGTCCCTCGCCATCGGCAACCCCGCCGACGGCCCCTACGTCCTGGACGCGGTGCGCCGGACGGGCGGCGCCGTCGAGGACGTCACCGACGCCGAGGTCGTCGAGGGCATCCGGCTGCTGGCCCGCACCGAGGGCATCTTCGCCGAGACCGCGGGCGGCGTGACCGTCGGCGTGCTGAAGAAGCTCATCGAGACCGGACAGCTCGACCCGTCGCTGGAGACGGTCATCATCAACTCGGGCGAAGGCCTGAAGACCCTGGACGCGGTGGCCCCGGTGGCCAAGCCGTCCGCCAACATCGCGCCTAACATCGAGGCTTTCCGCGCTACAGGATTGGTCTGACCATGAGTGTTTCCGTTCGCATCCCCACGATCCTGCGCACCTACACCGGTGGCGAGTCCGAGGTGAAGGCCGAGGGCGGCACGCTGCGTGACGTCATCGCCGACCTGGAGAAGAACCACTCCGGCATCTCCGCCAGGGTGCTCGACGACGCCGGCAAGCTCCGCCGGTTCGTGAACGTCTACGTCGGCGACGAGGACGTCCGCTTCGCCGACGGGCTGGACACCGCCACGCCCGCGGGGGTCCAGGTCTCCATCATCCCGGCGGTCGCCGGCGGCTGCTGACGACAGGCGATCGACAGAAAGGGTCCGTCCGTAAAAAAGGGCGGGCCCTTTCTTTTCGGCTTTCGTGAATGGTTGGCCACACCCGGCCGAAACAATTCCCCGCTCAGATATGCCGCGGGTATCTTCCGGTGCCATCTCCGTCACGAGCCGGTCTCCGGGCGGTCTCGGAGGGGGATCGGGGTTCCGAGGTGGACGCCCCGGGCGCTCCGCGGTCCAGGGGGGCCGCGGCTCCAGGCAGGGTTCTTCGCATGGCTCAGGGCACCGTCAAGTGGTTCAACGCGGACAAGGGCTACGGATTCATCGCCGTCGACGGCGGGCGGGACGTCTTCGTCCACCACACGGCCATCCAGATGGACGGCTACCGGACCCTGGAGCAGGGGCAGCGGGTCGAGTTCGAGATCACACAGAGCGACCGGGGTCCGCAGGCGGATCTGGTCCGCGCCCTGTGAACCGCCGGTGAGGCTGGACCCGCAGGCGCCGAGCCCTGCGGGTCTTTCTTCTCGCGGGCCCTCTTCCGAGGGCCTTCACCTCCGGACGGGGTCACCTGTTCCCGGAGGCCCGGCGCCACCCGCGCTCGTAGTCGCCGTCGTAGTCGCCGCCGTCGTCGTAGTCGTCGCCGTAGTCACCGTCCCAGCCCCAGCGGTCCCACAGCCGGAACGGGTCGCTGACGTGGCCGTAGTTGCGGTAGCTCGGCGGTACGAAGACGCGGTACCAGGTGGAGAAGTTCTTCCCCGAGGCCCGGCGCAGGCCGCGCGCGCGGTCCCCGCGGTACCAGTGGACGCGGTCGACCATGCGGAAGTCCGCTCCGCCCCAGCGGTTGGTGCGCTCGCACTCGATGGTGCGGTAGCGGTACGGGGTCCGCTTCTGCAGGCAGACCCGGATGTAGGGCACCGGGACCCGGCCGTCGTAGGAGTTGCGGTAGACCCGGACCTTCACCCCGCCGCGGTACCTGCCCCAGGAGTAGGGCCAGACCTTCGTGTGGACCCGGTACCGGTAGCTCGATTGTTTCTCTTGTCGTTCCCGTGCGGAGGTCTCGGAGGCCTGTGCCGAAGTGCCCGTGGCGGCCGCCATGCCGAGGGCCATCGCACCCGAGAGCGCCAGCCCCAAGATCTTCTTCACTGTTCGTCCCCTTCTCGATTGGACGAAGTAACCCTTGCCCCCTGAATCTTCACCTCGATACTCATCGCGCAAACTCAACTACAGAAAGTAACTTCCCCGACTCGGCACCCCACCGCATGGTCAGTCGCTACATATCGCCTGGATAAGGGGGCTGTAAGGGGCTCTTGCCTGCTCAGAAGGGGTCTCGCTTGCACTCGACCATGGAGAGTGCTAAACATTGATTGGCACTCTCCCCGTGAGAGTGATAACTCACAAGAGCTTTCTGGGTCGGGACGATGAGGTCTCGCCACCGCGCGGCACGCATGGGGCTGCCGGACCGGTGGGGCCGTCCGTCGCGGGCATCTGCCCGATCCGCCATGTTCCGTATCCACTCAAGGAGGATCTGGAGCCTATGGCTGCCAAGATGATCGCGTTCAACGAGGAGGCCCGGCGCGGTCTCGAGCGTGGCATGAACCAGCTGGCCGACGCCGTCAAGGTGACGCTCGGTCCCAAGGGCCGCAACGTCGTGCTCGAGAAGAAGTGGGGCGCTCCCACGATCACCAACGATGGTGTATCCATCGCCAAGGAGATCGAGCTCGAGGACCCGTGGGAGAAGATCGGCGCCGAGCTGGTCAAGGAAGTCGCCAAGAAGACCGACGACGTCGCGGGTGACGGCACCACCACGGCCACCGTGCTGGCGCAGGCTCTGGTCCGCGAGGGCCTCCGCAACGTCGCCGCCGGCGCCAACCCGATGTCCCTGAAGAAGGGCATCGAGGCCGCCGTCGCCGCCGTCTCCGAGCAGCTGTCCCAGCTGTCGAAGGATGTGGAGACCAAGGAGCAGATCGCCTCCACCGCCTCCATCTCCGCCGCCGACACCGAGATCGGCGCCCTCATCGCCGAGGCCATGGACAAGGTCGGCAAGGAAGGCGTCATCACCGTCGAGGAGAGCAACGCCTTCGGCCTCGAGCTCGAGCTCACCGAGGGTATGCGCTTCGACAAGGGCTACATCTCGCCCTACTTCGTGACCGACCCCGAGCGGATGGAAGCGGTCCTGGAGGACCCGTTCATCCTCATCGTCGGCGGCAAGGCCTCCTCCAACAAGGACCTGCTGCCGGTGCTCGAGCAGGTCATGCAGGCCGGCAAGCCGCTGCTGATCATTGCCGAGGACGTCGAGGGCGAGGCCCTGGCCACCCTGGTCGTCAACAAGATCCGCGGCATCTTCAAGTCCGTCGCCGTCAAGGCCCCGGGCTTCGGTGACCGCCGCAAGGCCATGCTCGGCGACATCGCCGTGCTGACCGGCGGCCAGGTCATCACCGAGGAGGTCGGCCTCAAGCTCGACTCCGTCACCCTGGAGCAGCTGGGCCGCGCCCGCAAGGTCGTCATCGCCAAGGACGAGACCACCATCGTCGAGGGCGCCGGCGACGCCGGTGAGATCCAGGGCCGGGTCAACCAGATCCGCACCGAGATCGACAACACCGACTCCGACTACGACCGCGAGAAGCTCCAGGAGCGCCTGGCCAAGCTCGCGGGCGGTGTCGCGGTCATCAAGGCCGGCGCCGCGACCGAGGTGGAGCTCAAGGAGCGCAAGCACCGCATCGAGGACGCCGTCCGCAACGCCAAGGCCGCGGTCGAGGAGGGCATCGTCCCCGGCGGTGGCGTGGCGCTGCTGCAGGCCTCGGTCTCCGCGTTCGACAAGCTGGAGCTGGTGGGCGACGAGGCCACCGGTGCCGCGATCGTGCGCAAGGCTCTGGAGGAGCCGATCAAGCAGATCGCGGTGAACGCCGGCCTCGAGGGCGGCGTCGTGGTGGAGAAGGTCCGCTCGCTGCCCGCGGGCCAGGGCCTGAACGCCGCCACCGGCGAGTACGTGGACATGTTCGAGCAGGGCATCATCGACCCGGCGAAGGTGACGCGTTCCGCGCTGCAGAACGCCGCGTCGATCGCCGCTCTGTTCCTGACCACCGAGGCCGTCATCGCCGAGAAGCCGGAGAAGAACCCGGCCCCGGCGGGCATGCCCGACGGCGGCGGCATGGACTTCTGATCCACGCCTGACGGTTTCACCGCTTCGCTGAAGCAAAGGAAGGGCGGTCTCCTCCGGGAGACCGCCCTTTCGTCATGCCCGCGGATTCAACGGGGAGTGGTGGTGACGGGCAGGGGCTCCTGCCCGGCCCGCGCGTCGTAGAGGTGGCGGGCGGCGACGATCTCGTCGGCGTGCTGTTCGGCCCAGACCTTGATGCCGGCCATCAGCCGGGTGACGCTGCGGCCCAGGTCGGTGAGCTCGTAGGAGACCTTCGGGGGGATGGTCGGGTAGACGGTGCGGGTGAGCATGCCGTCGCGTTCCATGTCGCGGAGGGTCTGGGTGAGGCTCTTCTGGGTGATGCCGTCGAGGCGGCGGCGGAGCTCGCCGAAACGCATGGGTCCGTCGCTCAGGGCGTCCACCAGGAGGCAGGTCCACTTGTCGGCGATGGCGCTCAGAACGGTGCGGGAGGGGCACTGGGCCAGGTAGGCGTTGGCGTCCCAGCAAACCCTGACCTCAGAAGTGGTATCCATGAGGTACCTATACCACTAAAAGGTGCCTTCTTTCCATTGGAAACTACTTCCGGAAGGATCAGAGCATCAACTGATTCCTTCCGGGAGAGAACCATGCGCGTCATCACGCAGAAGCAGGTCGGCGAAGCCTCCGAGGTGCTGGAGGTCGCCGAGGTCCCGCTGCCCGAGCCGGGATACGGGCAGGTACTGGTCAAGATGGAGGCGGCCGGGGTGAACCCGGTGGACTTCGCGGTCAGCGCCGGGTACTACCCGCTGCTGGGCGAGCCGCCCTTCACCCTGGGCTGGGACGTCGCCGGGACGGTCGAGGCCGTCGGGTCCGGCGTCTCCCGGTTCTCGCCGGGGGACCGGGTCTTCGGGATGTCCGCGTTCCCGGCGGAGGGCAGCACTCACGCCGAGTACGTGCTGGTCTCGGCCAACGAACTGGCCTTTCGGCCGGACGCGCTGGGCGCCAAGGAGGCCGGGGCGCTGCCGCTGGCAGGGCTGACCGCCTACCAGGCGCTGGCCGGGACCGCCCGGCTCCAGCCGGGACAGCGGGTCCTCATCCACCGGGCGGCCGGCGGCGTCGGCCACCTGGCCGTGCAGATCGCCAAGGCCCTCGGCGCACACGTCATCGCGACGGCCTCCGGCGCCAAGCACGAGTTCGTCCGCTCGCTGGGGGCCGACGAGGTCATCGACTACACGACGACCGACTACACCGAGGTGCTCTCCGACCTGGACGTCGTCTTCGACCTCGTCACGGGGGAGAACGGGCCGCGTTCGGCGTCCGTCCTGAAGAAAGGCGGGATCCTGGTCAGCGCGCTGCCCGGGAACATGGGGCTCGACCATGACGAGGCCGCGGCCCTGGGGATCCGGCTGGAGTCCGTCCACGTCCGGCCGTCCGTGCACGATCTGGAGCGGCTCGCCGAACTGGCCGAGCGTGGTGAACTGCGCGTCCGCCTCGACGGGGAGTTCCCGCTCGCCGACGCCGCCAAGGCCTACTCCCTCGCCGGCTCCGGGCAGGTCACCGGAAAGATCGTGCTGGTCCCCTGACACGAAATTAATTCCGTTGCGGCGGGATTCCGCATGGGGCAGAGTTCTGGATGTCAACGGAACACGTGAGCGGAGAGGAGCGGAAAGTGGAATTCACCCCACCGGGGCGCCGGCGAGAAAAGCCCTCCTCCCGCACGCGTTCGGAGGACCGCGGAAACGATTCCGCGAACAGACCGCCTCTCGGTGCGCAGGCAGCGGTTACTTTCCAGACCGCAGATGCCGGGTTCGAGTCCCGGCCCGGTCCAGGACCGGTGTTTCAACGGCAGAATTGCGGTACGTACCGCCGCCGATTCTGAACTCGAGAGGACGCCCGGTGCGATAGAGGACGGTTACTTCCTCTACAAAAGGAGAGACGCGGGTTCGACTCCCGCCCGGTCGCAAGACCGGTAGCTCAAGTGGCAAAGAGCGCTGAAACACCGTCTTCGCTTTGATCTCGGGCACCCTCGCTTTCCGACGAACAGACTTCCTCCTGGTGCGCAGGCAGCGGTTACTTCTTGATCCACAGGTCACGGGTTCGAATCCCGTCCGGCCGTGAGGCCGGTAGCTCAGCCGGGAGAGCAGTGGAATGCATGTACCGCGGCCGCTTCTGATCTCAGGAGGATCCCTTTCTTCTTTCCGGTGCGCAGGCCGGAGTTACTTCGGTTCGACTCCGCACGGCCCCGACTTTCCGGCAGGGGCAGGCACTTCGGCCGCCTTGACCTCGGAGGAGACCCATGAGCAAGTTCAACCGCGCCCGCCCGGCGACCAGCCCCGTCGCCTCCGTCCCGGGCGGCATCACCCACGAGGGCGGCCCCGGCTCCACCCGGGACGCCAAGAGTGAGCTCTTCGTCCTCGCCGTCTCCAACATGGTCGGCGAGCAGACCTTCTACGAGACCGCCGACGACCGCGACGCGCGCTTCCGCGCCCTGGTCGGCGAGGTCGCGCTCACCGACCCCGGCTGGCTGACCCGCATGATCGGCTGGCTCCGGAACGACGCGGGCATGCGCTCGGCCTCCGTGGTCGCCGCGGCCGAGGCCGTCATGGCCCGGCTGTGCGCGTCCCTCGACGGCGGCAACCGGCAGCTCGTCGACGCGGCGCTCCGGCGCGCGGACGAGCCCGGCGAGCTCCTCGCCTACTGGACCGGCCGTTACGGCCGCGGCATCCCCAAGCCCATCAAGCGGGGGATCGGTGACGCCGTACGCCGGCTCTACGACGAGCGTTCCCTGGCGAAGTACGACTCCGGGACGTTCCGTTTCGGCGACGTGCTCGAGCTGACCCACCCGAAGCCGGTCTCGGTCGCCCAGGGCGATCTGTTCAAGCACGCCATCGACCGGCGCCACGGCAGGGACGAGCAGCTCCCGGCCTCGCTGAAGGTGCTGCGAGCCCGGGCCGAGCTGCTGGGGCTCCCGGCGGCCGAGCGCCGCGAGGTGTTCGCCCGTCCCGGCGCGGTGGAGCGGCTCAGGGCCGCCGGCATGACGTGGGAGTCCGTCGCGGGCTGGCTGCAGGGCCCGATGGACGCCCGGGTCTGGGAGGCGCTCATCCCGTCCATGGGGTACCTCGCGCTGCTGCGCAACCTCCGCAACTTCGACCAGGCGGGTGTCTCCGACGAGGTCGCGGCGGGGGTCGCGGAGCGGCTGGTCTCCGGAGTGGAGGGTTCGCGGGTGCTGCCGATGCGCTACCTGTCGGCGTACCGCGCGGTCACCTCCGACCGGTGGGCGCGGCCGCTGTCCCGGGCGCTGGACGTCTCGCTGGCCAACGTCCCCTCCCTGAAGGGACGGACACTGATCCTGGTGGACCGTTCGGGCTCGATGTTCTACAACAACTCGGCCCGTTCGCAGCTGACCTACGCCGACACGGCGGCCGTCTTCGGCACCGCCCTCGCGCTCCGCGCGGAGCACGCCGACCTGGTCGAGTTCGGCAGCACGCACCGCCGGATCAAGGTCCGGCGCGGAGACTCGGTGCTGAAGACCGTCGGAAGGTTCGGCGACCTCGGCGGCACCGAGACCGCGGCGGCCGTCCGCGCCTCCTACCGCAAGCACGACCGGGTCGTCATCGTCACCGACGAGCAGGTCTGGGCCGGCCACAGGGGCGCCGACCCGACCGCCCAGGTTCCGGCGAAGGTACCGGTCTACACCTGGAACCTCGTCGGCTACCGGTACGGCCACGGTCCGTCGGGCACCGCGAACCGCCACACCTTCGCGGGCCTGTCCGACCACGGCTTCGCGATGATCCCGCTCCTGGAGCGGGGCCGCGACGCCGCCTGGCCGTTCTGATCGAGGCCCGGGTGAGCCCCCCGCCCACCCGGGCCTCGATCACCGTGGGGATGAGAGGTCAGGGTCCAGAAGACCGTGGGCGAGAGCCAGGTCCAGGGCGGCGGCCGAGGCGGGGGCGAGGAGCCGGCGGTCGGAGGGGGAGACGAGCAGGAGTTCGTCTATCTCGGCCGAGGGGCGGAGCGGGCCCTCGTAAGGCGCGGTGAAGCAGACCATGCGCACGGACGTGTAGCGCGGCTGGTCGTGCGGCTCGGTGACGACCGTGCCGAGAGAAGTGAAGTTCCCGGGCGGCAGATCCAGGCCGAGTTCCTCCTCGACCTCGCGGGAGATCGCCTCGGCCGGCGACTCGCCGGGCTCCACCTTCCCGCCCGGCAGGTAGAGCAGGTCCCGCCCCCTCGCACGTACGGTGAGCAGGCGTTTCTCGCGGATGTGGACCCAGGCGACGACGTCGAGTTCCATTCATCCATTCTCTCTGCGGCCGTCAGTTTGACGTTCCCCGCGTGTGGGCATAACGTTCTCTTCGCCCCGCCGGGAGCGGGCCGCAACGAGGGAGACCGAGGGGCGGCCGGACGGAGGGGAACCCCGAAAAGCAGCCCGATGAGGGCGTAGTTTGCTACGCCTAAAATGGGACGAACGGGACGGAGTTTGACACTCCGGACAGAGTCGCTAAGCTAGAAGGGTTGCTCCACAAAGGGAACGAAAGTGACCAGAGCGGGGCAGGGCGGGACGGAAGTTGACAAACTTCCCCAGCCTGGTAAGTTGGAAGGGTTGCTCCGGAGGAAGCCCGCAAGGGTGGACGAAAGAGCGAGTCCGTTTCTTGAGAACTCAACAGCGTGCTAAAAGTCAGTGCCAAAATAACGGCCAGGACTTGTAGTTCTGGTCATCCTCGTCAAGAGGAACCTTTGAGGCAGATGCAAGGTCAGCCAAGACCTTGTTCTTGCCAGTGTCAACACCATGGGTTTGGCTTCCGGGTTTCCCGGGGGTCGTTGGACCTTAATGG